>NZ_JAKUMP010000002.1:482680-482786 GCF_026341415.1 Pseudomonas sp. MCal1
AAAGCACTGTATGGCGCGGGTCAGACTTCGGGGGCACGGACACTGACCGTGACTGCGGTGGTGGCCCCCACCATCACCAATGTCACCGACTCCAAGGGCAGCGTGA
>NZ_JAKUMP010000002.1:482885-576942 GCF_026341415.1 Pseudomonas sp. MCal1
CCGCACAACGGCACCACCTTCGACACCAGCGTCACCGTCACCGGCAAGGCCAGCCCCGGCCAGACCGTGCAGCTCTACGACGGCAACACGCCCGTCGCGCCTGTCACCAATGTCGATGCCAACGGCGACTGGAGCAAAACCTTCACCGGCCTCAGCGTCGCGCCACACAACATCAAGGCCAGGGCACTGTACGGCACGCAACCGGAGTCGGCGGTTCGGACCTTTACCGTCGCGGTCGCCTCAGCTCCGTCCATCACCAACGTCACCGACTCCAAGGGCAGCGTGCCGCACAACGGCACCACCTTCGACACCAGCGTCACCGTCACCGGCAAGGCCAGCCCCGGCCAGACCGTGCAGCTCTATGACGGCACCACCGCCGTCGCGCCCGTGACCAATGTCGACGCCAACGGCGACTGGAGCAAAACCTTCACCGGCCTGAGCGTCGCGCCACACAACATCAAGGCCAGGGCATTGTATGGGTCACAACTGGAGTCGGCGGTTCGTATCTTCACCGTACGCCAACGACTTACCGTGGATCCTTCCACCCTCATCCTGAACGGGCGCAATTACACCATCGCTGGCACAGGTTTGAATTGGGTGACTACGGGTAATGACCCTGCAGGTACCGCAGGGCGGAAAACCGTGTCAGGCGGTCAGCCCCCCTACACGTTTAAATCGTCTTCCCCAACAATCGCGTCCGTTGACAACACCGGCTTAGTCAGAAGCGAAGGTAATGGGATTGCCACCATTATCGTCGAGGACAGCGCTCAAAACTCTGTCACCTTCTCCGTTCAGACATCTAATGTGAGACAGATACTGGTCAATCATCAGCAACACTCAGCCGCTCAAGCGGCTGCGTGGATCTCAAGTATGGGCGCAACTCAGATTGATTCAGGTGCTGGCTGGCAATCTTTCTCCACCGTAGTTCGCACGAAATATACTCGCGGCCCGGGATTCGTGACCGAACACTATTTCACAGGAGGTAAAAATGGAAACAACTCGTATCACGTATCTGCAGTTGCTCATAACACCCATCCAGAGGGTTGGATCTATTTGACTTTTTCTGCAATAGCCACCCTCAAGGTCATCTGTGAAAAATAGCTCAGTTGAACTCATTCAAGATTCACGAGATTCAAATTGAGCGAGTGATGAGCGCCCGCTACGAAAGGTCTTTCTGGAAAAGGGCCCCCGCACCTGTGGCTAACGCAATTCAGGTTGCACAATTGTGGTTCATTACGCGCCCGCATCCGCTGAAGTAAAGCGTATAAAAACCAAGCGAAAAAAAGCCGCTACCCCCTCAAGGGGTAGCAGCTTTCTGATACTCAAGACCGTGACTTACCAGCTATACCTCACCCCAACATTCCCCCCCCAAGGCTGTTCGATATGCTCGCCATTGGCGTAATCCAGATCGACATGCACCTGCCATTTGTCCGACAACGCCACCGCCACACCCGTACCGAACTCCGCCCGTGAACCCGACAGGTCGTTGTTGAACACGTTGTTGTTGATCTTCACCTCATTGTTGTTCGCAAACTCATGAGCAATGGCCGCGCGCGCATAAGGTTGCGCCACAGCACCGTTGCCGATATCAAAATTGCGCCCGAACGTGGCGCCAGCCTTGCCCAGGAATGAGCGAGTGCGATCGCCATCGGCCTGCATGTCGTTGTCCAGGCTGAAGCGTTTGCCCTGGATCTGCGCGGCTGAAAACTGCGCGAAAGGTTCGATGAAGTAATCGTTGCTCAACTTGATGTGACGACCAGCCTCAACCGATGCACTGAAACCCCAGTTATCGTAATCGCCCTTGGCACGCGTGCCGTCACTCATTCCAACCTTGGCCTCATTGCGAAAGCGGTTGAATTTCAGCACGCCATCAACGTAGTAGCCGGTGTCGCGGTCCATCCACGTCACGTAAGGCCCGAAGTAGTAACTCTTGACCGTGCCCGAGGTGCCGTGTTCAAGACTCAGGTCCGATTGACTGTAACCACCCATCACGCCCACCAGAACATCGCTGTCATTCACCCGGGCATCAGCTCCGAGGGAAAGCCCTTGCTGGTTCTGCCTGTACGCCACACCGGAGCTTTCTGACACGTTGTACTGATTGCCATAGGTGCGTGCCCAGGCGCCCGACTGGCCACCGTTGAAGCGCAACTCACCCATGCGGCTGCGCAGTGAACTGGCTTCTCCGTACAACAGGGTGATCGGAGAGTTGAACAGGGCCAGCACCGCACTGGCACCAGGGCTGATCACCTGGGTGGTCGGATCGAGGAACCATTCAGTGCCGCCGGTTCCAACCGGTCGCTGGGCCAGGTCATAGGACCAGGTGCCGAGATCCACTCGCCCGCCTGTCAAAGCAAATTGCGCATCGCCAGCGGCGGTGTGCACCAGGGTCAGTTGCTGTGGATTGACTGCGTCCAGACCGGACGCCGCCACCAGCAAACCGAACTGCCCGGTCGCCACACCGGTGACGTTGAGGAAGTCATGCTGCCCCGTGGCGAAGTTGCCCTTCATGGCGAAAGTGCTGGAACCATCGGGCGAGCCGGCCAGCGTACCGACGTTCAACTGGTAAAAGGTATTCGGCACATCCTGCGCACCAAAGCGAACCGTCCCGCCATTCATCGCGAGCGTTCCTACGGTGTCGTTGCCCGTCAGGGTCCAGATCGAACCACTGTTGACGGTCACGGCATTGACCTTGTCGAGACGGCCGGTGAACTGCGAACTGTTCTGCAGGGTGACGTTGGCGGTCGAACCGTTTTCGACCAGCACATCGCCGGTCATCCGGCCTTGATCGAAGGTCAGGTTGCCGGTGCTGTTGCCGGCGATGTTGATGTTGCCCTGCAACTCGCTGTTGGCGACGGTCATGGCGGCGGTGGAGGCGCCCTGGACGTCGAGCAGATTGTTGTTCCCGGCGAACAGGCTGGCGCCGTTCGACAAATTGATGGTGGCATTGGTCCCGCGATCAACCAGAACTGCAGATCCGTTGATGCCTTGAACAGTGGCGTTATCCAGCGAGAGCGTACGGGCGCCGACATTGGCCGTATCGTTGACCATGCGCACGCCTGTCGCCTGACCGGTGATGACCGTCCCGGCGGAGGCGTTCAACGCGCCGCCAAGAAGATTCGCACCAATGCCATTGCTGCCAGTACCGGTCACTTGCGTATTGGCCAGCGACAAAGTGCTGAGCCCCGTGACTTGCGCGCCGAAAACATCACCACGGATCTGACTGTTGGAAACATCCACAGTAGAGCCGCCAGCGGCAATCGAAGAACGGTTGACGGCCAGACCGATGTCGTCGCTGGTCACATTGGCCTGGTTGATGGTGCCCCGGCTGCTGGTGACCAGAATGCCTTCGACGCCAGGATTGCTGACGACCGTGGCGCCATTGATGGTCAGTGTCGATCCGGATCGAATGGTAATTGACTGGGTGGTGGCACCATTGACATTCAACACTGCGTTGTTACGCACCAGATAATCGATCGGCGTTGTCGTCGAATCGATATTCAGCGTCGTGTTATCGACAATGGTGGCTGCCAGTATGCCGCCGCTGGAAATGGAAATGGCTGGCATGACCATCAGAATACTCAACGCGTCTTTTACAGAAAGACGTTCAAGCCGCCCGCCAAATATTCTCATGACTTACCCACCTCTGATATACCCGTGCAAAAGTGCGAAATGCATTTTCGTAAAGAAATAGAGCGCGAAAACTAATCGGATTCCTCAAAAAAAAATGTAGGACAAGTCCGATAAACAAGGAAGAAAAATCCCTGACACTGATTTTATAAAAACGGGAGGCAACAGCCTCCCGTTTTTTTCTTTCAAATACTACAAGGTGTCGCATCACCATGCCTCATGAGCACCCTGACCAGGTGTCGCACTGACGGTGTAGGCCGCCCATCAATCACGGCTTCATAACTCACCGCCCCCCATGCATTTCCTGTATCAAGAAACTGCTGATACGGAAAGCGTATGGTAAAACCATTTTGCACATCCGAAGAATCCGGCTTATATGTAACCTTATCGTTATTACCCGGTATCTCAGTATTACCAGCGGAATCACTGTAGCCCTGATAAGTAAAAGTCAACGTCTGACCTTCCAGTTGCGGTTCTCCCCCCGGAATAAAAACCTCGATACATTTTATAAGCTCTGGATGGCTTTGCAATGAAGGGCAATTCAAATAACCAAAATCCGGATCGAGATGCTGGAAGGTTGCCTGAGGCACACTCCCCGGTCTGATGAACACATCTACATCCCGCGGCAGTGAGCGCTCTTCGTTATCGTTCACATCAGGATTGGTGACCTTATAAGTCACTGGAACTTCAGTGCCGTTCCCACCAGCATCTACAACTGACCAATCAATTGTCCAATCCAGGTCAGTCTCCGTACCATCCAACTGAAGAACACCGCCTTCAGCGTCTGTAACTTCAACTCCGTTCCAGATCAGAGTGGCAATATCCTTATCCTTGATACCCAGGTAAGCGGCCACTGTTACGTCAACATCCTGATCCTTGTCCAGCACCGTCAAAACGTTTATCGGATTGCCGCCCGCCCCTTGAACATCGACTGGAAGAAAATCGGGATTTGGGTCATCTGGACCTTCGCCGTCCCCTGGCCGGCGCAGATCGACTAGTACAGCGTCGTTTTTGGGGGGATTACTGGCAGGATGTCGAACCGTTCCACGTTTTATTTGATAGCTGACCTCAATGGTTTTTTCTCCGAGATCACCGTTATGCCAGTACGAATAAGGAATCTCTACATAAGTAGGGAAGCCAGCGATTTTTTGTGCTGGCACTACAACGCCATCGACGGTGACCTCAAGTTCATCACCCTCCACAAAATTGTCGTACTCAGCTTCGATCCCTACTCCAGGGCGCATCCGAGCGTCGGCGAGGTCGATCTTCTTCGGTGCCATGTCGTTATCAAACAGCGGAATACTTGGAGGTAGCAGATTTGCTGGAGGGTCCGTCAATGTTACGTTCACTCGTTTGAAAGGCGAATTTAGACTTCGGTTGCCTTTCCGATCCGTACGATAGTAAAAAATCGCTCTCTCACCCTCTTCATTTCCGACCATTGCGGTCGTCAGATTAAAGGTAACGGGATCAAGAGAATCGACAACAGTAAAATCTCCTACGTGTACCGGTGTCGGAAATGTCGAGCCAAAATAACATTCATACTTGTCCCCTATTTTTATATCGGCGACCCTTGGCATGGTAATCAGGACAAAACCGTTGGCATCCAGATAAGGCTTGGTAATCCCGTTGGCCTCCACCTCCGGAGGAAGAGAAACAAGACCGCTGACATCAGGTGGCGCAGTGTCGATATTGATGAGCAGATCCGGAATATCTTTAGTGTTCCCGCCATGATTGAGTACATAGCTCAACAAGTGCGGACCCGAGACATTCGTAAGCCCTGCTGGCAATACCATTGGAATTTCAAGAATTACAGGATCAAGAGGGGTTCGGTAGGTATACCGGGTGCCTTGCCGAGTGCCATTCCAAGTCAGATCTATAAACCCGTCAACGGGAGGATCATCGTCAGACCCGTCGAACCTGAGGACATTCACTTTCAATGCAAAACCCTGATACTGTTTGTGCAATTGATTCGGTTCATCGTCCATCTCATCAGGCAGCAGAGGATTATCATCATCCAGCTCAGGCGCTTCATAGCCCGCTTTCGGTGAATTTCGGAGAATACTCAAATAACGCTCACGACTTTGTACCGGGGTCAACTTAATGACATTTTTCATTTTGCTCATCCTTTCAATGACTTGATTAAATGACAAAGGGTATTGCATCCCCGTGCCAGAACACCTGGAACCAACCGCAAATCAAAAAACACTGCATTGGCACGACTGTGCGCATCAGCAGTTATTACACGCACAAACTTCCTGAAACACTTGCCCTTCGGGGAAATCACTCATTACAAAGATCCTTATCCGGTCCACAGACTTCCCCGCTGGGCATGGTTCTATTGATGATTACAAAATCCGGCCTCGACTCTCCCCGCCCACCATTGCTCTTTCTCAAAAAATAACGACAGAGCGCCGATCCGTTATTGACCATGGGCGCAATCAACTTTTGATAGTCCGTCACCAGCACGTCAAAACCATTGCGTGCCTCATCAATACTCAGCGTTTTCGGGAAAGAGTCTGCAGCGCCCGCAATAGGAGAAGTACCGTTGGGGCCCAGACACCCTTGCCAATGCAGCTCGACAACGTCGTTCTCGTCGAACGCGTCATTCCCTTTGACATGAACTTTTACATGCACCCACAACCGCGGGTTGGCGCAGCAATTGAGTAGCCCTTGTCGCCCGCCATCCGGGAAGGTCGGCTCGGGCAGATTCCTGATGATGATGATTGCCACGTTCACCAGGGTCGTCGGGGCCAACTGCTGATTCACACCGTTATCGGTGACGTAGCGCACGGGTAGTACGGGGTTTTCCTTGTCCAGGTCGATAAACGCCCAGGGGATGCTGAAGAAAATGATCTTCCCGGCCGTGTCCCCAGGCTGAACCTCGTACTCCGCGACGGGTGTGCTGATGGCTCCCCAATACAGAAAGACCTTTTCCCCCGGTACGGGATCGTCATGAAGCGCCAGTTGCCCTTCGGCAGGCAATTCGTAGTCATCGGGCAGCAGCTTGTTCAGCTCTTTTGAAACGGCGCCGTAAATCTCGACCTTTGCCAGCCTGGTGTTCAACAGTGCAGGTGCGTCGGGATGGTCTTGACCTGCGACTGTAAAGTTGTAGGGCACGGTTGTTTCAGGTGACGGCAGCGTCGGTATCCCGCCCCGGCTGACGCGGTAGTCGACATGCGCGTCCATGGGCCCGAGCCCGTCAGCCGTCAGCGTTGCCCAGGGCACGGTCGCGGTGAGTGGAAATGCCGCAGGATCGACATCAAGCGGTGCAAGATCATGACCGTTCCACCGGATCAGAAGTTCGTCGGAAGCATCCGGGTTGTCATAAGGGTCGATTTCGACCGTAACAGCCTTCTGGTTCGTGGCCCCTTCGCGGGCATGCTCGCGGTCGATCAATCCCCGGATCGACAAGGGCACACGAGGCGGCTTGAGGTTGCCGGGGCCGGGTCTCAGATCGACAAACACCGGCAACAGCGTGGCGCGCGGCCCGATGTTGCCGGCCCAGTCACGCAACTTGTAATAAAAATATCGTGGGCCGTGCCCTCTGGCCCGAATGTCCGCTTCATAAATCGTGATGATCAACTGTTTCTGATCGATGTCCGGCTGGCTGAACTCTTGCTCGCGAATTTCCTGCTCCGAATCCGGCGGATTGTCGCTGTCGGTCAGGAAATAGATCGCACGATCCCGTGCCTTGGCATCCACATAAAACGGGACTTGAAACCTGACCTCGCCAAAACGGGTGAGATAGTCGTCGGTAATGACGTCACCGGGAACGTTCAGCAATATCAGGGCTCCGGGGCTTTGCCCATCATCCGGAGGCAGCCGATCTACCGTCACTCGAGTATCAAAGGAATTTTTCTTGTTCCCACCGTAATTCAACTCGTAGGACAAGGCGTAAATGCCATGCGCCAGCTTGTCCCGCGGGACTTTCAAGACCTTCTCACCCGGCGTATCGAATGTATCTTTGTACACCGGAGTGAAAGAGCCGCCCTCCAGCACCCAACTGATGGTAATGATGTAAGGGATGGGATCAGCGAAGGGGGGCGGTATCCAGTCGGGGACAATCACCTGCAGATCATCGCTTAAAGCACTGCGCGGCAGCAGCCCATCAGGACTTTCATCGCCGTTCTCATCCTTGAGGATGATCGGAACCCTGGGTTTTTCCAGTTCGGGATCTACAGAGTCGATCTGGTTTGGAGTCATCGGCATTACGGACGCCCTCTCACGAAATGGCCACGCCTCTTGAACATCTGCACGTTATCTGCAGGTTCATGATTCGTTGCTCTGACGTGATTTAACGGCGTTGCACATTCGCCGGCTACTGTCAGAAATTACAGGTTTTACTACCGTTCGTCGGGGATTGGGCTTGCAGTCAATTCGGCAGAGCGGCATAAACAGAAATGTTTAACAAACATACTCAGTGGCTGACCGACTCAGGCTACCCAGCCTCGCGCCGATGCCTACGCATCCTCCAGAATCCGCCGGTTTAGCGATGAGGCGTGGCGGCTCCGTCCAATCACGGAGATTCGCCATGATCAAACCCACGCCAAACCCGCCGGAAGTCGATTCGATTCGCCCTACGAAACCCTCGATTCAAAGAAACTCCATGGGACGGCGGGTTTTATCATTTCAGCCTTCAGGTCAACCGTTCGTCTTAAACCCGCCCGCACCTGTAATTTCTGACAGTAGCCAGCCTCGGTTCAGCGCCATTCAATACCTCCATCGCCCCGCCATTCGATCGGAGTTCGCGCCATGACTGTCAACATTCCCGCTGGTTCATCACCCCTGCTGCTCAAAGCGCTCGACATTCCCGGGAGAACCGGCCCCGTGTCGCAATCGCCGGATGTCTGGGGCCTCAACCTTGCGGCCGTGCGGGACAACTTCCCCAAACAGGGCCTGTTGTGCCGCGCCGGGCCGTGGGGGGCCATGTACCGGGGCGACCGGTTGGTGATTTATTTGGACGGCCAGCCGGTGTTCAACAAAACCGTCGACGATCATGAGGTCGGCACGGCGCTGTCGATGTTTGTGCCCGCCGCGCGCTTCAGTGATGGCTCGTCCACGCTGTCCTACGCCGTCACCCGGCAGGGTGGAACGGCCGAGCCCTCCGAAGTGATGCAGGTGCTGATCAAGCTCACCCGCCCCGGTGGCCATGACACCGACGAAGGGCCGGGGCACTCGAAACTGAAAATGACGATCCCCAGGGAAATTCTCGATGGCGGCATCGACAAGGACAACATCGCCGCCGGTGTGCCGATCACCATTGGTCCCTCCGACGACGGCCCGCAGCCTTACGCCAATGCAACGGCCGGCGATTTGGTTCAGGTGACCTGGGGCGGGGTGTTCGTCATCCACGGGCCGCTGACTCAGGAGGAGGCCGACGGTACAGCGCCGCTTGTCGTGCAGATCACCGAGGCAACCATTCGCGAGGCGGGTGACTCCGCAGATGCCGGTCTCGCCGTGGCCTTCGAGCTCTACGACATGGTCGATAACCGCTCCGAAGACTGGAGTTACGAGCAGCGTGTCAGGGTGGAGTCCGATACCGACAGACTGGCCGCCCCCATCTGCAAGGAAGCGGTGAATAACGAGCTGGATGCCGACAAGCTGGGGGATGCCTGTGGCACGGCGCAGATCCTTGCCGTGGACAGCAACAAGTTCAAGGTGGGTGACACCCCCATCGTCCGGCTCAAGGGCACACCGGTTGAAGGGGCACCGATCGACATGGAAATCACCGGCGAGGCGCTGGCCAGTGTCCCCAGCATCCCCGAGATCCCGATACCCAATGCCGCGCTGCGGCAGTTGGCCAAGACCCAGATCAGCCTGTCCTTTCGCCTGAAAAAAGCCGACGGTTCCGCCGACCTGCTGTCCAAGACCCAGTTCATCAATGTCATCGGCGAGATCCAGCGGTTACAGGCCCCGGTCGCCCTCGACGCGGCACAGGGCGCGCTCGATCCGGACTTGGCACAGGCGCGCATCGAGATTCCATTCGACAGCGCCTTTGCGGCCGGCCAGGCGATCAAGCTGATCTGGCTCGGCACCCGGCCTGACCTGAGCACCTACCTGCCTGACCTGCCGCTGCGCCCGATTACCAATGGCGATATCACGGCCGGTGTGCCCTTGCTGATCAACGTCCCGGGCCTTCATCTGAAACAGATCGAAGGCGGCACGCTGGATCTGTATTACCAGTTGCTGATCGACGACGCGGTGCTGGGAACGATGAACCGCGTCAACGCCACCCACGCCATCCGCGACTCGATTCACGCCGAGATCCTGAACGTCGGCGAACCGAGGAAAGAGCTGCCGGAGCCGAAAGTGGACGGCGTGGTGGACGGCGTATTGCCGGCGGACACGGCCGGCACCACGTTGACCGTTGAATACCTGAACACCGTCAAGGATGACGAGGTGACCGGTGTGTGGCTGGGCTCGAAAACCGGTCGGTATGACGACTCGCTCAAGCTGTCCTCGTTTACTGCCGGTCAACCGGTGCCGTTCCCCATCAACGCCGAGTTGATCAAGGACAATGAAGGGGGAACTGTCGAGGCGTTCTACTCCATCAAATGGGCGGATGGACGGCCGACCAGTTATTCCGATGAGAAGGCATTCAGTGTGGGTGTGGCGCTGGACCTGACGGCACCGCGCATCAAGGAAGCGCCGAATGACCTCAGCCTGATCCCGAATAACGCCAAGGATGCCCTGACCGCCATTGTGGATTACGCCGGCATGCAGCTCGGTGACAAAATCATTGCCACCTGGACCGGTGCGGCGGGCACACCAGCAGGAGGCTCACACACGGCGCCGGAAAAAACCGTCACCGTGCTCGGGGCGCAGGAGATACCGCTGGCCAAGAGCGTGGTGGCTTTCAACCTGAACAAAGCGGTGACGGTCAGATACACGGTGAAACGCGGCAGCGGTGAGCCGTTACCGTCGGATGTCCTCCCCTTGGCGGTAAAGGCACTGGAGTTGAATCAGTCGAACGTGCCGAAGATCCTTCAGGCGGCCAACGGCGGCGACGGACCAGAGCTGGATCTGAGTGTGATCAAAACTGCCGCCACTTTTCGCGCCCCCAACTGGCCACTGATTGCCCTGAATCAATATGTGTGGCTGTGGATCAAAGGCACACTGACCGATGGCAACAAGTACGAAAAACTCCTCTGGACACCGCCAGGATCTCAAACCAATCCAAACTGGATCACGAGTCACTACGATTACAACACTCCCGCAGCGATCTTGAACGAACTTCAGGGGCTCAAGCATGACACGCCGTTCACCCTCGAACTCAAGGCAGCGTTGGGGGGGAGTCTGACCGAAGCCGAAGCGGTGTCCTTCCCGCTGCGAACCTATACGGTCAAGGCTATCCAGGATGTAAAACCGGTCATCACCCGAGCGGAGGATTCCGAAGGCGTCGAAATCCCCGACGGCGGCGTCACCGTCAAAACCAGCGTGATCCTGACCGGCACCGCCGCCAGTAATCAGAAAGTCGAGGTATTCGATGGCACGACATCCAAAGGGCAGCCTCCCGCCGATCCGACGACCGGGATCTGGACGCTGACAGTGACCGACCTGACCGTAGCGCCTCACAGCTTCACCGCCAAGGCGTTGTATGGTTCCGGCCAGACGTCGGCAGCGCGGACTTTCAACATCGTCGGCTTGGTCTTAGGTCACGAAAATTGGATTAGTTCCCTTGGTTATAACTTCGAACTTGCCGTTCCCAAGACTTTCCCTAGTGGACTCACCGTAACTGTATTGCGCAACGTTACCTACAGAATTTATCGCGTGCAGATCTATATATCCGCCCCTTTACTACTGGTTGTATGTACGTCTCATACATTATTTACCTTTGGAAGGGTTTCGCAGGGCATCAGTTTGAAGTATTCGGCCCTGCATCGTGATCGGCCTACGGTTCGACTACGGGCGCTGGATAACTCTATCGTTTATGAAGGGGCTCTTCCTATTACGGGTGATGGTTCTAAAACGTTCTCCCACATATTGTCAGCCGGCCATTTTGCGAGCATGGAGATTGAAGCGGGTATGGAAGAATCTAGTGGTGGGGACGCTGGTTTCGTCATAGATGAAATCATCTGGACTGCCTAACTTAAATAAAAATTGGAATAAATGGGGACGCATTTATTTACCAGTCCTCACTATAAAAACCCGCGCTCCTCTTTAATTGGGAGCGCGGGTTTCGTTGTTTTCGGTCTTCAAAAACACTCGTTGAAGAGTGTTTAAGGTTATGTCCGCAAAGCCACACAACCTTGCGCCTTTGCCTACGCATCCGCCAGAATCCGCCGGCTTGTGCGCCTTGGGGGCGGGTTCTATTGTTTGGCGGTCGCTGAAAAGCAGCGATCGGGTTTAGCAGCCCGGATCTACTCTAGACGCACAATGCCGTTCGTTCGTGATCAGGCTCACGCCTGTCCGTTCACGTTATGGCGGCTTTGCGTGGGGCACTTCGGTGCGCCGGGTTCTAGAGTCCTGGTCTGCTAACCCGCGTACGGCCGCCACCTCTTTCGTTTAGCAGCGAAGCGTGGCGCCTCCACTACTCTAGAGGCTTTATCCATGATCAAACCCACGCCAAACCCGCCGGAAGTCGATTCGACTTCCCCCTACGAAACCCTCGATTCCAAGAAATTCCACGAAGCCGCCGAACGCGCCCTCGATCATTACCTCAATCCGCTGCTCCCCCGCAAACCGCTGCTCAAACCCAACACTCGCTACCTCATCGCCCCCGGCATCGACAGCGAAGAACTGCTGGCCGACGCCTGCGAAACCCTGACCTCGGCCAAGGTCATGGCCAATGACTTCGCCGGGCTGGTGGACGGCTCGCATCGGCATGTGCTGCTGGGAATTGCGCAGCTGATCATGCTGGGTGAGCTGGCGGTGAACCGGGTGCTGGATAATCTGGAGGTGAAAGCTGAGGCGCCCGCTGTAGCCTGATCGCCTGATCGTTCCCACGTCGAGGCGTCGAACCGTCCGCGTGGGAATGCAGCCCGGGACGCTCTGCGTCCCAAAGAGCGGACGCAGAGCGTCCATTGAGGCATTCCCACGCGGAGCGTGGGAACGATCGAGCCTCTGTCGCCTGAGCAAAGAAAAACCCGCCGTCCCGTTTGATCGGGACGGCGGGTTTTGTCGTTTCAGCTCCGGCTTACACCGTATCCACCTTCAACGAATGATCATTCAACATGCCGTTGATGATGGTCGCCGTGTCGTGCCCGCTGGCGATCAGCCCGCCCGCCCCCGGCGTCACGCCGTAATGGCTGGCGAGGTTGACGCCGGCCAGGTCGATGGTCTGGTTCGGCGTGGCGCCGGCCATGGCGCTGACATTGATGCTGGTCATGACAGAGGCGCCGCTGCCGGTGACGGTGAAGTGCAGGTAGTCATCCAGTGATGCCGACGTGCCGTTTTCACCTTGCAGCAGTTGCGACAGGTCGAGCTTGTCGGTGCCGGGGGTGAAGTCGGTGACGAGGTCATGGCCGCTGTTGCCCTTGAGCCACTGGAAGGTGTCGGCGCCCGGCCCGCCGGTCAGGGTGTTGTTGCCCATCCCGCCGATCAGCAGGTCATCGCCCCCGCCGCCGTTGAGGATGTCGTTGCCCAGGCCACCGTTGATGACGTTGTTATTGTTGTCGCCGGTCAGGGTGTCGTTGAAGTTCGAGCCGACCAGATTTTCGATGCCGGTCAGGGTGTCCGTCCCGGCGCCAATGGTGTTTTGCGCACCGAGCAGGCCGAGGTTGACCGTCACCCCGGCGGTCGCATGGGCGTAGCTGGCGGTGTCGATGCCGCTGCCACCGTCGAGCAGGTCGTTGCCCGGGCCGCTGTAGAGCAAGTCGTTGCCGGCGCCGCCGTGCAGTTCGTTATTGCCGGAGCCTGCGGTCAGCACGTCGTTGCCGTCGCCGGCATTGATGATGTTGTCGCCGGTGCCGGCCACCAGTACGTCATCGCCCGAGGTGCCGGTGAGGGTGTAGCCGTCCTGGTAGCTGATGGTCACGTTCGCCGTATCGCTGCCGCCATGGTTGTCGTTGGCGGTGTAGGTGCCGTGGTAGTCCGGGGTGATGTCGTGGGCCCCGGCGTAGTTGAGGGTCATGGTCAGCTGGTAGTTCTCCGCCGCATTGGCGTTGCTGCCCGTGGTGTTGGTGATGTTGGTGATGTGGATCTGATAGACGCCGTCGGACGTCGCGGTCAGGGTCTGGCCGTCCGCGAGGGCGATGTACGCGCCGCCGTTGATCGAGTACTCCATGGTGATGTGACCGGCCGCCAGGTTGTGGTCCAGGTTGAGGGTTTCGCCCTGGCGCAGGTTGACGGTGATGCGGTCTTCATCGTTGGCGTTGGTGTTGGTCACCGCACCGAGGTAACCGCTGACCACCAGCACGGCGGTCATGGTCGCGGCGTTGGCGCTGAACGCATTGCGCACGTTGGCCAGGTTCTGGTTGGCGGCGGTGTTGGCATTGGTGCCGGTGAAGCTGATCGCGCCAGTGCCGGTGAAGTCTGCCGATTTGGAGATCCAGCCGGTGTTGAACGAGGTTGGCGTGGCGTTGAGGGTGTCGCCGTTCGGATCGGTGTCGTTGGCCAGCAGCAGTTCGCCCGGCACCACGATATTGCCCGACAGCACGTTGGTGATGATGTGGTCGTCCACCGCCACCGGAGGCGCGTTGGGGATCACTTTCACGGTCAGGGTCGAGCTGGCGAGGTCGCCGTCGTTGTCGCTGAGGGTGAAGCCGATGTTCTCGGTGATCACCGTGGTGGTGGTTTTCTGCGAGGTGTAGCTGTAGTCGCCGGTATCGAGGTTGACCACCAGCGTGCCGCTGTTGTTGGTGGCGATGCTCAGGGTGTTGTTTACCGTGTTGAAGGTGCCGTGGTTGGCGCCGCCGCTGGCGACCAGTGAACCCTGGCCGCCGTTGGCTTTCGGGTCATAGGTGTAGGTGGTGCCGTCGACCACGATGGACTTGATGAACCCGCCATCCGCGCCGAACGTGCCGCCCTCGCCCAGCAGCGAACCGGTGACCGGCGCACCCTCGACAGTGCCGGAGAGCACCGAGTTGAGCTGGTTGAGATCGGTGACCACCACCGCATTGGTGTTGGTGTGCGTGATGCCGTCGTAGGCCAGCGGATCGAGGTTGGCGTTACTCACGCCGCTGCCCAGGCCGATCGCGTAGTTCTTGATGTTGTTGGCATCGAGGAACGCCTTGAGCGTCGCCTCGTCGGCGGTGCCGATGTCACCCTCGTTGGGTTTGCCGTCGGAGAAGAAATAGCCGACGTTCTGCGCCCCGGTGAGTTTGCCGGAGGTGTTGAACGCGTTGTACATGGTCGCCACGGCCGCATCGTAGTTGGTGCCGCCGCCAGCGCTCAGGCCGGCCAGAAGGGTCTTGGCCGTGGCGACATCGACCCACACCGAAGTGCGGTCGGTGGCGTTGCTGCTGAAGGTGACGAGCTGCACTTTCACATCACCCAGATCGTCGTACTTGTCGAGCAAGGCACTGATCGCCTGCTTGGCCAGGTCCAGCCGCGACAGGCCCGGCACGCCGGAGGCGTCGGCCATGCTGCCGGAGATGTCGAGGACGATGAGGATGTTGGAGTCGATCTCCACCGCCGCCACCGAACGATCCGACGCTACCGCTTTGGGCACGTCGTCGACGATGTTGACCACGAGGGTGCTGGTGGTGCTGTTGCCCAGCGCATCGGTGGCTTTGTAGGTGAAGCTTTCGCTCAGGGTGTTCGGCCCGTCGTTGGCGTTCGGCGTGGTTTTCGGCGCCGAGGTCAGGGTGTAGGTGTAGGTGCCGTCGGCGTTGAGCTGGATCTGCCCGTAAGTGCCGGTGGCGCTGCCGACCAGGGTGTAGGTGATCGCCCCGCTGCCGCCGCTGACCGAACCGACCAATGTGCCGCTGGCAGTTTCGCCGGTATTGGAAGGATCGCTGCCGGTGACCGTGCCGGGGGCCAGATCCTGGCCGTCCTTGGTCAGATCGAGGGCTTTTTCGTAGACGGTCACGTCCTGATCGGTCGAGGCCACGAGTTTGCTGTCGGCGACGTTGACGGTGATGGTGGTGGTGCTTTCGTCGCCGTCACTGTCGCGGATGGTGTAGGTGAACGTGTCGGTGGCGCCCGGCGGGCTCACCGAGTTCGGGTTGCTGTGATAGACCGCGTTGCCGGCCGCATCGAGGGTCAGGTAACCGTAGCTGCCGTTGATGTTGCTGTTGAGCCCGCCGATGGCCGAGGTCGCAGTGTCACTGCCGGCACGCACGCCGACCACGACGGCCGCACCATCGGCACCGCTGACATCATTGCCCAACACGCTGATGTTGACCGTGCCGCCCTCCGCCACCGAGCCGGTGTCGGCCTTGGCGGTCGGCAAGTCATCGATGATGTTGACGTTGATTTGCCCGGTCGCAGTGCTGCCATCGGTGTCCGTCGCCACCACATTGAAGTTCTCGGTGAGGCTGTTGGCGCCGTTGGCGTTCGGGTGGGTTTCGTTATCGACCAGGGTGTAGCTGTAACTCACCACGCCGGTAGCCGGGTTGTAACCGGTGATGGTCAGCGTGCTGCCCAGCGGAGTGACGGTCGATTGCGGGAAGCCGGCCGCCACGCCGTTGGTTATCACGGCGATGCCGCCCACGGTCAGGGTTTGCAGACCGTCGAGGGCGGTGACGGTGAAGGTGCCGCTCTGGGTCAGCGCCGGGGTGTCGGGACTGGTGCCGTCGCTGAGGTTTTTCTCGTAAACGGTCAGCTCGCCGCCATACACGTCGAGGCCGTTGAGGACCACCGGATCGTCGTTGTTGTGGATGTTCAGCACCAGATTCGCAGTGCTGGTGTCGCCGTCGGCATCGGTCAGGGTGTAGGTGAAGGTCTCGGTGCCATTGCCACCGCCGTGCAGGTTTTTGAAGTCCGCATCGTTGGTGTCGAGGGTGTAGGTGTACGTGCCGTTGGCGTTCAGCACCAGGGTGCCGTAAGTGCCGATGAAGGTGCCGGGGGTGATCGGGCCGGCATTCGGACCGGTCGCCACCACGTCGGCGCCTTGCACGTCGTTGGTCAGCACGTTGCCGTTGAGGGTCAACTGGGTTTCCGACGCGGTGCTGGCGTTGCTGTCGTTGATCGCCTTCGGCACGTCATCGACGATGTTGACCACGATGGTGCTGGTGACGACGTTGCCCAGCGAATCGGTCGCCTGGTAGGTGAAGGTTTCGGTCAGGGTGTTGGCGCCGTCATCGGCGTGCGGGGTGGTGCTGGCCGGTGAGGTCAGGGTGTAGGTGTACGTGCCGTTGGGGTTGAGCACGATTTGCCCGTAGTTGCCGGTGGCGCTGCCGACCAGCGCATAGCTGATCGCACCGACTGCGCCGGTGACCGAGCCGACCAGCGTGCCGGACGCGGTTTCCCCGGTGCTGGCCGGATCACTGCCGGTGACCGTGCCGGCGGCCAGATCCTGGCCGTCCTTGGTCAGGTCGAGGGCTTTTTCGTACACGGTGACGTCGTTGTCGCTGACCGCTTTGAGGCAGCTGTTGTAGACGTCGATGGTGATAGTGGTGGTGCTTTCATCGCCATCGGAATCGCGCACGGTGTACACGAATACGTCCACCGCACCCGGGCCGCTCACGGCATTCGGGTTGCTGTGATAGACCGCGTTGCCGTTGGCGTCGAGGGTCAGGTAGCCGTAGGTGCCGTTGATGTTGCTGTTGAGGCCGCCGATGGCTGAGGTCGAGGTGTCGGATCCGGCGCGCACGCCGACCACGGCACCGCTGACAGCCGGGCCGTCGGCGCCGCCGATGTCGTTGTCCAGCACGTTGCCGCTGACGGTGCCGCCCTCCTGCACTGACGTTGCGTCAGGCTTGGCGGTCGGCAGGTCATCGATGATGTTGACGTTGATCTGCCCGGTGGCGGTGCTGCCATCGGTGTCGGTCGCCACCACGTTGAAGTTCTCGGTGATGCTGTTGGCGCCGTTGGCGTTCGGGTGGGTTTCGTTATCGACCAGGGTGTAGCTGTAGCTGACAACGCCGGTGGCCGGGTCGTATCCGGTGATGGTCAGCGTGCTGCCCAGCGGCGTGACCGCCGATTGCGGGAACCCGGCCGCGACGCCGTTGGTGATCACGGCAATGCCGCCCACGGTCAGGGTCTGCAGACCGTCGAGCGCGGTGACGGTGAAGGTGCCGCTCTGGGTCAGGGCCGGAATGTTGGGGCTGGTGCCGTCGCTAAGGTTTTTCTCGTAGACGGTGAGTTCGCCACCGTTGACGTCGAGGCCGTTGAGGTAGACCTGATCGTCGTTGTTGTGGATCTGCAGGACGAGGTTCGCAGTACTGGTATCGCCGTCGGCGTCAGTGATGGTGTAGGTGAAGGTCTCGGTGCCATTGCCGCCGCCGTGCAGGTTTTTGAAGTCCGCATCATTGGTGTTGAGGGTGTAGGTGTAGGTGCCGTTGGCGTTCAGCACCAATGTGCCGTAAGTCCCGGTGAATGTACCCGCCGTGATCGGGCCGGCATTGGGGCCGGTCGGCACGCGGTCGGCGCCTTGCACGTCGTTGGTCAGGACGTTGCCAGTCAATGTGAGGTTGGTTTCCGAGGCAGTCCCGGCGTTGCTGTCGTCCACACCTTTTGGCAGGTCGTCGACGATGTTCACGTCCAGCGTGGCGTTGGCGGTGGTGCCGTTGTCATCGACCACGGTCACGGCGAACTGCTCGTTCAGCACGTTGGCACCGTTGGCGTTTGGATGCGCTTCGTTGTCGACCAGGGTGTAGCTGTAGCTGACGACGCCGGTTGCAGCGTTGAAACCGGTGATGGTCAGCGTGCTGCCCAACGGCGTGACGATGGATTGCGGAAAACCTGCGGCTACGCCATTGGTGACCACGGCGATGCCGCCGATGGTCAGCGTGGTGACGCCGTCCAGCGCGGTGATGGTGAAGGAGCCGCTCTGGGTCAGGGCCGCCGAATCCGGCGCACTGCCGTCGCCGAGGTTTTTTTCGTAGACGGTGAGTTCGCCACCATTCACGTCGAGGCCATTGATGATCACCGGATCGTCGTTGTTGTGGATCTGCAGGACGAGGTTCGCGGTGCTGGTATCGCCGTCGGCGTCGGTGATGGTGTAGGTGAAAGTCTCGGTGCCATTGCCACCGCCGTGCAGGTTTTTGAAGTCCGCATCGTTGGTGTTGAGGGTGTAGGTGTAGGTGCCGTTGGCATTCAGCACCAGCGTGCCGTAAGTCCCGGTGAATGTACCCGCCGTGATCGGGCCGGCATTGGGGCCGGTCGGCACGCGGTCGGCGCCTTGCACGTCGTTGGTCAGCACGTTGCCAGTCAATGTGAGGTTGGTTTCCGAGGCAGTCCCGGCGTTGCTGTCGTCCACGCCTTTTGGCAGGTCGTCGACGATGTTCACGTCCAGCGTGGCGTTGGCGGTGGTGCCGTTGTCATCGACCACGGTCACGGCGAACTGCTCGTTCAGCACGTTGGCACCGTTGGCGTTTGGATGCGCTTCGTTGTCGACCAGGGTGTAGCTGTAGCTGACGACGCCGGTGGCCGCGTTGAAACCGGTGATGGTCAGCGTGCTGCCCAACGGCGTGACGATGGATTGCGGAAAACCTGCGGCTACGCCATTGGTGACCACGGCGATGCCGCCGATGGTCAGCGTGGTGACGCCGTCCAGCGCGGTGATGGTGAAGGAGCCGCTCTGGGTCAGGGCCGCCGAATCCGGCGCACTGCCGTCGCCGAGGTTTTTTTCGTAGACGGTGAGTTCGCCACCGTTGACGTCGAGGCCATTGATGATCACCGGATCGTCGTTGTTGTGGATCTGCAGGACGAGGTTCGCAGTACTGGTATCGCCGTCGGCATCGGTCAGGGTGTAAGTGAAAGTCTCGGTGCCATTGCCACCGCCGTGCAGGTTTTTGAAGTCCGCATCGTTGGTATTCAGCGTGTAGGTGTAGGTCCCGTTGGCGTTCAGCACCAATGTGCCGTAAGTCCCGATGAATGTACCGGGGGTGATCGGACCGGCGTTCTCGCCGACTGGTACGCGGTCGGCACCTTGCACGTCGTTGGTCAGCACATTGCCGGTCAGCGTCAGTTGAGTCTCTGTTGCCGTGCCATTTTGGTCATCGAACGCTTTCGGCACGTCATCGGTGATGTTGACGTCCAGCGTGCCGGTCGCGGTGTCGCCATTGCTGTCGCCGGCGATCACGGTGAATTGTTCGCTGAGGTTATTGGCACCGTCGCCCGCCGCGTGGGTTTCGTTGCCGTTGAGGGTGTAGCTGTAGCTGACCGTGCCGGTGGCCGGATTGTAGCCGGTGATGGTCAGGGTGTTGCCCAGTTGCGTGGTGATCGATTGCGGGAAACCGATCGGCACGCCACCGACAATCACGTTGATGCCACCGATGCTCAGGCTGCTCAGGCCATCCGGCGCCGACACCGTGAAGCTGCCGGTCTGGGTCAGCGCGCCAGGGTTGGCAGCGGAACCGTCGGGCAGATTGGCTTCGTTGAGGGTCAATTCGCCGCCGGGTACGGACAGGCCGCCGAGGGTCACCGGGTTGTTGACCGGCGGTGGTGGCGGAACAATCGGGGCGGCCTGGCCGTCACCATTGTCGATCACGGCGTTATGCCGCTCTTCGGGAAACTCCGGAATGCCGTTGAACCCGGCCGTCGGGAAACCGATGACCGGATCGACCCGGCCCGCCACTTCGGTCAGCAACACAAAACTGTGGCCGCCGCCCAGCGCACCCGGCACGCCACCGGTGGCTCCGGGGCCGGCCGCCGTCGCTTCGGCGGTTTGAGTCGGGTCATCGCCGGCGGCAATGGCTTTCTGAATCTGTTCGACGTCGGTCAGTTGCGACTCGCTCGGGGTCACCGCTTCCGGGGCATTGACGTGGGCGGCCTGATCGGCCAGCAACTGGCCGCTCATGGTCAGGCTGCTGTCGCGACCGAGGGTCAGTTCCTGGCCATTTTGCAGATGGACGGCAACCGCCCCTTCTGCCCCGGTGATCAATTGATCGCCTGCAAACAGACGATCACCTTCGACCAATGGGCGCCGACTGCCGTCTGCCGATTGAGCGAAAACCTGACCAATGACTTTAGTGACGATCCCGATGAGCGTTGCCATGTGCATTCCTCCGCTGCCGACCACCGTCGGCGCTGGTTCGCGAAGCAGCCCATGGCTCAAGCGGGTTGTCGGGGCGACGCTCGCACCTCGACAGTTCGTTTCGCAGGTTGCACAAATCCAGAAACGCCAATGCCATCAAGCAGTTGGAGTCTCTGTTAAATGCTGCATTCCCACTAGCGCTACGTAACGGTGGTGAATCACCCGAGTGACAAAAAACTGTCGCTCATCAGCCGCTACGCGTCCCTCCCCTTTAGCAGTACTTCGCCGTATGTCGCAAAGTGAGTGGAACTTTCCTCAAGCCTTTCTGTGCTCCCTAACGCGCATAAAACAAAGGCTTTCGAGTGGAACAATGTGCTGGATTTGGCGAACCGCATAAGTTTTTTTTGGCATAACCCATATGAAAATTTTTTCTTAGCTACGCTTCAGGATGTTCTTAGCTCTGTTGTTACAGGCATGAAACGCTTTTTACTAAAAATATCGTCAATAAATTGGCGACAGCGAAACACCATCAGGACTCAGGGAGATGCACCCATGCGCGTACTAACCCCCCTCTGCAGCGCGGTTTTGCTGGCCATGGCTTGCACTTCCCAGGCACAGGCCATGAACCTCACCGAAGCGATCCAGAGCACTCTCGCCACCCACCCGGAACTTGCCTCACGCGTGGATGCGCGTCTGTCGGCTGATGAACAAGTGAAGGTCGCCAAGGGCGGCTTCTATCCGTCGGTGGATCTGAACGCTGCTTACGGGCGTGGCTACAGCGACAACACCAACACCCGGGCCTTCGGTAACCACCACACCGAAATCCTCAATTACACCCAGTCCGAGCTGCGTCTGCGGCAGATGCTGTTCGACGGTTTCAACACTGCCAACGAAGTCGAACGCACCAAGGGCGTTTCCAACTCGCGCGCGTATTACGCGCAAGGCACCGCTCAGGACCTGGCCCTGCGCACCATCGAGGTCTACCTCGAAGTGCTCAAGCGCCGTGAACTGGTGACCCTGGCCAAGAACAACCTGCAGGCGCACTTGCGCGTCAACGACCAGATCGGCCTGCGTACCGAGCGCGGCGTGGGCAGCACCGCCGACTCCGATCAATCGGTTGCCCGTAAGGCGCTGGCGCAGAACAACCTCGACACCGCCGAAGTCGACCTGGCGGACGCCGAATCGAACTTCTACAGCGTGGTCGGGCGCATGCCCGATGAGCTGGAAACGCCCGCCTCGACCCGTGGCGAGTTGCCCGCCACCCTGCCTGAAGCCCAGCAGAGCATGGTCGAGAACAACCCGTATCTGAAATCCGCCCAGGCCGACGTGCAATCGGCCGAGAGCCAATACGAAGTCGCCAAGTCGCCGTTCTATCCACGCTTCGATGCCGAAGCCGCGGTTGGCGCCAACAACAACGTGCAGGGCGACGAGGGCCATGACAACGAATGGCGGGTCGGTGTGGTGATGAACTACAACCTGTTCCGTGGCGGCAGCGACAAGGCGCGGCTGGCCTCCGATGCGCATCAGATCAACCAGGCGATGGACATCCGCAACAACGCCCTGCGTCAGCTCAACGAGAACATTCACCTGGCCTGGAACGCCATGGTCAACGCCAAGAAACAGACCCCGACCGCCCGCGAATACGCCGAGACCACCAAGCGCGTGCGCGCCGCGTATCAGGATCAGTTCGGCCTCGGCCAGCGCACCCTGCTGGACGTGCTCGACAGTGAAAACGAGCTGTACAACGCCAACCGTCGCTACACCGAAATCCGCTACACCGAGGAATATTCGATGTACCGCGTGCTGGCGAACATGGGCCAGTTGCTGAACAAGCAGCGGATCGTGCTGCCGGCCGATGCGATAGCCGCGACCGAGGTGAAGAACGAAGCGCGCTTGCCTGAACTGAAGTAGTCCCGCGTGCGGGCGCTGCCGAAGGCCGCAACCTGATCGTTCCCACGTCGAGGCGTCGAACCGTCCGCGTGGGAATGCCTCTGGGGACGCTCCGCGTCCAGTGACGCGGAGCGTCACGGGCTGCATTCCCACGCAGAGCGTGGGAACGATCAGTACGGTTGAACGCCTCGCAGTAACACAGGGTTGATGTGGATAGCCGAGCCAGTTCAACGGGAGCGATCAATATGACCAGCATGCAACCCGGTAACACCGGGATCGATCCGCGGCTGAGCTTCGATGACCCGTTGCTCGACGGTCTGTTGATCCTCTGCAAACTCCATGGCGCGACGGTCAGTCGCGCCAGCCTGAGCGCCGGCCTGCCCCTGGACAAACAACGCCTGAGCCTGGACCTGCTGCCCCGCGCCGCAGCCCGGGCCGGGTTGCAGGCGCGCTTGCTGCGCCGGGAACTCAACGACATTTCACCGCTCAACCTGCCGGTGCTGTTGCTGCTGGGCAACGGGCGTACGGCAGTGCTGCGGCGGTTTGCCGAAGACGGCAAGGCGCTGATTCTGCCGAGTGAAGCCGACGGCGGCGAGCAATGGGTCAGTCGTGAAGAACTCACCGAACACTACAGCGGGCAGGCCCTGTTCGCCCGGCCCCGGCATGAACTGGAAGACCTGCGCTCGCCTTTGGTGCCACGAGTGCAGGCGTGGTTTCGCGACACTCTGAAGCTGTCGAAATGGCTGTACAGCGACGCGATCCTCGCCAGCTTCCTGATCAACCTGCTGGGCCTGATGGTGCCGCTGTTCGTCATGCAGACCTACGACCGCGTGGTGCCGAATCAGGCCACATCGACCCTGTGGGTGCTGGCGATCGGGTTGTTGATCGGCACCGGTTTCGAACTGGTGCTGCGGGTGGTGCGCGCGCACCTGCTGGACACCGCCGGCAAGAAGACCGACGTGATCCTTTCCGCGACTTTATTCGAGCGCATCACCGGCATGGCGATGAAGGCCCGGCCGGCGACCATCGGCGGATTCGCCCAGAGCATTCACGACTTTCAGGGCCTGCGGGAATTTCTCACCGCCGTGACCCTGACCAGCCTGATCGACCTGCCCTTCGTGGTGTTGATGCTGGTGGTGATCGGCCTGCTCGGTGGCTGGCTGGTGGTGATTCCGCTGCTGGCGTTTCCGATCACGATCGTGTTCGCGATGATCATACAGGCCCGTCTGCGCGATACCGTGCAGAAAAGCCTGAGCCTCGGCGCGGAGCGTCAGGCATTGCTGATCGAAACCCTCGGCGGCCTGGAAACCCTCAAGGCGTGCAGCGCCGAAAGCGAGCGCCAGCACAGATGGGAAAGCACCCACGGCGCCCTCACCCGCCTCGACAGCCATGCGCGTAATCTCTCGGCGCTGGCCACCAACGGCACGCTGTTCATCCAGCAATTTTCGGGAATGGCGACGATTGTGGCCGGTGTCTACAGCATCATCGCCGGTAACCTCAGCGTCGGTGCGCTGGTGGCCAGTTACATGCTCGGCAGCCGCGTGCTCGCCCCGTTGGGCCAGATCGCCGGGCTGATTACCCGCTATCAGCAAGCGCAACTGACCATGAAAAGCACCGACGCGCTGATGTCCCTGCCCCAGGAGCGCGACGGCAAACAGCGGCCGCTGGAGCGCACGCAACTGCAAGGCGCGCTGGACGCCAACGCAGTGACCTTCCACTACAACGGCCAGAACGCCCCGGCCCTGAGCAACGTCAGCTTCAGCGTCAAACCCGGCGAACGGATCGGCATCATCGGTCGCAGCGGCTCGGGCAAAAGCACCCTGGCGCGGCTGGTGATGGGGTTCTACGAACCGGAAGAAGGCCAATTGCTGCTCGACAACCTCGACCTGCGGCAACTGGACGTCGCCGACCTGCGCCAGCAAATCGGTTATGTCGCCCACGACCTGCCGCTGCTGGCCGGCAGCCTGCGTGACAACCTGACCCTCGGCGCTCGCTACATCAGCGATTCGCGGATGCTCGAAGTCGCCGAACTGACCGGCGTCACCGAACTGGCCCGCCAGCATCCGCAAGGCTTCGATCGGCCGGTGGGTGAGCGCGGTCAACTGCTGTCCGGTGGCCAGCGCCAAGCGGTGCTGCTGGCCCGGGCGCTGTTGCTCGACCCGCCGATCATGCTGCTCGACGAACCCACCAGCGCCATGGACAACAGCAGTGAAGACGTCCTGCGCCAGAAGCTGCACGGCTGGGTGCAGGGCAAAACCTTGCTGCTGGTCACCCACCGCACCTCGATGCTGAGTCTGGTGGACCGGTTGCTGGTACTGGACAACGGCCGGATCGTCGCCGACGGTCCGAAAGAAGCGGTCATCGATGCACTGCGCAAGGGCCGGGTCGGCTCGGCAGCGGTCTAGGAGTTGCCCCATGTCTGCTTCGTCTTCTTCAAAACCGCGCGGTTACTTCGACAGTTTCGGCAAAAGCGCCGAAGCCGAATTCATGCCGGAAACCGCCGGCGCCTCGTTGCAGGACGCACCGCGCTGGTCGCGCATCACCGTGTGGCTGGCGGCAGCGCTGTTGATCAGTGCGCTGGTCTGGGCCAAGTTCGCGGTGCTCCAGGAAGTAACGATGGGCGAAGGCAAGGCGATTCCGTCGAGCAAGGTCCAGGTGATCCAGAACCTCGAAGGCGGGATCGTCACCGAGATCTTCGTGCGTGAAGGGCAAATGGTCAGCAAGGGCGACACCTTGCTGCGTCTGGATGACACGCGGTTTCTGTCGAACAAGGGTGAGAGCGAGGCCGATCGTTATGCCCTGACCGCGCAGGTCGAACGCTTGTCTGCCGAAGCCGAAGGCCGCCCGTTCAAGCTTTCGGACGAGGTGATCGCCAAGGCTCCGCAAGTGGCCGAGGACGAGCGCGCGCTGTATGAACAACGGCAACGGCGGCTGGCCAGCGAGCAGCGGACACTGTCGGAACAACTGAGGCAAAAAACCCAGGAACTGGCGGAGTTTCGCTCGAAAGCCAGCCAGTACAGTTCGAGCCTGGCGCTGGTCAATCAGGAAATGAACATGTCCGAACCGCTGGTCAAGACCGGTGCCGTGTCGCCGGTGGAGATTCTGCGGCTCAAGCGCAGCGCCGTGGAAATTCGCGGTTCGTTGAATGCCACGACCCTGGCGATTCCCCGCGCCGAATCGGCCATCGCCGAGATCCGCAGCAAGATCGACGAATCGGAACAGACCTTCCGTTCCGAAGCGGCCAAGGAGCTCAACGAGAAACGCACCGACCTGTCGAAAATCACTGCGTCGAGCATCGCCATCGACGACCGCGTCAGCCGCACCACCGTGACCTCGCCGGTGCGTGGGGTGATCAAGCAGATGAAGGTCAACACCATCGGCGGCGTGGTGCAGCCGGGCAGCGACATGGTGGAAATCGTGCCGCTGGAAGACAACCTGCTGATCGAAGCCAAGGTCCGGCCGCAGGACGTGGCGTTCCTGCATCCGGGCCAGAAAGCCATGGTCAAGTTCAGTGCCTATGACTACACGATCTACGGCGGGCTCAGCGCCAAGCTTGAGCTGATCGGCGCCGACACCATCACCGACGACAAGGGCAACAGCTTCTACCTGATCCAGGTGCGCACCGACAAAAACCATTTGGGCGGGGATGTGAAACCGCTGCTGATCATTCCGGGGATGGTGGCGACGGTGGACATCATTACCGGGGAGAAAAGCGTGCTGGATTACCTGCTCAAACCGGTGCTCAAGGCCCGGACCGAAGCGATGCGCGAGCGCTGATAATTAACCGGATTTTTGATCGTTCCCACGCTCTGCGTGGGAATGCATCCAGTGACGCTCTGCGTCACCGTCGCGAAGGGACGCGGAGCGTCCCGGGCGGCATTCCCACGCGGAGCGTGGGAACGATCAGGGCGAGTGCGATCAGCCTCCGTGATTCTTTTGGAAAGTCTCCTCCCCCATCGCCGCAATCTGCCCCTCGATCAACGCCTCGAACGGCTTGAGCAACGGCTCGAAAGAGGCTGGTGCTTCCAGCGTCTGCAACGTCTGCACAATCGCCTCAATCGTCGACAACGCCCCCGGCCCCGGTGCCTTGCGCAGCCGATACCGGGAAACCCCGCCCTCGGCCAGCGTCACCCGTGGCAACGCCGCCAGCAGCGGATTGAGGTGCAACATCTTGCGCGCCTTGCGCCACGTGCCGTCCGGCACCACCAGCAGAAGCGGTTCATCGGACGCGGTGTACGCCTGCATCGGCTGCGCATCATCCGCCGGGAACAGCAACCGCGCCTGATAGCCCGGCCGGTTCAGCAGCGCGGGCAGATCCTTGAACACCTCGCCGACAATCAGTTCGGCATTGTTCAAACCGAGCGCCGCCAGCCGTGCTGTGTTGAGCGCGTGGCTGACCTCGCTCGGGTGCTGCAACAGCAACACCCGGGTGCGGCTGTCGAGGCTGGGGATCAGCGGGCACAGGCAATGGGTTTGTGGGCGCAGGCAGCGCGGGCATTGGGGTCTGGACATGTGCTTATGCCTGATTGAGCTGCGCTTTGAGCAGATCGCGGAAAGTCTGGATCAGCGGCTCGCGGCTGCGGCCACGGCGCATGATCATGGAAAACGGCGCCTGATAACCGAAGGTCGCCGGCAGCAGCACCCGCAGGTCGCCCTTGTCGGCCCAGGCCTGGGCGTAGTGCTCCGGCAGGTAGCCGATGTAGGCGCCGGACAGCACCAGAATCAGCTGCGCTTCCATACTTTCTACCGTCGCAGCACTGTGTTTGAAACCGTGGCGCGCCAGTTCGGCCTGGCTCCAGTAGCCCCGACCGACCATGCGTTGCTGAGTGATGACCTGCTCGGGAATCCGCCGCTCGTTGAACAACGGGTGACGGCTGCTGCAATACAGCCAGTGCTGTTCACGGTACAGCGGCATGTACACCAGACCGCTCATGCGTGTGGAGAATGCACCAATGGCCAGATCGAGGCGGTTGTCCTGCACGCCAAGTTGCAGTTCGTAGGGACTCATCACCGACAGATGCAAATGCACCGCCGGGTGTTCCTGGCTGTAGGCGCCGATGGCTTCGGCAAACGGCAGGGCTTTGTCGCTGACCGTGGAATCGATCACCCCGAGGTTGAGCGTGCCGCGCAATTCGCCCTTGAGCGCGGCGGCGTATTGCTCGAAACCTTCGAGTTCGGCCAGCAGGCGCAGGGTTTCCTGATGGAACAGTTCGCCCTTGCTGGTCAGGCTGAAACCGCCACGCCCGCGGTGGCACAGCACCAGACCCAGCGCGGCTTCGAGCTGGCTCATGTAGGTGCTGATCGCCGACGTCGACAGGTTGAGTTCCTGCTGCGCGTTGGCAAACCCCTGATGACGCACGACGCTGACGAAGATGCGCAAAAGTTTCAGGTCGGGTAAAGCGTTGGCCATGTTTACTCCAAGGATCGTTCTGCGTAGATCGTTCCCGTGCTGCGCGTGGGAATGCCGCCTTGGACGCTCTGCGTCCGCTTCACGGCTGTGACGCGGAGCGTCACCGGATGCATTCCCACGAGAGCGTGGGAACGATCAGCGAGAAGTCTATCCACCTCCCTGGCATTAGTTTAGAAAATTCTGAACTAAGTATTTGCCCGTAGCGATTCTTCCGCCGCACTACATTTCGCAGAATCGGCCCACAGCGGTGCCCGTGACCTTGCGAATGCGGCGCGCCGACATAAATAAAACAAAGACGATGAGGCCCTACCCGTGGACAAGATTCTTCACCAACCACTGGGCGGCAACGAAATGCCGCGCTTCGGCGGCATCGCCACCATGCTCCGACTCCCCCATGTACCGACCGCTGCCGGCCTGGACGCTGCCTTCGTTGGCGTGCCACTGGACATCGGTACTTCGCTGCGCCCCGGCACCCGCTTCGGGCCGCGCGACATCCGCACCGAATCGGTGATGATCCGCCCGTACAACATGGCCACCGGCGCTGCGCCGTTCGACTCGCTGTCGGTTGCCGACATCGGTGACGTGGCGATCAACACCTTCAACCTGCTCGACGCCGTGCGCATCATCGAAGAAGCCTACGACAACATCCTCGAGCACAACGTGATCCCGATGACCCTGGGTGGCGACCACACCATCACCCTGCCGATCCTGCGTGCCATCCACAAAAAGCACGGCAAGGTCGGACTGGTGCACATCGATGCTCACGCTGACGTCAACGATCACATGTTCGGCGAGAAGATCGCCCACGGCACGACCTTCCGTCGCGCCGTCGAGGAAGGTCTTCTGGACTGCGACCGTGTGGTGCAGATTGGTCTGCGTGCGCAGGGCTATACCGCTGACGACTTCAACTGGAGCCGCGATCAGGGCTTCCGCGTCGTTCAGGCCGAAGAGTGCTGGCACAAGTCGCTGGAACCGCTGATGGCCGAAGTGCGCGAGAAAGTCGGTGGCGGCCCGGTGTACCTGAGCTTCGACATCGACGGCATCGACCCGGCCTGGGCGCCTGGCACCGGCACCCCGGAAATCGGTGGTCTGACGACCATTCAGGCGATTGAAATCGTTCGCGGCTGTCAGGGCCTCGACCTGATCGGCTGCGATCTGGTAGAAGTCTCGCCCGCTTATGACACCACCGGCAACACCTCGCTGCTGGCCGCCAACCTGCTGTACGAAATGCTCTGCGTACTGCCGGGTGTGGTCCACCGCTGAGGGTCGGGTCATGAACGAACGTGATCAGGTTCTGAAAGCGGCCGCCGATCTGGTGTCCGCCTTCGCCCGCAACGATCGCGAAGCCTACTTCGGCGCGTTCAGCGCCGATGCGAGCTTCGTGTTCTACACCCTCGAACAGCCCCTGCTGTCGCGCGATGCCTATCAGGCGTTGTGGGACAGCTGGCGCGCCGAGGATGGCTTCGAGGTGCTGTCGTGCACCTCGAGCAACGCCTTCGTCAGCCTGCAAGGTGATGTGGCGATTTTCATCCATGACGTGGCCACCGAGCTGCGCATGCAAGGGGAGCAACACTTCAGCCAGGAGCGCGAGACGATTGTTTTCAGAAAACAAGCGTCGAGCCTAGAACAACAAGGCCATTGGCTGGCCTGCCACGAACATTTGTCCGCAATGCCGGAAGGGCTGCCACCCCCTTAGCCAAACAGGTGACGCTCACGCACGATGAGCGCGCCTTTGTGATCGGAGCAGATCATGAATAACAACAACAAAGACCAAAGCCTTACGCAGATTGAAACCCACGGGGTCGAACAGATCCCGGACAACGAACGCACCGCCGGTCCTGTGGACTTGTTCCGCATGATCTTTGGCGGCGCGAATACCTTTGCCACCGCCGTGCTCGGCAGTTTCCCGGTGCTATTCGGCCTGTCCTTTCAGGCGGGCGTCTGGGCGATTGTTTCGGGCGTGCTGCTCGGCTCGCTGATCCTCGCACCGATGGGCCTGTTCGGTCCGCTCAACGGCACCAACAATGCCGTGTCGTCCGGTGCGCACTTCGGCGTGCACGGGCGGATCGTCGGTTCGTTCCTGTCGCTGTTGACCGCCATCGCCTTCTTCTCGCTCTCGGTGTGGAGTTCGGGAGATGCGTTGATCGGTGGTGCGAAACGCCTGATCGGCCTGCCGGAAACCGACCTGACCCTGGGCCTGGCCTACGGTCTGTTCGCGATTCTGGTGCTGACCGTGTGCATCTACGGCTTCCGTTTCCTGCTGTGGGTGAACAAGGTCGCGGTGTGGAGCGCGAGCCTGCTGTTCCTGCTGGGCATCTTCGCCTTCGCCGGTCCCTTCGATTCGCACTACGCCGGCACCGTCAGCCTCGGTCAGCCGGGCTTCTGGGCCGCGTTCATCGGCGCCGCGCTGGTGGCCATGAGCAACCCGATTTCCTTCGGCGCGTTCCTCGGCGACTGGGCCCGCTACATCCCGCGTGAAACTTCGCGTCAGCGGATCATGGCGGCAGTGATTTTCTCGCAGATCGCCACCTTCATCCCGTTCCTGTTCGGCCTGACCACCGCGACCATCGTGGCGATCCAGGCGCCGGACTACATCGCGGCCAACAACTACGTCGGCGGTCTGCTGGCGGTGTCGCCGAGCTGGTTCTTCCTGCCGGTGTGCCTGATTGCGGTGATCGGCGGCATGTCCACCGGCACCACGTCGCTGTACGGCACCGGGCTGGACATGTCGAGCGTGTTTCCGCGCCTGCTGTCGCGGGTCAAGGCGACGTTGCTGATCGGCGTGCTGTCGATCGCCTTCATCTTCATCGGGCGCTTCGCGGCGAACCTGGTGCAGAGCGTGTCGACCTTCGCCGTGCTGATCATCACCTGCACCACCCCGTGGATGGTGATCATGATCATCGGCCTGGTGGTGCGTCGCGGCTTCTACTGCCCGGACGACCTGCAAGTGTTCACGCGCGGCGAGCAAGGCGGACGCTACTGGTTCAGCCACGGCTGGAACTGGCGCGGTCTGGGCGCGTGGATCCCGAGCGCGGCGGTCGGCCTGTGCTTCGTCAACCTGCCGGGGCAGTTCGTCGGCCCGCTGGGTGAACTGGCCGGCGGCATCGACATCAGCCTGCTGGTGACCCTGGGCCTGGCCTCGGTGATGTACCTGATGCTGCTGAGCCTGTTCCCGGAACCGGCGCTGGTCTACGGCCCGAAGGATCCCCGGAGCAAAGGCGCCCATGCGCCGGCTGAAGCGGCGCTGCGTCAGGCCGCCTGAAGAAACGAATCGCCTGTGGGAGTCAGCCTTCTCCCACAGTGTTCCACCTCATAAAAAAGACAATCGGAGACACGCCATCATGGCTTTGGATTTATTCGTCGTCCTCATCTACGCGGCCGGCATGCTCTTGCTCGGCTACTTCGGCATGCGCAAGGCCAAGACCAACGAGGACTTCCTCGTCGCCGGACGTAACCTCGGCCCGAGCCTGTACATGGGCACCATGGCCGCGACCGTTCTCGGTGGCGCGTCCACCGTCGGCACCGTGCGTCTGGGCTACGTGCACGGCATCTCCGGTTTCTGGCTGTGCGCGGCACTGGGTTGCGGCATCGTGGCGCTGAACCTGTTCCTGGCCAAGCCGCTGCTGAAACTGAAGATCTACACCGTTACCCAGGTGCTGGAAAAACGCTACAACCCGATGGCCCGCTCGGCGAGCGCGGCGATCATGCTGGCCTACGCGCTGATGATCGGCGTGACCTCGATCCTCGCCATCGGCACCGTGCTGCAAGTGCTGTTCGGCCTGCCGTTCTGGGTCTCGGTGCTGCTCGGCGGTGGCGTGGTGGTGGTGTACTCGGCCATCGGCGGCATGTGGTCGCTGACCCTGACCGACATCGTCCAGTTCATCATCAAGACTGTCGGCCTGATGTTCATCCTTCTGCCAATCTGCCTGTACCGCGTCGGCGGCTGGGATGAGCTGGTGCTGAAACTGCCGGCGACGGCGTTCAACTTCACCACCATCGGCTGGGACACGATCATCACCTACTTCATGATCTACTTCTTCGGCATCCTGATCGGTCAGGACATCTGGCAACGGGTGTTCACCGTCAAGAACGAAAAAGTGGCTCAGTACGCCGGTAGCCTCGCGGGCATCTACTGCATTCTCTACGGTCTGGCCTGTGCTCTGATCGGCATGGCGGCACACGTACTGATTCCGGATCTGGACAACGTCAACAACGCCTTCGCCGCGATCGTCAAACTGTCGCTGCCGGACGGTATCCGTGGCCTGGTGATCGCCGCTGCCCTGGCCGCGATGATGTCCACCGCCAGCGCCGGCCTGCTCGCCGCGGCCACTACCCTGACCGAAGACCTGCTGCCGAAACTGCGTGGCGGCAAACAGTCGAGCCTGGGTGTGAACCGCCTGTTCACCCTGCTGACCGGTGCCGTGGTCCTGGCCATCGCGCTGGTGGTCAACGACGTGATCAGCGCCCTGACCCTCGCTTACAACCTGTTGGTGGGCGGCATGCTGATCCCGCTGATCGGTGCAATCTTCTGGAAACGCGCAACCACCGCCGGCGCCATCGCCAGCATGGGTCTGGGTTTCGCCACCGCCCTGCTGTTCATGTTCAAGGACGGCCTGGACGCCAACACGCCGATCTACTACAGCCTGGCTGTGGGTCTGGTGAGTTTTGTGGTGGTCAGCCTGATGTCCCGTCGCCCAAACGCGGTGGCCAGCGCGATCTAAGCTGAACACAACGACTTGATGCTTTCTTCGGCGGGTGTGGCGTCGGTTGCCACACCCGTTTTTTTCGTCTGGAGAAAATGCTTGATGAAGATTGTTTCTCGCGATCAGTGGTTCGAAGTGCAAACCCTGAGTGACGGCATTCGGCTGATTCACGAGCCGTACATCCGCCCGTTCTATCGCTGCAACCTGTGGCATGTTCAGGGTCGGGACAAGGATCTGCTGCTCGACAGCGGTTCCGGGCTGGTCAGCCTGCGCGAGCAACTGCCATGGCTGACCGAGCGGCCGCTGGTGGCGGTGGCCAGTCACTGCCATTTCGACCACATCGCCGGGCATCACGAGTTTGCCGAACGGCTGGTGCATCCCGCCGAGGCGAACATTCTGGCAGCGCCTAATGGCGAGAACGATCTGAGCCGGGCCTTCGTCGGCGATGACATGTTCGAAGCGCACCCGGATTGCCCGTTGTGCTACGCCGAATACCGGGTCAAGGCAGCGCCCGCTACCGGGTTTGTCGAGGAAGGCGATGTGCTGGACCTCGGCAATCGCACGTTGCAGGTGCTGCACACGCCGGGGCATTCACCGGGCGGGATCAGCCTCTACGAAGCGGCCACGGAAACCCTGTTCAGCGGCGACATCATTTACGACGGCCAGCTGATCGAAGACGCCTACCACTCCAACCTCGACGACTACGCCGCCAGCCTGCGACGCCTGCAGGCGTTGAAGATCCGCACGGTGCACGGCGGGCACTTCGGCAGTTTCTCGGGAGAGCGCTTACGTTCGATGATTGACGAATGGTTGCGCCGACACGCCTGAGGCCTGCTGTACTCCAGTCAGACCAACAACCATAAATATCTGCCATGAGAAGAGCTGCCGTGCGTGCTGCCGTGCACCGGTTCATCCTGCGCCTGCTGGAAAATCGTGAATTCGACGACAACACCAGCCTCGCGCAGCTGGGGCTGGAAAAAGCGGATATCGAGGATCTGATCTTCCATCTGGAAGATGAATTCGGACTGACGGCCTTCACCGCCGAAGAGGACCGGATGCTCAAGACCGCGAAAACCGCGAATGACCTGAGCCGGTTTCTGATGGAAATCGGGCGTCACTGAAAAAACAAAAGATCGCACCCGGTCGCCACTCCATGGAATGGCGACCGGGTGCGATCTTCTGTCGTTTAAATCCTTTGATCCTTCAAAGCGGGGCATTACCGCCGACGTGGCTGACGCCGACGCTGTTCGTCATCGGTGCGAATCGGGACCGGTTGCAGAGGCGGTTCGATCAAGCCGAGGGCAACACCCAAATCGTGCAGCCAGTTTTGAATTTTCTCTTTCATCGTCATGCCCCCTTCAGGGTGGTGCTGAGCGTCCGGAATTCTGAGGCCGCTTCGCACTGATAATAGTCCGAAGTCCTACGCAATGCTCGGCCAAATCCGCAATGATCTGTTACTGAATTGATCCAAATCCCTGACCGTTCGTTCAAGCCGTTTCCCGCACGTCTTCGCCAGCCACGGGATAGAGCGCCTGCTGCTGTTCGATCCACGCATTGAGGTTGGCCCCAACCATGCCCCGCCGCCACATCAGCCATGTTGTCGCACTGGCAAAAGGCTCGGCCAGCGGATGCACCGCCACGCTTTCGCGCCCCGGCAGGCTGGCGAGCATCGACTCCGACATCAGCGCCACGCCACTGCCGGCAATCACGCAGGCGAGCATGCCCTGATAGGACTCGATCTCCATCGCCCGGCCCATCGCCGCCTGATAGTGGGCGAACCACGCTTCCAGCCGCGCGCGATAGGCGCAGCCATGGCGAAAGGTAAACACCGCCCGCCCTTCAACATCCCTGGCGCTGCGCACCGGCGGGTGATCGGCCTCGCTGATCAGCACCAGCCGCTCATTACACAAAGGCACACCGTCGATCCCGGCCAGTTGCGGCGGGCCGTCCACCAGTGCGGCGTCGAGGCGTCCGGTGAGCAGGCCTTCGAGCAATTCACCACTGGGCCCGGACTGCACCTGAAGATTCACCGCCGGATACTGTTTGTGATAGCGCGCCAGCAACGCCGGCAGATGAATCGCTGCCGTGCTGTACAACGTGCCGAGCACGAAATCCCCCGCAGGTTGCCCGCCCATCACCGCCGCACTGGCCTGATCGCGCAAGGCGAACAGTTTGCCGGTGTAGTCCAGCAGGACTTTTCCTGCAGGCGACAACTGCAAACGCTGACGCTCACGGACGAACAATTCGACACCCAGTTGCTCCTCCAACTGCTTAAGCCGGGTCGACAGGTTCGACGGCACGCGGTGCAAACGTTCGGCGGCGCGGGTGATCGAGCCCTCCTGCGCCACGGCCTGAAAGATCCGCAATTGGCTGAACTCCACAACCTTTCTCCTGAACAGAACAAGTTGCTCACTATTATTCAATTTTAAAGAAAGTCAATCAGTCCTAGCCTGACGGTCATTGAACCACCAACGGAATTCAGACCATGTCCCCGCTGATTCGCTTATCCGCCTGCTTCATCGCCCTGATGATGGCCATGGGCATCGGGCGTTTCGCCCTCACCCCGCAATTGCCGCACCTGCTCAGCGAAGGCCAGATCGACCTGACCGCCGCCGGTCTGATTGCGGCAGCCAACTACCTCGGCTATTTGCTTGGTGCGGTGGATGCGATGTTTTCCCGCCGGCCGGATCAGGTCCAGCGTCGCCTGCACGGCGGTCTGTGGTTGTGCGTGCTGCTGACGCTGGCGTCGTTCTGGGCCAACGGTTTCTGGTCGCACCTGCTGCTGCGCTTCGGCACCGGAGTGGCGAGCGCCTGGGTGCTGGTGATGATTACTGCGTTGAGTCAGCCGCTGGCTGCGGCCACAGGTCGTCCGCGTCTGGGAGCGCTGGTGTTTGCCGGGCCCGGGCTGGGGATTTTTCTGACGGGACTGCTGGCTCTGTTCTCACATCTGGCGCAGCAGACTTCCGCGACTCTGTGGCTGATTTACGCTGCTGTGGCGCTGGGGATGTTGCTGGCGATCGTGCGGATCCTGCCGCAACCGGGCGTCGGTGTGCCGACCGCACCGACCGCCGTGAATTCGTCGAATCGCGGCATCGGGCGCTTGGCGGTGGTGTATGCCTTGTATGGTGTGGGCTACATCATTCCGGCCACGTTTCTGTCGCAGATGGCCAACGCGCAGTTTCACGGGCAATGGCAGGCCGATCTGTTCTGGCCGTGCTTCGGCCTCGCCGCTGCGATCGGGGTTTTGCTGGTGAGTTTGCGTCGGCATGATCCAGACACCACCCGGCACTGGTTGATGGCGACGTTGTGGCTGCAGGCTGCAGGGGTTTTCGCTTGCCTGCTGGGCAGTGGCCTCGGCCTGGCATTGGGCGTGATCCTGTGCGGCACGCCGTTCCTGGCCTGCATGCAACTGGTGATGCAACGCTCCCGGGAACTGGCGCCCCACGCCACCCAGCGCAACGCCGGCCTGCTCACCGCGTGCTTCGCCGTCGGCCAACTCAGCGGGCCGTTGCTGGCGGCGCTCAGCAGCCATTTCAGCGGTGGCCTGCAACCGGCGCTGGTGATCGCCGGCAGCGGCCTGTTGATTGCCGGCGGTCTGGCGTGCAAATCGATTACGGCTGACCGAGGGCTTTGCGCAAACGCCGACGCACCCACTGTTCCGCGCTGACGAAGGTGATGCCGAGCAGCACCAGCACGGCGCCGATGATGAAGTTCAGGCTCAGTTCTTCGCCGAGCAACACCACGCCGAAGGTCACGCCGAACAACGGCGTCATGAAGGAAAACACCGCGAGGTTGGCCGCCAGATAACGGCGCAGTAACCAGAACCAGGTCAGGTAACTGAAGAACGACACGACCAGGCCCTGAAACAGCACGCTGCCCACCGCCACGACGGTCAGGCTGACGTGGGTGATCTGGCCGCTGAGCAGCGCAATCAGCAACAGACCGATGAAACCGACGATCAGTTGATAGAACAGGGTCAGCGTCACCGGAGCCTCCGACAGACGCGAGGCGCGCACCACCACAGTGGTCGCGCCCCAACTGGCGCCGGCCAGCACGCCGAGGGCATCGCCCATCAACATGCGGCGGTCGAGGTTGGCCCACGACACACCGCCGGCAAACGCGATGGCAATGCCGACGAACGCGAGGAAAATCCCCAGCCATTGCACCGGCCGCAGACGCTCGCTGGGCAACAGGAAATGCACGCCAAGCGCGGTGAAGATCGGCGCGGTATAGAGGAACACCGACATGTGCGCGGCGGTGGTCAACTGCAAGCCTTCGGAGATGAACAGGAACTCGAGCCCGAACAAGGCACCGGCCAGCAAGCCGCCGCGCCAGGTCGTGCCGACCTGATCCCAGCCACCCTTCCAGCAGATCAACAGTCCTACCAGCAATGCGGAAATCCCCGATCGCCCCGCCGCCTGCATCACCGGCGCAATGTCGGTCGCCGCCCACTTGATCATCACCTGCTGTACGCCCCAGATCAGGCACAGGCCGATCATCACTTGCAGGGCAAAACCGTCGGCACTGCGCCGACTGACGCTCACCTCGACACCTCGAACACACAAGACATGGCAGTTTTTCCAATGGTCAAACAAAGCCCCGGCTCTTCGTCCGGGGCGAAAAATAGTGAGTGAATTATTAACCAGTCAGCCAGAAAAAGCCGTCTGGAAAAGACATCTGATGCTCCTGCAACGTCAGCGGCGAATGGCTGACGGCTGCACCGTCAATCGCTGGCAAGGCGTCAGTTCAAACAACCAAAAATCAGCGGGTTGATCTGCCAAACCGGCCAGCCACAACAAATCCGACCGAACAAGCCAGCGCCGTGGCAAACGTCCCCCAGGCCCAATCCATCAGCGACACCTGCGCCGACCAGCCGCGCAGCGTCGCCCAGTTGGTCAGGTCGTAAGTGCCATAAGCGACCACCCCTAGCAGCGCCCCCATCCGGGCGGCGCGTTGCCAGGTCAGCGACGGCATCACCACAAACACCACACAGCCGAAAACGTACAGGCAATAAAAAACCGTTGCCGGCACCAGCAACGGTTTATCGAGCATCAGCGAACCGAGCAGTTCGCGATAGGTCGGCGCCATCAACACACCGAGCCAGAGCCCGTCGAGCAAAAGAAACGTCAGCAGCGTGGCGACGTAGGCAATCAGTGCTTTTTTCATCTGCCCGACCTCGAGTAAGCCCATGCAACATGGGCCACGGGAGACTCAGGTTAGTTCAATGCGATCGGCGTGAATGACGATCTTGCCTTCCTTGTACAAGGAACCGATGGCCTTTTTGAAGTTGCCCTTGCTGACACCGAACAGGCTGCTGATCAGCGCCGGATCGCTCTTGTCGCTGACGGCCAGGGTGCCGTTGCTTTCGCGCAACTTGGCGAGGATCTTCGAACTCAGGCTGCTGGCCGCTTCCTGCCCTACCGGTTGCAGGCTCAGGCTGATCTTGCCGTCGGCACGCACTTCCTTGATGAAACCTTTCTCGCGCATGCCGGAACGCATGAACTTGAAGATTTCGTTCTTGTGAATCAGCCCCCAATGCTTGTTGTTGATGACTGCCTTGAAACCCATGTCGGTGGCTTCGGCCACCAGCAGATCAACTTCCTGGCCCACGCTGTAATTGGCCGGGGTCTTGTCCAGATAACGATCCAGGCGCGCGGTGGCGGTGATGCGGCGGGTGTGCTTGTCGAGGTAGACGTGCACCACGCAGTACTCGCCAGCGGTCATCTGGCGTTTTTCTTCGGAGTAAGGCAGCAGCAGATCCTTCGGCAGACCCCAGTCGAGGAACACGCCGATGCTGTTGACTTCAACAACTTTCAAACTGGCAAATTCACCGACCTGAACTTTTGGTTTTTCAGTGGTGGCAATAAGTTTGTCATCGCTGTCCAGATAAACAAAAACATTGAGCCAGTCTTCATCTTCGCTGGGAATATCTTTAGGGATATAACGGTTGGGCAAAAGAATTTCGCCGTCGGCACCGCCGTCCAGATATAAACCGAAGTTAGTGTGTTTAACCACTTGCAAACTGTTGTAACGCCCGACTAAAGCCATTTCCAATACCCTCATTGCGTGGGCGGCATTCTACCCGGTTTTGCCGGGTTCGTTGGTCGCCAGATCGGAGGACCGAATGAAAATCCGTGGGAAGCCTTGATTTTCCTGGATTTCGCGCCGCACATGTGCCATTCGTCAGGCCAGCGTGGCGGCTTTCGCCTGGTCCCGACGTAGCGCGGCATCCTCACATCGAATAAATGTTGTTATTTAAAACAGCGGGTTAGCGGGATATTTCGAATAATTAATCAAGAATAATCCACCTGCCCGCTGGGTTATTCCGGGGGATATTTACCAAGCAATTGTCAACTTATTCCTGTACGATGCCTGGCCGAGTTACTTTTCTACAGGTTAATGGCCGCCATGCGTGTAAAAGCATCCACCAGCAAAGCAAAGCCAGCTCCAGCCGTTGAAACCAGCGAATCGATCAACGATCAGATCGCTGCATTCCTCAAGTCCGGCGGCGAGATCCAGCAAATTGCCAAGGGCGTCAGCGGCCAGACGTTCGGCCCGTCCAAGCAGATCAGCCTGGGCAAGAAGTAACCCCCGCAGCACACCAGTCCAAAGGCGCTTTGAGCTTCGAAGCGTCTGGACCGGATCCCTCGCAAGAACTCTCTGGCGTTTAACCAAACATTCAAAACTACAGAAATCGACGAACGGCCATCGATGCCGATCATTCGCCGGTATCCTTGCACGCGTCTGGATCAAGCGTTTCAGCAGGTTTATCCGCCCTGCGCTCGCTGCTCACGGAGTGACGCATGTTCAAATATTCCTGTTTATTACTTGTAGGCCTGCTGGCGAGCCCTGCGGCGCACGCGCAGATTTTCCAGCGTGAGCTCGGCGATTTCGACCTCAAGCTCGGCACCACGCCCAGCCGCAGCATGGCTCAGGGGCTGGTCAAACCTTCGGCGGTCGGCTCGTTTCACGGCGGCCTGGACCTGAGCCACGACAGTGGCCTGTATGTCGGCCAGTACGCACCGAGCATGGGTCTCACGCCGGGGAAGAATCTCGAAATCGATTCCTACATCGGCTTTAAACAACCTTTCGATCAGACCCTCGGCTACGAAGTCGGGATGATCCATTACAGCTATCCCAAGGTCGACACCCTCGACAGCCAGGAATTGTTCGGTGGCCTGACCCTGCTCGGCAGCCGGATCGGCATCGCCCTGAGCAACGATCCGGATAAACAGAACAACACCCTGTTTGCCGACCTCGGCGGCAATGAGCCGTTCGGCATCGGGATCAGCATGAAATACACCACCCATCAGCTCAACACGCCGGTCTCGGTTGACGGGGGTTATGTCAGCAGTTTTACCGATTGGTCGGTGAAATTTTCCCGCCCGTTCATGGGCATCGACCTTGACCTCATCTACAGCAACTCCAGCCTCAGCGGCAGCGACTGCTCAGCCTATTCCGGGCATAACAGTCAGTGCGACGGGCTGGTCACGCTCAAGGCCGAACGCGCGTTCTATTGATTGGCTGAACTGCCGGGTCCATCCTGCGTTCACATGAGAATCAGACCCTCAAGGCTGGCTTTCGCAAGGACTCGCCCATGTCTAGCTGGTTCAAACGCCTCGCCGTTCTACTGATCCTGACCCTCGCACTCGGTGCCTGCAGCCGTGTCGGGCTGGCCTATCGCAATCTCGACGTGATCATTCCGTGGACGCTCAGCGACTACCTGGACATGAACGGCGAGCAGAAAGGCTGGTTCAACGAGCGCCTCAAGGAACATTTGAGCTGGCACTGCACCACGCAGTTGCCGGGTTATCTCGACTGGCTCGATCGCCTGCAAACCATGGTCGAGACCAATCAGGTCACCGACGACGCCCTCCAGGCCCGTACCGAAGAAGCCAAGCAGGCGATCGCCGAAACCGCCCGGGAAATCACCCCGTCGGCGATTGAATTGCTGCAAGGGCTGGACGACCGGCAAGTTGCCGAGATGAACGATGCCTTCGCCAAGGACCTGCAAAAGCGCCAGAAGGAATATCTCAAACCGCCGCTGTCGCAGCAGATTGCCGAACGTGGCGCGCGCATGGACAAGCGTCTCAACGACTGGCTCGGCCCGTTGAGTCCTGCTCAAGAGCAACGCGTGATGGCCTGGTCAACTGCACTGGGCGATCAGAATACTCAGTGGATCGCCAACCGCGCCCATTGGCAGAAGCAGTTCAGCGCGGCGGTGGCGCAACGCAAAAGTCCTGAATTCCCACAGCGGATCGAGACGCTTCTGGTCAATCGTGAGCGTTTATGGACAACGGATTACCAAAAGGCCTACGCCAATACCGAGGCGCAGGCCCGTTCGCTGTTCGTCGATCTGATGGCTGACAGTACGCCGCAGCAAAGGCAGCGCCTGTTGAAAAAGATCGAGGGGGTGCGCAAGGACTTCAATGATTTGAAGTGCCTGAAGGCTGCGCAGAAGAGCTGAGACGCCGCAGAAAGTGGGAGCGAGCAAGTTCGCTCCCACTTTTTGTACAAAGCCTCAGGCAATCTGCGCCTTGGAAGCGACCTCATCGAACGTCAGTTCATCCAGCGCATCTTCTTGGTCATCCAGCACTTCACGCGGATGATCATTGCCGGGAATGCTGCTGTCGATCAGGCTCAGCAGGCTGGAGCCGCGCGGGGTCAGGCTGAAGTTATTGCCGGTGCTGCCTTCGTCATCGCCACGGGGCTGGATGTAACCGCGCAACAGCAGCAGTTGCTCATAGTCGCAGGCCAGCGTTTTCAGGTGATCCAGATTCTCGATCGGCTGGCCCGCCGCCGCTTTTTCCGCCGCGTAGTCTTCGGCAAAAGACCGTGGCGCAAAGCTGTGGCCCGCGCCGTTCTGCACTTCATGCAGCAGGCGTTCAATCAAATCCCAGTTATAAGTCGTCATCCTGATTCAACCTCCGGTGCGCGTGATTTTTTGGCGCGTTCACAGGTTGTGACCGGAGCGTTGCGCCACCGTTCAGGATTATTCGGCGCCCCGACCGACCGGCGGTCTGTCGATTCCCCGGCGTGTTGAACGACTAGTCTGAGACAGACGGCTTCAACCCCGCAGGAGAAATCATCATGAACGTTGAGAATCATCCGGTGGTATCGCGCGAAGAATGGCTCGCCGCCCGCAAGCAGCATCTGGCCGATGAAAAAGCCTTTACCAGGGAACGCGACCGCCTCAGCGCCAAACGCCGCGCCCTGCCCTGGGTGAAGGTCGACAAGGATTACCGCTTCATGGGACCGAACGGCGAAATAAAGCTCGCGGATCTGTTCGGCAAACACAGCCAGCTCGTCGTCTACCACTTCATGTTCGCCAAGGGCTGGGAAGAAGGCTGCCCGGGCTGTTCATTCCTCAGCGACCACATCGACGGCGCCAACCTGCACCTGGCCCATCACGACATTGCGCTGGTGGCGGTGTCCCACGCACCGTTCGCCGAATTCCAGGCGTTCAAGCGGCGGATGGGCTGGAAGTTCGACTGGGTGTCGTCGGACGGTTGCGATTTCAACTACGACTTTGGCGTGTGCGCCCGCGCTGAAGATGTTGAAGCAGGCAAGGCTACGTACAACTACGAAAAGACCGACAGCGTCGAGGAAGAAATGCCCGGGCTCAGCGTGTTTTATCGCGCCGACAACGGCGAGATTTTCCACACTTACTCAACCTACGCGCGAGGGCTGGACATGCTGGTCGGCGCCTACAACTACCTCGACCTCACGCCCAAAGGCCGGAATGAGGACGAAATCATGGAGTGGGTGCGGCATCATGACCGGTATGACGGGGCAGCAAAATCCAGTTGCTGCCAAGGTGACTGAGCCCCAAACACACTGAACTTTTCACGGGTGACAGCCCTCAACCGGTTAACCCGCCTTAACCGGAACTGAGGCCTGCCCCCATGAAAATCCTGCTCAAACTCACTCTCGCCGCCACGCTCGCCTGCGCCCTGCCCGTCTGGGCCTGTACGCCGGAAGAAGCCACCGCCAAACGCGAACAACTGGCCCAGGAAGTCGCGAAGCTCACCGAGCAAAACCCGACCAAGGCCAAGGAAATCAACGCCGAGTTGCAGAAAATGGACCTGGGCACGGCCTCCGCCGATCTGCCGGACAAATGCCAGTTGATCGATCAGCGCTTGAAGGAACTGGGTTCGGCCGAGAAGAAAAGCGAGGGGTAACACCCGCTCAGACAACGGCAGGCTTTGGCATCGATCAGGCTAAATCGATACCAAAGCCTGCTTCCTTTCGCTCGGAATTTGCATTAGTGCATTTTGTTATTTGCATAAATGCATATTCAGACCTAGGGTTACCCCGAGCCTGATCGGAACCCGCCATCGGAGATGGCAACCGTTGAACACCGATTGCTCGGCAATACCGTTATCCCCGCAAATGCGGAACGTTTGTTTTCATTCATGGAGGATTGAAAAATGTTAACCACTGAAACAACGGCATTCACCGGCAATACCCTGCCCGAATGTCTGATCGGCCATCTGCTCGACCCGCAACTGGTCGAGGTCGAAACGGCTTTACAACAACGCGATCTGGCGGCCGCCAGCCTGAACTTCACGATGCAGCAACAAACCCGGACCAACTGGTGCTGGGCCGCCGCTTCCGCCTCGGTCGGCAATTATTACGGCACCGGGTCCTGGACCCAATGCGCCGTTGCCAGCGCCGCGCTGGATCGCAATTGCTGCAATCAGCCGGGGCCGTGCAACGTGTACGGCTATCTGGACGTTGCGCTGAAGATCACCCGCAGTTTCAACGGCATGAATTCGGGTTCGCTGCAGATGTCGGCCATTCAGAACCAGATCAATATGGGCCGCCCGATCGGCCTGCGCTGTGCCTGGTACGGCGGCGGTGCGCACTTCCTGACAATCTATGGCACCAATGGCAACTACGTGCTGGTCGCGGACTCGATCTACGGCTATTCGACCCGCGCACTGAACTCGTTCCCCGGTTCCTACAACGGCGGCGGCAACTGGACCCACACTTACTTCACGGCAAAAAATTAGGAGGGCGACATCATGCAACTGACTTATCCAAAGGCGCCTTCCAACGGCGTGCAGACATTGCGTCCGGTGCTGCAGGCTGCGTTGCAGACCCAGGGTTTTGGCGTCAATCGCCAGTTCGCCAGTGCTGCGCCCGCCGGGATCAGCCTCAGCGAAGCCTATCGCGGCTATTCGCTCAGCCTGGACGACTTGAGCCAGGGCAAAGGCCTGAAGCAAGCGCGAGTGGGTGACTGGCATTACCTGGTGTTTTCCGGCGGGGTGTCGATTGCCGATGCGCAATTGGCCGAAGTACGCGGTCACGTCGAGTTTGCCTCGTTGAACCACGGTAACCTGGCGAGCGCCACGGTGGATGCGCTGAAACTGGCGGAGCAATCGCCGCAACTGCAGGGCAAAACCGTCGAACTGCGGATGCTGTTTGTGTCGGCGCTGCACCTCGTGGCGATCTGGCTGCACGCGGCGGGCGAAGACGTGCTGATCCCGATCGAGCCAACCCCCAAGGAACTGGCACTGACCGGGCTGTACAGCGAGGCCGCCCTGCTCGCTCAGCTCAAACCGGCAGCCGATCAGGCCAAGCGGCGCTTTGATGCCGACACCACTGGTCTGCTGGGTAGTTGATAAACGCTGGCAATAAAAACCCGGACCATGTCCGGGTTTTTCTTTGCGTGCCTGAAACGGCTTATTCAGCCGCCGGCGCTGTCGGCTTGCGGCGCTTCAGCGGGGCCATGCCGTCACTGCTCACCAGAGAGTCCGGCTTTGGACGGTTGGCGCTCTTGCGCTTGGTCGGGGTCTTGGCGGCGGTTTTCTTCTTGTCACCCTTGGCGTCGGTCTTTTTCTTCTTCACGCCGACGGCTTTGCCCGAGGCCTTGACCTTTTTCGGCCCACCGTAGGTGCCTTTGACTTCCTTGATGGTGCGGCGCTCGAAGCTCTGCTTCAGATAGCGCTCGATGCTCGACATCAGGTTCCAGTCGCCATGGCAGATCAGCGAAATCGCCAGACCGTCGTTGCCGGCACGGCCGGTACGACCGATGCGGTGCACGTATTCGTCACCGCTGCGTGGCATGTCGAAGTTGATCACCAGATCCAGACCGTCAACGTCCAGACCACGGGCCGCCACATCGGTGGCCACCAGAATCTTCACGCCGCCCTGCTTCAAACGGTCGATCGCCAGTTTGCGATCCTTCTGGTCTTTCTCGCCGTGCAGCACGAACGCCTTGTATTCCTGAGCGACGAGGCGACCATAGATGCGGTCGGCCATGGCCCGGGTGTTGGTGAAGACGATGGCCTTCTGGTAGGTCTCGTTGGCCAGCAGCCAGTTCACTATCTGTTCTTTGTGCTGGTTGTGGTCGGCGGTGATGATCTGCTGACGGGTGGTGTCGTTCAGCTGGCTGACCGCGTTGAGCTGCAGGTGCTCAGGATTGTTCAGCACCTTGGCGATCATCTCGCGCAGGCCGGAACCACCGGTGGTGGCGGAGAACAGCATGGTCTGCTGACGGTTCGGGCATTCGTCGACCAGACGCTGCACGTCTTCGGCGAAACCCATGTCGAGCATGCGGTCGGCTTCGTCGAGCACCAGCACTTCGACTTCCTTGAGGTCGAGGTTGCCGGCGTTCAGTTGCTCGATCAACCGGCCCGGGGTGCCGATCAGGATGTCCGGCACCTTGCGCAGCATGGCGGCCTGGACCTTGAAGTCTTCACCGCCGGTGATCAGGCCGGACTTGATGAAAGTGAACTGCGAAAAGCGCTCGACTTCCTTCAGGGTCTGCTGGGCCAGCTCGCGGGTCGGCAGCAGGATCAGGGTCTTGATGCTGACGCGGATCTTGGCCGGGCCGATCAGGCGGTTGAGGATCGGCAGGACGAAAGCGGCTGTCTTGCCACTACCGGTTTGTGCCGTCACCCGCAGGTCACGCCCCTGAAGCGCCAGCGGAATGGCCGCGGCTTGCACAGGCGTTGGCTCGACAAATTTCAGCTCGGCCACGGCTTTGAGCAGGCGTTCGTGCAGGGCGAATTGGGAAAACACGGGTGCTACCTCGAAGATATGCAAAAAATCAGCTGCATAGGTTACCGGTTTCGAGCGCTCAGGCCGAGTTTCTTTATGAAATACGCTGTAATCCGTGGCTTTTTTGTTGCTCGATTTGTCTCCAACGGTAATACACAGTGTCTTAAATGCTCTAATCCCCCGTCGTGTCTTACAGAAGAATCTTCTCTCTCATGGATTTCAAACAGCTCTGGCTCAACGCCCAAGACCTCTGGGGTACCCTCGAACAGCACCCGCTCCTGCACGCCGGCCTGGCTTTGATTCTGCTGCTGGTGATCGCGCTCATCCTCGGACGAGTGGCGCGCTACCTGATCCTGCACGCCAGCCGCATGCTCGGTCGCCAGCCCGCGCTGCACTGGATCAACGACTTTCGGCATAACAAGGTGTTTCAGCGTCTGGCGCAGATGACGCCGTCGCTGGTGATCCAGTTCGGCCTGCACCTGGTGCCGGAGCTGAGCAAGACCGCCACAGTGTTCCTCGGCAACGTGGCGCTGGCGTTCACCATTCTGTTCCTGCTGCTGTCGGTCAGCGCGTTGCTCAACGCCCTGCTGGATATCTACGCACGCACCGAACACGCACGCACCCGCTCGATCAAGGGTTATGTGCAACTGGCGAAAATGGTTCTGTACGTGTTCGGCGCGATCATCATCGTCGCTACCCTGATCGACCGTTCGCCGCTGTTGTTGCTGTCGGGTCTGGGTGCAATGTCGGCGGTGATCCTGTTGGTCTACAAGGACACCCTGCTGTCATTCGTCGCCAGCGTGCAACTGACCAGCAACGACATGCTGCGGGTCGGCGACTGGATCGAAATGCCGCAGGTCGGCGCCGATGGCGATGTGGTGGATATCACGCTGCACACGGTCAAGGTGCAGAACTTCGACAAGACCATCGTCTCGATCCCGACCTGGCGCCTGATGTCCGAGTCGTTCAGAAACTGGCGCGGCATGCAGCAGTCGGGTGGGCGACGGATCAAACGCAGCCTGTTCATCGACGCCAGCGGTGTGCGCTTCATCCGCGACGATGAAGAAGAAAAACTCTCCCAGGTGCACCTGCTGACCGCGTACATGGGCCGCAAGAAAGCCGAGCTCAAGGCCTGGAACGAAGCGCAGGGCAACGTCGCGGCAATGTCGGCCAACCGCCGGCGCATGACCAACATCGGCACCTTCCGCGCCTACGCGCTGGCCTATCTGAAGAGTCATCCGGAGATCCAGCCGAACATGACCTGCATGGTCCGCCAAATGCAGACCACGGCCCAGGGCATTCCGCTGGAAATCTACTGCTTTACCACCACCACGGTGTGGGCCGATTACGAGCGGATCCAGGGGGATATCTTCGATTACCTGCTGGCGGTGCTGCCGGAGTTTGGATTGAGTCTCTATCAGCAGCCGAGCGGCGGGGATTTGCGTTCCGGGATATTGCCGGCAGTGTTGGGTTCGGCGCATATACCCGAGGCTGAAAAGTACCTTATGTAACACCACCGATCAAAAGTGGGAGCGAGCTTGCTCGCGAATGCAGCAGGTCATTCAACGCAACTGTCGACTGACCTGACGCCTTCGCGAGCAAGTCGAATCGTCGCACCGTCGCTCCCACAAGTACTGCATCTATTTCGAAATGCCGACTTGTCAGGCCTGCCGTTGCGGTGCCTTGTGCACCATGGTGTAGGCGTAATCGACGCCCATGCCGTACGCGCCGCTGTGTTCCAGCACCAGGTCCATCACCGCTTGATAAGTGTCTTTGTGCGCCCAGTCACGCTGGTACTCGAGCAACACTTGCTGCCAAGTCACCGGCACTGCACCGGCCTGAATCATCCGCTGTACCGACATGTCATGAGCTTCTTTGGTGGTACCGCCGGACGCGTCGGTGACGATGTACACCTCGTAACCTTCGGCCAGGGCTTCCAGGGCCGGGAAGGTCAGGCAGACCTCGGTCCACAACGCGGCGATGATCAGCTTCTTGCGCCCGGTGGCCTTCACGGCGTCAACCAGCGCCTTGTCTTCCCAGGAGTTCATCGAGGTGCGCTCGATCGGCTTCTGCTCCGGGTGTACCGCCAGCAGTTCAGGCCAGATGTAGCCGCTGAAGCTTTCGGTTTCGACCGAGGTGTAGATGGTCGGTACGTTGAAGATCTTCGCTGCCTTGGCCAGGCCGACGGTGTTGTTCTTCAAGGTCTGACGGTCGATCGACTGCACGCCGAAAGCCATTTGTGGCTGGTGGTCGATCAGGATCAGGGCGGAGTTGGTTGGGTTGAGCAGTTCACGGATAGACATGGCGCGTTCCTTTTGATGTCGATTCAAAGTTTCGATTGGGTATTGGGTGAGTCGAGGCGTTTTGCCGTCTTCGGCGTTGTTGTCTCGGCTTGGATGTCACTTTAGGGGCTAGCCGATAAAGGGACAATTACCTAAAATCGAGAATCATTGATTCTAAAAAAGGGACAATCATGGATCGCATCGAATGCATGCGCGCCTTCGTAGTGACGGTCGGCGAGAACGGCTTCGCGGCCGCCGCCCGGGCCATGGACGTGCCCCGCTCGAAAGTCAGCAAACAGATTCAGGCGCTGGAAGAAGCCATCGGCGTGCAGCTGCTGCAACGCACCACCCGCAGCCTGCACTTGACCGAGGCTGGTGCCGAGTATTTCGAAGCAGCGCGGGAAGTGATTGCGGCACTGGACGAGGCCGAGCAGCGGGCGCGGGACGGGGTGGGTGAGTTGCGCGGCGTACTGCGCGTAAACGCACCGATGTCGTTCGGCCTGCGGCGACTGGGCAAGCTGATTCCGCTGTTCCACGAACAGCACCCGAACATCGAGCTGCAACTGGTGCTCAGCGACCAGCAGGTCGATCCGGTGCGCGGCGGGTTCGATGTGACGATCCGCATTGCGAGCATGCCCGACTCGACCATGATCGCCCGGCAACTGGCGCCGGCCCCACGCATCATGGTCGCCTCCCCCGCTTATCTCGAACGTGCGGGCACACCGCAGACACCGCAGGATCTGCGCTCACATCAATGCTTGAACTACGGTTATCTGCAAAGCGGCGTCAGCCTGCAACTGTGCAACGGCAAGGAGACCCAGCGCGTCAACGTCACCGGGCCGCTGCACGCCAACAACGGCGACTTGCTGGCGCAAGCGGCCGAGGCCGGCATGGGCATTGCGCTGCTGCCGGACTTCATCGTCGAAGAAGCGCTGGCGGCCGGGCGACTGGTGCCGGTGCTGTGCGAATGGCAAGCTCCGGCGATCACCATCAACGCGGTGTATTCGTCTGCGCGGCGGGTGCCGCAGAAGACGCGCGCGTTTATCGAGTTTCTGGTGGGGCAACTGGCGCCGAAATAATACCGGCAGGGTTTCTGAACATCACATACAGGGGCTCGAAGCCCGAGCCCTGAGGGAAAACCACCACATAGTCATCAAATCGAGCAGTTACCGAATCGCTGATTGTCTCCAGCACAGGCACTGGACTCGAGCGCAGAAATCCCAGCCGCGGCTCCCTTGCATCGTAAGGTGCCGGGGACGTTTCGAGTGTTTCGAGAGGGCACCAGTTTACGGTCAGCAGCCCGGCTTCATCAGTGGTGAAAGAGTAGGCTCGCACATGTTCATTCCATAACGCACCGCGCACTCGCACATGAGATAACGATTGGTTTGATGCCAGTGTCACCTGATGCAGCGTCTTGATCTCCCTAATACCTCGGTGCATGGTTTTCGCGGGAACGGTGTAACTTCCGCTGCTCATTCTGAAGGGCATCGCAACGGTTCCTGCCGTCACCGCCAGTTGCTGCCAATCCAGCCCCTCAAGCGGAAGGAATTCGGCCAAAGGAACGCATACGCCATACCAGCCCACCTCGGCTCTGCTGGAAAAGTCGAACTGCAGCACCGCTGCATGTTGACGCCGAGTGGCCTCTGCGCCCGAACTGACTTGCCAGGTCAAGTCTGCCACGACTGAACGAATGGACTTTTGCAGTTCGATTCGATGCTCTTCCAGTGATCCTGACAAAGCACCGTCGAGCATGATCGCCGGGCGTGCGTTAGCGTGCGCGAGTGGTGCAAACAGGTTTACTGGCAACCGCAGCGACCCGACTCCCTGATTACGCTGCTCGATCAGACATGCCTGCGCAGTCGTCAACAATGACTCTGCTTCAATTTGAGCCACTGACAAACGCTGATAGAGATCATTTGACCTAGCCGAAAAGCGGTCGCCCGTGGTACTGACTTGCAGGGCAATATTTTGCCATTGCCCCTGCTCTGAACGAGCGAACGTCACGTCACGCTGGGCACTCTCTCTTCGGAACTGAATACGCATTTTCCACGAGCCATATCGAGCCACGGCGGCACGCGAGTCGGCTTCCGCAACTTCCAGAGCACGAATATCCGCCTCTCTTTCAAGGAGATCCAACTGGGCACTTTGCCTCTCGCGCATCTGCCGGATTCGTTGTTGCAGTAAAACAAGAGAGGCCTCTGCAGTCTGTTCTGCTGCAGCCAGTTCCGCGTTCATTTTTTGAACATCCACCAGACTCTGGGCAAGACGCTGCTGCGCCCAGTTCGTTGTCACTGGAGGACTTGCAACGTTGGCCAGAGCCTGCCCTTTGAATATGGCTCGCCCCTGTTGGTGATGCCACGCCTTAAGGTATTCGACAACGGACTCGGATGAGTTGGGATTCGAAGTATCCTCCGGATAGAACAGCAGATCGGCCCCTTTGGCGTGACCTGAAATCTGATCGAAATGATTGATCAACCGGTCGTGGTCGACTTTTGCCAGATCAACTGCCCAGATCCGGTCAACCAATGCCTTGAACTCGGTTTCTGTATATTCATTGAGAGCGGGTTTCAGCTTCATACATTTAAACTTCCTTGTTTTTTGCACGTCGCCATGGATGACATCCAGAAAGGTGTCACCCATGAAGGCTCATTTGATATGAAATTACTCTGGTTTGAATCCAGGCTTGTTATTGAGTGCGCGCCACTCCTTCACTTCTTTCAGGATGCCTTCGGGGCTGTCTTCACGTCCCTCCTTGGGATAGAAGATGACGTCCGAGCGGTCGGGGTGTTCGGTGACTAGCTCGAAATGAGCGACAAGTTTGTCCAGATGGGCCTCTAACGCTACCCCCTCTAACCCGCTGGGAAAGTGCACGAATCCTTGTAGAAAAGATAAAAACTCGGCTTCGGTGTAGTACTCAAATTTATCTTTAAATTTCATTTCCTTTTTTCTCCTGGTGCAGTTGTATGTGTCGCCGTGGCGTCATCACCAAAATATTGTCGATCCCATAAACCTCACCTCCGCTTATAACTTCCACATCATGATGAAGTTCAAACGTCTTTCTTCCTCCTCTCTGATCTGCAACCGGTGGGAAAGGAGCAATGCCGGCCTGCATTCGCCTCAAATTGTGATCAGAAAACTGAAAGCTGAGATCTGAATCAGCAGCCACAGCCCTCCAAAACGCCTCTCTGAACCGATGAAAATTGGCAAACTCCTTCCCTCTCAACTGATCGGCAATCTGCACAGGAATTGACGCCCCCACAGTTCTCGCCGCCTCCCCCAACCAAACTCCGGTAACCGTTTTTCCGATTCCCGTCGCAACCCCCGGATCATCCCTTCGATCCAGAAACAGCACATCCGGCGAAGGCAGCTCCATATCCCCCGGGAACCCCGGAATACTCGCACCCGCCTGCCCTTCATCAACAGCCGGAAACGTCTCGTTTGCCGGTAGGATCGGGATGAGCGGGTTGCCGGGATAAGCCGTGGGGGTCGAGGGGGAAATCGGTGTGGTGGTCGGCCCGAGGTGTTCGCTGCCCGGTGGCACCAGAGGAGTCCAGGTTCCAATCCCCACCGGGGGAATCGGCCATGGCTGGACGGCAGGTAGAACGCCACGTCGACCGTGGGCACTTTGCGGCACGACAATGCTGATTCGGTCGAGATTGAACGGGTTCTCACCGACTGATGCATCATCCTGAAAGCGCAGTTCGAACTCCCGGCGTTCGCCCACCCAGGTGCTTTTCGGCGCATAAGGGGCGAAACCTTGCTCGACGCGCTTTTTGTTGACCTCATCGAATTGGCTGGTGAGCGCAGGTTGCTCACCCAATGTCCGCCACAGCGCGTCGCCAAATGCGCCGAACGACTGAATCTCCCGCCCGCGCAACTGGTCGCCGATCTGACTGGGAATGGCTGAACCGGTGCTGCGGCTGGATGTGTTCCACCAGTCAGCCTTGGCGGTTTGCCCCTTGCCGGTGACGACGCCCGCGCCCAACGGTGGCAGGTTGAAGGACAGGTACATCGGCGCCGAACCCGGCACGCAGATGATGCAGTCCTGAATGCGCAGGTCGACGCCCTTCGGCAAGTCCTGAACAACCGGTGGTAGCAGTGCTATCCGGCCCTGGCTCGAAACCTCTTTGGCGATGCTCGTATCAGGCGTGAACTGCAGGTGTCGGGCCGGTGAACCGGGGACTTCTGCGGTGTAGTTGCCCGTCAGCGGATCAAGCACCGCGTTGATGACCGGCACACTGGGGCTGATCTCGTTACCGGTGGTGACGGCAATGACGGCGGTGCCTTGTGGTACGGCCTCGGGTTTGAGCCGATAAGGCATCTCCACTGATCCGCCGGTGTCAGCAATCGAGCGCAGCGCCTGCTCATCAGAAAGCCCCAGCGCCTGGGCAGGCACGGCGACGGACTGAAACAATCGTCGTCGCTGCTCCGGTGTCAGTTCTCCATCGCCCAGCGTTGGCGAGTACACCATCCCGGCGACGAACACCGTGAGCGGCTTGGGAGCCAGAGTCGCAAGGGAAGAAAGGGAAAGATGTCTGACCGCTTGCTGTACAGCAGCCTCGATGATTTTGCCCGTTTGCTGTGCAGCGCCCTCAATGATCTTGCCCGCTTGTTGGGCAGCGCCCTCAATGATCTTGCCCGCTTGTTGGGCCGCCAGCGCCCCGGGGTTCGTCAAAACCATCGCGCCGTGCGTCATCGACGACATCGGAACGGTCAGCGTATTGGCCTGCCGGGTTCGACTTACCCGCGCATCTTCATCAGCCTGTTGCTTGAATCGAACCCGTGCCTCGCGTTGCGCAGCGTGTTGGCGCTGAGCCTCCCAAACCGCTTCCCTTGCACGCCAGACCACGGTCTGCTCGGCGTGATGTCTGGCCATTGCTGCGGACTTTTCCCGCAGGGCATGGATCTGCGAGGTGAGTAATCGCGCCTCATGGGCGGCGGTGTAAGCGCTTTCCCAGATCCGGAGGCCGTCGTCGAGCGCCTGGCCGAACTGGCCGAGTCGTGTCAGATAGTCATGGGACGAGCGCGTCAGCGGGTCATGACCATCAAAGGAAAGGGCTGCCGCGTTCTTTGCATCGAGTTCCGCGGATTTGCGGGCGAGCAGCCCGTCGATTTCGCCTTTTTCCTTTGTGATCAGGTAAAGCTGCCAACGCTCACTGTCATCGCTGTTCGGTGGCTTGCGCGAAGCGAGGACTTCTTGCTCCAGTGATGTCGAGAGTTGACTGGCCCTTTCGGCAAATCGACGATCGACCTCGGCCCTGATGGCGTCATGTCGCTGCGCCAATCCCGCCAGGAACTGCATCAGCGCTTGTTGACGCGCCTGTTCCTGAACCTGTGCGGCGGCTGCCTGTGCCTGTGCCGCTTCGGCTTGTGCCTTGGCTGTTGCCTCAGCCTGCTCTTCCTGCTTTTTTTGAGCTGCCTCGGCTTTGGCCTTGGCCCGAGCCTTTTGTTTGCTCTTGCTGACCTTGCCGAAGCCGCCCGATACCCCGCCACCGCCGCCAAAACCACCGCCCGATCCGCCACTCGAAGCGGGCGGCCCGGTTCGGATGACGACGCTTCCCGACGTTCCATCGTTGAAATTGTTCTGTGCCATACAGTCACTCCTTGTCTGTAGGGCACAGCGTGTCGATCAAGCAGTAGTCAGGTGCGGTACATACTTATCGCGGTGGAAAAATGGGGTTGATAGGCGATTCAGCCAATGGCCTGCGGCTTGCGAATCCCCAACCGGCTGATCCACACCGCCGCCAGAATCACGCTGCCACCGAGGAACAACCGACCCAGCTCCTCATGCTGATTCCAGATCAACAGGTTCAGCAGCAAGCCCACCGGCACGTGCAAGTTGTTCATCACCGCCAGGGTGCCGCCGTTGACCAGGCATGCGCCCTTGTTCCACCAGTACAAACCGAGTGCGGTCGAGACCAGGCCAAGGAACAACAACACGCCCCATTGAAGCGGTGCTTCCGGCAGGAAGTTGGATTTGCCGAACAGCAGGAACGCCGGCAATGCCACCGCCAATGCGCCGAGGTAGAAGAAGCCGAAGCGTCGGTAATGCGGCAGATCGCTCGGGTGTTTCGCCACCAGATGCTTGTACAGCACCTGCCCGGCGGCGTAGGTGAAGTTGGCCAGTTGCAGCAGCAGAAAGCCCATGAAGAAGTCCGGGTTGATCCGGTCGTAGCGAATCACCGCCGCGCCCGCCACCGCCACCAGTGCGGCGATCAGCGCCCACGGGTTGAAGCGTCGGTTGAGCGCATCTTCGATCAGCGTCACATGCAATGGCGTGAGGATGGTGAACAGCAACACTTCCGGCACCGTCAGTACGCGGAAGCTCAAATACAGGCAGACGTAGGTCACGCCGAACTGCAACGCGCCGATCAGCAGCATGCCGCGCATGAACGCCGGCTCCACCGAGCGCCAGCGCGTCAGCGGGATGAACACCAGCCCGGCCAGCACCACCCGCACCAGTACCGCGAAGTAACTGTCGACATGACCGGCCAGGTATTCGCCGATCAGACTGAAGGAAAACGCCTGGATCAGCGTGACAAAAAGTAGATAGCCCATGCTCGCCTCGATTTCGAATGGCGGCGACGATAGCGGTTTTTGCTTCTGATCGCGAACCCTCAGACAACGGTGGCCCCTGTGGGCGCGGGCTTGCTCCCACAGGGGATGTGCTGCGTTGCAAAAAATCCCGGGCAAAAAAAAGCCCGATCTCGCTAAAGCGTTCAATCGGGCTAGAGCACTCAGGAGCAACAAGTGCAAAGGGAGGTTCGATGCGCGTAGAGCCTTGAAGGGGTTGCGCCAGGTCACTAGAACAATCGGCGATTATCTGGCGATTAACTTATCAAGCGACCTGAGACAGTTTGGCATTGGCCTGGTTGAGGCCTTTCTCCTGGAAGTCGCCGCCCAGGTTCATGCCTTCGGCGTGGATGAAGGTCACGTCGTGGATGCCGATGAAACCCATCACCTGACGCAGGTACGGTTCCTGATGATCCGCCGGGCCGCCGGCGTAGATCCCGCCGCGAGCGGTCAGCACGTAGGCACGCTTGCCGCTGAGCAGGCCTTGCGGGCCGGTTTCGGTGTACTTGAAGGTCACACCGGCACGCAGCACGTGGTCGAGCCAGGCTTTCAGGGTGCTTGGAATCGCGAAGTTGTACATCGGCGCGGCCATCACCAGCACGTCGGCGGCGAGCAATTCATCGGTCAATTCGTTGGAACGGTCCAGCGAAGATTGCTCGCTGTCGTTGCGTTGCTCGGCGGATTTCATCCAGCCGCCCAGCAGGTTGATGTCCAGGTGCGGCACCGGGTTCACGGCGAGGTCACGAACGGTGATCTGATCGGCCGGATGCGCCGCTTTCCACTGACTGATGAAGGTCTGGGTCAGTTGACGGGAAACCGAGTCTTGCTGGCGGGCACTGCTTTCGATGATCAGAACGCGGGACATGTTGTGTAGCCTCCATCCGAGAATGTTGTAAGTCGATGGAGTGAAGGTTAAACAGAGTCATATCGATGAAAAAGCGCAAATAATTGCTGCAAAGCATCGAAAAATTCGTTTAGATGCGAGCCATACCCTGTGGGAGCTCGCCCCCACAGGGACCGTGACGCTATTTCGGGGTGCAGCTCAACTTGATGCGCAGCTTGATGATGGTCCGGGTGAACTTGGCCGTGGCGTTCTTGTGCTTGCCCGCAGCCACGTCGATGTTGCGGGTGCGCGGCGCTTCCGGGCCGTTGGTGAACACCACCTTGCAGGTCGCGTCGACGTCGCCGTAGTTGTTGACCTGGATGGAGCCGATGTCGCTATCGGTGTCGAACGCGTTGTAGTCGATCTTCAGGCCGTTGAGATCCTTTTCCACATCGATCGGGTACGCGAACGCAGTCAGCGGAAGCAGCGCCAGCAACACACAACAGAATTTTTTCATTCGGCAGTCTCCATGAGGGACCGCCAGCTTAGGACAAGAGGAGCTATTGATGAAAGCGCCCCGCGTGACCCTTGATCAATGGCGAACGTTGCAGGCCGTGGTCGACCACGGCGGATTCGCCCAGGCCGCCGAGGCTCTGCACCGCTCGCAATCGTCGGTCAGTTACACCGTCGCCCGCATGCAGGATCAGCTCGGCGTGCCGCTGTTGCGCATTGATGGCCGCAAGGCTGTGCTGACCGAAGCCGGCGGCGTGTTGCTGCGCCGCTCGCGACAACTGGTGAAACAGGCCAGCCAGCTGGAAGACCTCGCCCACCACATGGAACAGGGTTGGGAGGCCGAAGTGCGGCTGGTGGTCGATGCCGCCTACCCGAGCGCCCGCATCGTGCGCGCGTTGACCGCTTTCATGCCGCAGAGTCGCGGCTGTCGCGTGCGTCTGCGTGAAGAAGTGTTGTCGGGTGTCGAGGAAGTGCTGCTCGAAGGTGTCGCCGATCTGGCCATCACCGGACTGAGCATTCCCGGTTACCTCGGCGCAGAGTTGAGCGATGTCGAGTTTGTCGCCGTCGCCCATCCTGATCATGCGCTGCATCGGCTCAACCGCGAGCTGAATTTCCAGGACCTGGAAACCCAGATGCAAGTGGTCATTCGCGACTCCGGCCGCCAGCAACCCCGGGACGTCGGCTGGCTGGGCGCCGAGCAACGCTGGACCGTCGGCAGCCTCGCCACCGCAGCGACATTCGTCAGCAGTGGCCTGGGTTTCGCATGGCTGCCACGACACATGATCGAGCGGGAACTGAAAGACGGCTCACTCAAGCTGCTACCGTTGGACAGAGGCGGCAATCGCAACTCCAGTTTCTATCTGTATTCGAACAAGGACAAACCCTTGGGTCCGGCGACGCAAATCCTTATCGAACTGCTGCGTACCTTCGACACCATGCCGCTGGACGCACCGTTCGCCGCCCCCGAACAAGCCTGACACGGAGTTCACCGATGGCGTATTTCGAGCATGAAGGTTGCAACCTGCACTACGAGGAATATGGCCACGGCGATCCGTTGCTGCTGGTTCACGGTCTGGGCTCCAGCACCCTGGACTGGGAAATGCAGATTCCCGCGCTGGCCGCGCACTACCGGGTGATCGTCCCGGACGTGCGCGGTCACGGTCGCTCCGACAAACCCCGCGAGCGCTACAGCATCGCCGGTTTCAGCGCCGACATCGTCGCCCTGATCGAGCATTTGAAGCTCGGCCCGGTGCATTACGCCGGGCTGTCCATGGGCGGCATGATCGGCTTCCAGTTCGCTGTCGATCAGCCGCAGATGCTCAAGAGCCTGACCATCGTCAACAGTGCGCCTGAGGTCAAAGTGCGCAGCCGCGACGATTACTGGCAATGGTTCAAACGCTGGAGCCTGATGCGTGTGCTCAGCCTCGCCACCATCGGCAAGGCTCTTGGCGCCAAGCTGTTCCCCAAACCGGAGCAGGCCGATTTGCGCCAGAAGATGGCAGAACGCTGGGCAAAGAACGACAAACGTGCTTATCTCGCCAGCTTCGATGCGATTGTTGGCTGGGGGGTCCAGGAACGACTTTCCCGGGTCACCTGTCCAACCCTCGTCGTCAGCGCCGACCGGGACTACACCCCCGTTTCGCTGAAAGAAACCTATGTCAGACTGCTGCCCGATGCGCGGCTGGTGGTGATCGCCGATTCGCGCCACGCCACCCCGCTCGATCAGCCCGAACGCTTCAATCAAACGCTGCTGGAGTTCCTCGCCACAGCCGATAACCACCCTCAGGATCACTGACCCATGCTGAAAAAACTCGCCCTCGCCGCCGGCACCGTGCTGTTTGCTGCCAACCTGATGGCTGCCACGCCGGCCAAGGCGCCACACGTCGAACTGGTGACCACCAACGGCACCATCGAAATCGAGCTGGACCCGGTCAAGGCGCCGATCAGCACCAAGAACTTTCTCGATTACGTCGACAGCGGTTTCTACACCAACACCATTTTCCATCGCGTGATCCCGGGCTTCATGGCCCAGGGCGGCGGCTTCACCCAGCAGATGCAGCAGAAAGAAACCAAGGCCCCGATCAAGAACGAGGCCAGCAACGGCCTGCACAACGTTCGTGGCACCCTGTCGATGGCCCGTACTTCCGATCCGAATTCGGCCACCAGCCAGTTCTTCATCAACGTCGCCGACAACGCCTTCCTCGATCCGGGCCGTGACGCCGGTTACGCGGTGTTCGCCAAAGTGGTCAAGGGCATGGACGTGGTCGACATCATCGTCAACTCCCAGACCACCACCAAACAGGGCATGCAAAACGTGCCGGTCGACCCTGTGATCATCAAGTCGGCCAAGCGCATCGACTAAGCTTTACAGGGCATATCGAGCGGCGCTGACCTGATGTCACGCCGCTCACACTGATAAAAGGAGAGCCCGTGCTCCGGGCGGTTATCTGATGCTCTATCGCCGTTTCGAACAACTGATCGACATATTCCGCGATGCCCCGACTGCATCCCCGCCGGACCGCGTTCTGCCCTTCTATACCTATTACCTGAAGCAGGTCTGGCCGAGTTTCGCCGCCCTGCTGATCGTCGGCCTGTTCGGTGCATTGATCGAAGTGGCGCTGTTCAGTTACCTGAGCCGCATCATCGACCTCGCCCAGGGCACGCCCAACGTCGATTTCTTCAAAGTGCATGGCGCCGAACTGGCGTGGATGGCGGTGGTGGCATTGCTCCTTCGCCCTTTGTTCCTGGCCCTGCACGACATGCTGGTGCACCAGACCCTGAGCCCGAGCATGACCAGCATGATTCGCTGGCAGAACCACAGCTACGTGCTCAAGCAGAGCCTGAATTTCTTCCAGAACGACTTCGCCGGACGCATTGCCCAGCGCATCATGCAGACCGGCAACTCGCTGCGCGATTCAGCCGTGCAGGCGGTGGATGCGTTATGGCATGTGCTGATCTACGCGATCAGTTCGCTGGTGCTGTTCGCCGAGGCGGACTGGCGCCTGATGATTCCGCTGCTGACGTGGATCGCCGCCTACATCGGCGCGCTCTATTACTTCGTGCCACGGGTCAAGGACCGCTCGGTGGAAGCCTCCGATGCGCGCTCGAAACTGATGGGCCGGATCGTCGACGGCTATACCAATATCGCCACCTTGAAGCTGTTCGCCCACACCAATTTCGAACAGCATTACGCCCGCGAGGCGATCCAGGAACAGACTGAAAAAGCCCAAATGGCCGGCCGCGTGGTCACCAGCATGGACGTGGCGATCACCACCATGAACGGCCTGCTGATCGTCGGCACCACGGCGCTGGCCCTGTGGCTGTGGACGCAATCGCTGATCAGCGTCGGCGCGATCGCCCTGGCCACCGGCCTGGTGATCCGCATCGTCAACATGTCCGGCTGGATCATGTGGGTGGTCACCGGCATTTTCGAAAACATCGGCATGGTCCAGGACGGTCTGCAGACCATCTCGCAACCGGTCAGCGTCACCGACCGGGAGCAGGCCAAACCGCTGGCCGTGGCCCGTGGCGAAGTGCGTTTCGAGCACGTGGATTTTCACTACGGCAAGAAGAAAGGCATCATCGGCGACCTCAACCTGACCATCAAACCCGGCGAGAAAATCGGTCTGATCGGGCCATCCGGCGCTGGCAAGTCGACCCTGGTCAACCTGCTGCTGCGCCTCTATGACGTCGAAGGCGGGCGGATCCTGATCGACGGCCAGAACATCGCCGAAGTTGGCCAGGAAAGCCTGCGCGCACGCATCGGCATGATCACCCAGGACACCTCGCTGCTGCACCGTTCGATCCGCGACAACTTGTTGTACGGCAAGCCCGACGCCACCGACGCCGAGCTCTGGGAAGCAGTGCGCAAGGCCCGCGCCGACGAGTTCATCCCGCTGCTGACGGACGCCGAAGGACGCACCGGATTCGACGCGCATGTCGGCGAGCGTGGGGTGAAACTGTCCGGTGGCCAGCGTCAGCGGATTGCCATTGCGCGAGTGCTGCTCAAGGACGCGCCGATCCTGATCATGGACGAAGCGACCTCGGCGCTGGACTCGGAAGTCGAAGCCGCGATCCAGGAGAGCCTGGAAACCCTGATGCAGGGCAAGACCGTGATCGCCATCGCCCACCGCCTCTCGACCATTGCCCGCATGGACCGACTGGTGGTGCTGGAAAACGGCAAGATCGCCGAAAGCGGCACCCACGCCGAACTGCTGGCCCATCGCGGCCTGTATGCGCGGTTGTGGGCGCACCAGACGGGAGGGTTTGTCGGCATCGACTGAACCGCGCTTCTGATCGTTCCCACGCTCTGCGTGGGAATGCCTCAAGGGACGCTCCGCGTCCAGTGACGCGGAGCGTCACGGGCTGCATTCCCACGCGGACGGTTCGACGCCTCGACGTGGGAACGATCAACGTGAGATAAAACCGCCAGAGCCCTTTAATCACGGGCCCTGGCGGTTTTTTATCGCCTGCTGGAAATCCGCACAAACCCTGCTGTACTGAGCCAAGGCTCCGGAACGGAACCTGTCGTAAATCTGCAGGGAAGCACCACTCGATCCAGTCTCGATAGCACGTCTATCAAGGACTCTCTCATGTCTCTGTTCAAACGTTCAGTTACTGAGTTGTTGGGTACGTTCTGGTTGGTTTTGGGCGGTTGCGGCAGTGCGGTAATCGCCGCGTCTTCACCATTGGGAATCGGCGTGCTGGGGGTCGCCCTGGCGTTTGGGCTGACGGTGCTGACCATGGCATTTGCCATCGGCCACATCAGCGGCTGCCACCTCAACCCGGCGGTGTCGGTCGGTCTGTCCGTTGGCGGCCGATTCCCGCCCAAGGAGTTGCCCGCCTACATCATCGCCCAGGTGATCGGGGCGACTCTCGCGGCGGCGCTGATTGTCTACATCGGCAGTGGCAAGGAAGGCTTCGAAGTCGCCAACGGCCTGGCCTCCAACGGTTATGGCGAGCACTCGCCGGGCAAGTATTCGATGGCCGCAGGCTTCGTCACCGAACTGGTAATGACCGCCATGTTCGTGGTGATCATCCTCGGCGCCACCGACAAGCGCGCCCCGGCAGGACTGGCACCGATCGCCATTGGCCTGGCCCTGACGCTGATCCACCTGATCTCGATTCCGGTCACCAACACGTCGGTCAACCCGGCCCGCAGCACGGGACCGGCGCTGATGGTTGGCGGCTGGGCTATCGCGCAGCTGTGGATGTTCTGGGTCGCGCCGCTGCTCGGTGCGGTGGTCGGCGGCGTGCTCTATCGCTGGCTCGGCAAGGAAGACAGCTGAGGGGGCCGGCGAGGATCAGGCTTGCCGATACGGCAAGGCGTTCCTCGCCTCTTCGGCATAGGCCAGAACACCGGCGCGCTCCTGGTGCAGGAAGTCTTTGACCGCAGCTTTCAGACCGGGATGGCGCAGGTAATGCCAGGAATGGGTGATCACTGGTTCAAAGCCACGAATCAGTTTGTGCTCGCCCTGGGCACCGGCATCGAAACGCTGAAAACCCTGGGCAATCGCATAGTCCATCCCCTGGTAGAAACAGGTCTCGAAATGCAGCCGGTCGAACTCGGCGAGGCATCCCCAATAGCGCCCGTAAAAACTGTCGCCGCCCACCAGACTGAACGCCATCGCTACCGGCCGTGAACCTTGCCGGGCCAGCACCACGCGAATCGATTCCGGCATGCGCTCGGCCAGCAGACTGAAGAATTCCCGGGTCAGGTACGGCGCCTGCCGGCGCACTGCATAGGTGTTGGCATAGCAGGCGTAGACAAAATCCCACTGCGCCTCGTCCAGCTCGCGCCCCTCCAGCCATTCGAACTCGAAGCCCTGCCCCGCCACTTGCTCGCGCTCCTTGCGCATCTGTTTGCGCTTGCGCGAGGCGAGCACGTCGAGGAAGTCCTGAAAGTCGCGGTAGCCGCGATTCTGCCAGTGATATTGACAGCCGATGCGTTGCAGCCAGCCCGGCTGCCCGGCCATGGCGGCATCGGTGAACGCGTCGGTGAAATTGATGTGGGCGCTGGAGAGCTCTTCGATTTCCAGATAGCCCGGCAGGCTCTTGAGCAGTTCGAATCCGTCCTCGACATTTGCCGCCAACAACCGTGGACCGCTGACCGGGCTGAACGGCACGGCGCTCAAGAACTTGGGGTAGTAATCGATGCCGGCCCGGGCGCAGGCATCGGCCCAGCCGTGATCGAACACGTATTCGCCATAGGAGTGCCACTTGCGATAACCGGGCAGCGCAGCGATCACGCGCCCCGCTTCAACGTGCAGCAGATGCTCCGCCTGCCAGCCCGTGTGCGGGCCGACGCTGCCGCTGTCCTCCAGCGAAGCCAGAAAGGCATGGCGCAGAAACGGCTGGTTTTGCGGTACCAGAACATCCCAGTCGGACGCAGGAATTTCCGACAGTTTGTGCAGACGTTGCAGCGGCATTTTCCTCTCCACTTTCGGGCGTGAACGCCCGGCGAGTATCGCTGATCGGCCTGGCCTTGCACACGACCAAATGCGCGACAGCGCTCTAGCTCAATAGTTCACGGCAGTTTTGCATCGTCATCAACCTGCCATCATCGCGCCACTGCTCTGTCATAAACCATCGCGATACTGGCGCCTGTTTTTAGAGCGCCGGGTTCTACCCGGACACTGTTTTCCGACCGTCAAACCGTCGGTTGTGCCCAGGATGGTTCAGCCATCCCCTCTCATCTTCGGAGATTGCTATGCGTCTTGCTTCCACGAAAACTGCGGCAGCCCTGTGCGGTGGTCTGTTGCTGGCCATGAGTGTTCCGGCCAGTGCCGCAGTCGACGCCAAACTGCTCGACATGCTCAAGGCTAACGGTTCTATTTCCCAGGCGCAGTACGTTGAACTGCAAACAGAACTGGCCAAGGATCAGAAGGCCCAGCAAATCGCGCAGCAGGCGCAGCAAGAGACCAACGAGCAAATCGCGGCGACCGCGAAGAAAACCAACGAGCTCAGCAGTTTCGACCAGAAACTGGCCTGGGCCGCCAAGACCCAGTTCAAGGGCGACGTGCGTATTCGTCAGGAGACCATCAAGATCGACGGCGAACCGAACAACGGTGGCCGCGACAAGGATCGCCAGCGCATTCGTGCCCGTCTGGGCGCCTACACCGAGATCAACCCGCAAGTCGACACCGGCATCCGTATCGCCACCGGCGGCGGCGACGACGCCCGTTCGACCAACCAGGACCAGGACAACTACTTCGACAAGAAGCAGATCTGGCTCGACCTCGGCTACATCGACTACCACCCGGACCAGATCAAGAACCTGCACATCATCGGCGGCAAGATGCTGCAACCGTGGGTGAGCATGGGCGACGTGATCTGGGACAGCGACATCAACCCGGAAGGTCTGGCCGTTACCTACAAGTATCCATTGGGCAGCAGCGTCGAGCTGTTCGGCAGCCTGGGTAACTACAACCTCAAGGACAACGTCGACGGCGACGGCGTGCAATTCCGTCACGATCTGCGCCTGACCGCCGGCCAGCTGGGTAGCCGCTTCGCCATCACCGACAACCTGAAACTGACTCTGGGCGGCAGCGTCTACGCCTACCAGAACGACGAAGACAGCCGTTGCACCGGTACCTCCACGCCATGCGCCCTGGCCGTCAACGGCAACTCGGCGAACAACGAATTCCGTCTGTACGAAGGCTTCAGCCAGGTCGACATCGGCGGCCTGCCAATGCCGCTGTCGTTCTACGGTCAGTACGTGAAAAACAACGATGCAGTGACCGATCAGGACACCGCATGGCTGGTGGGTGCCAAGTCGAAAGTCTTCGGCCTGAACCTCGACTACAACTATCGTGACGTGCAGCGCAACGCTGTGGTCGGTGCCTTCACCGATTCGGACTTCGCCAACGGCACCACCGGCTCCCGTGGCCACAAGTTCAAGGTCGGTTACGACATCGACAAGAACTTCGCCATTGGTGCGACTTACTTCCTGACCAAGGCCGACTTCTCCAGCCGTACCCAGCGTGATGCAGACACCAACACCCTGCAGCTGGACGCGGAAGCGAAGTTCTAAGCAACCCGGCAACAGACTTCAAACGATGGGTTGTACATCCGGTTCCATCGTTTGAAGAGGCTTCAACAGACTGGCGCGGCCGCAGCGATCCCCATCATCCGTTCGCTGCGGCCGCGCCAGTCTGTGTTTTCAGGGACTGTCCTTGCGCCGCAGCTCAGCCAACTGCTCGGCCAGCGCGTCCACGCCCTCTTCCGGCTTCTGCGGCATCGCCCGTAACGTCGCCTGCATCAAACGCATCTGGCGAATGAAACGCCGGCAATTGCGGCAGAACATCAGGTGATGACGCACCATCAGTTTTTCGCGAAAGCTCAACTGGCCATCGAGATAATCGCTGGATCGCGCCACTTGCTCCTTGCAGGTCAACATTCTCCCGTCTCCTCAAAATGCTCCACGGTCGCAAAGACCTTCAAGCGTGCCCGATGCAGCAGCACGCGGACATTGGAGAGCGAGATCTCCAGAAGATTACAGATTTCCTCCAGCTCCAGGCCCTGCCGCTCACGAAGCGACAGCACGCTGCTTTGCAATTGCGACAGGCTCGACAGCGTGTGCTCAAGGCATTCACGCAGCTCGCCTTCGGTCAGCAGCGCTTCGGGTGTGTCCTGGTGCCAGGCGAACGGTGCGACCAGCCAGTGGCCGTCGCCGGGAGAAAAACGATCGTCGTCGATAGTGCCGTGGGGTGACGGCAGATCATCCAGCAACACTTCGCGACGATTGAGTTTGTAGCGGCTCTTGGCCGAGTTGGCAGTGATGGTCAGCAACCAGGTCTTTAGGCTGGAGCGCCCCTCGAAACGGCCGATATTGCGCACCACCGACAGCCACGCGTCCTGTACCACTTCTTCGACATGGCGCTGGCCGACAATCGCGTAGGCCACCGCGCGCATGGGGCTTTGATAGGTACTGACCAGTTCCTTGAAGGCTTTCTGTTCGCCTGCCAACAACCGTTCGAGCAGTTGTGTGTCGTCAACCGCCATCCATCAATCCCCTTTTCCCCGCCCGAAAATGATTGCGGCAGGAGGTCGCTTGAAGCGACGTCCTGCCGCAGTCTCCGAAAGTTACAGCGTTCTCGCTGATTCGGATGCAGGAAAGACTAGCGCGATTAAGAGGACATGAACGAGTCCACTCAACGTTTGCGCAGAATCACGCTGCCGATCGAGTAACCGGCACCGAACGAGCTCAGTACCGCCAGCGAACCGGCCGCCAGATCGTCCTGATATTTGTGGAACGCGATCACCGAACCGGCGGAGCTGGTGTTGGCGTAGGTGTCGAGAATCACCGGAGCTTCTTCTTCGGTGGCTTCGCGGCCCAGCAGCTTGCGCACGATCAAGTGGTTCATGCTCAGGTTGGCCTGGTGCAGCCAGAAGCGCTTCACGTCACCGACGTTGAGCTTGTTCTCTTCCAGATGCTCGCCGATCAGTTCTGCCACCATCGGGCAGACGTCCTTGAACACCTTGCGGCCTTCCTGCACGAACAGTTTGTCGCGGGCGCCAATGCCCTCTTCCGCTGCGCGGTTGAGGAAGCCGAAGTTGTTGCGGATGTTGTTGGAGAACTTGGTCAGCAGTTTGGTGCTGACCACGTCGAACTGATGTTTCGACGTTGCCAGATCGGCACGCTCGATGATCACGGCAGTGGCGGCATCACCGAAGATGAAGTGGCTGTCGCGGTCACGGAAATTCAGGTGACCGGTGCAGACTTCCGGGTTGACCATCAGGATCGCCCGGGCCTGGCCCAGTTGCACGGTGTTGGCCGCTTGCTGGATGCCGAAGGTCGCCGACGAGCAGGCAACGTTCATGTCGAAACCGAAACCCTGGATGCCCAGCGCTTCCTGGACTTCGATGGCGATCGCCGGGTAGGCGCGCTGCAGGTTGGAGCAGGCGACGATCACGCCGTCGATGTCGGCGGCGGTCTTTCCGGCACGTTGCAGGGCTTGTTCGGCAGCGCCGATGGCCATCTGGCAGAGCACCGACCATTCGTCGTTGGAACGCTCCGGCAGGCGTGGCGTCATGCGCGCAGGATCGAGGATGCCATCCTTGTCCATGACAAAGCGGCTCTTGATGCCGGAAGCTTTTTCGATGAACGCGGCGCTGGACTCGGTCAGGGCCTGGACTTCACCGCTGGCGATGGCCTCGGCGTTGTCCGCGTTGAACTGGGCGACATAGGTATTGAAAGACTGCACCAGCTCTTCGTTGGAGATGCTGTTGGCCGGGGTATACAGGCCGGTGCCGCTGATGACGACGTTATGCATGGTCGTTTCTCTAATCTGTTCAGGCAGAAAATGCTGGCACCGACGTGCCAACACGCAAAGGGTCCATTCCCGTATCAAGGGACGCAAAAACCTGGCATCGCTTTATTCCGACCTCGCCCGCGGTTGAGAAGGCTCAAAACCGCGGGGCCGGCGTTTATAGGCGCGAAGTTTGCCATAAACCCGAGGTTTTGGCGCCTTTTGCTGATCGTTCCCACGCTCTGCGTGGGAATGCAGCCAGGGACGCTCCGCGTCCCAAAAGCGGACGCAGAGCGTCCGTGGAAGCGCTACCACGCAGAGCGTGGGAGCGATCAGGCACTCGCTAGGGTTCTACCTGGCTCCACTGTTTGCTCAGCCGTTTGTCGGAGATCGGCACTTTCGTCCCCAACTGCTGGGCGAACAGCGAAACCCGATACTCCTCCAGCCACCAGCGATACAGCTCAAGCTGCGGATCGCGTTTGCCTTCCTGTGCATGTTTGGCGGCGCGGGTCTGGTATTGCGTCCAGAGCCCGGCAAGTTCGCCGCTCCACACTCGATCCTTCTGCACCTGCGCGCCCAGCTTCTCGAAACGCTGTTCGACCGCTTTCAGGTAACGCGGCAGTTCCTTGAGCCACACCATCGGCGTTTCCCGGACGAAGCCCGGATACACCAGATGACTGAGCTGCTGCTTGATGTCGTTAAGCGCTACCGCCTGGGCCAGATCGATCTTGCCCTTGAAGCGCTTTTGCAGACCGTGCCAGAGCTTGAGGATTTCCAGGGTCAGGCGTGCCACCCGCTCGGCGTGCTCGGTCCAGTTGCCGCGTTTGCGCTCAGCCAGTGCCGCCAGCCCGGCGCCGTCACGTGGCAACGGGTCTTCGCCATCGAGAATGCAGCTGTCGAGGCTGGCCAGCAGAATGTCTTCCACCAGCGCATCGACCCGACCCAGTTCGCGGTACAGCAGGCCCAGTTCGGTCAGGCCCGGCAACTTGCCGCGCAGGAACTTCGCAGGTTCAGCCAGTTGCTGCATCAGCAGGCGCTGCAAGGCGCGGCGATGCTGGAATTCGGCTTCGGCCGGGGTCGAGAAACGACCTTCCTTGACCGCACCGCCCTCTTCCACCAACGCCGGGTACACCGTCATCGACAGCCCGGCGATCTTCTGCTGAGTCTTTTCCGCCACCGGCGCGAAGACCTTGGCTTCCACCGGTTGCTGACTTTTCGCACTCTGCGGCACAGCCAGTGCAGCCTGACTGGCCTCGGCGAAACGCGCCGTCAGCTCCGCCAGATCCCGCCCTTCGCCGAGGAACTTGCCCTGGCCGTCGACGATTTCCAGATTCATCCGCAGGTGGCTTTCAACCTGCTGCGCTGCTTCGGCCCAGGCTTCGTCGCTGACCCGCGCGCCGGTCATGCGCAGCAGTTCACGGCCCAGCGCCTGCGGCAACGAACCTTCGGCAAAGGTCATGCGTTGCAGCGCGGCCTTGATGAAGTCCGGTACCGGCACGAAGTTTTTGCGCAAGGCCTTGGGCAGGTTGCGCACCAGCGCAATGCACTTGGCCTCGATCAGCCCCGGCACCAGCCATTCCAGACGTTCCGGCGGCAGCATCGGCAACAGCGGCGCCGGCACCCGCAGGGTCACGCCGTCACGCGGGTGGTTCGGTTCGAAGTGATAACTCAGGGCCAGTTCCAGATCGCCGATGTGCAGGGTGTCCGGGTAATGCTGCGCGGTGACTTCACTGGCTTCGCGCGCCAGCACGTCTTCCTCGCGCATGATCAGCAACTGCGGGTCTTTCTGGCTGTTGACCCGATACCAACTGTCGAACGTTGCGGTCTGGTGAATCTCCGCCGGCAGTCGCGCGTCGTAGAACGCGTAAAGGGTTTCTTCGTCGGCCAGAATGTCCCGCCGGCGGGCCTTTGCTTCCAGTTCGTCGAGCTGTTCGAGCAATTGCTTGTTGGCGCTCAGGCATTTGGCCCGTGACTGAATCTCGCCCCGCACCAGGCCTTCACGGATAAACAGCTCCCGCGAAACCACCGGATCCACCGGGCCGTAATGCACCGGTCGCCGGCCGACCACGATCAGCCCGAACAGAGTGATCTGTTCGAACGCGACGACCTGGCCGCGTTTCTTCTCCCAGTGCGGTTCGAAGTGGTTCTTCTTGATCAGGTGCCTGGCCAGCGGCTCGATCCAGTCGGCGTCGATCTTCGCCACCATGCGCGCGTACAGCTTGGTGGTTTCCACCAGTTCGGCGGTCATTACCCACTGCGGGCGCTTCTTGCCGATGCCCGACGACGGATGAATCCAGAACCGCCGCTGACGGGCGCCAAGGTAATCGCCGTCTTCGGTTTTCTGGCCGATCTGGCTGAGCAGGCCGACCAGCACCGCTTTGTGCAGTTTCGGATAATCCGCCGGCTCCTTATTCAGGCTCAGCTGCAAGTCGCGGCAGATCAGGCTCAATTGACGATGGGAATCGCGCCACTCGCGCAAGCGCAGGTAGTTGAGGAAATTCTTGCGGCACCAGTTACGCAGCGGGCTCGCCGTCAGCGCCTGGCGCTGCTCTTCAAAACCGCGCCACAGATTGACCAGAGCAGCAAAGTCCGAATCGGCGTCCTTCCACTGCGCGTGGGCCTGGTCAGCCGCCTGCTGACGCTCCGGCGGACGCTCGCGCGGGTCCTGAATCGACATCGCGCTGGCGACGATCAGCACTTCCTGCAAACTGCCGAGCTTCGCCGCTTCGAGCAGCATGCGGCCCATGCGCGGGTCCACCGGCAGGCGCGCCAACTGGCGGCCGAGCGGGGTCAACTGACTGTTGCGATCCACTGCCGACAATTCTTGCAGCAGGTTGAAACCGTCGCTGATCGCCTTGCCGTCCGGCGGCTCGATGAACGGGAACGCGGTGATCTCGCCGAGGCGCAGATGGAGCATCTGCAAAATAACCGCCGCGAGGTTGGTGCGCAGGATTTCCGGATCGGTAAATTCCGGACGACCGAGGAAATCCTCTTCGCTGTACAAGCGCACACAGATGCCCGGCTCGACCCGGCCGCAGCGACCTTTACGCTGGTTGGCGCTGGCCTGGGAGACCGCTTCGATCGGCAGGCGCTGGACCTTGGCGCGATAGCTGTAGCGGCTGATGCGCGCAGTACCGCTGTCGATCACGTAACGGATGCCCGGCACGGTCAACGAGGTTTCGGCAACGTTGGTCGCCAGCACCACGCGACGTCCCGGATGCGACTGGAAGATCCGCTGTTGTTCGGCCGGCGACAGGCGCGCGTACAACGGCAGGATTTCGGTGTGCTTGAGCTGGGCCTTGCGCAGCATGTCGGCGGCGTCGCGAATCTCGCGCTCGCCGGGCAGGAACACCAGCACATCGCCAGGACTGCGGCGTTCGCTGCGTTCATACGCGGCGATTTCGTCGAGGGTGGCGAGGATCGCCTGATCTACGGTCAGGTCATCTTCGACGCGGTTGCCCTCCTCGTCCTGCTCCAGGGTCAGCGGGCGATACCAGGTTTCCACCGGGAAGGTGCGGCCGGACACTTCGACAATCGGCGCATCGTCAAAGTGCTTGGAAAAGCGCTCCAGATCGATGGTCGCCGAGGTGATGATGACTTTCAGGTCCGGGCGACGCGGCAGCAGGGTTTTCAGGTAACCGAGCAGGAAATCGATGTTCAGACTGCGTTCGTGGGCTTCGTCGACGATGATCGTGTCGTAGCGTTCGAGGTAGCGGTCGTTCTGGGTTTCCGCCAGCAGGATGCCGTCGGTCATCAACTTGATCAGGGTGTTGGAATCGCTCTGATCTTCAAAGCGCACCTGATAGCCGACCAGCGCGCCCAGCGGCGTGCCGAGCTCTTCGGCAACCCGGCTGGCCACACTGCGCGCCGCGATCCGGCGAGGCTGGGTGTGACCGATCAGGCCCTGTTGGCCGCGACCGATCTCCAGGCAGATTTTCGGCAACTGAGTGGTTTTACCCGAGCCGGTTTCGCCGGCGATGATCAGCACCTGATGCTTTTCCAGCGCCTTTTTGATTTCGTCACGCTTGGCCGCAATCGGCAGGCTGGCGTCGTAACGGATCACCGGCAGGCTGGCCTTGCGCGCCAGCACCTGATCGCAGGACGCCTGCATGCGCGCCACCCACTGGGCCAGCTTGGCCTCGTCGGGTTTCTTGCGCAGCTCAAGCAATTGCCGCCGCAGCCGGTGGCGGTCGGCGAGCATGGCGTGATCGAGGTTTTTCAGCAGTTTGTCGATGGAGGGCGATTCGTCGGTCATCGGGTACGCAATTCGGTCGTCTAGTGGCGCAAGGACGCGATTGTCGCAGATTTACGCCTGACTGTGATCGTTCCCACGCAGAGCCTGGGAACGATCAGTAACAGGTTATTCGTTATCGAGGCCTTTACGACGGTAAGGGAAAACATCGATCACTTTCCCGGCCCTGATCGCCTCCTGCAGTCCCTTCCAGTAATCGGCGTTGTACAACTCGCCATGCAACTGATCGAACAGTTTGCGCTGCTTGGTATCGGCAAACAGAAACGGCGGAAACTCTTCGGGAAAAACGTCCAGCGGCCCGATCGAGTACCACGGCTCGGAGGCCATTTCGTCCTCCGGCGTGCGCGGTGCCGGGATGTGGCGGAAATTGGCTTCGGTGAGGAAACAGATTTCGTCGTAGTCGTAGAACACCACCCGGCCATGGCGGGTGACACCAAAGTTCTTCAGCAGCATGTCGCCCGGGAAGATGTTGGCTGCCGCCAGTTGCTTGATCGCCAGGCCATAGTCTTCCAGTGCTTCGCGCACCTGGGCTTCACTGGCATTGTCGAGGTAGAGGTTCAGCGGCGTCATCCGGCGCTCGGTCCAGCAGTGGCGGATCAGTACGGTTTCACCTTCCAGCGACACCGTGGACGGCGCAACTTCCAGCAATTCCGCCAGGCACGCCGGCTCGAACTTGCTCAGGGGAAAACGGAAGTCGGCGAATTCCTGGGTATCGGCCATGCGCCCGACGCGGTCGACGCTTTTTACCAGTCGATACTTCTCGATCACCGTGGCGCGGTCGACGTTTTTCGACGGCGAGAAGCGGTCCTTGATGATCTTGAACACGGTGTTGAAGCCCGGCAACGTGAACACGCTCATGACCATGCCACGCACGCCAGGCGCCATGATGAACTGGTCGTCGGTGTTGGCCAGGTGATTGATCAGGGCACGGTAGAACTCGGACTTGCCGTGCTTGTAGAAGCCGATCGAGGTGTACAGCTCGGCGATGTGCTTGCCCGGCAGGATACGCTTGAGGAAACCGATGAACTCCGCCGGCACCGGCACATCAACCATGAAATACGAACGGGTGAAGGAGAAGATGATCGACACCTCCGCTTCGTCGGTGATCAATGCGTCGATCTGAATCCCGCGTCCCTCGCGGTGCAGCAGCGGAATCACCAGCGGCCATTGATCGTCGTTGGTGTAGATGCGCCCGACCAGGTACGCGCCCTTGTTGCGGTACAGCACCGAGGAAAACAGCTCGACGCTCAGCTCTGGATCCTTGCACACCCAGTCCGGCAGATTCTCGCGCAGTTGCGCTTCCAGACGCTGCAAGTCGCCGGGCAGATCGGCATAGGCCTCGCTGAAGCGGTAATCGGCAAAGATGCTCGCGAGCATGCCCGATATCTGCCCTTGCGGTTTATAGGTGCGTGTTTGCGCGGCTCGTGCCCGGCGCAGGCTCGGGCGCGTCGTGTGGATGAACATGCAACCGTCGCTGATCAGGTCGTGGCTGAACAGGCTGCAGAAAATCGAGTTGTACCAGGTCTCGGACAGCTCATCGTCAAAACGCAGGTCGATGATGCTGATGTAGGCGCTTTTCACCAGTGGCCAGCAGGTGATGTCCATCAAGGTGTCCGGCTCGAAATATTCGCGCAGGCGGGCGACGGTTTCACCGACCTTTTCTTCGTAGAGGTTGATCCGCGCGGCCGACGCCGTTTGCGTGTCCTGCCAGCGGGCCTGCTCGAAGCGCTCCCGGGCGCCGTCGGTGATTCGCCGGAAATGCTCGCGGTAATCGTCAAAGCCATCGAGGATCAGGCGGGCGATTTCGGTGGCTGGCCATTGCTGCGGCATAGATGAGACCTCTGCGGGAATTGGAGAATCTGTGCTCGAAGGCCTGAGCTTAGCCACGGAAGCGGGCGCAGGAGAAGCGCAATTTCTGCCAAATCCTCGACCGGGTTGTACAGCGACACAGTTTTTATCAAAGTTTTTTTAATCGACCGTTTGGTCAATTAACGTCTCGCACCGCTCTCTGACCATCCCGGCGCCAGCCCGCGGTTTCGTTGGGGTTGGGATCCAATTGCTCAGCGACATCTCTAGTTCGCGGCTTTCCCTGATTGACCACGCCTGCCGACTTCGTGCGGCCTCGAATATCAGTCCGGCCTTACCAAGATGATGGCACTTTGATATACACCCCGCCATTACCCGCCTCACAACAAGATCCTCGGTTCACGAGGACATCCTCTCTCTCATCCTAAGGAGCACATTGATGTCTATCCGGAATCTGCGTATCGGTTTGCGCGCCAGTTTGTGTTTTGCCGTTCTGGCCAGTCTGCTGGTGGTGGTCGGCCTGTTCGGGCTGGGCCAGATGAAAACCCTGCGCGAGAGCGCTGCGGTGATCGAGGAGTCGTGGATGCCCAGCATCGAAAGCATCCATGACACAGCGGCGAACATCGCCAGCATCCGTCTCGAATCCCTGCGCCTGATCACCAGCACCCAGGCGGCCGTTCGCGAACGCAGCAAGGGCCTGCTTACCGTGCAACGCCAGGAACTGCTCAAGCGCCTCGACGACCACAAAGCCCTGATCACCAGCGATCAGGAACAGACGATGCTGGAAGGTCTGAGCGCCGATACGGCCAAGTACTTGAGCATCCTCGACCAGATCATCAAACAGATCGACGCCGGACAGAACGAACAGGCCTACACGCGCCTGAACAATGAACTGGCGCCGCAGGGCACGGTGCTCGACAAAACCCTGGAGCAGATGATCACCCTCAATCAGCAGGGCGCGGATGCCGCGGCCAAGTCCGCAGCGGCGATGTATCAGCAGGCGCTGTGGATCGTCGCCACGATCATCGTCATCGCCCTGATTGCCACGTTACTGCTGGCCTGGCTGCTGACACGCAGCATCACCGCGCCGATCAATCAGGCGCTGAACGTGGCACGGCGAATTGCTTCGGGAGACCTCAGCGGTCGCATCGACAGTGACGGCCGGGACGAAGCGGCGCAGTTGCTCACGGCGCTGGCCGAAATGCAGGGCAATCTGCGCTCGACCATTCGCGGCATCAGCGAGTCGGCCCAACAACTGGCCTCCGCCGCCGAGGAAATGAGTTCGGTGATGGAACAGAGCACCCGCGGCCTGCAACAGCAGAACGACCAGATCGAGCAGGCCGCCACGGCGGTCACTGAAATGAGCACGGCGGTCGATGAAGTGGCCGCCAATGCGGTGTCCAGCGCCGAGGCGTCCGAAGCCTCGAACGAGGACAGCAAGCACGGGCATGTGCAGGTCAGTGAGACCATCAGTTCGATTCAGGAACTGGTCAGCGCCGTGCTCGGCGCCTCCGAACAGGCCGAGGGCCTTGCGACTCAGGCCCAGGACATCAGTAAGGTTCTGGAGGTGATTCGCGGCATCGCCGGGCAGACCAATCTGTTGGCCCTGAACGCGGCCATTGAAGCGGCGCGGGCCGGTGAGGCCGGACGCGGGTTTGCGGTAGTCGCCGACGAGGTTCGCTCGCTGGCCCAGCGCACGCAGAACTCCACCGAAGAAATCGAGCTGATGATCAGCAGCATCCAGCAAGGCACCGGAGCCACCGTCGATGCATTGCAAAACAGCGCCGAGCAGGCCAGCCAAACCCTGCGCCGGGCCAACAGCGCCGGCCATGCACTGGAGAAAATCACCGCGTCGATCTCGCAGATCAACCAGCGCAATCTGGTCATCGCCAGCGCCGCCGAGCAACAGGCGCTGGTGGCCCGGGAAGTCGACGAAAATCTGGTGACCATCCGCGATCTGTCGACCCAGACCGCTGCCGGCGCCACCCAGACGTCTGCCGCCAGTCAGGAACTGTCGCGGCTGGCCGTCGACCTCAACGGCCTCGTGACGCGTTTCGTGATCTGATCAGAACATTAAATGCCTGATTAACGGTTGCCATCGCCGGGGCCCTCGGCAACACTCTCGTCCCGATCAAGGAAGGAGTGGCCCGTGAGCCCTGTCGATATTTTCCGCATGTTGTCGCTGGCTGCCATCTGGGGCGCAAGCTTCCTGTTCATGCGCATCATCGCCCCCGCGATCGGTACGGTTCCGACCGGATTCTTCCGCGTTTCGATTGCCGCCGTCGGCCTGCTGGTGATCCTCGGTCTGATGCGCATCAGTTGGGATTTCAAAGGCAAACTCAAGACCGTGATGCTGCTGGGTGTTATCAACTCGGGCCTCCCGGCAACCATGTACTCCGTCGCCGCTCAGGTTCTGCCCGCCGGGTATTCGGCGATCTTCAACGCCACCACGCCATTGATGGGGGTGTTGATCGGCGGATTGTTCTTCAGTGAAAAACTCACGCTGGCCAAACTCGCCGGCGTGTTCCTCGGTCTGCTCGGGGTGGGCGTGCTGACCCGCGCCGGCCCGGTCGCGTTCGATCTGCACCTGCTGATGGGCGCGGTGGCCTGCCTGCTCGCAACCACCTGCTATGGCTTCGCCGGGTTCCTTGCCCGACGCTGGCTGGATCAGGCCGGCGGGCTCGACAGTCGTCTGTCGGCGCTGGGCAGCATGCTCGGTGCGACCCTGTTTCTGTTGCCGCTGTTCGGTTACAGCGTCATCACTGCGCCGCCGGTGAGCTGGGGTGGCTGGAATGTCTGGCTGTCGCTGCTGGGCCTGGGTCTGGGCTGCACGGCGTTTGCCTACATCATTTACTTCCGCCTGCTGAGTTCCATCGGGCCGGTGAAGTCGATGACCGTGACCTTCATGATTCCGCCGTTCGGCGTGTTGTGGGGGGCGCTGTTTCTCGATGAACCGCTGTCGATGGCCCACGTGTATGGCGGGGTGTTGATCGCGGTTGCGCTGTGGCTGGTGTTGAAACCCGCGGCGGTGAAGTCGGCAGAAATCGCCACCCGCTGACTGGCAGACGCACAAAGGCCCGGAAGTTTCCTCCCGGGCCTTTTTCATGCGCGGCGGTTAAGCCGATTTACGGAACACGAACACCAGACCGACGATGATCAACAGCATCCCCAGTACGCTTAACGCGGCCAGGCGATTACCGAAAATCAGGTAATCCATCACCGCCGTCACGGCCGGCACCAGATAGAACAGACTGGTGACATTCACCAGATTGCCCCGGGCGATCAGCCGGTACAGCAGCAACGTCGCCAGCACGGACACCACCAGTCCCATCCACAACACCGGCACGATGAAACCGACGCTGTGCTCGAAGTGAAATGGCTGGAACGGCACGAATATCCCGCACAGCAGCAGACCGGCCAGGTACTGCACCGGCAGCGTGCCGAGGGGATTGTCGGTGATGCGTTTCTGCATGATCGAGCCGAAGGTCATGCTTGCCAGCGCGAGCAGACCGAACAGCATCCCCGCCAGCGACATGCCGGCCAGGCCGATGCCTTGATAAACCACCATGATCAGACCGGCCAATCCCAGTGCCAGACCGAACATCCGGCTCACCGAGCGCTGCCGCTCCATGATCACCACCGTTAGGATCGGCTGCACGCCCATGATGGTCGCCATCACGCCGGGGGTGACCTTCAGGTCCAGCGCCAGCAAATAGAAGATCTGATAGGCACCCAACAGCACCACGCCGGTGGCCATCGCGTACAGCATCGGCTTGCCGCCCTTGGGCAACTTCAACTTGAGCAACGGCACCAACAGCACCAGTCCGCACAGCGCAATCACAAAACGCATCAGCAGAAAGGCAAACGGTGAAGCGTGGGCCAGGCCCCATTTGGAGAAGATCGCCCCGCTGCTCCACAGCAGAACGAACAGGCTCGTGGACGCGGCCGCGAGCGCGGACTTTTTCGAAAGGACAAACATGAATACCACCTGTAGTCAGGCAAATAGCCAACTCAGCCGAAGCTGAAATTCAGTAGGTTTTTTCAGGCGGGCACAGGGGTCAGCAGAAAACGCCAATCAGCCCGATACACCAACGCCCGGCGGTGATACGACTGCGCACACCGGCGTGCTACTGACAGGTGGAGGGTAATGACTGATCTGCACAGGCTGCTGATTCCCGCACGGCACGACGCCAGCGTTGACCGCTGAATCGACTACCGCGTTGATGGGGGATGCAGGCATCTGGGCTGATCTTTTTTGGAGGGTTGGACAGTGAGTCGTGCGACTCACGAGCGCCGACTATAACCAGCCCGCGACATGGATTGCAACGTTTTGGGCAAAGGGCCTCCAGCGACGGGTGGACGAGAGCTGAATAGTCTGTCGAGCAACGGCTACACCCACTGATGGGGAGACATGGAATGCTCGAAATCATATGCCAAGGGAACGCAATCATCTGCGGTATCAGTTGTATAAATCGCAAGCCAGGAAGCTTGCCCGTCTTGCCACGACTCAACTCCAGACTGACCTGGAGATGGCTGGCCCCACAACACTTGACCTTTCGAAAATACGTTTCGAACCCATCGACTCGTTGGCGCTGAGTGCTTTCGAGTGTTGGAAGAGCCCGCATTTTTCATGGGAAGAAGTCATTGGATGGAAATCGCGCGAACCTCTCGCTCTCGACATCGCGATCTGGTTTGAATCCGAACTGTGCGGACTTTGCTTTGCCAACCCGAATAAAAGTCGGCAACGCATTCGAATCGTACGACTGGAGGGGCGGCCCACAGAAACTCATCCATTGAAGAACCGTGTTGCACCGTTATCCGTTCTGGTCATAGAGCAATACGCCCGCATCATTGGAAGCAGCTTGATCGAGGTTCAAGAACCATTCCAGGGAGCAATACCAATTTACGAACAACTCGGCTTTGGTTTGGATAACGAGGGCCGTCTTGTCAAAACAGTAGGGAGCCTAGTATTGTGAAAAACGCTCAAATATTGATCAACCAAGGTGGGAACATGCGTAAAGAAATAAAAAAGTCCCCCAGAAAGAAAAAAGCGCATGCAATGAGGGAGGATTCTAATCTGACGGGGCTGACAGCCAGTCAAAGGCGGCTCTTACAGATCATTGCAACCGGCACCGCCATCGATGAACCAAGCTTGCTGGCGGGCCGTCCCTGATTCAGAAAAAATAAAAAACCGCTCACAAGGAGCGGTTTCATGTTTTCAAATCCAGCCTCAACCAAACAGCCAATACCCCAGCAACGTCAGCACCACCACCGCCAGCACCGGCCGCATCACGCGGTAGGCCTTTGGATTGCGGCGTTTCCACTGTTTGACCTTACCGCTGAACTTGTCGCTGAAGTTCTTGCTCCACGCGTAAGCCTGATTGATCCCGCCGACGCGCTCGTCGTCGAGGTTCTGCGGTGCCGTGGCACGGCCCAACCAGGCGCTGATGAAGCGGTTGATGCGGGTCATGAGACGATTGCTCAGCGGACGTTCGATGTCGCAGAACAGGATCACCCGGGTCTGTTCGGTTTCGTTCTTGACCCAGTGCACGTAGGTTTCATCGAACATCACGTCTTCACCGTCGCGCCAGGCGTAGACCTGACCGTCGACAAAAATCCGGCAATCGTCGGAGTTCGGCGTCGACAGGCCCAGATGATAACGCAGGGAACCGGCGAACGGATCGCGGTGCGGGTTCAAATGACTGCCCCCCGGCAACAACGCAAACATCGCGCCTTTGACGTTGGGGATGGCACTGACCAGCGCCACGGTTTTCGGGCACAGGGTTTCGGCCGATGGCAGCGGTTTGTCGTACCACTTGAGGTAGAAACGCTTCCAGCCCTTCTTGAAGAACGAACCAAAACCGGCATCGTTGTTCTTCTCGGCGGCGCGAATATAGCCCTCGTCGAACAGGTGCATGGCCTCGTCGCGAATGGTTTCCCAGTTATCGCGCAACACGTCCAGTTCCGGAAACTTGCTGCGATCCAGATACGGTTTGGATGGCACGCCCGAGAACAGGTACATCAAGGCGTTGTAGGGTGCGAACAGCGCCGAATGGTTGACGAACTGACGCAGCACCGGCAAACGCGCCTTGCCGCGCAAATGCACGTAGAGGATGCTGCCCACAAACAGCAGCAACACCGACACCTTGGCGGCTAACGAAAAGGTCATCAACAACTCCTTGAAATAAGACAACGCCACGCCATGTCATTTGCCCGAGATGGCGGCCGGCCATGATAAACACTACCGGCTCCGGGAAAAACCCGCCCGACCCAAGATTCAGTGTTAAGAATTGCGCAACAAAGCATTTCTTAACATAACAATCCTGAACCCTGGCTGACCTGAATCAACGCGCCACTTACTGCTGGTTTTCCTGATCGGTGAACAGATCACTGAACAACATGCTCGACAGATAGCGTTCACCGGAATCGGGCAGCACCACGACAATGGTCTTGCCCTGCATTTCCGGGGTTTCCGCCAGGCGCACCGCCACCGACATGGCCGCACCGCAGGAAATCCCGCACAGGATCCCCTCTTCCTGCATCAGGCGCAGGGCCATGGCCTTGGACTCGTCATCGGTCACCAGCTCGACCCGGTCAACCATCGACAGATCAAGGTTCTTCGGCACAAAGCCGGCACCGATGCCCTGAATCTTGTGTGGGCTCGGCTTGATTTCTTCGCCTGCCAGCGCCTGGGTGATCACCGGAGAAGACGCCGGTTCCACTGCCACCGACAGAATCGGTTTGCCCGCCGTATTCTTGATATACCGCGACACACCAGTAATGGTTCCGCCGGTACCGACGCCCGCCACCAGCACATCAACGGCGCCATCGGTGTCGTTCCAGATTTCCGGGCCGGTGGTTTTTTCGTGGATGGCCGGGTTGGCCGGGTTGTCGAACTGGGCCGGCATGAAATATTTGCCCGCATCGCTGGCAACGATCTCCGCGGCCTTTTCGATGGCACCCTTCATGCCCTTGGCGGGCTCGGTCAACACCAGCTCGGCGCCCAGCGCCTTGAGCACCTTGCGTCGCTCGATACTCATCGAGGCCGGCATGGTCAGCAGCAATTTGTAACCACGAGCGGCAGCCACGAAAGCCAGACCGATGCCGGTATTGCCGGAGGTCGGCTCGACGATGGTCATGCCCGGCTTGAGTTTGCCGCTGCTTTCGGCGTCCCAGATCATGTTGGCGCCGATCCGGCACTTGACCGAGTAGCCCGGGTTGCGACCTTCGATCTTGGCCAGAATGGTCACGCCACGGGGCGCGATGCGGTTGATCTGCACCAGCGGCGTGTTGCCGATGGAATGGGCGTTGTCAGCAAAAATACGGCTCATGGCTGGGTCCTTGTGCAGCGTTGAATTCAGCGCTCCAAGGTAAGCCTGTTGCCCTTCTCAGTCCAGTCGGGCCGAACGTCTGCGGCAAGCGGCAGTCAATCGCTTTACACCGTTCGGAATTTGCTGCCATGAAGCGTCGCTACCGTTGGCCATTGTGGATTTTCGCCACTCTCGTTGTATTACTGGTCGCCCTGCACATCGCCCTGCCCTACCTCGTGCGTGATTACTTGAATGACAAACTGGCCAACATGGGCGACTACCGCGGCCAGATCACCGACGTCGACCTGGCGCTCTGGCGCGGCGCGTACAAGATCAATGGCCTGAAAATCGTCAAGGCCGACGGCAAGGTACCGGTGCCATTCGTCGATGCGCCGGTTATCGACCTGTCTGTCAGTTGGCACTCGCTTTGGTATGACCATGCTGTCGTGGCGCAGGTGAAATTCTTCAAACCTCAGGTGAACTTCGTTGATGGCGGCGCCAACAAGCAGAGCTCCCAGACCGGTCAAGGCACCGACTGGCGCGAGCAGTTGAGCAAATTGCTGCCGATCACCCTCGACGAGGTGCAGATCAACGATGGCCGTATCAGCTTTCGCAACTTCAACTCCAAACCACCGGTAAACATGAATGCGACCAATGTCGATGCCAGCATTTACAACCTGACCAACGTGGTCGACAAGGAAGGCAAGCGTGACGCTAGCTTCGAAGGCAAAGCCCTGCTGTTGGGCCATGCGCCGCTGGAAACCAGCGCCACCTTCGACCCGTTGAGCAACTTCGAAGACTTCGAATTTCGCCTGCGGGCCCGGGACATCGAACTCAAGCGCATGAACGACTTCGCCTCGGCCTACGGCAAATTCGACTTCAACGCCGGCCACGGCGACGTGGTCATCGAAGCCGCCGCCACCAACGGCCAACTCAAGGGCTACATCAAACCGCTGCTGCGCGACGTCGACGTATTCAACTGGCAGCAGGATGTCGAGAACAAGAACAAGGGGATCTTCCGCTCGATCTGGGAAGCATTGGTCGGTGGCACCGAAACCGTGCTGAAAAACCAGGGCAAGAACCAGTTCGCCACCCGGGTCGAACTCAGCGGCAGCGTGCACCAGCAAGATATCAGCGCATTCGAAGCGTTTTTGCAGATTTTGCGCAATGGATTCATCCAGGCGTTCAATGCGCGGTATGAACGGCCGAAGCCGGATGCGGGTTAGCGCACTTGTTCAACTGGCCCTCGGCTGAAACCGAGTCAACATGTGACGCCCCATTCAGAGACTGAATAAGCCGTCTGCGTTCACAGTTGACCGGGCCGCGCGTTATAGTCGGGCATCCGATTATTTCGCCCCCGCCCTGCCCGTTCAGGTCGGCGTTACCGTTCGAGGATTAGCAGATGAAGTTCGAAGGCACCCAGGCCTACGTCGCCACCGATGACCTGAAGCTGGCGGTCAACGCCGCCATCACCCTGGAGCGGCCGCTGCTGGTCAAGGGCGAACCGGGCACCGGCAAGACCATGCTCGCCGAGCAACTGGCCGAATCGTTCGGCGCCAAGCTGATCACCTGGCACATCAAATCCACCACCAAGGCCCATCAGGGCTTGTACGAATACGATGCGGTCAGCCGTCTGCGCGACTCGCAGCTGGGCAATGAAAAAGTCCACGACGTGCGCAACTACCTGAAGAAGGGCAAGCTCTGGGAAGCGTTCGAGTCCGAAGAACGCGTCATTCTGCTGATCGACGAAATCGACAAGGCCGACATCGAGTTCCCCAACGACCTGCTGCAAGAACTCGACAAGATGGAGTTCTACGTTTACGAGATCGACGAGACCATCAAAGCCAAGAAGCGTCCGATCATCATCATTACCTCCAACAACGAGAAAGAGCTGCCGGACGCGTTCCTGCGCCGCTGCTTCTTCCACTACATCGCCTTCCCCGACCGCACCACCCTGCAGAAAATCGTCGATGTGCACTACCCGGACATCAAGAAGGATCTGGTCAGCGAAGCGCTGGACGTGTTCTTCGACGTGCGCAAGGTGCCGGGCCTGAAGAAGAAGCCATCGACCTCCGAGCTGGTGGACTGGCTGAAACTGCTGATGGCCGACAACATCGGCGAAGCCGTGCTGCGCGAGCGCGATCCGACCAAAGCCATCCCGCCGCTGGCCGGTGCGCTGGTAAAGAACGAACAGGACGTGCAACTGCTTGAGCGCCTGGCGTTCATGAGCCGTCGCGGCACCCGTTAAGAGGCTGACGCCATGTTGCTCAACCTGTTCAATGAAATGCGTGCAGCCAAGGTGCCGGTGTCGGTGCGCGAGTTGCTCGACCTGATCAACGCGCTGAAACAGCGCGTGACTTTCGCTGACATGGACGAGTTCTACTACTTGTCCCGGGCGATCCTGGTGAAGGACGAACGGCATTTCGACAAGTTCGACCGCGCGTTCGGTGCCTACTTCAATGGCCTGGAAAAGCTCGACGATCACTTGCAGGCGCTGATCCCCGAAGACTGGCTACGCAAGGAGTTCGAGCGCTCGCTGACCGACGAGGAACGCGCGCAGATCCAGTCCCTCGGCGGTCTGGACAAGCTGATCGAAGAGTTCAAGAAACGCCTGGAAGAACAGAAGGAGCGCCACGCCGGCGGCAACAAATGGATCGGCACCGGCGGCACCAGTCCGTTCGGCTCCGGCGGTTTCAACCCGGAAGGCATCCGGGTCGGCGATGCCGGCAAGCGCCAGGGCAAAGCGGTGAAAGTCTGGGATCAACGCGAGTACAAAAACCTCGACGACTCTGTGGAGCTGGGTACCCGCAACATCAAGGTCGCCCTGCGCCGCCTGCGCAAATTCGCTCGCCAGGGCGCAGCGGAAGAGCTGGATATCGACGGCACCATCGACCACACCGCCAAGGACGCCGGCCTGCTGAACATCCAGATGCGCCCGGAACGGCGCAACACGGTGAAGCTGTTGCTGCTGTTCGACATCGGCGGTTCGATGGACGCCCACGTGAAGATCTGCGAGGAACTGTTCTCGGCCTGCAAGACCGAGTTCAAGCACCTGGAGTATTTCTACTTCCACAACTTCATTTATGAATCGGTGTGGAAGAACAACATGCGCCGCACCTCCGAGCGCACGTCGACCCAGGATCTGCTGCACAAGTACGGTGCCGACTACAAAGTGATCTTCATCGGTGACGCCGCGATGGCACCCTATGAAATCACCCAGGCCGGCGGCAGCGTCGAGCACTGGAACGAAGAGCCGGGTTACGTGTGGATGCAGCGCTTCATGGAGAAGTACAAGAAGCTCATCTGGATCAATCCTTATCCGAAAGATACGTGGGGCTACACATCGTCGACCAATATCGTTCGGGACTTGATCGAGGATCAGATGTATCCGCTGACGTTGCGCGGTCTGGAAGAAGGGATGCGGTTTTTGTCCAAATAATCGGCTGCCTGCACTGACGCTATCGCGGGCAAGCCCGCTCCCACAGGTATCGGTGGTGTACATGAATTTCGTGTACATCTCGAACACTGTGGGAGCGGGCTTGCTTCGGGCGGCGTTCCGACGATGCTTTCAGCGGTCGATAAATCGCTTCAGATACTCGACGTGTTCCCGATGTGCCACTTCCTGCACCACCGGGCGCAATCTGACCATCGCTCCCGGCAGACACTGTGCCAGACGCGCCAGTGCCAACGGCGTCAACGCGCCCAGTCGCGGATAACCGCCAATGGTCTGCCGGTCATTGAGCAACACGATCGGCTGCCCATCCGGCGGCACCTGCACCGCGCCCAGCGGAATGCCCTCGGAAATCATCGGCTTGCCCTGATACCGCAACGCCGTCCCCAACAGGCGGATGCCCATGCGATCGGCACGACTGTCCAGCGTCCAGGCCCTGTTGAATGCATCGAACAGGCTCTGCCCGCTGAACTGACCGATCTGCGCGCCGAGTACCAGATCGAGCGGCGCGTCGAGGCGCAGGTCCGGTAGATGCTGTGCCGGAACCTCACGCATCAATAGGGTTTCGCCCTGATAACTCAGCGAGGCGCCCTTGGCCAATGGCAAGCCGAAACCATCGAGACCACCCAGCTCCTCACGGACCACCGTGGCACTGCTGCCCAGCACTTTCGGCGCACTGAACCCGCCGGGCGCCGCCAGATAGGCCCGCGCGCCCAGCAACGGCTGGGTGAACTTCAAGGTCTGCCCTTTGCGCAGTTTGAAACTGCGCCACGGCGCCAACGCCTCACCGTCGATCTGCGCGCCAAGATCGGCACCCGCCAATGCCAGCAGGCAATCTTCTTCAGCCACCACCGTAAAACCGCCGAGGGTGATTTCGATCACCGGCAAATCCAGCCCGTTGCCCAGCAGCCAGTTGGCCCAGGCCATCGACCGCCAGTCGGCCGCGCCGCCCTGGGTCACGCCCAGATGGCGCACGCCAAACCGCCCGGCGTCCTGTAACAGGCACAGCGGCGTACTCGCCTCAATTGTCAGTCGGCTCATGCCAAGGCCTCCAGAGGCGTGTCGTCACCGCCAAGACGGATGAATTCGGCGTGGCTCACTGCTTCGAAACGCACGGTATCGCCGGGCTGCATCAGGCTGTAGCCATCGCGCTCGCGGTCGAACAGTTTTGCCGGTGTGCGACCGATCAGGTTCCAGCCACCGGGGGACACCACCGGATACGCCGCTGTCTGCCGTTCGGCAATGCCGACGCTGCCGGCGGCGACTTTCTTGCGTGGGGTATTCAGACGCGGTGCCGCGAGGACTTCTTCCACCAGCCCCATAAAGGCAAACCCCGGTGCAAAACCGAGCGCGAACACCTGATATTCCCGAGCACTGTGACGGCGAATCACTTCTTCCACCGACAAACCGCTGCGTTGCGACAGCAAGCTCAGTTCCGGGCCGACACTCAGGTCGTACCAGACCGGCAGCATATGACACTGGCCGCCGGTGCGCGCATTCGGCGACAGGTCGATCAGCGCTTCGGCAATCAACTCCCGAGCCTGATTCGGATTCAATCCGGTCAGGTCGTAATGCACCATCAACGTGGTGTACGAGGGCACCAGATCGATCAGTTTTTCGCCGAACACTGTGCGTAAGCGCTCACTGGCGGCGAGCATCCACGGCATGTTGGTTTCGGCGATTTCATCGAACAGGCGCAGCATCAGGCAATCCAGCGCCACCACTTCCACCCGCGGATTCATGGCGCGCTCTGCTCGTTCAGGGCCTGACGAATGCGTTGCACGGCGGCCACTGAACTGGCGTTGTCACCGTGGACGCACAACGTGTTGGCTTGCAGGTGCAGCGCGCTGCCGTCGCTGGCGGTGAGGTTGTCGCCACGGGCGATGGTCAGCGCTTGCCCGATGATGGTTTCGGAATCGTGGTGCACCGCACCCGGCAGCTGCCGCGAGACCAGTCGGCCGGCGCTGTCGTAGGCGCGGTCGGCGAAGGCTTCGAACCACAGGGTCACGCCGTATTCATCGCCGAGCTGTTGCGCGGCCGTGTTGTCGCGGGTGGCCATCAGCATCAGCGGCAAGCTGCGGTCGTAAGCCGCGACAGCCTGAATCACCGCTCGCAACTGCGCCGGGTTGGCCATCATGTCGTTGTACATCGCGCCGTGGGGTTTGACGTAACTGACTTTGCCACCCTGAGCGCGGCAAATGCCGTCCAGGGCCCCGATCTGGTAATGCAGGATGTCTTGCAGTTCCTGGGCGGTGTAGGCCATGGAACGTCGGCCGAACCCCACCAGATCCTGATAGGCCGGATGCGCGCCGATCTGCACGCCATGGCTCAGGGCCAGGCTGACGGTCTTGCGCATGATGCCCGGATCGCCGGCGTGGAAACCGCAGGCAATGTTGGCGCAATCGATGAAGGGCATGACCTCCGCGTCCAGACCCATGGTCCAGCTGCCGAAGCTCTCGCCGATGTCACAGTTCAATAGCAGGCGGCTCACGGTGAACACTCCTGTAGTTCTTTTCTTTTTTTGCCGTGGGACAGACAGTGCCCCGCAGGTTATCAGTTACTGCGCGTCCAGTTGTTTGCCACGGGTTTCCGGCAGGCTCAACGCCGCGAGAATCACCACGCCGTAGGACACTGCCGCGAAGGCACCGATGCCTACACTCAGCGGTACTTTCTGGCTGAGCAGCCCGATCAGCAGCGGAAACAACGCCGCCAGCGCCCGGCCGATGTTGTAGCAGAAGCCCTGCCCCGACCCGCGAATCCGGGTCGGAAACAGCTCGGTTAGAAACGCGCCCATGCCACTGAAAATCCCCGAAGCAAAGAAGCCCAGCGGGAAGCCCAGCCACAACATCACGCCGTTGCTGACCGGCAATTGGGTATAGAGCAGAACGATGGTGAACGAGCCGACCGCGAACAGGATGAAGTTCTTCTTGCGCCCCAACAGGTCGGTCAAATAGGCGCTGATCACATAGCCGGCGTAGGAACCGATGATCACCATCGCCAGATAACCGCCGGTGCCGAGTACGCTTAAGCCGCGTTCATTCTTCAGAAAAGTCGGCAGCCAGGAAGTGATTGCGTAGTAACCGCCGAGGGCGCCGGTGGTCAGCAGCGAGGCGCGGATCGTGGTGAAGAGCATGCCGGGGGCGAAGATCTCGTAGAACTTCGAAGGGCTTTCCGGGGTTTGTCTGGCCTTGGCTTCGCGGTAGATCTCCGGATCTTTCACCAGACGCCGGACGAAAATCACGAACACCGCCGGCACAATGCCAAGGATGAACAGTGCGCGCCAGGCGTCTTCCGGCGGCAACACCGAGAACAGCAGCGCATACAGAATCGCCGTCAGCCCCCAACCCAGCGCCCAGCCGGATTGCACCATACCGACCGCTTTACCACGATCCTTGGCGCGGATCACTTCACCGATCAGCACCGCGCCGGCGGTCCATTCGCCGCCGAAACCGAAGCCCATCAGGGTGCGGGCGATCAGCAGTTGTTCGTAGTTCTGGGCGAAACCGCAGAGGAAAGTGAAAAAGGCGAACCACAGCACCGTCAGTTGCAGGGTGCGCACGCGGCCGATGCGGTCGGAGAGAATCCCCGCCACCCAACCGCCGATGGCCGAGGCGATCAGCGTGCTGGTGTGAATCAACCCGGCCTCACCGGTGGTGATGCCCCACATCGCGATCAGGGTCGGCACCACGAAGCTGAGCATCTGGGTGTCCATGCCGTCCAGACCGTAGCCGATCTTGCAGCTCCAGAACGTCCGGCGCTCCTGCTGATTGATGTTGCGATACCAGTCGAACGGGCCGGGACGGGCCGTGGTCTTGGGGAGGTCGAGGGTGTCGGGCGCACTCATGGCATGTCTCCGCAGGCTTTTATTGGTCTTGTTCGAAGCTCCGACGACGCCTATCGTGGGAACCGGATGCGTCGATTCTTGGGTGCGTCACCCGGTCGCGTCCAACGAATAAAAACCCGCCCAAGACATAAGAAAAATTTGTTGCCATGAACCTGAAGTTTCTCGAAACCTTCGTCTGGGTCGCCCGGCTGAAAAGTTTTCGCCTGACCGCCGACAAGCTGTTCACCACTCAGGCCTCGATCTCGAGCCGGATCGCGGTGCTCGAAGGCGAGCTCGGGGTGAAGCTGTTTGTGCGTGATTCACGCGGCGTCAGCCTGACGCCCGAAGGTTTGAAAGTGCTCGACTATGCCGAGCAGATGCTCGACACGATGCAGGCGCTGAAGCAGTCGATCGAGACCCGATCGAGCAAGGTCGGCCGGGTGCGCATCGGCGTGATGGACACGGTCATTCACACCTGGCTCAGCCCGCTGGTGGCGCAGATGACCGATCTGTACCCACGGGTGGAAATCGAGCTGGTGGCGGATACCTCGCTGAACCTCTGCGATCAGCTGCAAAAAGGCTTTCTCGATCTGATCCTGCAAACCGATCTGGTGCGCCATGAAAGCGTGCGCAGCCTGGAACTGGCCAGCCACCCCATCGGCTGGATCGTGGCCAGTAACTCGATCTACAACCGCGACTACCAAAGCCTCGCCGACCTGGCGCAGGAGCGGATCATCACCTACTCGAAAAACTCCCGGCCACATCAGGACATTCTGGCGCTGATGCAAGCCCAGGGCGTGTTGGCGCCAAGGTTGAACTGTGTGAATTCGGTGTCGGCGATCACCCGGCTGTTACGCGACGGGTTCGGCATTGGCGCATTGCCGCCGGTGCTGGTGGCCGAGGAGCTAGCGCGGGGCGAACTGACCCTGCTCGACATCGAACAGCGCCCGCCGAATCTGCAGGTGGTGGTGTCGTGGCGGGTGGGCGTGGAATGGGTCGAGGAGATTGTGACGCTGTGTCAGCAGGTGTTGGGGGGGTACGCGCGCAAGGTCGGCACGGATTACATCGTTCTGAGTTGATCGTTCCCACGCGGACGTTTCGACGCCTCGACGCGGGAACGATCTTCATAAGGCTCAGAGCCCGCGCACATCCCGGTCTTCGATCGGCCGGCTCTGGCGCAGGCGCTTGCCGCCCAGCACCACCCAGTCGATCAGACGAAACAGGCATTCAAGGCCGAACGACAGCAGCAACGCGCCGCTCATGCCCCAGATCATCGCTTCCGGCGTCAGCAGGATCTGGTAGCTATAGCCGTTCCAGGTTTCCTTGCGGATGTCCGGGTCGGCGGCCAGCACCACTTGCAGGAAGCGGATGTACCACGGGCCTTGCATCGCCTGGAATTGCTTGTCCAGCGCCAGCTGGCGATTGAGCAAAGTGCTCAGGCTGTCGGCATCGCTGCGAAACACCGGGTCTTCGCTGGCGCGATAGTGAGCGACCAGCGCCTGGATATCACCCTTGAAAAACTGCTCGGCGGTGCCCTGGAAACCGCGCAGACCGGTCTGCGCCTCGATCAGGTGCGCTTCGACCCGCTTGGCGTAATCGTTGATGAAGCCGGGCACCTGGACACCGATCAACAGGCCCGCCGCAAACAACACCAGCCGTAGATAACTGAGCAACATTCGGGGAAATCCTTATTCGGTCGTGCCCTGGCTGACGCATTCGCCGCGTCGCCACAGGCTCCATTGGCCCGGCTCATAGCGGGTCCAGGTTTCGTTTTCGGTCAAGGGTTCGGTGGCAATCACCGTGACCACGTCGTTGGGCGTGGTTTCGGCCTGGAAGTCGACAATCACATCGACGTCCTTGAGCCGCGCCGGGCCGAACGGTGCGCGACGGGTGATCTGTGCCAGTTTGGTCGAGCAATAGCAGAACAGCCAGTCGCCGTCGCTGAGCAGGCAGTTGAACACGCCTTTACTGCGGTACTCGGCGCAGGCCGCGACCAGATCCGGCAGCAGCGCTTCGATATCGACCGGTTCCGGAAACGCTGCACGTACGCGGTTGAGCAAATCGCAGAACGCCGCTTCACTGTCGGTATCGCCGACCGGGCGGTAGAAACTCTTGATCGGGGAGAAATCGGCGAGCTGGCCGTTGTGCGCGAAGCACCAGTTGCGCCCCCACAGTTCGCGGACGAACGGGTGGGTGTTGGACAGGCAGACCTTGCCGACGTTGGCCTGACGGATATGACCGATGACCACTTCGCTCTTGATCGGATAGCGCTGCACCAGATTGGCCACTTCCGATTCGCTGCTGGCCGCCGGGTCCTGGAACAGGCGCAAGCCGCGCCCTTCATAGAAACCGATACCCCAGCCATCGCGATGCGGACCGGTGCGACCACCGCGCTGCATCAGCCCGGTGAAGCTGAACACGATGTCGGTCGGCACGTTGGCACTCATGCCCAGTAATTCACACATGTGCGGACTCTCGTGATTACAGACGCGGCTCGACGCGCCGACGCTGCGGATTGCTCGGCAGCGGTGGGCGGCCATAACGATCATCGCCGGCGCCGCCGAACGGTTGATCGCCGTCACGCTCATCTTCGGCACGGGCGGCTGCGCGAGCGGCTTCGGCCTGCTCCTTGCGAGCGTTCGAAGCGCGCTCGATCGGGAAGCGGATCAGCACGAAAATCAGGTACAGGCCGAACGCGATCATGGCGTACATGAGCAGTTCGGAAATCGCGCGCCAGGCGTTGTTGCCGACCTTGAACGCCAGATCCAGCACGGTGATGGCGATGGCCGGGGCGAATTTTTCCTTTACCGGGTCAATGATGGTCGGGCTGAACAGCAACACCGCCATCAATACACGCAGCGGCTCGCGCAACCAGCGCCACATCCAGCGGGTCATGCGCATCCACACCAGCAGGCAGCCCACGGCGGCAAAGGCGTAAAGGCCCCAGGCGATCAGATAGTCGTTCTCGGTCATGGTGTCCATGGCAAGGCAGGCAAAGAGGCGCTTATAGTAACGACTTTTCGCACGTCAGGCTTCCCCGCCGTCCGTGCGGCCCTTATTTGTCATGTCCGAGAGCTTTCCATGCCCGTATCCGCCAACGTCATCAGCGCCCCGATTGCCCACAAGGCTGCCGGTCACGACCCGTACGCCTGGCTGCAGGAACGCGACACCGACGCGGTGCTCGACTACCTCAAGGCTGAAAACGACTATCAACAGGCGCAGACCGCCGATCAGGCAGAGTTGCGCGAAACCCTGTTCGAGGAGATCAAGGGCCGGATCCTCGAAACCGACCTGTCCCTGCCGTCGCCATGGGGCCCGTATCTGTATTACACCCGCACCACTGCAGGTGACGAATACGCCCGTCACTACCGTTGCCCACGCCCGGCCGACGACAGCCTGACCCTCGACGAAAGCCGCGAACAGCTGCTGCTCGACCCGAACGCACTGGCCAACGGCGGCTTTTTCTCCCTCGGCGCGTTCAGCATCAGCCCGGATCACCAGCGCCTGGCCTACAGCGTCGATGCCTCGGGCGACGAGATTTACACGCTGTTCGTGAAGGAATTATCCAGCGAACGCGTCAGCGAACTGGAATTCCAGGACTGCGACGGCAGCATGACGTGGGCCAATGACAGCCTGACACTGTTTTTCGGTGTGCTCGACGATACCCATCGCCCGCACAAGCTGTTCCGCTATCGCCTCGACGGTACTGCGGCCGAAGAGGTGTTCCACGAACCGGACGGGCGCTTCTTCCTGCATTGCTACCGCGCCAGCTCCGAACAGCAATTGCTGCTGTCGCTTGGCAGCAAGACCACCAGCGAAGTCTGGGCGCTGGACGCCAATCAGCCGCACCAACCGTTCACTTGCCTGGCGCCACGGGTCGAGGATCACGAGTACGACGTCGACCACGGCAAACTCGATGGCGAATGGACCTGGTTCATCCGCACCAACCGCGACGGCATCAACTTCGCCCTGTATCAGGCGCCGGACACCGGCATCGCACCGAGCGAAGCCGACTGGCAGAACCTGATCCCGCACAGCGATTCGGTGATGCTCGATGGCGTGACCCTCAACGCCGAAGCCCTGACCCTGAGCCTGCGCGAAGGTGGTCTGCCGATCATCGAAGTTCGCCCACACGGTCTGGCGCCTTATCGCGTGCAATTGCCGGACGCGGCCTACAGTCTCTACGTGCAAAACAGCCTGGAGTTCGAAAGCGACCGCATTCGCCTGCGCTATGAAGCGCTGAACCGTCCGGCTCAGGTTCGGCAACTGATTCTCGCCACCGGCGAACAGACCGTGCTCAAGGAAACCCCGGTGCTCGGTCCGTTCGACGCCGACGCCTACGTCAGCCAACGCCTGTGGGCCACTGCGCCGGACGGCACCCAGGTGCCGATCAGTGTGGTGATGAAACGGGAAATGGTCGGCAAAGCAGTGCCGCTGTACCTGTACGGGTACGGCGCCTACGGTTCGAGCCTCGATCCGTGGTTCTCCCACGCTCGCCTGAGCCTGCTGGATCGCGGCATGGCATTCGCCATCGCCCACGTGCGTGGCGGCGGCGAACTGGGCGAGTCCTGGTACCGCGCCGGCAAGCAGGAGCACAAGCACAACACCTTCAGCGACTTCATTGCCTGCGCCGAATTCCTGATCCTCAACGGCATCACCACCGCACCACAACTGGCGATCAGCGGCGGCAGTGCCGGAGGACTGCTGATCGGCGCGGTGCTCAACCAGCGTCCGGATCTGTTCGGCGTGGCGATTGCCGAAGTGCCGTTCGTCGATGTGCTCAATACCATGCTCGACCCGGACCTGCCGTTGACCGTCACTGAATACGACGAGTGGGGCAATCCCGAAGAGCCGGAGGTCTACGAGCGGATCAAGGCTTACGCGCCATACGAAAACGTCACCGCCCAGGCTTATCCCGCGACACTGGTGATCGCCGGTTACAACGACAGCCGCGTGCAGTACTGGGAAGCCGCCAAGTGGGTCGCGAAGCTGCGCGCAACCAAGACCGATGACAATCTGCTGCTGCTCAAGACCGAACTTGGCGCCGGCCATGGCGGGATGAGCGGGCGTTATCAGGGATTACGTGACGTAGCGCTCGAATATGCATTTGTTTTCAAGGTTCTGGGCATTGCCTGAGGAACTCCGCCGGTCACTTGGGTCTTAATTCCAGACCCCGGCGGTCGATACACCACAGATCCCATTGTGGGAGCAAGCTCGCTCCCACAACGATCCGTGTAGTGCCTGCAACCTGTGAAAACAAAAAGATTGTGACGACATGTCAGAACCCACTCTACTGAACAACGAAATCCGCGACTGGCTGATGGACTGCGGCCTGTTCGATCAATTGCAACTGGCGGATTTCGCCGCCGCGTCGGGCTACTTCAGCATCAGCACCGTGGCTGAAGGTGAAGCGATCTTTCGCGAAGGCGATGCCGGCAGTTTCATGTGCATCATCCACACCGGCCAGGTGGCCGTGCAGAAAACCGGCGGCGACGGCCAGGTCGTGACCATGGCTACCCTGCGCAGCGGCCGGGCGTTCGGCGAAATGGCCGTGCTCGACGGTGAGCGCCGTTCGGCGACTTGCGTCGCGGCGAGCAACTGTCAGTTGCTCAATCTCGGCAAGGATTCGCTGGAAAAAATGCTCAACGACGCGCCGAAGATTGCCGCCAAGATCATCCGCGCCCTCGCCGTTTCCCTGTCCAAACGCCTGCGCATGGCCGACGGACAACTCGCCGCCCAGCAGATCTAGCCTCCCGGGGATTTGGGTTTGCTGTCGGTCTGTTCCAGGCCCGGCAATGGCTGATCCTTGGTCGGCGGGCTGGGCATTTCGATCGGCACCAGCGGCGGGCCGCCACTGCCGGGGCCGGCCTTGGGAATCGGCACCGGGCTGATCTGCGGATACGGGGTTGGCGTCGCAGTACCGGGCGAGCCCGGTTGCGGTGTCGGGCTGACGGGAATCGTCTGTTGCGCCTGTACGGCAGTTATCGAGAGCGCGGCCAGGGTAATGGCCGTTAGAATGGTGCGCTTCATCAAGGGCTCCGTTGGCCTGAAGTCTGCCTTCAGGCTACTCCCAACGCGCCGGCTTGCCTTCCCCCCTGTAGAGATTTCCATGAAACGTTTCGTTCTGCTCGACACCACGCCGATCCCTGACAACGGCGGTGCCCTGTGCCTGTTCGAGTATGGCGAGGACTTCGTCATCAAGATCCAGGGCGGCGACGGCGGCCCATTGATGAACACCCGCATGCACGGTTCCGAAGACGCGCTGGCCGAGATCCCGTGCCGCAAGGTCGCTGGTCGGCCGAACTCGCGGGTGCTGATCGGCGGCCTGGGCATGGGCTTCACCCTCGCCTGCGCACTCAAGCATCTGGGCAAGAGCGCCGAAGTGGTGGTCGCCGAGCTGGTGCCTGGCGTGGTCGAGTGGAACCGTGGCCCGCTCGGAGAAAAGTCCGGACGTCCGCTGCTCGATCCGCGCACGGTGATTCGTCAGGAAGACGTGGCCAAGGTGCTGCAAAGCGAGCCGAATGGCTTCGACGCGATCATGCTCGACGTCGACAACGGCCCCGAAGGCCTGACCCAGAAGGCCAACAGTTGGCTGTATTCCGCCGCCGGTCTTGCCGCTTGCGCCAAGGCGATGCGGCCCAAAGGCGTGCTCGCGGTGTGGTCGGCCAGCGCTGACCGGCAGTTTTCCGACAAATTGCGCAAGGCCGGTTTCAAGGCCGAGGAAGTGCAGGTCTTTGCCCACGGCAACAAAGGCACGCGCCACACGATCTGGATTGCCGAGAAGCTCAAGGGCTGAGCTAAACTTGCCTCATAACCGTCATTAGTCTTCTGCAAAGGTGAACCCATGAGTTCGTCCACCCCGACCAACACTTCGAAGCTGGATCGCATCCTTGCCGACAACCAGCGCGACAAGGAAATGGGCTACCGCGACAAGGCCCTGAAGATGTACCCGCACGTGTGTGGCCGCTGCGCCCGTGAGTTTTCCGGCAAGCGCCTGAGCGAATTGACCGTGCACCACCGCGACCACAACCACGACAACAACCCGCAGGATGGTTCCAACTGGGAACTGCTGTGCCTGTACTGCCACGACAACGAACACTCGCGCTACACCGACCAGCAGTACTTCGGCGAAGGCTCGCTGAGCACGCCGAAAATCGCCAAGGCCACGCATAACCCGTTTGCGGCGCTGGCCGGGTTGATGAAAAAAGAAGACTGAGCCTGCCATGATCGTTCCCGCGCTCTGCGTGGGAATGCAGCCCGGGACGCTCCGCGTCCCAAAGCGGACGCAGAGCGTCCATTGAGGCATTCCCACG
>NZ_JAKUMP010000031.1:0-1313 GCF_026341415.1 Pseudomonas sp. MCal1
TGTCTCGTCCTGAATAAGGTTTACACCTTCTGACCCATTCTCAGGAGGGAGTAATGAATACAGGAAAAAGGCGCAGTCAGCGTGATTACACGCGGACCTTTAAATTGTCGGTCGTCGATCAGGTCGAAAAAGGCGAGTTGAGTTATAAAGAGGCTCAAGTGCGTTATGGCATTCAGGGTAAATCGACCGTACTGAACTGGTTACGCAGGCATGGTCGGCAGGACTGGAGTCAAGGCGCGTCCATTCGCTCCAAGAGACCCCGTTCCATGGATGAGCCCGATAAACCACTGACACCCGAACAGCGAATCAAAGAGCTCGAAGAAAAGCTGGCCCAAGCCAACCAGAAAGCTCAGTTTTTCGAAGCTGTCGTTGATGTTTTAAAGAACGACTTCGGTGTTTCTGTCGTAAAAAAGCGATCCGGCAAGTCCTCTCCCAAGGGCAGATCCAAGACCTGAGCATTAGTCGGGCTTGCCAGTTCATGGGGATTTCCCGTCAGGCTTATTACAAGCGCAACCGCGCGTGTGATGCCCGGGCCCGTCATGCCCAGGAAGTGATGGGATTCGTGAGGGAGAAACGACTTAGGCAACCGCGCCTTGGCACCCGAAAACTTCACAATCTGATGCACACTGAGCCAGAGGTGTCCGTAAAGGTCGGTCGAGACCGGTTATTCGATATCTTGCGAGATCGGCGCGAGCTGGTTCCCCGCAGACGGGCCTATCACAAAACGACAGATAGCCATCATCGCTTTCGCCGGCATCCAAACCTGCTCAAAGATGGACCGATTCAGGTAGTTGCCAAGGCGCCAGAGCAAGTATGGGTTGCGGACATCACCTACTTACCGACGCAAACGGGTGTGGCTTATCTGAGTTTGATCACCGATGCGTACTCCCGAAAAATCGTGGGGCACCATGTCCATGAAAGCTTGCACACCGAATCGGTGATCCAGGCGTTCAACAAAGCCCTCAAGCAGCGGACAACGAAGCAATGTTTGGTGCATCACTCGGATAGAGGCGTCCAATACTGCTCCGAGCTTTATCAGCGGCTGCATGCCAAATACGGCATCACCTGCTCAATGACCGATGGCTACGACTGCTACCAAAACGCGTTGGCTGAGCGTGTGAACGGGATTTTGAAAAACGAGTTATTGCTGCATCGCCCCAAAAATTTTGCAGAGGCCATCCGGATGGTGGACGAGTCGGTGCAGATCTATAACAACGAGCGGCCTCATCTGTCGCTGAAATACAAAACACCCGATGCGGTGCATCGGGCGTTTTGAGGCTGAAACAGGTGTAAACCTATTTCAGGACTAGACA
>NZ_JAKUMP010000032.1:0-1283 GCF_026341415.1 Pseudomonas sp. MCal1
GGTTCTTCACGGAATCTCGGGAAACACACAAACAAGAACGCCGATTTGATTGATGATGTTCGTGCGAGCAAACACATCTAACAAACCGGCGTTCTTATGCGCGATATTAATACTTTCCTTCCTTTTTGGGAGGGCTTTTCTGTCGTCAACATCAAGCCTGATGGTGACGCCCTCCAGATCGATCTAACACCCCACGCCACCCGATTCCCTTCCTGTGGCGGCTGCCAAAAAACCTGTTCAACCACTCATGAGTATTGCGAGCGAGTTGTTCGTGACTTGCCCATTCTTGGCCGTGCGGTACGCCTCAACGTTTTGCTCAGGCGAGTTGGCTGCCGCGAGTGTGGCAAACGCATGGAGGCCGTCAGTTGGCTGGATCGCTATGCGCGTATGACGCGCCGCCTGGCCGACGCGGTTATTCAGGCTTGCGAGCGCCTTCCCACCCTGCACGTGGCCCAAATGTTTGGTCTGCATTGGGACACGGTTAGATTGCTGGAACGTCGCGCCTTGCAGGCAGTATTGAGCGAACTGCCGAAGGCGCAACCACGACGTTTGGTGATGGATGAATTCGCGCTGTTCAAAGGACATCGCTACGCCAGCGTTGTGCTCGATGCCGACACACGACGGGTTCTGTGGATCGGCGAAGGCCGCAGTCGGGCGGCGGTCAGACCGTTCTTCGAAGAGCTTGGGCCAGAAGGTTGCGCCAAAATCGAAGCGGTGGCGATGGACATGAACACCGCTTTTGACCTGGAAGTTCGTCAGCACTGCCCGAAAGCGCGAGTGGTCTACGACCTGTTTCACGTAGTGGCCAAATACGGCCGAGAGGTCATTGACCGGGTCCGCGTCGACGAAGCCAACCGGCTACGTCACGACAAGCCGTCTCGCAAGGTCATCAAACAAGCGCGATGGCTGTTGCTGCGCAATCCGCAGAATCTGAAAACACCTGAACAAGAGGTTCACTTGCAGGATTTATTGGCAGCCAACCAATCACTGATGACGGTCTATTTGATGAAGGCTGAACTCAAAATACTCTGGGCACCGAGTACCGCCTGGGCCTGGAGATCGGCCTGGAAGCAGTGGCTGCGCCATGCTCATGAAAGCGAAATTCCGGCCCTGATCCAGTTTGCCAAACGGCTAAAAGGCTACTGGCGGGGCATCGTGAGTCGGGTTCGCTGGCCGATGCACACCGGTCAGTTGGAAGGAATAAATAATCGAATAAAGGTCATCAAACGGATGGCGTACGGTTACCGGGATAGCGAATTCTTTTTCATGAAGATCAAGAGCGT
>NZ_JAKUMP010000033.1:0-1110 GCF_026341415.1 Pseudomonas sp. MCal1
GCCCGTTCGGCCTGCGCGGCCTGGTCGACCATGGCCAGTTTTTCGGCGCTCATAGGGTGAGGTCCTTGTCAGTCAGCAACTGATGCGTCAATGCGCTGTTGAGGTTGTCCAGGCGCTGGTGGGGCAACACACCAGGCTCGGCCAGCAACTGCCGGTAGGCGCCGTGCTCCGGGCCATCGGGAAAGTCCGCCCCCAGCACTGCGTAGAAACGCGCCCAGAGCAGCACCTCCTCCACTGCACTGAAGCCATTGCGCGCCGCACTGCCCTGACAGTCCATGGCCCATTGCTGCAAAGCCGTCGGTTCCTGCGATCCAAGGCATTTCGGGAAATACCGCAGAGCATGTTCGATCAGTTGCCCGGCGAATGTCCGGCGTTTCGCAGCGTTCAGGTCATTGAGCTGCTCTGCCGTGAACACCAGCCACGGCCTTTCCGCGTAAGGGATCGCCGGTTGCTCGGTGAGCTGCCGGATCTGCAGGCCCGGCAGCCGGATCAGGTGCGCCGGTCCCATCAACCGATCCCGCTCTGCTGCGGGCTTGTCCGCCAGCCACAACGCAGTGATGCGGGGATCGTAAAAGCGAAAGAGCACGGTCACATCACCCTCGACACGGGCATGGATCAGGCTGCGCAAATGCTCCAGCAATGCCCCCTCATCGGCTTGCGACTCCAGCCAGAGCCCCGCCGTCGTGCTCCACTCCTGTGAAAAGACCTGCGCCAGAGGACTGTCAGGGGTCACCGCCACCAGTACGGGGCCTGCTTTATCCAGAGCGCTGTAGGCCGTGCGCTGATAAAGCGAGTGAGGCATTACGCCTCCCGTCAGCTCGAACAGGCGTTCCGGAAGGTTTTCGATCTGGATTTGATCCAGCAACAGATACGCCCGATTCATGCGCTCACCTGAGCCAGTTTTTCGCACACGGCGCAGACGGACGCAGCCTGCTCTGCTGCCTGAGCCAGGGCGGCCAATTGCGTGGTCATGGATAACGCAAGGAGCGTTTGTGAAGATTCCGGCGCCGCCAGTGCCGACTGCGCGGCGGCCCCCGCCACCGGCGCACCACCCTCGACAATCGCCACGCTGCTGAAGATCCCGCCCGAATTGATCACGATGTGATGCCC
>NZ_JAKUMP010000034.1:0-872 GCF_026341415.1 Pseudomonas sp. MCal1
CTGGTGATCTACCAGACCGAACTGGATCTGCTGGAGACGCTTCCCAATAACAAGCCAGCCATCAAGAAATGGCTGAAAACCTTGCCGGCACCGGTCGACATAGCAATTGAGTCGACCAATATCTATCACTTGGAATTCGCCGATCTGGCCCATGATGCCGGCTGCACGATTTACATGGTCGGTGGCTATGAACTAAGCCACTACCGCAAAGGTGTGAAGGTTCGCGCCAAAACCGACGCGCTGGATGCAAAGCTGCTCGCCCGTTATCTGAAAAACGAATATGAAGAGCTTCACCCATGGACTCCACCATCGCCGCTGTATCGTCAGCTCTTGAGCCTTTTCCGCCGGCGCGCCGCGCTGGTTCAGGCACGAGTTGGCCTGGTACAGAGCTGGGCAAATGAGCCGCTGCTCAAAGCCGCTTTTGCCGAGCAAATAGCCTCAATGCAGAGGCTTGAAGTGCTGGTCGAGAAGATGATCAACGACCTCCTTAAAGAGGCCGGTTTACTTGTCCATCTAAGGCGCTGCATGAAAGTTGAAGGCATAGGCTTTTTGACTGGAGCTCGCCTGATCGCGGCGTTTCAACGGGGCGAGTTTAAAAACGCTGACGCATTCATCGCTTTTTTGGGGATGGATTTACGGGTTTCACAGTCGGGGCAGAAGGACGGTCGTCGCAGTCTGACAAAACGAGGTGATCCGGAGGCGCGCCGACTTTTGCACAATGCAGCCATGTCGGCCAGCCGAACAGCGACCTGGAAAGGTTTTTATGAAGAGCAACGAGCTAAAGGGTTCAGCACCACTCAGGCACTGGTGATTCTGGCCCGTAAACTTGCTCGGGTCGTATTCGCACTACTAAAGGGGCAGAGCGAATACCA
>NZ_JAKUMP010000035.1:0-746 GCF_026341415.1 Pseudomonas sp. MCal1
GTCACCGGGCCGGTCGGCGAAGAGATCTATTGCGATGAGTTTGGCCGGGTGAAGTGCGAGTTCCCATGGGACCGCGCCGAACTCGACAGTGAGCGCAGCAGTTGCTGGCTACGGGTTTCGTCGAGTTGGGCCGGTGAAAGCTTCGGCTCGGTGACGATCCCGCGCATCGGCATGGAAGTGCTGGTGACCTTTCTGGAGGGTGATCCGGATCAGCCGCTGATTACCGGGTGCGTGGCCAACAAAGTCACCTCGGTGCCCTACACCCTGCCTGAGCACAAGAGCAAAACCGTGCTGCGCAGCCACAGTTCGCCACACACCGGCGGCTACAACGAACTGATGATCGAAGACCGTGCCGGGCAGGAAAAAATCTACCTGCGGGCCGAGCGCGACTTCGAACAACTGATCCTCAATGACAGCCACAGCCAGATCCGGCGCGACCGTTTCCAGCAGGTGGACAACCAGAGCACCAGCCTGATCAAGGCGGATGAACGACACACCACCGACGGAACGCGCCATACGGTCATCGGCACCGACGATCTGCTCAGCATCAGCGGCAACAGCAGCACCACGGCGGACGGCACGCTGGTCATCCAGGCCGGCCCCCATGCGCGGGTCACCGCCAGCCAGGTGGTGATCGATGCCGGGACCAGCCTGACGCTGACGGCGGGCGGGCATCACATCGTGATCAATTCGGGCGGGATCTTCAGCAGCGTGGCGATTGTCGAGGGTGGTGCGCCGGTGGCGGG
>NZ_JAKUMP010000036.1:0-683 GCF_026341415.1 Pseudomonas sp. MCal1
TTGGGTATGTGATAGAAAGATAGACTGAAAGCCACTTTCACTGGTGGTGATCAGGCTAAGGTAAAATTTGTGAGTTCTCTTAGTTGAGAAATTCGAATTTTCGGCGAATGTCGTCTTCACAGTATAACCAGATTGCTTGGGGTTATATGGTCAAGTGAAGAAGCGCATACGGTGGATGCCTTGGCAGTCAGAGGCGATGAAAGACGTGGTAGCCTGCGAAAAGCTTCGGGGAGTCGGCAAACAGACTTTGATCCGGAGATGTCTGAATGGGGGAACCCAGCCATCATAAGATGGTTATCTTGTACTGAATACATAGGTGCAAGAAGCGAACCAGGGGAACTGAAACATCTAAGTACCCTGAGGAAAAGAAATCAACCGAGATTCCCTTAGTAGTGGCGAGCGAACGGGGACTAGCCCTTAAGTGGCTTTGAGATTAGCGGAACGCTCTGGAAAGTGCGGCCATAGTGGGTGATAGCCCTGTACGCGAAAGTCTCTTAGTCATGAAATCGAGTAGGACGGAGCACGAGAAACTTTGTCTGAATATGGGGGGACCATCCTCCAAGGCTAAATACTACTGACTGACCGATAGTGAACTAGTACCGTGAGGGAAAGGCGAAAAGAACCCCGGAGAGGGGAGTGAAATAGATCCTGAAACCGTATGCGTACAAGCAGTGGGAGCAGAC
>NZ_JAKUMP010000037.1:0-463 GCF_026341415.1 Pseudomonas sp. MCal1
ACACGATTTCGGCGAGTCTTTACGGGGCGGCGGCGTTGGTGGCGGTGGTGGATAGTCAGGTGAGGGTGGGGTTGGGGATTAAAGAGTTTGGTAAGGGGCGGTCGATGGTTCCGACGCTTACTTTGTTTGGTGGGGTGATTGGTGGGTTGTCGGCTTATGCCGCCTTGCAAGAATTCAAATCCTTGAAATTGCAATTAGAGGATTCCCATAACCGGATTGATCCATGGCTGGAAATACGTCAGACCGTGGTCGGTGGGCAAGTAGCCGTGTTTGGCGCCCAGGCATTGTTAGGATTTGGCTATACCGCCCGTGCCTTGGCGGGGGCAATCACAGTAGACGTCGCCATTTTGCGTTACACACTCTACATGGGGCCATTGAACTGGGTTATTGCCGGTTTGGGCCTGCTGTATCTGACGGCCTGGATTTTCGAAAAGACGCCGCTGCAAAACTTCCTGAACAACTG
>NZ_JAKUMP010000038.1:0-451 GCF_026341415.1 Pseudomonas sp. MCal1
GGATCACCTCCTTAATCGACGACATCAGCTGCTTCATAAGCTCCCACACGAATTGCTTGATTCATTGAAGAAGACGAAAGAAGCAGCCCGAAATTGGGTCTGTAGCTCAGTTGGTTAGAGCGCACCCCTGATAAGGGTGAGGTCGGCAGTTCGAATCTGCCCAGACCCACCAATTTTGTGTGGGAAACGCCTGTAGAAATACGGGGCCATAGCTCAGCTGGGAGAGCGCCTGCCTTGCACGCAGGAGGTCAGCGGTTCGATCCCGCTTGGCTCCACCACTACTGCTTCTGAAGTAAGAGCTTAGAAATGAGCATTCCATCGGGCTGATGGTGAATGTTGATTTCTAGTCTTTGACTAGTTCGTTCTTTAAAAACTTGGGTATGTGATAGAAAGATAGACTGAAAGCCACTTTCACTGGTGGTGATCAGGCTAAGGTAAAATTTGTGAGTTC
>NZ_JAKUMP010000039.1:0-424 GCF_026341415.1 Pseudomonas sp. MCal1
GAGGCGCAGGTGTGAGCAAGCCAACCGCAGGCACTACGAAGAAGGGGATTTTTTCCCGCAATGATTATTTGGCGCCGCTGCCTGTTCCCACCGGCAGAAAACCTTCTGATGTGCTCAACATCATCTGGCGCAAAAACGAGGTATTTCTCGATATCGGTAACTACAGCATTGGCTCGGCAGTTATGGTGCTTTGGCCTGGAGTGATGCTGTTTTTGGCGATGGCCTATGGGTTCAGGAACATTGCACCCGATTTGAGTGTTTTTGCGTTGATTGGCGGAGGGGTAATCACCGGTATCCCGGCACTCCTTCTGATCCAGGGCCTCTTCCGCGAAGTCCCTTTACCCGTGCGCTTCAACCGCCAACGCCGGGAAGTCTGCGTCCCCCGCGACAACGGCGAATACTGGATCGTCCCTTGGGAAAGCGT
>NZ_JAKUMP010000003.1:0-474396 GCF_026341415.1 Pseudomonas sp. MCal1
ACTCAGGCACTGGTGATTCTGGCCCGTAAACTTGCTCGGGTCGTATTCGCACTACTAAAGGGGCAGAGCGAATACCAGCCGAAAGCAAGTTGAGGGTTTCCCCTAAACCATAGAATCTCCCACAGGTTTTGTGTGCTCCTTCAGGAGCATGGGCTTATCATGGCGGGCACGACCCATCTCCGCTTTCAGAGACAACGCATGACTTTCGATTTTGATCAGGTATTCGACCGCCACGACACCGGCAGCACCAAGTGGAGCCGCTATCCGGCCGACGTGTTGCCGATGTGGGTCGCTGACATGGATTTCGCTGCGCCGCCAGTGGTCATCGAGGCGTTGCAACAGCGCCTGCTGCACCCGTTGGTGGGTTACAGCGTGGCCCAGGACAACCTGCGCGAGGCCATCGTTGCCGACCTCTGGAACAAGTTCGCCTGGCGGGTCAAACCGCAGGAGCTGATCTTCCTGCCGGGTGTTGAATCGGGTTTCAACATGGCGCTCAAGGCGCTGGTGCAGCCCCAGCAGAACGTCGTGGTGCAAACCCCGAACTACCCGCCGCTGCGCCATGCGCCGGGCCATTGGGGCCTGAACAAGGTCGAACTGGAATTCAACGCTCTGGCCGACGGCACCTACGCCACGCCGCTGGATGCCTTGCGTGAATCCCTGAAAGGTGGCGGCGCCCTGCTGCTCAGCAACCCGCACAACCCGATCGGCAAGGTCTTCGGCCGTGAAGAACTGCAAGCGGTGGCCGACATCTGCATGGCGCAGGACGCCTGGATCATCTCCGACGAGATTCACGCCGAGCTGTGCTACGACGGCCGCGTGCACATCCCGACCGCCTCCCTGAGCCCGGAGATCGCCCGTCGCACCATCACCCTGATGTCGGCGAGCAAGGCCTACAACATCGCCGGTCTCAAGACGTCGTTCATGATCATCCAGGACGCCGCCCTGCGCGAACGCGTCAACCACGCCCGTTGCGGCATGGTCGACAGCGTCAACCCGTTGGGCATGGAAGCCACCCGCGTGGCCTACAGCGAGGCCGGTCCGTGGCTGAAGGAACTCAAGCAATACTTGCAAGCCAACCGTGACTGGCTGGTAGAAGCGGTTCGCAGCCGTCTGCCCGGCGTAACGATCAACGTTCCACAAGGCACTTATCTGTCGTGGCTCGACTGCTCGGCGCTGGATCTGGACGACCCACAGAAATTCTTCCTGGAACACGCCCGTGTCGGCCTCAGCCCTGGCCTGGATTTTGGCGATCTCAGCCAACAGTTCGTGCGCCTGAACTTCGGCTGCCCGCGTTCGATGCTGGAAGAAGGGATCTCGCGGATGGAGCGAGCCTTGAAGTCCCGGTAATCACGTCAGGACAAACCCAAGCGTCAATCCGATCGAACTCACTCAAGACAGGCCGGGTCAACCGGCCTACCTGACATGAGACCCGGAGATTGACGATGACGCACTATCCAAAACCCCCATTCCCGAAACAGGCACAACCGGTTCCTGGCTCCCAGCGCAAGATGGAGCCCTACCCCGATTGCGGCGAGCAAAGCTACACCGGCTCCGGTCGGCTGGCCGGCAAGATTGCGCTGATTACCGGCGCCGACAGCGGCATCGGCCGGGCGGTGGCTATCGCCTTCGCCCGTGAAGGTGCAGATGTAGCGGTCGCCTATCTCAACGAACACGAAGATGCCAAGGAAACCGCGCGCTGGGTCGAACAGGCTGGCCGCCAGTGCCTGCTGCTGCCCGGCGACATTGCCCAGAAGACCCAGTGCCAGGCGTTGGTGGACCAAACTGTCGAGCGCTTCGGCCGCATCGACGTGCTGGTCAACAATGCAGCCTTCCAGATGACTCATGAAACCTTCGAGGAGATTCCCGACGATGAATGGGTGATGACCTTCGACGTCAACATCACCGCGATTTTCCGTCTGTGCCAGGCCGCCATCAAACACATGGGCCCCGGCGCTTCGATCATCAACACCAGTTCGGTCAACTCGGACATGCCCAAACCCACCCTGCTCGCCTACGCCACCACCAAAGGCGCCATCGCCAATTTCACCGGTGGTCTGGCCCAGATACTCGGGCCGAGGGAGATTCGCGTGAACTGCGTCGCGCCGGGGCCGATCTGGACGCCGCTGATCGTCTCGACCATGCCGGATGAAGAAGTGCAGAACTTCGGCGAGCAGACACCACTCGGCCGGCCCGGCCAGCCAGTGGAAGTCGCGCCGATCTATGTGCTGCTGGCGTCGGACGAAGCCAGCTACATCACCGGTCAGCGCTATGGCGTGACCGGCGGCAAACCCATGCTCTGATCACACCGCCGAAAAAAAGTGAACCGCTGGACAAGGCGACCTCTCCATACCTTCATGGCCCGTTCGGGTTGCAAGAGATCAGGAGGTCGTCATGTCCGCACCTATCGTCAAACTCTTCACCCAGCCGAACTTCGCCTGGACCGATATCCGCCGCGAAGAAGAAGCGCATCCGCGTCATTACCTCGCCCATCTGCTGTTACTGGCACTTGTTCCGGCGGTGTGCCTGTTCATCGGCACGACTTATGTCGGCTGGAGCCTGGCGGCGGGTGAAACCGTCAGGCTCAGCAGTGCCAGTGCTCTGCAACTGAGTGTCATGCTCTACCTCACTATCGTCGTCGGTGTGGCGATCATCGGCGGTTTCATCCGCTGGATGTCGCGCACCTTCGATGCGCGGCCGACGCTCAATCAGTGCATAGGGTTCGCGGCGTATACCGTCAGCCCGTTTTTCCTCGCAGGGATCGCCGGCCTGTACCCGAGCCGCTGGCTGGCGGTACTGGTGCTGGGCGCGGCGTCGATTTATTCGACGTTTCTGCTGTTCGTTGGCCTGCCGACCTTCATGCACGAGCGCAAGGAACAGGGCTTGCTGTATTCGGCGAGCGTCTGGGGCGTTGCGCTGCTGGTGCTGGTGACGTTGCTGGTATCGATGATCCTGCTGTGGTTCAACGTGCTGACGCCGCAATACCTGCGCACGACCGCGGGTTAGGTCGGACATGTTGCGGCGACATCGAATCGGCGCGGCGGGCCTCCCGTCGTGAGCTTCATCGTTTGGGTCGCGGTGCTCGGCGCCGTGCTGCTCATGCTTGCACTGACGTCCTCCTATCTGCGATGGATGCCGGTGACGACATCTGCGGTATGCCTGCTGTTGGGCGTCGGCATCGGGCCGGTCGGGCTTGATTTGCTGAAATTGCCGCTGGACGAAGCCTCTTTGTGGATGGAGCACCTGACCGAAGTCGCGGTGCTGTTTTCTCTGTTTGTCTGCGGTTTGAAACTGCGATTGCCGCTGCGCGACAAACGTTGGCGGATCGCATTTGGCCTGGCAGGTCCGGTGATGGTGCTGACGATCATTGGGGTCTGCCTGCTGCTGCATTTCGGCCTGAACCTGAATTGGGGCCCTTCGTTGCTGATCGGGGCGATTCTGGCGCCGACCGATCCGGTACTCGCTGCGCTGGTACAGGTCAACGATGCGCGGGACGTCGACAGCGTGCGGTTCGGCCTGTCCGGCGAGGCCGGGCTCAATGACGGGATTGCCTTTCCTTTCGTGATCCTCGGGCTGTTGCTGCTGCACGGTGAAGGTTTTGCCGCCGAGTGGCCCGACTGGGTGCTACGCAGCGTGCTCTGGGCCGTGCCCGCCGGCTTGCTTTGCGGTTACTGGATGGGCCGTGGCATCGGCCGCCTGACTTTGTCACTGCGTATCCGCAACGATGACAGCACCCTCAGCCCCAACGACTATCTGGCGCTGGCATTGATCGCACTGGCCTACGTGGCGGCGGAATCCATTGGTGGCTACGGCTTTTTGTCAGTGTTTGCCGCCGGCCTGGGGTTGCGGCAGGAGGAAGTCAAATTCACCGGTGCCCACCAACCACCCGCCGAGCATCTGGTGCAACCGGTGGTCGGCCATCAGAACGTCGAACCGCAGCAGGCGGTCCATGGCGATACCGAACGACTGGAAGACAGCCAGGTGGCCGCCGGCATCATGATGGGCGACATGCTGTCTTTCGGAGGTCTGGTCGAGCGGGCGATGGAAGTGTTTCTGGTGACCCTGCTGGGCGTGGTGCTGGTCAGTCACTGGGACTGGCGGGCGTTGCTGGTCGGCGGCGTACTGTTTTGTGTGATTCGCCCCGTTTGCGTGGCGTTGATGCCATGGGGATCGCTACTCGCGGGGCGCCAACGGTTGTTGATCGGCTGGTTCGGCATTCGAGGCATCGGCAGTCTGTTCTACCTTTTCTATGCGCTGAACCATGGACTGGATAACAGCGTGGGCACGCTGTGTACCGACCTGACCCTGTCGGTGGTGGCGCTGAGCATTCTGCTGCACGGCGTCAGCACCCAGCCGATCCTCGCCCGCTACGAGCAGCGTAAACAGCCGGACAAGTCGACAGACCGCTCTTGAGCGCGGTGCTGCTTCAGCTTCCCGGGTTGGTCACCTGAATGTAGATGGCATACGTGCCGAGCAACATCCAGAACGTGGCAAAGATCCACGGCGTTCGAATGGAAAACAGCAGTGACTTGCGATAGCCCTTGTGGCTCGATTCCATCTCGCTGAACAAAGGCGATTCGTCATAAGCCAGCCCCATCAGGGGTTCGCTGCGCAGCAATTCACTCTGTTTGAAATGCCAATGATCGATGATGTCGTAAGCGGCACGAATCCCCGGCCAGGCATTGAGCGAACTGAGCATGCCAAGCAAGGCCAGGAACGGTGGCACCACCAGCGTGAACAACTTGCCCCACTCGGGGTTGAGGTTGGCCATGCAGGACGCGAAGGCAATCACCAGAAACGATTGCGCCGCCAGGTAGGCGTCGGTTCGATTGGCCAGGATGCTGGTTTCGTACTGGATTTCCCGTCGGTAGAAATCCAGCCGCTCCTTGGGTGAGCCGAACATTTTGGCGTTATGTTCGTTCAGGGTTTCTTCGGCGGTCGGCTCGGTCAATATGCGTGGCACGGTAGAGCGCTCCAGGACAAAGCGTTTGGAGGCGCCACGTCCCGGACAAGTTCAGCTCGATTGCCCCGGTTCACTTCATCGACCGGGCAATGATCTCCATCAGATTCAGTTGATTGAACGGTTTCGACAATCGTGGCAAGCCGGCTGCAAAGCCTTCGAGGCGCTCGGCATAACCGGTGGCGAGGATGATCGGCAGATCCGGCTTGAGCATGCGCACGGCGTGAGCCAGTTGTGCGCCGCTCATCTGTGGCATGGCCATGTCGGTGATCATCAGGTCGATCACCTGGCCCTGATCGAACAGTTCCAGCGCCTGGGCGCCGGAAGTGGCGCCGATTACCCGATGGCCAAGGTCTTCCAGCAACAGGACGGTGCTGGTGAGCACCAGACTGTCATCATCCACTACCAGCACGCTGAGGCGTGGCACCGTGTCGGTGGACAAAACCGGGCCATGCGGTGTGGCGGCGACGCTGTCGATGGCTACCGGCAACCACAGCTCAGCGGTCGTACCCTGCCCCTTGGTACTTTTCAGAATGAATCGCCCGCCCAGTTGTTCGATGAAGCCGTGGACCATCGACAACCCAAGCCCGGTGCCTTTGCCCAGGCCTTTGGTGGTGAAAAACGGATCGGTCGCCGATGCCAGCGTGTCAGCGTCCATGCCTTCACCGGTATCGATCACCCTCAGGCAGACGTAACGCCCGGCCGTCATGGTCGAGTCGTTTTGTTCGAGCACAACTTCTGGCTCGGCACGGATGATGACGCTTCCGCCATCGGGCATGGCGTCGCGGGCGTTGGTCGCCAGGTTGAGCACCGCCAGTTCGAGCTGGTTGCTGTCAGCCAACACGGCTTGCAGATCATCGGGGAATTGCGTTTCGATGCGGATCCCCGGCCCCAGCGAACTGCGCAACAGCCCGGTGATGCCCTGCACCAGTTTCGGGATTTCGATCGGTTCGGTCTTGAGCTCCTGACGCCGGGCGAAAGCCAGCATGCGTTGGGTCAGCGAAACGCCGCGCAATGCGCCCTGCGTGGCGTTTTCCAGCAGACGGCTGACTTTAGGGTCGTCGCCCAGGCGTTTGCGCACGATTTCCAGGTTGCCGAGAATCACCGTCAGCAAATTGTTGAAGTCATGGGCAATGCCGCCGCTGAGTTGGCCGATGGCCTGCATTTTCTGCGCCTGGAACAGCGCTTCACGGGTTTTCTCCAGGGCCTGCTGCGCTTCGGTAGCTTCGGTGACGTCGCGGGTAATCTTGGCAAAGCCGAGCAAGGTGCCGGTGTCGCCGCGAATCGCATCGACCACCACATGCGCCAGAAACCGCGTGCCGTCCTTGCGCAGGCGCCAGCTCCTGTTCTCGAAACGGCCTTCGCTTACCGCGGTTTCCAGGGCGCGCTGGGGTTCACCCGCCTCACGGTCTTGCGGGGTGTAGAACATCGAGAAATGCTTGCCGATCACTTCATCCGGCTTGTATCCCTTGATTCGCTGGGCACCGGGGTTCCAGTTGGTCACCCGGCCTTCGGGGCTGAGCATGTAGATCGCATAGTCGGTGACGCCCTGCACCAACAGGCGGAACTGTTGTTCGCTCTGCTTGAGGGTTTCTTCGGCCATCTTGCGGTCGGTCAGGTCGCGGGTGATCTTGGCAAACCCGAGCAGTTGCCCGCTCGGGCTGAAAATCGGATCGATCACTACGTGGCACCAGAAGTGCGTGCCGTCCTTGCGGACCCGCCAGCCCTCACCCTCGAACCGGCCTTCGCGGATCGCCGTGTCCAGCGCTCGCTGCGGCAAACCTTTTGCGCGGTCTTCATCGGTGTAGAAACGGGAAAAGTGTTCGCCGAGGATTTCCGATTCTTCGTATCCCTTGAAGCGTTTGGCGCCGGAGTTCCAGCTGGTGATGATGCCATCGGGGTCGATCATGTAGATCGCATAATCGACCACCGCATCGATCAGCAAACGAAAGCGCATGTCTTCAATTGCAGCGGACTTCTTGTTCTCGCTCATCAGGCTTGGCTCAAAACAGTTTTTCAATCACCGGAGTATGCGGCAAACCGGCGGATTGGAAAGGTGCTTCTGCGAGATCGAGGTGCCACCAGCGTGGCAGCAATTGGCGGATGCGACTTTCGGCAAAGCGATCATCGATCAGCATCACCACGCCGCGATCCTGCTGGGTACGGATCACCCGCCCGGCGGCCTGCACCACTTTCTGCACGCCGGGGAACAGGTAGGTGTAGTCGTAACCGGCACCGAAGATCGCGGCCATGCGCCGCTTCATCTGTTCATTGACCGGATTGAGCTGGGCCAGCCCGAGGGTGGCGATGAATGCGCCAATCAGCCGTGCGCCGGGCAGATCGATGCCTTCACCGAACGCGCCGCCGAGCACGGCAAAACCGACGCCCTGGCTGTCGGCGGTGAATTGGTCGAGAAAGTCCTGCCGCGCGCCTTCGGTCATGCCCCGGGATTGCTGCCAGCGGGTGATGTGCGGGTGCCGCTCGGCGAGCAACTGCGCGACCTGTTGCAGGTAATCGAAACTGCTGAAGAACGCCAGGTAGTTGCCCGGACGCTCACTGAACTGGCGGGCGATCAGCTCGACAATCGGCTCCAGCGATGCCTGACGGTGCGTGAAACGGGTGGAAATCCGGCTGACGATCTGCACCTGCAATTGTTCGGCGCTGAACGGCGACTCGACATCGATCCAGACCGTGTCGGCCGGCGTGCCGAGCAAGTCGGCGTAATAGTGGCGCGGGCTGAGGGTTGCGGAAAACAGCACGCTGCTGCGCGCTGCACTCAGGCGCGGGCCGATGAACGCCGCCGGCACCACGTTGCGCAGGCACAGCTGCGATAACGGTCGCTTGCGCTCGAGGTCGCGTTTGCTGATGTCGAACAGGTAATGCGCGTCGAACAGCTCTGCCACCCGGCCGAACTGCAGCATCTCGAAATAGAAGTTCTGCAACGCGCTGTCGAGCCCTTGCGGGTGATCGTTGAGGTAGTCGCCGATGCTCGCCGTGCAGGAAGAAAGCGCCTGCAGCAGTTTTTCCGGCGCCTTGTCGTAGGCCTGATACGGCGCCAACTGGTCGTTGTGCAGGGCGTTCCATTCACGGTTGACCCGCTGCAGCGACTTCTTCAAGGCCTCGGGCGCGGTTTTGCGCACGCTGCCCAGTGTCGCCTGATCGAGAGTGGCGCTGTACATCTGCCGACCGCGTTCGACCAGGTTGTGCGACTCGTCCACCAGCACGGCGACGTTCCATTGATTGAACTGGGCCAGGCCGAACAGCAGCGCGCTGAAGTCAAAGTAGTAGTTGTAGTCGGCCACCACCACGTCGGCCCAGCGGGCCATTTCCTGGCTCAGGTAGTAAGGACACACCGCGTGCTGCGCGGCGACGTCCCGCAGTGCAGCCTGATCCAGCAGGCGCAATTGGCTGGCGGCTTCGCGGGCAGCGGGCAAACGGTCGTAAAAACCCTGGGCCAACGGGCAGGATTCGCCGTGGCAAGCCTTGTCCGGGTGTTCGCAGGCCTTGTCCCGGGCGACCATTTCCAGCACCCGCAGGGGCAGGGTTGCGCTGTGATCGAACAGCACTTGCGCCGCATCCAGCGCCAGTTTGCGTCCGGGTGTCTTGGCGGTGAGGAAGTAAACCTTGTCCAGTTGCCGCGGCGCCAACGCCTTGAGCATCGGAAACAGGGTACCGAGTGTCTTGCCGATCCCGGTCGGCGCCTGAGCCATCAGACAGCGGCCGGTGCTGACAGCCTTGAACACCGATTCGGCGAGGTGACGCTGGCCGGGGCGAAAGGCGGCATGGGGAAAACCCAACTGCTGCGCCGCATGGTTGCGCGCTTCGCGGTGGGCCATTTCCTGTTCGGCCCACGCCAGAAACAAACCGCACTGTCGTTCGAAGAACTGCCGCAGCGCTTCGGCGCTGAACGCCTCGACCAGACAGGTTTCCTTTTCCGTGACGATGTCGAAATACACCAGCGCCAGATTGATCTGCTCAAGCTGCAATCGACAGCACATCAACCAGCCATAGATTTTCGCCTGGGCCCAATGCAGTGAACGATGATTGGCCGGTTGTTTGCTCAAGTCGCCGCGGTAGGTTTTGACTTCTTCCAGGCAGTTCTGCGTCGGGTCGTAGCCGTCCGCCCTGCCCTTGACCTTCAATGGCCCGAATGCGCCCTCCAGCGCCACTTCGCTCTGGTAGGCGTCGTTGCGCCGGGACGCCACCGTACGATGCCCGGCAATCCCCTCCAGCGCGGTCGGTGACGGGGTGAAGCGCAAGTCGAGGTCACCGGTTTTGGCGGTGAATTCGCACAACGCCCGCACCGCGATGCTGTAGCTCAAGCGCCCTGCTCCGCCCATTGCACGTAACACACGGCGACCGGCATCCGGTGCGTATGGCAGAACTCCAGCCAGCGCAATTGGTTGTCCTGCAAGCGATCGCCCGGGCCTTTGACTTCGATCATCCGGTAGGTCTTGTGCTGCGGCCAGAACTGGATCAGGTCTGGCATGCCGGCGCGATTGGCCTTGATGTCCAGCAGCAGACGGCTGAACCAGTGCTTGAGGTGTTCGGCCGGCAGACAGGCCAGCGCCTGCTCCAGCAGCTCTTCATTGAGCGCGCCCCAGAATACGAACGGCGACTGCACGCCCCATTTGGCGGCGAACCGCGCGCGGATGGTGTCGGCATAGCGGCCATCGTCGAGTTCGGCCAGACAGGCCTGAAACAGCTGCGCACGACGCAGCTGGAAGTCCTCGTTGAGCAGATCCACCGGCCCGCGCTGAAACGGGTGAAAGAACGCGCCCGGCAATGGCGCGAAGATCGCCGGCCAGCACAGTAGGCCGAACAATGAATTGATCAGGCTGTTTTCCACGTAATGCACCGGGCCCGTTTCTTCGTGCAGGTGCGCCTGAACGTGATATTCCACCGACAACGCCGGATCCAGACGCGGCAGGTGCAGATCCAGCCGTTCCACCAGACCGGGCGCTGTGCGTTTGATCGGTGGCCCGCCGAGCTTGCGCCGCAAGCGCGGCAACAGCCGTTGCAGGCCCTGCTGTTCGGTAGCGGTTTCCGGCGCTTGCTCGGCAATCACCGCCAGTTCCAGCGCCAACGCATATTCGGCGCTGCGCTCCAGCACGCGGATCATCCGCAATCGGGCGCCGGGATAGGCGCAATCGCGATAGATCCTAAGGGCCAGGGCGAATTCGCCGATGCGCTCGCAGTATTGGCCGATCTGGAACAACAGCTTGCCGCGTCGGCGTTGCAGCCACGGGTTGTCGAAATGCAGCGCCGCGACCTGTTCGACGATCGGCTCCAGCGGCTCGCCGGCCTCGAAATACAACTGGCAGTCATGCAGAAACAGACAGGCATCGACGTCGGCACGACTACGCAGGCCCCGGGAGTCGGCGCTGAATTCGACTTTTTCGTAGGTGAAGATGCCAAGGTCGGCGAGCACGAACTCCGACCAGTCCTGATACAGGTTGCCGAAGAACATCAGGCGAAAACGGTCGCACAGCTGCATCAGCGTCAGGCTGAACAGCCGATCCGCCAGCGTCGGGCACCACTGCCTGAAACTGCGGGGTTCGGGAAATTGTTCGTGCAGCAGCGGCAGCCAGTCGACTTTCTTGCCTCGTGGCTGGTCGATGGCCGGGCCGAAGGCTTGCAGGATCTCGGCCTTGAGCAACACCTCGAACAGATCCGCCATCGCCAACGGCGCCTGCTCATCGAGCCAGCCATGCTCCAGCAGCGGTTGCGCCGCCTCGGCGATGTCGCCTATTTCCGGATAATTCAGCTTGCCGGCGCGAAAATGCACGCCCTTGCGCATGACCATCCGCACCAGCAACCCCTGGGATCCGCGCGGCAGTGCCTTGAAGTCGTGGATGAAGGCGTGCTCCGCTTCGCTCATGACGTCGGCGTAGCGAAGCTCAAGCCAATCAAGCACCTGGCGGAAGTTGTTGAGGTAATAGAACGGGTCGTCGAGGGGATTGGCAGTCACGGTGAATTCGGGGCCATGGCAAGCGAGTACTGGTTATGCGTACAGATACCAGCCTGCCCCCGCAGGTGCAAACGGAAAAAGATCAGTGGCACCTCCGGTGTGGTTTTTTTCAGGTGGCCATCGAACTTTTCCGGGCGCAATGGCACCAACCGCGTTAGAGGCCGACATTGGTCGAAATGAACAGGAATGCTGCTTATGAAAATCAAGACTCTCGGGATCCCGTTGGCTGTTGCGGCGCTGTTGGCACTGGCCGGCTGCTCTACCCAGACGGTGGTCACCTTGCAGAACGGCACCCAATACCTGACCGAAGACATGCCCGACACCAAAACCGAGGATGGCTTCTATGAGTTCAAGGATATTTCCGGCGCCAAGGTGCGTGTACGTGCAGACGAAGTAGCCACGGTGCGCAAGGAAGACTGACCGCGACCCCATAAAAAAAGGCTGCGTTCCTGTTGGAGCGCAGCCTTTTTTGCATTTGTCAGCGGGGTAACGCCATGCCCGGGATGGAGCCATCGCAGTTCAACGCTCGCTCGCCGCGCCGGACCATTTCTTCCTGCAAGCGCTGGCAACGTTGGCGTTCCTGCTGCGCCATGCGGTCGATGCTCAGGTTACCGGTCATTTCCGGTTCATGGTCTTCGCCAATGCGAATCGTCACGAACGGTTGTTCGGGCTGGATGTAAAAGCGGCTTTTCTCTTCAACGGGTTTGACGTCGTCACTGTCGGCCGGTTTTGGCAGTTGATCGGTGGTGACGCCATAGCGGCTCAGAATCGAGCTGTGAGGCAGATCGGCCCAGGCATTGGCCGACAGCAGCGCCAGTCCCGTCATACCGATAAACCTCTTGAAACCTTTCACGTGTGAATCTCCTGTACTCGTTGGCGGCCTTTGGATGACGAACGTTGCCGTCATGACTTTAGGCCGCATTTCCTGTTGGTGCAGGGATTGGAGTCAGGGAATGGCGGGTGAGTCACTTTCGATATGGGAAGGTTTGATGGGGAGAGAGCTTGCTCCCTCCCCACGCTTGCCGTCAGGCGATCACAATCCCGTCGGCACTCAAGCTGTTCAATGCAACCCCGACCAGCGTCACCGAATCAGCGCCGAATTTCAGCACCGTATCCTGTCCCACCGCCGTGGCATGAGCGCGGAAGTCGTCGCCCGGCAGCACCCCCTGCACGCCGAGGAACACCAGTTTGTCATTGGCGGTGTAACCCAACACGCGATCCTGACCGAACGCGCCGCTGAACAGGAAGGTATCCGCCCCGCCGCCCGACTCCATCAGGTCATTGCCGGCGCCGCCGACGAACACGTCGTTGCCCGCTCCGCCAATCAAGTGATCGTTGCCGTCAAGGCCGAACAGCCAGTCACCGCTGGCCTCGGCCTTGAGGGTGTCGGCGCCGCCGGTGCCTTTCACGCTCGACTCGTACTGAGTGACATTGTTGCCGACCTTCAAACCGGTCGCGGTGACGCTGTGGGTCACGTCATCCTTGAACAGGCCCCAGAGAAAACCCGGCTCCTTGGTAACGATGCTGCCGATATCGCGGGTGATGCTGATGCCGCCGTTGGCATCGCGGATGTACAGGTTGCCGGCGCCATCGTTGGCGAAGTCGTAGGTATTGACCGACTTCTGCAACTCCAGAGTGTTGTTGCCCGAGCCGCCGAGCAGAATGTTGTAGCCCCCGCCATCGCGGAATGTGTCGTTGCCGGCGCGGCCTTCCAGATAATCGTTGCCGCTGCCGCCCTGGATCAGGTCGTTGCCGTCGCTGCCGATGATGAACGTGCTGCCCTTGTGGGTTTCGGCGTTGCGGTTCAGGTCCTGTACCCAAGTGCTGGCCCGCGCCGGGTCCGACAGGTTGGCAACGATGATCGTCGAGTCCTTGCTGGTCAGGTCGTAGAACTTCGACTCGATCACCCGGTTCATGCCATCCCCATAAGCGGTCGGCAGGTGCGAGATCCAGGTCGGAATGTTGATGATCGAGAACGGCAGCACGTTCCACGCCGCCGAGGCGTAGTGGTCGTTGAAGCTGACGATGTTATCGGTCGCCGACTCCTTGGGCGCGTCGTGCACGCCGAGGGATGCACCGGTGAAGGTCGAGCCGTCGAGGGCGCGGAACACCGGGTCGTTTTCGTAGCCGACGTTGAGCACCTTGTCGGTGCTGCTCTGTGTCGGCGAGGCGTAGGCGATGTAGTTGGAATCCTGGAAGAACCCACCCCATTTGCTGGTGCTCAAATCCGCCATGCTGTTGACCGCCAGCCCGCCCAGGCTGTGACCGCTGACCAGCACGTCCTTGCCGGTCAGGCCGTGGGCCTTGGCGAACGCCACCACATCGTTCATCAGGTTGCCGAAGGCTTCGCCGACGTAGTTTCTGGCGTAATCCTTGGGCCCGAATGCGGCGAGCAAGTCGTTGATCACGTCACCGATCGAGTCACCGATCAGGATTTCCCGCGGGCCGCTGGTGCCGCGAAAGGCGATGCCGATCTCGGTGAGATGGCCCTGAGCGTCGTATTTGCCGAGGATTTCCACTTGGGCGCTGGTGTAGCCGGCCTTTTCGCCGAAGAAGGTGCCGCGGGCATCGGTCTTGCCCTCGTAACCCAGTTGCGAGGCGGTGATCGGGGTCCAACCGGCTTTTTTCACCGCATCAAGCGCGGCTTTTTCCGAGTCGGGGTTCCACGGAATGCCGGGGATCACCCCCTGGGAATCCGTACCGCCGATCAGCGCGGTGACCAGCGTGGCCGGCAAACCGAGGCCGAAGCCGTTGTGCTGATAACCGACGGCAAAGCCGTTATCGAGGTTGTGGTAGGAATACAGCGTGATGGCCATGGCGTCGCTGAACAGCGCCTTGGAATCCGCCGTACCGAAATTCTTGTAGTCATACACACCCATTGCTGTTGCCTCTCTTTTTGTTGGAATTGTTCAGAGATAGCTCACAACCAGAACGCCCCTCCCGAGGCGCCCCGGAGCATTTACTACACAGTGACAATGTGGGAGCTTGCTCGCGATAGCGGTCTGTCAGTTACCGGTTGGGTGACTGACACGCCCTCTTCGCGAGCAATCTCGCTCCCACAAGGTTTGTCAGGCGAAGACGAAACTCGAATCCGACAGATTAGCCACACCGACCCCGACCAGCGTCACGGCAAAATCGCCAATCTTCAGCACGGTATCGCTTCCGGACTGCGACGCGTGTTGCTTGTAGTCGTAGCCCTGCCCTGCGCCTTCGACGCCCATGAACACCAGTTTGTCGCTGCCCTGGTAGCCATTGATCGCGTCGAAGCCAAACGCGCCGCTGAACAGGAAGGTATTGTTGCCACCCACCGCGCTCATCACGTCATTGCCGGCGCCGCCGACGAAGGTCACGTGGGCCTTGTCGCTTTGCAGGTGATCGTTGCCGCCCAGGCCGAACAGCCAGTCGCCGTCAGCGGTGGCTTTGAGGGTGTCGCCCATCGCGCCGCCGCTGAGCGAGTGGTTGTACTGGGTCAGTTCGGCACCGTCGGCCAGGCCTTTGGCGGTGACGGTCCAGGTGATGTCCTTGCTGCCCCACCACGACCCCGACTCCTTGCTCACCAGCGCGCCGATGTCGCGGGTCATGCTGATGCCACCGTAGGCGTCACGCACGTACAGCGTGCCGTCGCCGTCGTTGGCGAAGCTGAAGTTCTGCAACGGCTTTTGCAGTTCGAAGGTGTTGTGACCCTGACCACCGAGAAGGATGTTGAAACCGCCATCGTCACGGAAACGGTCATCGCCACCCAGGCCTTCCAGAAAGTCGTTGCCCGCCCCGCCCTTTAGCCAGTCGCCGCTGTCGGTGCCGATGATGAAGGTACTGCCGGTGTGCGGCTCGCCGCTGCGGCCCAGATCCTCGACCCAGGTCTTGCCCCGCGACGCTTCCTCAAGGTTGGAGACGATGATCGTCGAGTCTTTGTGCGTCAGGCCGTAGAACTTCGACGCGATCACCCGATTCAGGCCGTCGGCATACCCCAGCGAGCTGTGGGCCGACCAGTTCAGCGGATTGGCGATGCTGAACGGCACCAGGTTCTGCGCAGTGGATGCGTAGTTGTCGTTGAAGTTGACGATGTTGTCGGTGGTCGAGTCGTGCGGCTTGTCGTGCTTGCCCATCGACGCGGTACTGAACGTGGTGCCGTCGAGCACGCGGAACACCGGATCATTCTCATAACCGATGTTCAGCACGTTGGTGCCGGTGCTGCTCTGGGTCGGCGAGGCGAACGAAATGTAATTGGCATCCTTGAAGAACCCGCCCCAGTTGCTCGCGCTCAGCTCCGCCACGCTGTTGACCCCTAGACCGCCGAGGCTGTGGCCGCTGATCAGCACGTCCCTGGCCGCGATGCCGTGGGCGATGGCGAAAGCCGCCACCGATTTCAGCAGGTTGTCGAAGGCGTTTTTCGCGTACTGGGTGGCGTAATCCGTCGGGCCGATGGCGGCCAGCAGATTGTTTTTCATGTCGCCAAAAGTGTCGCTGTAACCCAGTCCGCCGGTGCCCCGGAAGGCCACGCCGATGCCGATCAGCTTGCCCGCGGCGTCGTACTTGCCGAGCACTTCGGCTTCGGCACTGGTGAAGCCGTCCTTCTCGCCGAAGAACGTGCCCTGCGCCCCGACCTTGCCCTGATAGCCCAGCGCCGTGGCGCCGATCGGCTTCCAGCCGGTGCCGGGCAAAGCCTGCCCGGTCGGCGTGTAGGCATACAGCGTCAGGGCGATGGCATCGCTGTACAGCGCTTTGCCGTCGGCATTTTTGTAATCGAACAGTCCCATGTTGTGCTCTCTCTTCCTTTCAAAAACGGCAGTTCTCTGAAGAACTGCCGTTACACCCTAGAACTGCCAGTCCAGCGTCAGGCCCACACCGTGATCCTTTTCGTTGGAGCCGATCAGCCCGTTGTAGTCCAGGTTGACCCGGACATCGCGATTGAGCGCCAGCCCGGCGCGCACGCCGACCACCGCTGCATCCCGATCCATCGACACACTTTGCACGGTGAACGCACTGTTGCCATTGACGAAAGCCAAGTGACTGTCGGAGTCCACGCTGCTCAAGTTGTGCTGCCAGCCCAGGCTTGCGCCCAATTCCAGCTGGTGTTTCTCCGACAGGGCAAAGGTACGTTTGGCCCGCACACCGAGGGTCGACAACACCACGTCGCGGTTGTCTTCACCGCCTTTCAGTGCGGCGGCATCACCCTTCTCGGTGAAGCTGTCGCTGTTGAGGTGCACGTAGGCCAGATTGGCGAACGGTTCCAGGTTCATCGGTTGCAGGCCCAGGTCGTAGGCCGCTTCGGTGAACACTTGCGCGGTGGTCGCATCGCGCTTGGTTTTCTGTTTGCCGCTGACGCCGCCGAACTGCAGGTCACGTTTGACGTCAATGCGATGCCAGCTGTAGGCCGCACCGGCGGTCAGACGCAGCGCATCGATCTGATGTCCCAGGTATGCACCCAAGTGATAGCTATCGACCGACGCGGACGAATGCGTACCCTCGCCCATGTTCAACGAGCTGTCGCTATAACCGGTAACGAAACCCAGACGGGTATCTTCAGCGATCAAGCCGTCGACGCCGGCCAGCAGGCCGCCGATGGAGCTGGTGGAATCGGCGTATTTCGATCCGCCATCGCTCTTGCCCCATGAACCCAGCACTTTGACCCAGGCATTGCTGCGGTCATCGGTCGGTGCATTGGCATCAAACACATCCCGTTCACGCAGACGTTCGCCCACGGCATCGCGCAGGTAGCGGCTGTCGTTGATCAGCAGCGTGCCGATGGCCGGGTGAATCTCGCCGGACAGTTGCTGGAAGGCATCCTGCGCAGCGGCCGCCGACGGCAACAGCAACAGGGTTTCGAACAACGCATTGCCGGCGCCGAGGCGCTCGGCGGCAGCACCGACCGCGCGCTGGTTCGGGGTCAGGCCAACGCTGGCGAACGAGGCGCCGTTACGTCCGACGTCCAGTTGCACACCGCTCGCCGAGTAAGCCAGGGTACCGCCGAGGAACGCGTAGTCGGGCAACACTTGTCCGAACTGCCCTTCAATCCCGCCCGCTGCCTGCAAGATGTTGAATCGGGTGCCAAGCAGGCTTTTCACTTCGCCCGTGGTCAACAGCGTCGGGCTGTTTTCCAGCGACATGGTCACGGTTGCGCCTTCGATCACCGCTTTGCCGCCGGCGACGATGCGGTCGCTGCTGGTCGGCGACACTTCCACCGCATAGGTCGAACCCGGCGCGAAGGTCACATCACCGGCCACGTTCAGGATGCCGATGGAATTGCCCGGCGCCACGGTGCCGCCGCGGTTGGCGGTCAGCGCGGCGATCCGGCCGTTACCGCCGAGAATACCGCCGTCATTGACCGTCACCGCCGATTGCAGCGAGCCATTGATTGCCAGTCGACCCTGATTGACCAGAGTCGGGCCGCTGTAGGTGTTGTTGCCGGTCAGCACCAGAGTGCCGATGCCTTGCTTGGTCAGACCGCCATGGCCGGAGATGTCGTTGCGCCAGGTGTCGAGCCCGCAGGTGATGTCGTTGCACACGCGCTCGGTGGGCTTGCCCGCATCGATGATCGCGCCGATGCCCGGCAGATCGGCCACGAACTGGCCGGAACCGTAAGCGCCCTGGATGCGGAACTCTTCGGGAATGTCCTGCTCGGTGACGAACATCGCCGGGCCGTCGATGCCCTTGCGCAGGTTGATCATGCCCCAGCCGTACAACGCATCGATGCCCGGTGCGCCGAGGTCGGTCGCAGTGGTGCGCAATACGCTGGCGACCTGATCGCCGGACATGTACGGGAAGCGCTCCATCAGCACGGCGATGGAGCCGGCCACGTGCGGCGCGGCCATCGAGGTGCCGTTGTAGTTCTTGTAGCCGGTGGTCAGGTTGTCGGCGTTGGTGCCTTCGATGATCGAGCTGAAGATTTTCGTACCCGGTGCCGAGACGCAGAAACTCGCGGTGTAGCCGCAGCGCGAAGAGAACGTACTCATGATGTACGGATTGGCACTGGCCAGATCCGGGTTCTTTTGCAGGGCGGCGACGGTGATCCAGTTCGGCGCGATATCCGGCACGAAATAACCGAGGCCGGCAATGGCGTCCGGGTTGTTCAGGTTGTAGTCGTTGCCCGCTGCGAAAATCGTCACGATTCCGCTGCGTGCGGCAGCGATTGCGCCGTCGTAGGCGCCGCCGGGTCTGGTGCCCAGCAGTGTGCGGATTTCGTTGAACTGCACTTGCGCGTCGTTGACGGTGAAATGCGGATACGCCGGGTCACGGCCGCCGAGGTCGAAGCGGTCGGTGATGCCGATGCCCCAGCTGTTGTTGATGATCCGTGCGCCGCTGGCGATCAGCGCATCCCAGCCGGCCTTGTACACCGCGCCGTCATTGCCGAGCACGATGCCGTCTTCCGGGCCCGGGTCGCCGTTGTCGGCGCTGATGATCTGCGCGCCGAACGCCACACCATGCATCGGCCCGCCGTCACGGCTGCCGGCGGCAATACCGCCGACGTGGGTGCCGTGGGCGCCGAGCTTGCCGTCGGAACCGACCGAGGGCGAACCGTCATAGCGGAACGCGTCCCCGGCTTTGACCGGGATGTACGGGTCGGTGTATTCGCGGATCCCCGAGGTGACCAGGGTGACGACCTTGTTGCTACCGGAAAACTCCGGATGCACGGCGTAGACCGGCTGGTCGAAAATTCCCAGTTTCACGCCTTTGCCGGTGTAGCCGGCGGCGTAGGCGTAATCCGCACCGATGGCGTCCAGGCCCCAGTCGGCCTGGAATTCGGCGCTGCGCCAACTGCCCGGATCCCCTGCCCGACCGCTTTCCACGTAGGGCGCGGCGTGTGCGCTGCCCCAGGTGGCCAGCGCGCAGAGCAAAGCGAAATTGAGAGTTTTCAGGCGAAAGCATCCACCCGATTGCGCGGGTGTGTTGTTGTTTTTCATCCAGCGACCTTCCTTAGTGATGTTGCACAAAAATCCGTGTATTCAGCCTCGTGATCGTTCCCACGCTCTGCGTGGGAATGCCTCTAGGGACGCTCCGCGTCCAGTGACGCGGAGCGTCACGGTCTGCATTCCCACGCGGGAGCGTGGGAACGATCATCTCTCGGTGAGTCAGAACTGCCAGTTCAGGCTCAGGCCCACACCGTGCTGCTTCTCGCGGCTGGCCAGTTGTCCGGTGTAATCGAGGTTGATCCGCACGTCGCGGGTCAGCGCCAGGCTGGTCTGTAAGCCGACCAGTGCAGCGTCGCGCACCAGTGACGAGCTTTCGACCGTGTACGGCGTACTGCCGCTGGCGAAGCGCAGATGCTGTTCGGAGTCGATGTCGGTCAGGCTGTGCTGCCAGCCCAGATGGCCGCTCACTTCCAGTTTCTGCGCAGACGGCAGGTCAAAAGTCTTGATCGCCCGCACGCCGAGGGTGCTCAACACTGCGTCGCGCTGATCGTCGCCGCTGTGCAGCGCGGCGGCGTCGCCCTTCTCGGTGAAGCCGTCGGTGTCGAGGTGTACGTAGGCCAGGTTGGCGAACGGCTCCAGGGCCAGCGGTTGCAGGTTCAGCCGATAAGCTGCCTCGCCGAACACTTGAGTAGTGGCGGCATCGACCTTGGCTTTCTGCCTGGCGCTGAAGTCGCCGTACTGCAAATCACGTTTCACATCGGCGCGATGCCAGCTGTAAGCGGCGCCGGTGCTCAGACGCCAGGCACCGATGTCGTGTCCGGCGTAGGCGCCGAGGTGATAGCTGTCGACCTTGGCCGAGGAATGCGTGCCCGAGCCCATGCTCAGCGAACTGTCGCTGTAACCGGTGACCAGACCGATGCGGGTTTGCTGGTCCAGCGCGCCGTCGACACCGGCCAGCAAGCCACCAATGGAGGTGCTGTAACTGGCGGTGTCCTGGCGCGAATCGGTGCTGCCCCACGCGCCCAACGCCTTGATCCAGCCGTTGTTTTGCGTGGCTTGGGCATCGTGCAGGCGTTCGCCGATGGCGTCGCGCAGTTGCCGACTGTCGTTGATCAGCACCGAGCCAAGGGCCGGGTAGATTTCACCGCTCAACTGTTGAAAGGCTTGTTGGGCGTCACTGGCGGTGGCCGACAAAAGAAGGCTTTCGTACACGGAATTGCCCGCTCCCATGCCTTCCACGGCGGCGCCCACGGCGCGCTGATTCGGGGTCTGGCCGACACTGGCAAAGGATGTCCCGTTGCGCTCGACATTCAAGCCAATACCGTTGTCGCTGTAGGCCAGGCGGCCACCGATAAACAGGTAATCCGGCAGCACCGCACCGAACCGACCCTGAATGCCGCCGGCTGCTTGCAGAATGTCGTACTGCTGGCCGAGCAGGCTTCTGGCCTCGGTGGTGCTGAGCAAGGTCGGGCTGTTTTCCAGCGACAGGCTCACGGTGGCGCCGTTGATGGACGCGGTGCCGCCGGCGACGATGCGGTCGCTGCCGGTGGGAGACAACTCCACGGCGTAGGTCGAACCCGGCGCAAAGCTCACGTCACCGGCCACGTTCAACGTGCCGATGGAATTGCCCGGCGCCACGCGGCCGCCACTGTTGGCGGTCAACGCGCCGATTCGCCCGGAACCACCGAGGGCGCCGCCGTCATTGACGGTCACGGCCGAGGTCAGCGAACCGTTCACCGTCAGCAGGCCGCCATTGACCGTGGTCGGCCCGCGATAGCTGTTGTTACCGGTCAGAATCAGTCGCCCGTCGCCGGACTTGATCAAACTGCCTTGATAAACCCGAGTGGAAGCCGCTGCATCACGGGCCATGCCCACGGCGTAATCGGTCTGATCCTGCTGAGTGGCGCCTGCCGGCAGGCCGTTCTGCCAGCCTTTGCTTTGCAGTGTCTGCTGCCAGGCGCTGCGCTCGGCGAGGTCTTCGCTCTGGCGCTGGATCAGTGCTTTGTCGCTGATGTCGTTGCTCCAGACATCGCTCTGCCCGGCCGCCAGATTAGCGTCGAACGCCCCGAGCAACTGCCCTGGCCCGCGCATCGCCCGGTACAGGTTGGCCACGCCCCAGCCGACTCGCTCGGTGGGCGCGTCGGTCACCGAACCGTCGAGTTGGGTGGCGGTAGTCAGCAGCACTTCGAGCGCCTGCTGATTATTCATGTACGGATAACGTTCCATCACCAGCGCCAGCGCCCCGGTGGCATGCGGCGCGGCCATCGACGTGCCGGACTTGATCGCATAACCGCCGTCGGGAATGGTGCTGTCGATTTTCGCCCCCGGCGTGGTGATGCACCAATACTTGGCGATCCCGCACTGGTTGTACTTCTGCTGATTGCTTTGATCGAGTCCCGAGACTGCCAGCCAGTGGCCTTCCAGATCCGGCTGAAAGTACGGCAGCGCCGAGCGGACGCTGGCGTTCGGATAGCCACTGTTGCCGGCGCTGAACACGTTGATCACGCCACGACGGGAAACGTCCGCCGCCGCATCGAGCCAGGTGCCTTTGTTCCAGTGCTGGGCGTACGCGGCGTGCAGGTCCGCGAGGGTTCGGTAGCTGACATCCGGCGGCTGGCTGCCCCAACTGTTGTTGATCGCCCGCACGCCGGCGTCGGCCAGGGCGTCGTACACCGCTTTGAAGTAGCGCGGATCAGGATTGGGGCCGAACAGAAAACTGTCGTTCTTGTTGGTGTTGCCGACGTAGATTTGCGCGTTGTACGCCACGCCATGCATGCCGGTGCCATCGCGGGACGCGCCCATGGTGCCGACCACGTGGGTGCCGTGGGAGTCGTTGTTCGGGTTGAGGGTGCCGTTGACGTTGAACAGCGAGCCGTCGAGGTAGCTGCCGCTGGCCAGCACCGGGTGATAACGGTCGCTGGCGAATTCGGGATGGGCGGCGTCGAAACCGGAGTCCAGCGCGCTGATCTTCACGCCCTTGCCGGTAATGCCGACGGCGTAGGCCTGATCGGCCTGCATCCGGCCCAGGCCCCAGTCACGCAGAAATTCGGCGCTGCGCCAACTGGCGGGATCGCCGGGTTTGCCGGCGTCGAGGTATTGAGCCTGGGCCGGGTTTGCAGAAATCACAAGCAGCAGGGTGCCGACCGAAATCGGCTTGATGCGTACGTCCATGTTCACCACTCTTTTTGTTGTTTTGGGTTGAAGCTTTTGCGTAAACGCTACAGCGTCATTGTGTTCGTGGGCCCTGTCCGAAGGCCTCATCCACCCGCGCCAGATCCTGTTCGCTCAAGGTGCCCGCGTAGTAATGCAATTTGGTCCAGGCCATGAGGTAGTCATAGCGTGCCTGGGCCAGGTCGCGGCGGGTGGTAAACAGTTGTTGCTCGGCGTTCAGCGCGTCGAGGTTGGTCCGCTCGCCGCCGAGAATGCTTTGCCTGGTCGACACCACCAGCGCTTCGGCCGAGGTCAGGGCCTTTTGATAGGCGCGCAATTTGCTGACTCCGGACAGGCAGGCACTGAACTGGCGGCGCAATTCGATCAGCGTCTCGCGGGTCTTGCCGTCCAGTTCGTACTCGGCCTGCTCCATGGTGCGGCTGGCCTGACGGGTCGAGGCTGATACCCCGCCGCCGGCATACAACGGCACGCTGACTTCGAAACCGATGGTGTTGGTTTCGTAACGCTGGTTATAGGTGTTGCCGCTTTCCGACTCGTTCTGGCGCATCGTGGCGTAGGCACTGACTTTCGGCAGATGCCCGGCGCGATTGCGCTCGACTTCGTAACGCGCCACTTCCACGGCCTGACGCTGGGACGCAAGGTTCGGGTTGTTGCTGATCGCCAGTTCGTGCCAGGTGTCGTAGTTGGCCGGCATCAGGGCGAAGGTCTGGAAGTTCTGATCCAGCGGCGCCAGATCACTGATGTCCACCGCCGGCACCCCGACGAGTGCGCCCAGTTCCCGCAACGCGGCGTCCTGCTCGTTGCGCGCCTCGATTTCCTCGGCGGTCGCCAGTTCGTAACGCGACTCGGCTTCGAGGATGTCGGTGCGGGTGCCCTCGCCCTGCTTGAACATGTGCTCGTTTTGCTGGAACTGCTGCTCGTACGCCTTCTTCTTGGCCTGCGCGATGTCGATCTGATCCTGGGCAAACAAGGCCTTGGTGTAGTTATCCAGTACGCGAACCAGCAGTTCCTGGCTCTTGCCGCGAAAGTTCTCATCGGCAAACAGCGACTGGGCCACGCCCTTGCGATACGCCGCGTAGGCTTCGTAGTCGAGCAACGGCTGCTGCAGGGTCAGGCTCGAGCCGTAACTGCTGTAGTTGCGGTCATCGGTGCGGTTGCGCGCGCGTTCGTCGAGGGACGTGGCCTTGGACGAGTTGCGACCCTTGTTGTAGTTGTAACCCAGTTTCGGCAACAGGCCGGCGCGGCCGATGGCACGGTTTTCGAGGCCTGCGTCGCGTTCCTTGATCGCCCCGAGGAACACCGGGTCATTGCGCAACGCCTGTTCGTAGATTTCGAACGGCCCCATGGCCGCCACTGCGCTGTTGCCCGCGAGCAGCGCGAACGCTGCCGCCAGCATGGAAAGCTTATTCATACAGCCGAACATCCTTATTCTTCGGTCAACGCGGAACCGGCGCGGTCGAGCAGCGGCTTGAACAGGTAGTTGAGGAGTGAACGTTCGCCAGTGCGCACGAACATTTCCGCCGGCATGCCGGGTTTGATCACCAGACCGTTGAGTTTCTCCATGGCCTGATCGCTGACGCTGCTGCGCAACACGTAGTACGGCACACCGGTTTTCTCGTCGACCATCTGGTCGGCGGAAATCAGGCTGACTTCGCCGGGCACTCGTGGCGTCTTGCTCTGGTTGAACGCGGTGAACAGGATGTCGACCGGCAGGTGGGTGCCGACCTTGTCGATCAGGTTGATCGGCAGGTGCCCTTCGACTTCCAGGCGCGTCCCTTGCGGGACGATTTCCAGCAGGGTCTCGCCCTGACGCACCACGGCGCCTTCGGTGTGCACGCCGAGGTTGACCGCCACGCCGTCAGCGGTGGCGAGGATTTCGCTGTGTTGCAGGTCGAAACCGGCGGAGGTCAGTTGCTCGGACAGCGTGACGCTTTTCAGTTGCGCGTCGGCCAGTTGGGTGCGGACTTCCTTCTGGTATTCCTCGCCGTGCTGTTGCAGTTTCAATCGCGATTCAAGGATGCCCTGCTCCACCCGGCCACTTTCGCCAGTGTTCTCGGCCAGTTGCTGCTGCACCTGCGACAGTTGGCGCTGGTATTCCATCAAGCGGTTACGCGGGATGTAGCCGTTGTCTGCCAGCGGTTGCAGGTTGCTCAACTGTTGTTGCAGCGAGTCGGCCTGGGCGTTGAGATCAGTACGGGCGCGACGCATGCCCGCCAGTTGTGCAGTGGCGCCTTCAATGCTGGCGCGTAGAGCGGCCTGCTCACGGGCGAACGCTTCGCGACGGCTGCTGAACAGTTGCCGTTGACCTTCGAGCACCAGTGCCAGACGCGGATCGGCGTTGTCGCTCAGTTCTGCCGGAAAGGTCACTTGCTTGAGGTTGTCACGCTCGGCCTGCCAGCGCGCCAGGCTGGCCCAGGCCATGCGGTATTGCGCCTGCAACGACTGCACGTCGGCGGCGACCTGGGTCTGGTCGAGGCGAAACAGCGGCTGGCCCTGCTTCACGATCTCGCCTTCGCGTACCAGAATCCGGCTGACCACGCCGCTGCTCATCGACTGCACTGCTTTGCGCTTGCCCGACACCACCACGGTGCCTTGCACCGGAATGCCTTGATCCAGTGGCGCCAACGCCGCCCAGGTAAAGAAACTGCCGGCGCCGACCAGTGCCAGAATCCAGCCCATGCGGGCGAAGAACTTCGCATCGCGCTCCGGCCGCTCGGTGATGTACGCGTGCTCCATCGTCGCTTCGTTTTGCGTGTTCATGTTCGCGCTGCTCATACACCCGAATTCCTTGTCGTCGGCTGATACTGTCGGCTCATGCTGAGCCCGGCCGGTGCCTGTGCAGGTTTTTCGCTTTGTTGTGGCGAGTTGCCGGGCGGGTTGCCGGACAGGGCCTTGAGCACATCATGGCTCGGGCCGAAGGCTTGCAGGCGACCGTCGTTGAGCACCAACAGCTTGTCGGCCTGGGCCAGTACCGAAGAACGGTGAGTCACCAGCACCACGGTGGTGCCTTGGGCCTTGAGTTGCACGATCGCGCTGGACAATGCGGCTTCGCCGACGGTGTCGAGGTTGGAGTTCGGCTCGTCCAGCACCACCAGGCTCGGGTTGCCGTATAGCGCACGGGCCAGTGCCACGCGCTGTTTCTGGCCGCCGGACAAACCGCTGCCGTCCTCGCCCAGTTGCGTGTCGTAGCCTTGCGGCATGCGCAGGATCAGTTCGTGTACGCCGGCCTGTTGCGCGGCCGCCACGACCTTTTGCGGATCAGCTTCACTGAAGCGGGCGATGTTCTCGGCGATGCTGCCGCTGAACAATTCGATGTCTTGCGGCAGATAGCCGATATATGGGCCGAGCTGATCGCGGTTCCAGCGATGGATGTCGGCGCCGTCCAGGCGCACTGTGCCGCCGAGGGCCGGCCATACGCCGACCAGCACCCGTGCCAGGGTCGATTTGCCTGAGCCGGAGGCACCGAGCACGCCCAGCACTTCACCGGCCGCCAGGTTGAAATTGACCATGTGCAGGGTCGCGGCACGCTGTCCCGGAGGACCGGCGCTGACTTGTTCGAAGGTGATCTGGCCTTTCGGTGCCGGCAGCGCCATGGCGTCATCGCTCGGCGGGAAGGCTTGCAGCAGCGCATCGAGGCGGCGGTAAGCCAGCTTCGCCCCGCTCCACTGTTTCCATACGGCGATCAACTGGTCGATCGGGCTCAGTACCCGGCCCATCAGGATGGAGCCGGCGATCATCATGCCGGCGGTCATGTCGCCCTTGATCACCAGCAATGCGCCGAGGCCCAGCACCAGCGATTGCAGGCACAGACGCAAGGTCTTGCTCAACGAGCTGATGACTGCGCCAGTGTCGCTGGCCTGGTTTTGCAGGCCAAGGAAGCGCGAATGCACCTGGAACCAACGCTTGCGCAAGGCGCCGAGCATGCCCATGGCTTGAATGGTTTCAGCGTTGTGCAGATGGCTGGTGGCCAACTGGCTGGATTTCTGCGAGTAACCGGCAGCTTCGCCCAGCGGCTTTTTGGTCATGTATTCGTTCAGGCACGCCAGCGCGATCAGCAGCAGCGCCCCCGCCGTGGCCAGCACGCCGAGCCAGACGTTGAACAGGTAAATCACGAACAGATAGACCGGGAACCACGGCGCATCGAAGAACGCGAACAGCGCGGGCCCGGTGACGAATTGGCGAATGTGGGTCAGGTCGCCCAGCGACTGCCCGGCGTTGCCCTCGCCCTTGAACAGGTTGCGCTCGAACGCCGCCTGATAGACCCGTAGATTGAAACGGCGCTCCAGCTGGCTGCCGATGCGGATCACGATAAAGCTGCGCACCACTTCCAGCAGCCCGATGAAGGCAAAGAAACCCACGACCATCAGCGACAGCATCGCCAGGGTGGTCTCGTTTTGCGAAGACAACACCCGGTCATAGACCTGCAGCATATATATGGAGGGCACCAGCATCAGCACGTTAATCAGTGCGGTAAAGCATCCGACGCTGATCAGAATGCTTTTATAGTCACCCAATGCCTTGAATAAGGGAGCGGTGGCTGGGGCCTTCGCCATCTTCATTGATCATTCCTGAAATGATTGAGCTCGCCCAATAATGGCGAGCGCTCAATTGTTATATCGCTTACCTGCGAGAGATGACTTGCAAGTATCCGCTTACACTTTCACAACAACTTTTCGAATACTTATAACTTTCGGACACTTCTTTATATTCGCTTCGTTCATTAACGGCAGCGTTATTGCTCGATACGCTTGAGCGTCACGATCAGACCCGACTTCAAAGTGCTGGAATAAAGTCCGTCATGTTGTCGGCCGAAGAACTTGATTCTTGAGCCTTCCTTGCCGGTGATGGACAGACCGTCCGGATCGGGAAACCAGCCGATGGCGTTTTCTTGCAGCCATGCGCTCAGGCAATCAGCCCCATGGCCCAGCGTCTGGTTCGGCTCAAGGTCGATTACGCAGGTATTGGAGGGTTTGTCTTGCAGCGCCTGCGCTTCTGGAGCGTCATGGGCGGCGGTCAGCGTGGCTTGCCAGTGTCCGGCAAATACCGATGGATCTTCGAGTCTGAGGCTGCTTGCCATGGTTGTTTCTCCAGAAATCATCATCAGCATCGGCATGAAACAGGTGACTGCCATGCGGGAAAAGAGGTTTTGAATCATAGGAAATATCACTCCGGCGTGTAGCCTTGCGCACGCAGCGAGACGAAGCAAGCGAAGAAAGCGGCGCATCAAGCGCCGCTTTCCCTTGTCACATTACGCCACGATGTCGCTGGCGGCTGCCTGGCCAACGGTGCTGACCTGGAAATCAGCTACGCCGTGACCGGAGAAGTCCACCGACAACAGGCTGTTGCCACCCGAAGACGTCAGCACTGCATCACCCGCCGCACCGGTGAAGGCGCTGACGAAGTGCAGGCCGGCGCCTTTGGTGATACCGGTCAGGTCGATCTTGTCCAGGCCGCTGACGAAATCGAGGATCTGATCGATCGCACCCGGCTTGGAGTCAGAGCTGGCCGCGAACACAAAAGTGTCCGAACCCGCGCCGCCCCACAGCTTGTCGGCACCACCGGCTCCGTAGAGGATGTCGTTGCCGGCACCGCCCTTTAGCTCGTTGGCCACACTGTTGCCGATCAGCAGATCGTTGCCGGAGCCGCCGATCGCGTTCTCGATGGTGACACCTTTGGCGATGGACACGTTGCCCACCAGGCCGCCAACGTCGGAGAACGAGGCTTCATTAAGGTTGATCTTCTGGTTCTGGGTGAAACCCGAGAAGTCGAAGGTGTCCTTGCCGCCCGCATCCCACACCGAGAACACCAGCTTGTCGGCCGACGACGAAGCGCTGAGGAAATCGCGACCGGCGTTGGAGTTGAAGCCGTAGGTGGTGTCACCGGTACGGGTGGTCATGTTGGCGCCGTAGAGTTTCTGGATCGCGGCAATGTCATCCATCAGCGGGCCGGAGGAATAGGCTTCCACGCCGCCCTTGCTGAAGTTCTGGCTGGTATTGCTTTCGCTCCAGTAACTCATGACGCTGTAGCCGCGGGTGTCTTGGCCGTAGGTCGCGTCGTTGTAGGTCGGGTTGCCGTTGCCGGCGTTGTAGTCGCCCGGGTGCGCCAGGCCAAGGGTATGGCCGATTTCGTGAGTCAGGGTCTGACGACCGTAGTTGTTCAGATCCGGGTTTTTGTTTTGCGTATAGCCACTGTTGATCAGGTACCACGACGTGCCGTCGTAACCGGCGCCGGTGCCTGGCAGATAAGCGAACGCTGCAGCGCCATCCTGGCCGCTGCTGTAGTTACCGAAGGTCATGTGGCCGTCGCCGCCCGAGGCTTTCTCGGTGAAGGTCACGTTGGCCACATCGGCCCAGGATTGCATGGCGAGCACGGCCTGGGCTTTTTGTTGAGCGCTGAACTGACTGAACCCGCTGATCCCGTGCTTGTTCATCGTGCTGGACGATGCCGAAGTCAGGAACGTGTAGGTGAGTTCGATTTTGCCGCTGCCGTCCTTGTCCTGGTAGGCAGCGCCGTCGCGCAGCAACTGGGTTGCAGCCTGGTCGACGGAAAAGGAGGGTTTGCCATTGACCGTGAGGTTGCCGCCACGATCGTACTGATGGCTGAAGCTATTGATCTGGTTATACGCCGTGCTGGTCGCTGCCAGAGGTTGCGGCGCCGCGCCCAGCTGGAAAGCCTGTTCGGCGGTATCAATAGCGTTAGCTTTTACTTTCGACATAAACACACTTCCTTGTATAGCAATGGAACAGTTTTTGTCCGATAGCGACAACCTCTGGCGAGATTGTCCTATCACTCGCCCAATGAAGGCGTAAGAAACCTGACACAATTTGAAATCTAACGTCTAGCGTTTTTTTGAGATCAAATTGAACTGTTCCGGGAAACTCCCGTAAACAAAGCGCGTGCGCCAGAAAGAAGTTTGCAAGTGCAGTGAGCCTGCCTAATTGTCTGACGATTTATTATTTAAATATTAAATATCGGTAAGTTGTTTTTTGTTAGCAGCGTCTCACTTTGCTGCACTTTATCAGTGCAACGCCAGTGTATTGATATCAAGTTGTCCACCTATTCAGGCGAGGGCGGTACCGCCCTCGCCTGTTTTCTTCAGCTGCCGGTGCGAATCTTGTTCCACACCCGCGTGCGGATCCGGTCGATGTTCAGCGGCATCGCCTCCAGTGCGAACAGTTTGCCCATCATTTCCGGGCTCGGATAAATCTTGGTGTCATTTTTGATCGCCGGATCGATCAGGCTGTCAGCCTGTTCGTTGCCATTGGCGTAATGCACGTAGTTGCTGATGCCGGCCATCACGTCGGGCTGCAGCAGGTAGTTCATGAACGCGTAGCCGGCCTTCTCGTCCGGCGCATCGGCGGGCATGGCGACCATGTCGAACCAGATCGCGGCGCCTTCCTTGGGAATCTCGTAGCCGATTTCGATGCCGTTCTTCGCCTCTTTGGCACGATTTTCCGCTTGCAGGATGTCGCCGGAGAAACCGACGGCCACGCAAATGTCGCCATTGGCCAGGTCGCTGGTGTACTTCGAAGAATGGAAATAGCTGACGTACGGCCGCACTTTCATCAGCAGCGCTTCAGCTTTCTTGTAGTCCTCGGGGTTCTTGCTGTGATGCGGCAAACCCAGGTAGTTGAGCGCTGCCGGCAGCAGTTCCGGGCCGTTGTCGAGGATCGCGACACCACACTTCTGCAGCTTTTCCATGTATTCGGGTTTGAAGATCAAGTCCCAGGAGTCCACTGGCGCGTTATCACCCAGCACGGCCTTGACCTTGGCGATGTTGTAGCCGATGCCGGTGCTGCCCCACAGGTACGGAAAGCCGTGTTCGTTGCCCGGATCGTTGGTCTGCAACGCCTTGAGCAACACCGGGTTGAGGTTCTTCCAGTTCGGCAACTGGCTCTTGTCGAGCTTCTTCAGCGCCCCGCCCTCGATCTGCCGCGCCATGAAGTGGTTGGACGGAAACACCACGTCGTAACCGGATTTGCCGGTCATCAGCTTGCCATCAAGGGTTTCGTTGCTGTCGTAGACGTCATAGGTAACGCCAATGCCGCTGGTCTTTTCGAAGTTCTTGGCGGTGTCCGGCGCGATGTAGTCGGACCAGTTGTAAACCTTGACCGTATCCGCCGCCTGAGCGAGGGAGACGGCGAGCATCAAGGGTGCGAGTGCGAGGGTCTTTCGGATCATGGATCGATTCCTGTGTTGACTATTGTTGTTGGCAGGCAATCAAAAGGATCAAAGCGTCAGAAAATCAGGACATAGGTCTTGCGTACGGTTTCCTCGATGTCCCAGATCCCGAGCGTATTGGCCGGCAACATCAGCGCGTCGCCACCTTGTATGTGCAGGGTTTCGCCGCCGTCGTCCGGGGTGAACGTGCAGCGACCGGAAATGAAATGGCAGAACTCCTGAGCGGTGATCTGCCGCCGCCAGCGACCGGGCGTGCATTCCCAGACGCCGGTTTCAACGCCGTCATCGCGCTCGACGCTGGTGGTCGAGGCAATCGCCACCGGCGTGCCGAGCGGCACGGCCACCGGGTTGGACTCATCCAGTTGCAACGTGGCGGTGTTCTTGAATTGGGTGATGCTCATGGCGTTACCTGTCTCTTAGTAAACAACGTTCAGTGCATGAAACCTTCCATGAACCCGGCCACGCGGCTGGCAAGCTTGCGCCGCCAGGGCGCGGTCGCCGGGTTGGCCAGGGTCTGATCTTCGTGGACAAAGCTTTTGATGATCGCGTTGTAGCCGAGCCAGCGGCACGGCTCCGGCTCCCAGGCTCGCAGTGCGTGGATCCCGCCGTCGGGCAGCACCCACGGTTGATGTGTCAGCTCGGTGTCGCGCTCGAGAATCAGATCCGCAAGCGTCCGCCCGCCCAGGTTGGAAGCGCCGACACCCTCCCCGCCATAGCCGCCAGACAGCGCGATGCCGTTGGCCCGATCACAGAGCATGTGCGGTTTGAAATGCCGGGACATGCCGAGATTGCCGCCCCAGGCGTGGGTGATCTGCACGTTTTTCAGTTGAGGGAACAGCTCGCCGAACAGATAGCGGCGCAGCTCGACTTCATCGCGGGTCAGGTCGAAGTTGTGGCGCAGCTTGCCGGCGAATTGATAGCCGCCACGGGCGCCGAAGATCAGCCGGTTATCAGCGCTGCGCTGGCCGTAAGTGACCTGACGGCTGAACTCGCTGAAAGCCTGGCCCCGACTGAGGCCGATCGCGTCCCAGGTCGCGGCGGACAACGGCTCGGTGGCGACGATCAGGCTCTGTACCGGTAATTGATAACGGCCCAGCGGTGGCAGCGTGACCGAATACCCTTCGATCGCCGGGACAATCCAGCGGCTGCGCACGCTGGCCTTGTCGGTGCGCAGGCTGCCGGCCTGCCAATGGGTCACCGGGCTGTTTTCGTAAATCTTCACCCCCATGCTTTCGACGGCTCGCGCCAGGCCCCGCACCAGTTTTGCCGGGTGAATGGTCGCCACATGTGGCGCGAAGATGCCGCCGTAAGGTTTGGCGAGGCGCAGCTGCTGCGCCAGCTGTTCGGGGCTGAGCCAGCGGTAATCGTCGTCGGTCAGTCCCTGGGCGTGGAGTTTTTTCAGGTAATCGCGAAGACTGACTTCCTGCTCGGGATAGCGCGCGGCGCAGTACAGCACCCCGCCTTTGCGGTAATCGCAGTCGATGCCTTCGCGTTCGAGGACAGTCGCCACCTCATCCGGAATGCCGTGCAGCAAGTCGTAAGAAGCGCGGCGTTGTTGCGGCGACAGCCCTGCCAGCAGGCGATCTTCCCCCAGCAGATTGCCCATCAACCAGCCGCCATTGCGGCCGGAAGCACCGAAGCCTGCGGTTTGCGCCTCGATGATGGCGATGTTCAGGCTCGGCGCCTGTTGTTTCAGGTAGTACGCAGTCCACAACCCGGTGTAACCGGCGCCGATGATCGCCACGTCGACGTCCAGGTCCTGCGCAAGCGACGCACGCGCGGTCAGCGGCTCGTCGAGTTGGTCCATCCACAAACTGATAGTGCGCCACGCCGGCATGCAAGACTCCGCCAATCCAGGTTTCGATGGCGTCGATCCTAGAGGCAGAACTCAGGAATTGTCTTGCGCGCGTGTCCGCAAAGAAATTTGCTTCGCGTAGGCCTTGGGCGACTGGCCGGTGTGCTGGCGAAAGCAGCTATAGAACGCCGACAGCGAATTGAAACCGGCGGCGAAGGCCAGTTCGTCGATGCGCAGCGGCGCAGCAGCGTTGTCCAGCGACCGCAATAGATGTTGCAGCCGCGCCTGATTGACGTAGCGGTAGAAGCTTTGCCCCAGCACCTGATTCAGCAAATAGGAAATCTGGTTGCGGCTGTACCCGCACTCCTTCGCCACCCGTTGCAGGTCGAGTTCGGGGTCGAGATAAGGCTGCTGACTTTGAAAATACTGCTGCAAGTCATCGGCCATGAAGCTCAACTGGCGCGGCGACAAACCAAGGCGACTCACGGCCGGGCGCTGGCTGCTTGCCGCCGGGCTGTCGGCCTGTTCGCGCACCAGCGAGGCATATTCGTTGACCCGCCAGATCTGCCCGTCCTTGACCGTGATCGCTTCGCTGGACCGAAACGACACCAGCCCGTTACCGCCGCGCAACGTCACTTCGTATTGAATGAACGCGGTATTGCCGTCGATGCGGATGCGGTCGCAATGCTCCAGCGCTTCGTCGGATTCACGCGGCATGCTGACCCGGACGTACTCGCGCAACTCGTCGAGGCCAAGCACGCGGTTCTGGAAGAAATCGTTGTACTGGATGTCCGGGTGGTACAGCGCCATCACGCCATCCAGGTCCCGGTGTTTCCAGCACAGGTGATAGCGCATGACCGTTTCGGCCGTGGCCCGGGTCTGTTCCGGGCCGTCATCATCGGCGTGCATAAGGGACTCTTGGAAAAAGAACCGAGCTTGCCCAACTTCTGGCGCTGCATCAATAACCCGACCGCGATGGCATTTTGGCGACGATTGGAGTGAACCGTGACTTACATCAAAAAAGTCCGCGCAATCGCTAAATGAACTGAAAATTCTCACAGGAAATTCACATTCAGATGCTACTTTTAAGGCAATCACCGGTTGGGCCAATGAAGGCTCTTCCCACCTACCATGAGCAAACGGAAGCGCTCGATGAAGAAGGCGGGCAACACATGAATAAAGGGTCAAGCAAGGTCACGTTCCCCAATGCGTGCCAGCTGATGCGCTGGCATTTTCATCCAATGGGTTTCGAGGCGACCATGGATGCGCCCGGCAGCCTGGTCGCCCGCCTGTTCGATCGGGCCAGCGGCGAAACCCTGATCGCGATCGCCGGCATTCCCTGTGCCACGGTGATGAATGCGGCGGATGTGGAGCGAATAATCGAAGCTGTGGAGGATGAGCTGGAGGCTTTCATTCCTCCTGAGTCTCTCAAGAGTTACGCATAACTTGCTGATTTAAAATAAAAAAGCCCGCTTATGCGGGCTTTTTTATGGGCGCCAAATTCAGGCCGTTTTCTTCTCTGGCCGATGATCGATGAAGAACGGTTTGCCCTTGGTTACCCGGTCCGAAGCCCGAGGCATATTCACCGCCTGACTGTCCTGAGGCTCGACATACCAGTAGCAATGGCTGACTGCGCGGGTGATGCCGACATAGGCCAGGCGCAGGATTTCGTCTTTTTGCGCGCTGTCGTACGGCTCGCTGTCACCAGCCTTGCCGAGTCCGGCCAAGCGATAGACCTGATTCTTGTAGGGGGAACTGGTCAGGTGCTGGCAATCACCCAACAGGAAGACCGCGTCGGCCTGCAGGCCTTTGGCGCTGTGATAGGTCAATTGTTTCAGGCGTCGCGCTTCGTAAGGCAAGCTCGAATCCACATTAACTACAGATTGAATATGCTGCTCTATCAATGACTTATCGCTACTTTTTCGATAGAGCATCAGGATTGAATCGCCGTTTCGATAGTGTTCTGCCAGACGCTGGCCGAGTGCCTGATCGTCGCGCTCCAGCACGTTGACGGGCTGCAACGGCCTCTCCTCGCCGCTGGCTTTTGCCTTCTTGCCCGGGATCGCGGGCGCGGCACGAACGATGTGTTCTGCCGCGTCGATGATGTGCTGATGACTGCGATAGTTGTCGCTGAGCATTACACGGGTCGTGCTCGGCGACGGGAACTCCTTGTTGAACTCCATGAAGTAACTCGGCGAACTGCCGCGCCAGCCGTAGATCGATTGCCAGTCGTCGCCCACGCAAAGCAGAGACGATCGCTGCGCGCCTCGCCCGACGTGCATGGCCGGGCCGCGGCTGCGGATTTCCAAGAGGCTGGCACGAATCCACGAAACGATCTGCGGCGAAACGTCCTGGAACTCATCAATCATCAGGTGCGACATCGGGCGCAGCAGCTCATCGCTGAGCAGTTTGAGGTTTTCCGGTGAGTGCTCGCTGAACAGCGCGAACATCCGGTTGTAGGTCATGATCGGCGGCTTCTGATCCAGAAGGTGATCTTCCAGCGCGCGCCAGAACAGACTCAGGGCCTCGAAGAAAAACCTGTCCGGATCGTCCTTGGCAAAACTCATGCGGCCGACGGCGTCAGGTACGTCGAGCCCCAGGTTCTCGATGAAACCTGCGGCGGCGACAAAACAGTCGAGCAACGGCGCGGACGCCAGCTCACCCTTGACCTTGTAGTCGAAGCCCGGACCGGCGCTGACATCACCTGCAAGCGTGGCCAACAAGCGCCTTGAGGATTCATAACTATCCAGCCAAATCAATGGCTTGCGACAGAAAGCTTGAAACAGGGTGCGCTTGACTGCCCACTCTGCACGAACCGTCAGCTTGGCGTTGGGACGGCAGACCTGCGGGTTTTCCCGAGGATCGAAACCCAGTACAACCCAAGCATCCAGACTCGGAATATAGCCGTGGCAATGGAACGACGCGCCGTTGATTTCGAATGTCTGGCGGCTCGGCTCGATGTCCTTGATCGGCCAGGCGCCGGCGCGAAGCCACATGTCCTCGATCATGTCGCACAACTCTTCATCCCGTCGGGCCGCGAGTTCCGTTACAGCGACGCGCTTCTGCACGTCCGGGTGATCGCGCTCCAGTTCCTTGAGTTGCAAGGCGTGGCGGGACAACGGTTGGATCAATTGCGCGAAGCGCGGGTCTTCGTTGTAGAGACGGTGGTAGCAGGCGTTCAGCTGCTGGCGTTGCGCGTCGTTGATGCGCAGATCGAATGGATTGCTGTCGACGTCTTCGTCACCCGGCTGCGCGCGGTGGCTGAGGTTTTCGAATGCCTGCAAGCGCTCGAATCCCGGCAGGCTGCGGACCATCGGCAGGATTCGCGAGTGAAACGTGCGCACCAGGTCTTTCGCAGCTTTTTGACTGAGTGAGCGGCCCCATAACGCGAACAGTTCGATCAGCTTGTTGATGAAGTCCTTGCGCGACTCGCGAGTGAAAGTCACCACGGTCATTGAATCGAGCTCAAAGCCGAGGTAATGGGTCAGCAGCAGGATCCGCAGGACCAGCGTGGTCGACTTGCCGGCTCCAGCACCGGCAATCACCGAAGTTGACGGGGTATCGCTGAAAATCATCTTCCATTGCGCAACGCTTGGCTGGGCGTGGGCTGGCAGCAGGCGCGCGACGTCGGCTTTCATGCGCTTTTTCAGTTCTGCGCTGAGCGGCAGGCGCCAGTCGTCGAACAGGTGATTGTCGATACCCGGCGGGCGATGCTCGGTGTTGCGGCTGTCGCGGATCAACAAAACCTGCCGGCCCTCTTCCAGCCCGTCAGCCTTGCCTTCCTTGTACCCGTAATCCACGCCGGCAGTATGTCCGCTGCGAAAGCCGTCGGCCTGGCCGTGCAACCACGAAGCCCGGTGCTGGGCGCGCAGTTGCGTCAGGCCGTGCCCAAGGAAACGCGCAGCCAGGCGCTTGAACCAAGGCATCTCGGCCAGGGGACGAAGTTCGGGAGGAAGATCGGGGGTGTGTTGCGCCACGCTGACGGACTCCGGATGTGAGGCTGTTGGGAGCTATGGTGTCTGCATTTGCTTTTTTGTTCTAGCGAAATGCTTACAGGTCATTGGTTTAGGCGATGAATTGAAAGTCGGATGAGACGGTTTCGAGCCTTATTAATATCTATCGATTCGATTGGAATGCCGCACTTTTTACGCTTTTTATCGATGTTTGGCTGATAGATGATGCCTGTCATCAATCACCGGTCTCGCTTCGTGGCTCAGGCATCGCGCCCCATGACGAACCTTTTGAGGAGACGATCATGCTTGAACTCAGACCTTTCAGCTCGCTGGGCGGCGCCCATCACGGCTGGTTGGATGCCCATCACCATTTTTCGTTCGCCGAGTACTACGATCCGCAACGCATGAACTGGGGCAACCTGCGCGTGTGGAACGACGACATCATTGCCGCCGGCACGGGCTTCCCGACTCACCCGCACCGCGACATGGAAATAATCACCTACGTGCGTGAAGGTGCGATCAGCCATCAGGACAACCTGGGCAACAAGGGCCGCACCGAGGCTGGCGACGTACAAGTGATGAGCGCCGGCACCGGGATCGCCCACAGCGAATACAACCTGGAAGCCACGGACACCAAGATCTTCCAGATCTGGATTCTGCCAACTGAAACGGGCGCACCGCCGTCCTGGGGCGCCAAACCGTTCCCGAAAGGCGATCGCGAAGGTTTCGTGACCCTCGCCAGCGGCAAGGACGGTGACGATCAAAGCCTGCGCATCCGCGCCGACGCGCGTTTGGTGGCGGCCACTGTCAAGGCCGGAGAAACGGCTGAATACCGCCTCGATGCCGGACGTCGGGCGTATCTGGTTCCGGCGACGGGTGTCATTGAAGTCAACGGCTTGCGTGCACAAGCTCGAGACGGTGTGGCGGTGGCTGATGAACAGGTGCTGACCGTCACGGCGCTGGAAGACAGCGAGATCGTGTTGGTGGACCTGGTCTGACCGGCGAATCGCGGGCACAAAAAAGGGCGACCTCAGGGTCGCCCTTTTCCGTTGTCTGGCGTTACTTAGCGCTGATCGCACCGTCTACCAGGGTTTGCGCTTCAGCCACCAGTTGCTTGAGGTGGGCGTCGCCGATGAAACTTTCGGCGTAGATTTTGTAGATGTCTTCGGTGCCCGAAGGACGCGCAGCGAACCAGCCGTTTTCGGTCATCACTTTCAGGCCGCCAATGGCCTGATCGTTGCCTGGAGCCTTGCTGAGAATGCTCTGGATCTTCTCGCCCGCCAGTTCGGTCGAGGTGACCTGCTCTGGCGACAGCTTGCTCAGCAGCGCCTTCTGTTCCGGATTGGCCTTGGCGTCGACACGCACCGAGAACGGTTCGCCCAGTTCATCAGTCAGTGCACGGTAGGCCTGACTTGGGTCGCGCCCAGTACGGGCTGTCATTTCAGCGGCCAACAGGGCCGGAATCAGACCGTCCTTGTCGGTGCTCCAGACACCGCCATCCTTGCGCAGGAACGAGGCGCCGGCGCTTTCTTCGCCGCCAAAACCCAGCGAGCCGTCGAACAGGCCATCGGCGAACCATTTGAAACCTACCGGCACTTCGTACAGACGACGGCCCAGACGCTTGGCCACGCGATCGATCAGACCGCTGCTGACCACGGTTTTGCCCACGGCTGCGTCGGCGCGCCATTGCGGACGGTTCTGGAACAGGTAGTCGATCGACACCGCCAGGTAGTTGTTCGGTGCCAGCAGACCGCCGGATGGCGTGACGATGCCGTGACGGTCGTGATCCGGGTCGCAGGCGAAGGCCACGTCAAAACGCTCCTTCAGACCGATCAGGCCTTGCATGGCATGGCTGGACGATGGGTCCATGCGGATCTGGCCGTCCCAGTCGACGGTCATGAAGCGGAACGTCGAATCGACTTCCTTGTTCACCACGTCCAGGTCCAGGCGATAGTGCTCGGCAATCGCCGACCAGTAACGCACCCCAGCTCCGCCCAGAGGATCGACGCCCAGGCGCAGCTTGGCACCGCGAATGGCATCGAAATCGATGACGTTGATCAGGTCGGCCACGTAGGTGTTGACGTAGTCGTGACGATGGGTGGTTTGGGCCTTGAGCGCTTGCTCGTAGCTGATGCGTTTAACGCCGGCCAGTTTGTTGGCCAGCAGTTCGTTGGCCTTGGCTTCGATCCACTTGGTGATGTGGGTGTCGGCCGGGCCGCCGTTGGTTGGGTTGTACTTGTAGCCACCACTTTGTGGCGGGTTGTGCGACGGGGTGATGACGATACCGTCGGCCAGGCCGGTGGTGCGACCACGGTTGTAGCAAAGAATGGCGTGGGAGACTGCCGGGGTCGGCGTGTACTCATCACCTTCGGCAATCATCACGGTCACGCCATTGGCCGCCAGCACTTCCAGCGCGCTGGCCCCGGCTGGAGTCGACAGCGCATGCGTGTCGATACCGACAAACAGCGGCCCGGTGATGCCCTGGGCTTCGCGATACAGGCAGATCGCCTGGCTGATGGCCAAAACGTGCCACTCGTTGAAACTCAAATCAAAGGAACTACCCCGGTGCCCGGAGGTGCCAAACGCCACGCGCTGGGTGGAAACCGAGGCGTCGGGTTGACCGGTGTAATACGCCGTAACCAGTCGCGGGATGTCGACCAACAGTTCTGCCGGTGCCGGTTTGCCCGCAAAAGGACTGAGTGTCATGCAAAACCTCTGAAATAGAGTGGTTCAGGAAATTACACCGGAGTTTACTGGCAGTTTGGCCGAAGCGCGATGGGGTCTATTGCACACAGGCCGGGTGTTTACGCGCATCTGTCCGCGGAGCCAGTCGCAACGCATCCCCGAGCAGTCCGACAAGTCTTAACAACTCGTGCTCGGCGCTGCCTGTCACGCTCAAACGCATGTGTTGCGTGTGCAGGCCCTGTAGGCTGAACAACTCCCCCGGTGCAATCAGCACGTGCTGTTTGAGTAACCGATGAAACACTGCATCCATCGCGATCGGGCGTGCAGAGCGCAGCCAGATCGTTGCGCCGCCAGCGGGTTCCACAACCTGCAGAAAGTCGCCCAGACGTTCACGTATCAAATCGATCCATTGCGTTCGACGCTCTCTGAGCAAGCACTTGAGCATCGGCAAATGCTGGTCCACTCGCCCACTCGCGTAGAGTCGGGCGATGGCCTTCTGGCGGATCGGTGACAGGCGGAACGAACGCAGCAGGAAGTGACGCTGAAGGTCCGTACGCCATTGTCGCGCCAGTACAAAACCATAGGGCGCTTCGACCCCGATGACGTTTTCGAACATGGAAAACACCAACAGGCGGTCGGGATCCACCAGCTCGCGCAGCGGCGTTTCTTCGGCGTCGTCCAGCAACTCGCCGTGACAATCATTTTCCAGCAGCCAGGTGCCATGCTTCACAAGCAACCGCGCAATCGCCTGACGGCTGGACAGAGGAATGCGGCTGCCATGGGGCATATTCAATCTGGAGGACAGCAGGATCAGTCGCACCCGCTCGTTTGCGAGTAGCCTCTGCAGTTTCTGCGGGTCGAATGCGCCATCTGGCTGTAGCGGCAGCTCGATCACCCGAACCTCGGCGGACTGGAACAGACGCAGAATCATCCAGTCACACGGCGACTCGATCACCACGGTTGCGTGGCGCAGCTCAAGGGCGGCGATCAGGATTTCCAGCACCCCTCGCAGATCGGCACCGATGTAGACGTCTTCGGCGTGCCAGCAATGGGCGGCCGATGTGGTGTAGCGGGCAGCCAGCAACGTGCGCAGTTCCAGTTCGCCGCAAGGCTGGGCCAGCGTCTGCAAGTGCCGGGGATACTGGCGCAACAACTCGCGTTCAAGCATCAGCAAGGGACGATCCAGGGGTTGGATCGACGCGGGCTCATCGGCACTCAATACTTGCATGCCGAAGCGTCTGGCATTCACGTAAACCGTTTCCAGCAAATCACTGCCGCACCCGGGTGGCATGACTGTCGATGTCGGCCGCGCGAAATATCCGGATTTGGCCACGGAATAGACCCGGCCTTCTTTTTCCAGCAACGCGTAGGCGTATTGAATGGTCGAAATCGACACATTCAGCCGTTCCGCCAGTTGCCGTAGCGACGGCAGTCGAATGGCTTCCTGATTGCCCGGCTCGCTGATCAGCTGTGTCAGGTAACGATAGACCGCCTGATAGGCAAAGTCGGATTCTCTTGGCTCACTCATGAGCGTACGTCCGCAGACTTGTCCCCGTGGCCGGACAACAAAACCCCACTCAACCTTCCGCCGAACGGTCGTCCAGAGTGACATCGTGCTCGAGTAACTCCTGCGCTTTGGGAACATGTCCGTCCATCTGGATCGCTTCCATTGCGTACAACCGGCAGATCAGTCGCAGTGGCAGGCCGCTGACATCGGTCATCCATTGCAAGACCTGCTCCGGAGCGTGCAAGCCTTGCATGGCACGGTGCAGATCCGGCATGGCAACCAGCATGCCCGGATGACAGGTGCGCAGGAATCGCTCGAGGCCGGCGCCAGCGTTGATGAAAGGTGCGAACAGCAGGCAAACCAGTTGCTGTTCAGTGAGGCCGAAATTCTTTTGCAGGGAAGCCGCGGCCAGCGATTGGTGCTCCGCGAGATCGGACAGATTGCCGAACGCCGATTTAAAGCGTTCGCAAACCTGCTCAGGTGTGTTCCTGCGGCGCATCGTTGCCAGACATTGTTGCTGATACTCCGAGACCCCGGCCCCGTAGGTGCGTCCTTCGGTGTAACTGGCCTGCAAACCTTGCAGGTAGGCGCCGACCAGGGGATCGGCACACTCGCCGGTTCGCGCCTCAAGCATCAGATCGTCGGCCTGAAAGCCGAGGAAATCGCTGAGCAAGGGCCAGCGTTCCTCCATTTTGCCGACCACCATGTCGTCGATGCCGATATAGCTGGTACGACGGCAGGCTTCGAACTCACCGAGCGGTCGCCACAGTACCCGATCCTCCTGGGCATAGAGCTCGCGATAACAATCGCTGCCGAGGCTGTCGAGCAAACTGAACAGTTCATCGAACCCGCCGCCCTTGCGCGACAACCCGCCCATGCCGACCTTGCGCACGGCCCGGTCGAGGCCATCGAGAAACTGCTCTTGACGACGCGCGTTGTCGCTGTTGATCAAGGCGTCGACACCGTTGCTCCAGCGGGCGACCTGACCGTAGAACTCGGCGGTGGTCAGGTACAGGTCATCCCAAAGCGTCAACGGCTCATCCCGGTCGCGGCGATGTCCTACCATCAGCAGGTTGAGCCTGCCGGCTTCCCGCCCCTCGTCGCAGACAGGCGCCAGATGGTTGAATGGCAGGATCTCGCGATGATCCACCATCAAAAGTTCTACGCGTGGATCGTCATACAGGAACAGCGCACTGAAGCTGCGGTGCATGTTGTGCAATGCCGAAGCCGGTACGCCATTGCAACGCAAGGTGGCAACACGCAACTGAAACGTGGCAGGCGCGCGCCCGGCGATGCTCAACTGGGCTGCACGCAAAAGGGCCAGGCTGTAGCAGCAGTCGCGTGTGCCGGACTGGATGGCCAATATCTTGAATTCACCGATGCGATCCATGCCCCCGGCAGCAACTGCCAGGCGCTGGATCAACAGCTGCAATGCCGTGCGCTCGGCACGGGAAAAGAAACTCAGCAGTCGCTGCAATACTTGCTGGTAGACATAATTCATTGCCTGATCATGGATCGCGCTCATCAGTACTTCACCCGGTATCAAAGGTTTTATATCGCACGGCCACGAATGGCGGACGCACAATCATTCTTCATTAATTAATAGTCGCTGAAATGCTAACACTTAAGCTTTTGTAGTTATTTGAAACAGTTGAGCCAGCGACATTTAGGAATCACGGCCGACACCGCCGAAAGCCCCGCCACTACTGGGCGCCTTCCGGGATAAAGTTTTCCTAGGAAACTTCTTACAACTCCCTGCACATAATTAGCACAAGAAAAAAAGAAGGGATTACATTGCACCCCTACAAACTTTAAACAGAAGTTTGAGGCGCAATGATAAACAGCCGATTGATGCTGTACGACACAAACAGAATGCACAGACATAGCTCATTCCTTGAGATGAAAGTAGTCATTCAATTATCAGCGTCTGGAGGGCAATTAGAAGATACAGATCGAGAGTAAAAACCAGTTCAGTTGCTGAACATCCCCAGGCTTCTGGCCCAGGTTTTCTCGATGTCTGAAGGATAAAACGCACAAGAGTCCGTGGGGCCACGGACTCTGACAGGGAAGATCAGGCAGGTTCGATTTGCAGGGCAACCCGCTCGCGGCATGGGCACTCGTCCATGTAGCGATGTGCTTCGACAAACTCGTTGAACGGGAACACACGAGTCTTGAGCGGCAGCAGCACACGATCGGCAGTGAGCTGGTTGATATCACGCAAGGCGCGCTGCAAGGCGACATGGTCCTGAATGATGCCGAGCTCCGGCTTGCCGGTGAAGTTGCCGATGCAATGCACGAAGAACTGAATGTTCTTCTGAAACGCGGCACAGGCCGGGAACGGCGTCTGGTTGCCGCCCTGCAGGCCGTAAAGCACCAGGCTGCCACGGGGAGCCAGCACATCGCCAAGCAGCGACATCTGCGGTCCGCCGAGACCATCGAACACAACGTCGACGCCACGGTTGTCGGTGATCTTGTTGATTCGCATCAACAGGTCTTCTTCTTCGGTGACGATTACTTTCTCGGCACCGAGAGACAGCAGGTACTCACGCTCTTCCGCCGTTTTGGTGGCAGCAATGACCCGAACACCCAGCGCCTTGCCCAACTGTACGAAGGACGGCCCGGCGCAGTGGCTGGCGTCGGTCACCAGGGCGAACTGACCGGGTTTGACCCGTGCCAGATCAACGTAACCGAAATAGGCGATCAACAGCGGCGTGTAATGCACGCTGGCCTCAATCGGGCTGAGCACGTCCGGATAACGGGTCAGCGCAGTACGCGGCAGAACGATCAGTTCGCCGTAGACCGGGTAATCATTGGGGCTTTCGGCCGGGAAACTGGCCACCTTGTCGCCCACGGCCAGATCTTCGACGCCATCGCCGATGGCTGTGACTACGCCGGCCATTTCATGACCGAGGCCCGAAGGCAGACGCGCCTGGGACGACGCCAGATTCTGGCGCCACAGCGTGTCATACCAGCTGATGCCGATCGCCTCGACACGCACCTGCACTTCGCCAGGACCTGGCTGAGCAGCCGCATGCTCTTCGCATTTGAGCACCTCGGCTGGACCAAACTTGTGAAAACGGATCGTGCGGGACATCGCAAACCTCGTCAAAGTAACCTCTAATGCCCTGAACTCTATCTGGGCTTTCCAGCCAAGACTATCAGTGGCTATTAATAGTCGACATGCCTGTCATTGATTCCGCAGCATGGTCAGCATTGAGAAAATCCATGAAAAAACTGCTGCCGGCTTCTCAGTAAAGCTGAATTACCCGGTGCAGACTACCAGCCTTTCCCCGTAAGATTCATGCCGGCCATTGTTCTCATATGGTCGCTCTCGTCAAGCTTGATGACTCTGCCAGGACTCCAGATGAATCGTAATGACCTGCGTCGTGTCGACCTCAACCTGTTGATCGTGTTCGAAACGCTGATGCATGAGCGCAGCGTGACCCGTGCGGCGGAAAAGCTGTTTCTCGGCCAGCCGGCGATCAGCGCGGCACTTTCTCGCCTGCGCGGCCTGTTCGACGACCCTTTGTTCGTGCGCACCGGACGCAGCATGGAGCCTTCCGCCCGCGCGGTGGAAATCTTCGCCCTGCTCTCTCCGGCCCTCGACTCCATTTCAACCGCAGTCAGCCGAGCGGCAGAGTTCGACCCGGCCACCAGCACCTCTGTATTTCGCATCGGCCTGTCTGATGACGTCGAGTTCGCGCTGCTGCCGATGCTGCTCAAGCGCCTGCGCGCCGAGGCGCCCGGCATCGTGCTGGTGGTGCGCCGCGTCAACTACATCCTGATGCCAGGCCTGCTTGCCTCCGGTGAAATCTCCATCGGCGTCAGCTACACCACCGACCTGCCGGCCAACGCCAAACGCAAGGTCTTGCGCCGCAGCGCACCCAAACTACTGCGCGCCGATACTGTGCCGGGACCACTGAGCCTGGACGATTACTGCGCCCGTCCGCATGCGCTGGTGTCGTTTGCCGGCGACCTCAGTGGTTTCGTCGATGAAGAGCTAGAAAAACTCGAGCGTAAACGGCATGTGGTACTGGCGGTGCCGCAGTTCAATGGACTGGGTACGCTGCTGGCGGGCACCGACATCGTAGCGACCGTTCCCGATTACACGGCGGAAGCACTGACAGCAGCTGGCGGTCTGCGGGCGGAAGATCCGCCGTTGCCGACGCGCACGTTTGAACTGCATATGGCGTGGCGTGGGTCGCAGGATAACGATCCGGGGGAAAGGTGGTTGCGGTCGCGGATTCAGATGTTTTTCGGCGACCCTGACAGTCTCTAGGTTTCGCCGGGCGTTTGTTCATCTGATCACTTCAGGTGCACCTCGCTATTACAGCCCGCCCGACTCATTTACCGCCCGTTACGTCCAGGAATGTACCGGTAACAAACGAGGCCTGCGCGCTGGCCAACCACAAAATGGCCCGCGCCACTTCCTCCGGCTGGCCGCCCCGGCCCATCGGGATCGAGCCCTTGACCCGATCAACCCGTCCCGGCTCGCCGCCACTGGCGTGCATGTCGGTATAGATGTGACCCGGGCGGATACAGTTGACGCGAATACCCTCGCGGGCCACCTCTTTGGCGAACCCGATGGTGAATGTTTCCAGCGCGCCTTTCGAGGCCGCGTAGTCGACATATTCATTCGGACTGCCCAAACGCGCCGAAGCCGACGAGACATTGATCACCACGCCGCCCGCACCGCCATGCCGCCGGGACATGCGTTTCACAGCCTGCTGGGCGCACAGTATCGGCCCGAGAGCATTGACCGCAAAGATGTGCTGCATGCGCTCGAAGCCAAGGTCCTCAAGGCGTGACTGTTGCGCCAGCACGCCAGCGTTATTGACCAGGACATCGATGCGCCCGAACGTATGGTCGATCGCTGTGAAAAGCCCTGCGACCTGCTCGGGGTCGGCACTGTCGGCACGCATCGCCAACGCCTTGCGTCCCATCGCTGCGACATCTGCCACAACCTTCAGCGCGGCGGCGTCATTGGCAACGTAACTTATCGCGACGTCGTAGCCTTGTTCAGCGGCGAGTCGGGCAGTGGCGGCGCCCACTCCCCGACTGCCACCTGTGATCAGAATCAGCGGAGCCTGCGAGACGTTAACCATGAAATTACTCCTTGGCAGATGAAGCCGAGTCAGCCGATGATGATCGCGCCGCTGGCGATCACCACACAGGCCAGCATCCGGCGGACGGTAAGTGTTTCACCGAGGAACAGGTAGCCAAGCAACGCCGCGAACAGCACGCTGGTTTCACGCAAGGCTGACACCGCGCCCAGCGGGGCTTCGTTCATCGCGTAAATTACGATTGCATAAGCAAGCAGAGAGACCAGCCCTCCCATTGCCGCAGCGAACATTCCGGGCCGGATCGAAAACAGGCTGCGGGCATCGCGCAGACCGATGTAGACCGCCGGCATCAGCACGCCCCACAAGGCACTCATCCACACCGTGTAGGCAAGCGGCGCACCGGAAAGCCGCGCGCCAATGCCGTCGATCACGCTATAAGCCGCGATAAAGCAACCGGTTCCCAGTGCATAAGGCAGGCTTGGCACCGACAGGCTGCGTCCCCGGAAGGCCAGCGAAATGATTCCGCCTGACACCAGCGCAATGCCGAGCAACTGGCCGGGGGTGATGGTTTCGCCGGCAAACAACACGGCGCCGAGCGTAATCAACGCAGGTGATGAGCCGCGCGAAATCGGATAAATCTGTCCCAGATCGCCGACCCGGTAACTGCGCACCAGAAACAGGTTGTAGCCGACATGCAGCAAGGCCGACAGCAGCGCGTATCCCCAGCTCTGAGGTGCAGGCGCTGCCATGAACATCGCGGCAACTGCGCAAACCGTGGCAATTGCAACGCACATCACCGTCATCGACCAGAGCCGATCGACACCGCCGCGCAACAGTACATTCCAGCCGGCGTGCAGCAGCGCGGCGAACAGGACAAGGAGGACGAGATGAGTAGGCATTGGTCATTTTAGGCAGCCCGAACGGCAGGATTACAGAGACGACTCCTCATTGCACCATGAGTGATTATTCATGTCTTGAAACTTGCCCGCCCTGCACTTTCAGCGCCTCACCGAGTAACCATTCGCGAAAACACTCAATGTGCGGCTGCGTCTCAACGCCCTTGGGACAAACGAAGTAATAAGCGAGCGGCGACTGAAACGGCACATCGAACAGCCGCACCAGACGGCCATCGCCGATTTCGTTCTCGACATGCCCACTGCGCACCAGAGCAATACCCTGGCCGAGCAAAGCCGCCTCCACCGTCATATTGGTGTCGCCAAACCTGACGCTTTCCCGCAGTGGCGAAAACGCCAGCCCGACGGACTGGAACCACACTTCCCACTTCGGCGCCAGTTCAGCGCCGTCACGAGCCAGCAGCGGCAACTGCAACAAGTCGGCAGGACTGCCCGGCATTCCGACGCGTTGCAGCAGTTCGGGACTGGCCACCGGGAAAACCTGCTCGCCGAACAAAAACTGCGAATACAGACCAGGATAATTGCCCTTGCCCAAGCGAATCGCGACATCGGCTTCGCTGCTGGCGAAATGGATGACCTTGTCCGTGGTGTCCAGCGACACCAACAGTTCCGGGTGCTGGCGGGCCAGGTTCGGCAAGCGTGGCAGCAGCCATTTCAGCGCGAAGGAATAGGTTGTGCTGACGCTGAGCCGGACCCTGCCCTTTTGCTCCCGCAAATCAGCCAGCGTCGCCTCAAGGCTCATGAAGAACTCGCGTACAATCGGCGCCAAGGTAGCGCCCGCAGGCGTAAGCCGTAACGACTTGCCGCGTTCAAACAGCTGCAGGCCCCAAAGTTCCTCCAAATGCCGGAGCTGATGGCTGACCGCGCTTTGAGTCACATGCAATTCCTGCGCGGCGGCGGTGAAAGTCGGGTGCCGGGTAGACACTTCGAAAGCACGCAAGGTTGCGGTCGGGGGCAGATCTCTCATAAACACAGGGTCCGGGATTGGCCAAACATCGAAGTATGAATATCAAGTCATGTTAGAGCGAAGGTTCGCTGGTTGCTTCTTGCGTGTAACGGGACTCGCGATGATTGCGTATTGCTCCAGCAGCCAGGCGAGCTCTTTGCAAACAATCGCCAGATGTTCCGCACCGAGCCGGCTCATCGCTTTTGCTGTGCGCCGTGCCTGTACTGCAGTGATCCCCGGCTCACCCGAACATCGAGCCATTCGCCGAATGCTGGCTCGCGCACATTGGGCGACGGCAGAATCAGGGTCCATTTCGTCCGTGCACTGTTGAATTCGGTTCAATTGCTTACTCAATTGCAGCGACAGCCATCCAGCTCGGTCATCAAGCTTGATATCGGTGCCAAGCAGATTCTTCAATGTAACGATTCGATGCTGCTGTTTCGATTGCCATTGCGGGTGATTGATAGTGTCTGCACGACGCAGCAGTGACCGGATGCCCCTTTGAATAGAGCGCTTCAGTGCTTGAACATCCCGTGCTCTGTCTCTCGGCATCATCTGGAACGCCAACAGGCAGACGGCCATGGCCACGAACCAGGCGAGCGACTGATTGGCAAAATCAGCGAAATCATAGACCGCCGTACCGCCAGTACTCACCAAGGTGTTGAAGCCGATCAGGTAAGCAACCCCTTGCAGCGCGTGGCGAGGCTGACTCGTCGCATGAATCCCGAACGACCAGAATGCCGCCAGCATCAGCAGCAACAGGGGGAAATTGTTGATCTGCGGCAACAGCAGAAACTTGCACAGCGCAGCGGCGACCACGGCATAAAATGTACCCCGGATAAAACCGGCCATGCCTTGTTCCGGCGCGGGAGCGGTCGCCAGCAGTGTGCAGCAGGGCCCAACGACAGCCAGCAGCGTGGGGCCCTGACCCCAACCGCTGAGATACCAGATGGCGCCGGCGGCCAGTAAGGCGAGCAGTGCCCTGCAGCCGTTGCGTGCGGCATCGGCGTAGTTGCGGTGGAAACCCACGACCCTTACCGGTTGCCGGCGAGGGTGATCGAGGCTGGAAAAGTGCTGCAAGGCTTCGCTCAGGTCGGTCAATTGTTCGCAAAATGGTCGTACGCCGGGGGTTGCCCCCGCGCAAGCCTCCACCTGAACACGCAGTTGCCTCACGGTCTGGGCACAGGCGTGATAGTCGTCGCTTATCCGGTTACTCAGCGCGAGCAGCGCCGCACTTGTTTGGGCGAGCAACGGCGGCTCGGTTTCCATGCCGCAACGGTCGTAGTGCATATCGAGCACCACGGCGTGTAAATGCGCCAGCCCTGCCTGAATCGCCGATTGCCGCGCGCGAAGCAGCGCTGACTCACCGCGTCCCAGCCCCAACAAATCGTCCACTTTGCCGATATCGATGGCGAGCTGATGAGCCTGTGTAAACCGCTCGGCGCGCTGTTCGCCCGAGAGGTGCATCGCAAGCAGCCTGGCACTGCGGGCACATACTTCGGCGAGCGTGCGTCTGATTTTGTACTCCATGGTCCTCGAGCTGAACAGCGTGACCACCAGACTCAGGCAAAGCACGCCGATTGCCACCGCTGTACCACGGGTCACGATGTGCTCAAAAGCCTTTTGTGGCGCGACGATGGCGGGACCCAATGCGAGGCAGACGGTATATCCGGCCACGACGGCAGCGGTGGCCTGGTAATGACGCAACACGGTCATCGCCGCCACACACAAGCCCAGCCACAGGCCGATGCCGAGCAAGAACAGCAACATCTGTTGGGCGAACAGCCCGGTCAGGACGCAAGCTGCGAACAAACCTGCCAAAGTCCCCAGCATCCGGTAGAAACCCTTGCCGCGAACCGCGCCTTGTACCGGCTGCACCAGCAACAACACCGTGGAGGCGCCCGAGAACGGCGAGTCCAGATGCAGCTGAAAGCCGAGCCACAGCGCCAATCCTGCCGCCAGGACACTGCGCGATACGTAGGCGAAAGTGCCAGGCGTCCAGGGCCGAGGGATTGCCGCAAACAGCCGTATTAACAGACGGGTCATCACATGAATGCCTGCAACCAATGGATGAGGCGCCAGCGCGGCACCGCGTCGGGCTGCGTGACTTCGACGCTGGCGGTCATGCCCGCTGCCAACTCCACGCCCTCCGGTACGTTGTCCAGCTCAATCCGCACCGGCACACGCTGGGCCAGGCGAATCCAGCTGAAGGTCGGGCTCACCTCGGGCAAACCGCTGTCGTTGCGCACCTCATTGGTGTCCGCAATTCCCCTGCCCATACTCGCGACGTGGCCTTGGAGCAACGGCGCGAAACCCATCAGTTTGATTGACACCGGCGCGCCGATACGCACACCCGGTAACTTGGTCTCTTCGAAATAACCGGTGATCCAGAAACTGTAACCGTCGACCACAAACAGGTTGGTATGCCCAGCATCTGCGTAATCGCCTGGGTGCAGTCGCAGTTGCGTGACGTAGCCATCGACCGGCGAACGGATCGTGGTGCGCTCAAGGTCGAGTTGCGCCTGGGCAAGATGGCTGCGTGCCGCGTCCAGCCGCGATTGGGCCACCGCCAGTTCACGCGCGGCGTTGTCGACCTCTTCCCGGGCGATGGCTCCGGCCAGTTGTGTACGACGCTTGAATTGAGCGTTGCGCTGGTCGAACACACTGCGTGATTCAGTCAACTCCGCCATGCGCTGCTGCAGTGCCAGTCGATAAGAGCGCGCATCGATGCGATACAGCAAATCGCCCTTGGCCACCCATTGGTTTTCGCTGACCGCCAATTGATTGATTTGCCCGGACACCTCCGGTGCAATCCGCACAACCTGCGCACTCACGCGACCGTCCCGCGTCCAGGGCGCCAGTACATAGGCGCGCCAGAGTTGCAGGCAGAACATCAGCGCTAATGAACCCAGTACGAGAGTAACGGCAGGTTTGAGAATTTTGACGATAGACATGGTGACCCTCGCTCAGTAATGGACGACCAGCGCCGAGAGAACGATGAGCGAGACGAAGAAACGTGCGAGCGCGGGGTGCCACGCGCTGTCCAGCCAATGACGGGTTACACGTTCAATGACTCTGTAGGCCAGAAATGTCGTGCCGAGGTATATGAACAAAGGAGGAAAGTAGAGGTTGGCAATTGAGACTTCATTAAGCATGACAAGCACCCGAATCCAGATTTTCAGCGTTCGCCCGGCCGTGTCGGGCGTGTTGAAAATGCTAAGGAATCACCACGCTTGCCGATATTGAGTAGACTGCCAAAATATAATCAAATCCAGACAAGCGGCGCCCCTCCATGGCCGAAGCTCAGCCCTTGCAAGTCGATCAATTCGAATACGACAACCTCGCGCAACCTGCCGTCGCGTTGATGCTCGCACCCCAGCGCAACGACAGTGAGTCCGCCGAACACAAGCACCGCAAAGGCCAGTTGGTCGTGGCGTATCGCGGCGGCATTGTCTGTACGGGAGAAGATGGTGTGTGGATGGTCCCGTCAGGTTTCGGCGTCTGGATCCCCGGTGGCATTGCGCACAGCAACCGCGTTACTGCCAATGGTCAGGTGTGTTTCCTGTTCATCGAACCCGGCGCCGCATCAATGCCTCATCACTGCTGCACCCTGGCGCTGTCGCCGCTGATTCTGCAGTTGATCCTGCACCTGAGCGATCAGGCGCAGGATTACCCTGCTGAGTCGCGCACCTCACGGCTGGCCGGTGTGCTGCTGGAAGAGCTTGAACAGGCGCCGACCGAACAGCTTTATCTGCCACTGCCCGCCTCCAAACCGCTACGCACGATCGCTCGGGCCTTGGCCCAGAACCCCGCCCACCGCGCCACCATGGCCAATTGGGCACAACAGGTGGCGATGAGCGAACGCTCGCTGGCCCGACTTATAAAAGCCGAAACCGGGCTCACTTTTGGCCAGTGGCGCAAGCAATGGCAGATCATCGTCGCGCTGCAAAGCCTGGCCGAGGGGAAATCCGTACAAAGGACGGCTGAAGCGTTGGGCTACGAATCCGTCAGTTCCTTCATCAGCATGTTTCGCAAAACCTTGGGCAGCCCACCCGCGCGCTATCTGCGCAGTACGCATACATCAGCGCTGGCTGAGCGTTGAGCGTGAGGGGCGCCAGGGCCTGGTCACTTCTGCCGGACATTTAATCGTCGCGTAATCCTCACCGCGCAGGTTCAATCGCGACAGTTGCAGATCGCGCAACACAGAATTGTCATCAGCCAAATTGATAGCCACCTAACGAAAGGTGCATGCTAGAGGGCTTCGCTCGGGCTTATATCATTCCGAATGATAGTTACCTTCGTGTCATTCGATTCGTTTGCTTCCTACCCGCCGAGCATCATCCGCCCATCTTCAATACATTGGCGGATGCATCCATGGAACAATCACTCAAACATTTGCGCTTTCCGTTGGCTATGTTGGCCGTGCTGGTGATGAGCGCCTGCGGCAAGACACCGGAAACCGCCGCCACCATGCCTGCTGCCAAAGTCAGCGTGGCCAAGGTGCTGGAACAACCGGTCAACGAGTGGGACGAATTCACCGGGCGCCTCGAAGCGCCGGAAACCGTTGAAATCCGTCCGCGGGTCTCCGGCCAGATCGACGAAGTCGCCTTTACCGAAGGTGCGCTGGTCAAGAAAGGCGACCTGCTGTTCCAGATCGACCCGCGTCCGTTCCAGGCCGAGGTCCGCCGCCTCGAAGCGCTGGTTGCCCAGGCCCGCGCCAACGCCACCCGTAGTGAAAACGAAGCTGGTCGTGGCGAACGACTGCGTGCCAGCAACGCGATCTCCGCCGAACTGGCCGACTCGCGCACCAGCGCTGCACAAGAAGCACGCGCTGCAGTCGGTGCCCTGCAAGCGCAGCTGGATCTGGCCAAACTGAACCTGAGTTTCACCCGCGTCACCGCCCCGATCAGCGGTCGCGTCAGCCGTGCCGAGATCACTGCCGGCAACCTGGTGACCGCCGACACCACTCCGCTGACCAGTGTGGTGTCCACCGACAAGGTCTACGCCTACTTCGACGCCGACGAGCGTGTGTTCCTCAAATACACCCAACTCGCCCGTCAAGGTCAGCGCGGCGCCACCACTCCGGTGTACATGGGCCTGTCCAATGAAGACGGCAACCCGCATCTGGGCCAGATGAACTTTATCGATAACCAGGTCAACCCGAAGACCGGCACCATCCGTGGTCGCGCGGTGTTCGACAACAGCGACGGCAGCTACACCCCGGGTCTGTATGCACGCTTGAAACTGGTCGGCAGCGGCACCTACAACGCCATGCTGATCAACGACGAAGCGGTCGGTACCGACCTCGGCAAGAAGTTCGTGCTGGTGATGGATGGCGACAACAAGACTGCCTACCGCGCCGTCGAACTCGGTCCGAAGATCGAAGGCCTGCGTATCGTGCGCAGCGGCCTGAACAAGGACGACACGATCGTCGTCAAGGGTCTGCAACGGGTTCGCCCGGGCTCCCCGGTTTCGCCTGAAGTGATTCCCATGGCCAGCGAGCAAACCATTGCCGCTCTCGCTCAACAACGACAAGCGCTGGAAGCCAGCAACCTGCCTAAAGTCGCACCTGCCAAAGGCGCGCCGGGTTCGGTTGTGAAACTGGCTGCTGCGACCCCACGCGGTTAAGGGACGACAACTTCGATGAATTTTTCCCAATTCTTCATTTCACGGCCGATCTTCGCAGCGGTACTGTCGCTGTTGATTCTGATCGCCGGTGCGATTTCGCTGTTCCAGTTGCCGATCAGTGAATACCCGGAAGTCGTGCCACCGACCGTGGTCGTGCGTGCCAACTTCCCGGGCGCCAACCCGAAAGTCATCGGTGAAACCGTGGCGGCTCCGCTGGAGCAGGCCATCACCGGCGTCGAGAACATGCTGTACATGTCCTCGCAATCCACCGCTGACGGCAAGATCACCCTGACCATCACCTTCGCTCTGGGCACCGACCTGGACAACGCACAGGTGCAAGTTCAGAACCGCGTGACCCGGACCGAGCCGAAGCTTCCAGAAGAAGTGACGCGCATCGGTATCACCGTCGACAAGGCTTCGCCCGACCTGACCATGGTTGTGCACTTGACCTCGCCAGACAAACGCTACGACATGCTGTACCTGTCCAACTACGCAATCCTCAACATCAAGGACGAGCTCGCTCGCCTCGGTGGCGTGGGTGACGTGCAGCTGTTCGGTATGGGCGACTACTCGCTGCGTGTATGGCTGGACCCGAACAAGACCGCTTCGCGCAATCTGACCGCCACTGATGTGGTGACCGCGATTCGTGAGCAGAACCGTCAGGTGGCCGCTGGTCAACTGGGCGCGCCTCCTGCCCCGAATGCCCAGAGCTTCCAGCTGTCGGTCAACACTCAGGGCCGTCTGGTCTCCGAGGAAGAATTCGAGAACATCATCATTCGCGCAGGCGACAACGGTGAAATCACTCGTCTGAAGGACATTGCCCGCGTCGAGCTGGGTTCCAGTCAATACGCCCTGCGTTCGTTGCTGAACAACCAGCCGGCCGTGGCAATCCCGATCTTCCAGCGTCCTGGTTCCAACGCCATCGAAATCTCGAACGAAGTTCGCGGCAAGATGGAAGAACTGAAGAAAAGCTTCCCGCAAGGCATGGACTACAGCATCGTCTATGACCCGACGATCTTCGTGCGCGGCTCCATCGAGGCGGTGGTTCACACCCTCTTCGAAGCACTGATTCTCGTGGTTCTGGTGGTGATCCTGTTCCTGCAGACCTGGCGCGCGTCGATCATTCCGTTGGTGGCGGTGCCGGTATCGTTGATCGGTACGTTTGCGGTGATGCACCTGTTCGGCTTCTCGCTCAACGCCCTGTCGCTGTTCGGCCTGGTACTGGCGATCGGTATCGTGGTGGACGACGCCATCGTGGTGGTGGAGAACGTCGAGCGGAACATTGAACTGGGGCTCAACCCCTTCGATGCGACCAAAAAGGCCATGGGTGAAGTTACGGGCCCGATCATTGCCACGGCGCTGGTGCTGTGTGCGGTGTTCGTACCGGCGGCATTCATCTCGGGTCTCACCGGTCAGTTCTACAAGCAGTTCGCACTGACCATTGCTATCTCGACCGTAATCTCGGCTTTCAACTCGCTGACCCTGTCGCCAGCGCTGGCCGCTGTTTTGCTGAAAAGTCATGACGCACCGAAAGACCGTTTCTCGCGAGTGCTGGACAAGATCTTCGGTGGCTGGCTGTTCCGTCCGTTCAACCGGTTCTTCGACCGTGCCAGTCATGGCTACGTCGGCACCGTGCGCCGGGTCATCCGTGGCAGCGGCATCGCCCTCTTCCTGTACGCAGGCCTGATGGTGCTGACCTTCTTCGGTTTTTCCAGCACACCGACCGGTTTCGTACCTGGCCAGGACAAGCAATATCTGGTGGCCTTCGCGCAACTTCCGGACGCCGCAAGCCTGGATCGTACCGAAGACGTGATCAAGCGCATGTCCGACCTGGCATTGAAACAGCCGGGCGTGGAAAGCGCCGTAGCGTTCCCGGGCCTGTCGATCAACGGCTTCACCAACAGCCCGAACGCCGGCATCGTGTTCGTGACCCTGAAACCGTTCGAAGAGCGTAAAGACCCGAGCATGTCCGCCGGTGCGATTGCCGGTGCCTTGAACGGCCAGTACGCCGGGATTCAGGAAGCCTACATGGCGATTTTTCCACCGCCGCCGGTACAAGGTCTGGGCACCATTGGTGGTTTCCGACTGCAAATCGAAGACCGGGGCAACCTGGGCTACGAAGAGCTGTACAAAGAGACCATGAACATTATTGCCAAGAGCCATAACGTTCCGGAACTGGCCAACCTGTTCACCAGCTACACCGTGAACGTGCCGCAAGTCGATGCCGCCATCGACCGGGAAAAAGCCAAGACCCATGGCGTGGCCGTCAGCGACATCTTCGACACCCTGCAGATCTACCTGGGTTCGCTGTATGCCAACGACTTCAACCGCTTCGGTCGTACCTATCAGGTCAACGTTCAGGCTGAACAGCAGTTCCGCCTCGAATCTGACCAGATCGGCCAGCTGAAAGTACGCAACAACAAAGGCGAAATGATCCCGCTGGCGACCTTCATCAAGGTCAGCGACACGTCGGGCCCGGATCGCGTGATGCACTACAACGGCTTCATCACCGCTGAAATCAATGGTGCGGCAGCCCCGGGCTACAGCTCCGGACAGGCCGAAAAAGCCATCGAGAAACTGCTCAAGGATGAACTTCCGAACGGCATGACCTACGAGTGGACCGACCTGACCTACCAGCAGATTCTGTCCGGCAACACCGCGCTGTTCGTGTTCCCGCTCTGCGTATTGCTGGCGTTCCTGGTGCTCGCGGCTCAATACGAAAGCTGGAGCCTGCCACTGGCGGTGATCCTGATCGTACCGATGACCCTGCTGTCGGCCATCACCGGTGTGATCATCTCTGGCGGCGACAACAACATCTTCACCCAGATCGGTTTGATCGTACTGGTGGGCCTGGCCTGTAAGAACGCGATTCTGATCGTCGAGTTCGCCAAGGACAAACAGCAGGAAGGTCTTGATCCGCTGGCCGCTGTACTGGAAGCCTGCCGTCTGCGTCTGCGGCCAATCCTGATGACCTCGTTCGCGTTCATCATGGGTGTGGTGCCACTGGTGTTCTCCAGCGGTGCCGGTGCCGAGATGCGTCATGCCATGGGTGTGGCGGTGTTCTCCGGGATGCTGGGTGTGACCTTCTTCGGTCTGCTGCTGACCCCTGTGTTCTATGTGCTGATCCGTAACTTCGTGGAGCGCAGTGAAGCTCGCAAAGCGGCCAAGGCGCAAAATCTTCAAAAGCCACTGGAGGCGCACCAATGAGTCTGAAAGTCTTCCTGCCGAGCCTGCTGGTGCTGGCCCTGAGTGCCTGCGCCGTCGGCCCTGACTACAAGACCCCGACGACGGAGGCGGCGAACATCACGTCCGCCACCGACGGCGCTGCCGGCCAGAAGAACTTCGACCGTTCGAAATTCGAAGGCATCTGGTGGCAGCAGTTCGACGATCCGACCCTCAACCAGTTGGTGACTCAATCGCTGCAAGGCAACCGTGAACTGCGCGTGGCGTTCGCCCGCTGGAAAGCTGCCCGGGCGATCCGCGACGACGTCAGCAACGATGCGATGCCGACCATCACCAGCCGCGCCAGCAGCGATCTGGCCAAAGGTCAGATCCCGGGCCAGACCACCAAACGGGTCAACAGCGAACGCTATGATCTGGGGCTGGACATGGCTTGGGAGCTGGACCTGTTCGGACGCATCCAGCGCAATCTGGAGGCCAGCGACGCCGACCAGCAGGCGGCCGAAGCCGATCTGTACCAACTGCAAGTCACCATGATTGCCGAACTGGTGGATGCTTATGGTCAACTGCGCGGTGCCCAGCTGCGGGAAAAGATCGCCCTGGCCAACCTGAACAACCAGCAGGAGTCGCGCAAGATCACCATCAGCCTGCGTGACGCCGGCGTTGGCGATCAGCTCGATGTGGAACGGGCCGATGCACGGCTGGCGTCAGTCGAGGCCAGCGTGCCGCAACTGCAGGCAGAACAGGTACGGCAGAAAAACCGCATCGCCACCCTGTTGGGTGAGCGTCCGGACAAACTGACCGTCGACCTGAGTCCGAAAGACCTGCCGGCGATTGCCAAGGCCTTGCCGATCGGTGATCCGGGCGAACTGCTGCAACGTCGCCCGGACATCCTCAGCGCCGAACGCAAACTGGCTTCGGCCACTGCGCGTATCGGTGTGGCCAAGGCCGACCTGTTCCCTCGGGTCAGCCTCAGCGGTTTCCTCGGCTGGACAGCCGGGCGTGGTTCGCAGATCGGTTCTTCGGCGGCCAACGCCTGGGCACTGGGTCCGAGCATCACCTGGGCGGCGTTTGACCTTGGCAGCGTGCGGGCCCGCCTGCGCGGCGCCGATGCCGATGCCGAAGGCGCGCTGGCCACCTACGAGCAGCAAGTGCTACTGGCCCTGGAAGAGTCGGAAAACGCCTTCAGCGATTACGGCAAACGTCAGCAACGTCTTATTTCGCTGATCCGTCAGAGCGAATCGAGCCGCAAGGCTGCCGACCTCGCCGAGATTCGCTACCGCGAAGGCACCACCGATTTCCTGGTATTGCTCGACGCCCAGCGTGAACGTCTGAATGCCGAAGACAGCCAGGCCCAGGCCGAAGTGGACCTGTATCGCGGCATCGTTGCGATCTACAAGGCCCTCGGTGGCGGCTGGCAGCCAGAGACGGTCGCGAGCAAGTAATCGTTTTTTAAAGAGCTCCTTTGGTTGGCCGCAACCAACCAATTTTTTGCCCCGCGTATCATTCGGTCGCGGGGCTTTTTTGCGCCTGTCCTTCAGTGTTCTCCAGAACGGTGACCGTCGCGGTGGTGCCGGCTCTCAGTCGGTTCTTGCCTGCGTAATCGGGATCGATGCCGATCCGCACCGGCACCCGTTGCGCCAGTTTCACCCAGGTGTAGCTGGGGTTGATGTTGGCCAGCAATCGACTGCCCGGCGCGTTTTCCCGGTCAGCAATGGCGAAGGCAATGCTTTGCACGGTGCCGCCGAATTTTTCCCCGCTCATCAATTCGATCCGCACCCGGTCGCCCTCCTCAATGCGTGGCAGCTTGGTTTCCTCGAAATAGCCGCTGACATAAAACGAGCCGCTGTCCACCAGCGCCAGCAAGGCGCCGCCGGCCACCGCGTAATCCCCCTGACGGGTCAGCAGGTTGGTGACATAACCGCTGACCGGCGCTTCGACACGGGTGCGTTGCAAATCCAGTTCAGCCTGGGTCAATGCCGCAATCGCCAGTTGCACGTTGGCTTCGGCCAGACCGAGATTCGCCTGATTGCGTAACAGATCCGCTTGGGCCACCGCTACGTCAGTGCTCGACTTCTCCCACTCCTCCCCTGAAATCGCAAACCCTTGCTTGAGCGTACGTCGCCGGCGCTCTTCGCTCTGGCGCTGTTTGAGCAACGCTTCGCTGGCAACAATGGCCGCTTGCGACTGCCCGAGCGTGGCCCTGGCAACCTCCACCGAGCGCTTCGCATGCTCGACGGCGAGGCTGTAGCGAGCCGGGTCGATCTCCAGCAACAACTGCCCCTTGTCGACATGCTGGTTGTCCTGCACCGCCAGCGTGACGATGCGGCCCGAAACATCGGCCGATAGCGTCACCACATCCGCCCTCACCCGCGCATCCCGCGTCCACGGGGCCCGGGTGTAATGCTCCCAGGCAAACCAGCCGAGCACGATCGCCAGCAGTACCACCGCCAATGTCGTCAATCGAGTGAGCAAGGTCTTCAAGGTTTCAGGCTCCCATCAGCAGAATCAGTGTGGCGCACACACAGGCATACAGAGCGCCTTCGAACAGCGCCTCGTGCCAGACAAAATGCAGGACGCCGAGCCGGCGCAAACCCCAGTCGAGAAATAAAAAAACCGGTATGGCCAGCAACAGGGCCTGGGCGATGGGAGGCAGGTAAACGCCGCCAATCTCGAAATCAATGGGCAAGGACGGGCTCTCCTTCAGAACGATGGGGCTGCAAATGCTCGCCGTGTCGCTCCAGAAACGACACCACGATCAACAGGGCCACACGCATGCGAAACACCGACCACAAGTGTTCATGGGTGGCGACATGCAAGGCATCCAGCTCATCGCCAAGCGCATGCAGCGTAGTCAGCAACGGCGTCAGGGGCACGTCGGGTCGGCCCGCGACAAAACGACCGGTCTGACGCAATGCCGTCGCCAGCTGTCGACCAAAAGCGTCGGTGAGCAATGTGTTGTTTTGCGCCTGTTGCCTGAGCTGGTGTATGGCCACGCCCAGCGCCACACAGCCGAGACTGATTTCATACAGACGCTGCATGTCCCGATCATTGGCAGCCGGCAACACGCCCAGCATCGAAGTCAGGCGATCGACCATACGGCTTTCGAAGGCGAATTGCTGTTCGTCGGTGGCCGGACTCTTGATCAGTTCATAGACCTGCTCCCTAGCCTCGTTGTAGAAGCGCCGGATCCGCAGGGCCGGACGGAACGGGAAAATCCAGGCATAGACAATCAATGCCAACATCGCCGCACTGACGTAGGCCCCGGCAAATTCGAACCATTGAATGGCGGTGTTCTGCCCGGTACCGACGTTCTGCGGACCGAGCATCAAAAAACTCGACAGCCCCAGCCCCATGCCGATACCGGCGGTGGCCGGGCTGGACAGTCCGACCGCGATCACATACAGCAACGGCGCGAGCATCAAGGCCAACATTTCAAAATCACTGATCGTCGGGACCAGAATGAACTGATAAAACGCCGACACCACCAGTGCCAGTCCCAGCCCTCGGGCGTAGCTCTGCGCGGCGATCAGAGGTCGCGGGAACGTCGCCATCAACGAACACAGGATTCCCACCAGGATCATCCCGCCCCGCGCGCCGTCCCAGGCGGTTTCGATCCAGATCAGCCCGGCCACCAGCAGTGCGCTGAAGGCGCGGATGGCGTTCATCGTCGCGAGCGTGAAATCCAGATGCAAGGGATTGGATTGGCCACGGAACATGCAGCTGGCTTCCCGCCCTTCCTGTATCGCATCGCTCAATTCGAGAATCTGCTCCAGTTGCTGCAACAGCCGCGCCTGTTCCCAACGCAATGCCCAGGCCAGCGAGCGCAGGGTTGCACTCATGTCTTCCGTCAGCTGTTCGGCCTTGTAGGCGAGCGCTTCGAATTGCTGTTGCAGCGCGACGAACTGATGACGACCCTCGGCCGGCAAGGAGCGCCCTTGTTCTGCGAGCTGATCAAGCAATGCCAGTTCCTCGGCGCGCAATTGCTGGATGTCCAGCGGCAGATCGCCCTCCCAGCGTTCGGTGAGCAATTCCCGCTGGTGACGCAACGCGGTCAGACGCGAGGTCAGCAACATCAGTTGATTGCCCAGCAACAGCACCAGATTGTTGGCACTGCGCAGGCGCGGGGCATCGAAGTACAAATGCCGGCGCAGCCCTTCAAGCGCACTGATCTCCCCCATCAACTGCATTTGCCGGCGCTGAAAGTCCGCTTCGCTTTCTTCTGTCCTAAGGACGGCAGCCGAATGACTGGCGACCAACCTGATCACCTGATCGACCTTCGCGAAATAGTTGCGTGATACCGCCTCTGGCCGCGCCGTCAGCAGGCTGACCACGCACACGCACGCCACCGCAAGCAAAGTTTCGGTAACCCGGGTCACCGCCAGCAGGAAAGTGCCGTCCTGATCCGGAATCGCCAGCAGCGCCACCACCACGGCGGTATACCCACTGAGCACGAACGCCTGCGAGCTGGTGTAGCGCAACAACGTGCCGCCGGCCGTGCACAGGGCCAGCCACAGCGCCAGGGTCGTGATGAACGGCAACGGCGCCTGGGGAAAAATCGCCATCAGCAGCACTGCCACTGCCGCGCCGAGGGTCGTCCCGATGATTTGTCCGAAGCTGCGTGCCAGCGCCATCCCGGCCAGGGGCTGGCTGATGATCACCACGGCCATGATCGACCATTTCGGCTGGTCCAGATCGAACAGGAACGCCAGGTACAAGGTCAGCAATCCGGCGGCAATGGTGCGCAAACCAAACAGCAGCACTGCCTGGCTGGGGTGGATCACCGCCTTGAAATAAACAAGCAGGGATTGCATGGGTAGCCTCTTCGAAACAACTTCTGCAAGCGTAGACACTGCATGGAGGGCATGACGACTAACAGGGTCGACAAAAGCTGTAGGGCGATTCAACGCCTGTAGCAGGCCATATCCGGCAGAGAGTTTGACTCACGGCGCGAGCTGACAGAAGCTTGCGACCTCCGCTACAAAACGAAAGTTTCGGAAATCCGCATGCCTCAGTCTCGCCGCTATTTGCTCGTCAGCCTCGGCCTCGTGCTGGTCTTCATCGTGGCCTGGCTGTCATTGCGCAGTACCGCGCCCGTGGTGCCGGAAGCGATCAGGCATGGGTACAGCGAAGCGCTGGCTGCCGCTCGTGCCGGGCAGCCGGGTGCCGCGCGAGTTTTGTATCAGCAACTGGGGCGTCCGGATCTGTCGGTCAAGCGGCGTGTGTGGCTGCATGCCGAACTACCCAATTACCCGAGCCCGCAGGCCTTGAAGCTGGCGGATGCCGATCTGCAAAACGCATCGCCGGACGTTCGGCTGGCAGCGATCAAAAGCGTGACCGGTCTGGTGCCGGGCGGACAGCGCAGCCTTCTGCTGGGGCCGTTGCTTGAGGATGAAGACCAAACTGTCCGCTTCGCGGCGATCAACGCCCTGCTCGGCTTGTCTCCGGATCAACTGGGCCTGTATTTCGCCCCGCTCCAGCAAGGCATCGACGTGTGGGAGCAGGCGCTCAAGAGCCAGCCGCAAAGCGCGGCCAACTACGTGCAACTGGCGCGCCTGTATCTGCACAACGCCGAGCTGAAACAGGCACAGGAAGCGTTGGAGCAGACCTTGCGCCTGGACCCCGGGAACTTGCCGGCGCTGGTGATGCAGATTGAAGTGCTCGACCGCCAGGGCCAGAGCGACGCCGCGCGGCAATTGCTCGCTCGACAATTGAAGGCCCAACCCGACTCGGCTTATCTGCAACATGCGCTGGGACTCTGGCTGTTGCACCACGATCAGCGCGAGTACGCCCTGCTCGGTCTGTCCAAAGCCGTGGAGCTGGAGCCTGACAACAAGGACTACCGCTACGACCTCGCCACCACCCTGCACAGCGCCGAAGAACTGGAAGCGGCGCAAAAGCAGTTGCAGGAAATCGTCCAGCGCCACCCGGCTGATCGCAAGGCGCGGGTGCTGCTGATCAGTTACTGGAAAGAGAGCGGCCAGTTACAGAACGTACAGATTCTGCTGGCCCAGCTTGAGCAGATGAACCCGGACGACCCTTCGTTGCAGCAAGGACTCTAGCGGTCTTCTCGACACATCCTGCAAGAAACTTGGAACCGCCGTCTCGGCATAAGGTCATGTAAATCAGGCAGTGCCAAACGGCGTCCGGCGCCCGCTGCCTGGTTTCTCCTAGTCATGAGAGGGCATTTTTTGTCTACATCGAACGCGTTGATCAGTGCCAAAGCCGCCACCGGCATCGAGGGCCTCGACGATATCCTGGCCAGTGGTTTGTCTCGCAGTCATGTTTTCTTGCTGGAGGGCGAGCCTGGAACCGGTAAAACTACCGTCGCGTTGCATTTTCTGCTGGCCGGCGCCCGTGCCGGTGAACGTTCGCTGTACATCACGCTGTCCGAAACCGAGCACGAATTGCGCCAGGGTGCGGCGTCCCACGGCTGGGAACTGGACGAAAACATCGAGATTTTCGAGCTGACGCCTCCGGAAAGCCTGCTCAACGCCGAACATCAGCAAAGCCTGTTGTACTCCTCGGATCTTGAGCTGGGCGAAGCGACCAAACAGATTTTCGAAGTGGTCGAGCGCTTCAAGCCCACCCGGGTCGTACTCGACAGCCTCTCGGAAATCCGCCTGCTGGCGCAAAGCTCCCTGCGCTACCGCCGCCAGATCCTGGCGATCAAGCATTACTTCGTGCGCTACGACGCCACGGTTTTGCTGCTGGATGACTTGACCACCGAATCCCTCGACAAAACCGTTCACAGTGTCGCTCACGGTGTGATCCGCCTCGAAGAACTGACCCCCAACTACGGCGCCGAACGCCGTCGCGTGCGGGTGATCAAGTATCGCGGCCAGAAATACCGTGGCGGCTTCCATGACTTCACCATCACGGGCGATGGCGTGCACGTTTTCCCGCGTCTGGTGGCGGCGGAGCACCGCAGCGACTACCCGCGGCTGCAGCTGTCCAGCGGCATCAGGGAAATGGACGCTCTGTTGGGCGGCGGTATCGAGACCGGCTCCAGCACGCTGATTCTGGGCCCGGCAGGGACAGGCAAATCCTTGATCAGCATGATTTTCGCGGCGGCTGCCGTGGCGCGCGGTGAAAAGGCTGCCCTGTTCATTTTTGACGAAGAATTGGGCCTGCTGTTCGAGCGCATGAAAAACATCGGTATCGACCTGAAGGCCCTGCAGGCCACCGGCAACCTGCTGATCGAACAGGTCGACGCCGCCGAGCTGTCCCCCGGCGAGTTTTCCCACCGCGTACGCCGCTGTGTCGATGAAGGTGACATCAAGACCGTGGTGATCGACAGTATCAACGGCTATCAGGCCGCGATGCCCGAAGAAAACGCGCTGGTACTGCACATGCACGAACTGTTGCTGTACCTGAACCGCAAGGGCGCCGCGACGTTCATGACCGTCGCCCAGCATGGACTGGTCGGCGACATGCATGCTCCGGTCGATATCACTTACCTGGCCGACACGGTAATTCTGCTGCGTTACTTCGAAGCCGCGGGCAAGGTCCGTCGGGCCATCTCGATCATCAAGAAACGCACCGGCAGCCATGAATCGACCATCCGCGAATACCGCATTTCCACTCAAGGCATGACCATCGGTGAGCCTTTGGAGGCCTTTCAGGGTGTATTGCGCGGCGTGCCCACCTATCTCGGTGCAAGCAACCCGCTGCTCAAGGATGACAACTTGTGACCGTCACCGTACCGCTATCGGAACGGGCGCTGATCCTTGCGCCGCTGGGACGCGACAGCCAGGTAGCGCTGATGATTCTCAACGAGGCCGGATACGGTGGGCTGATCACGCCCGACCTGGCCACTCTTTGTACCGAGCTCGAGCCCGGCGCCGGTCTGCTGCTGATCGCTGCCGAGGCCCTTAATGGTCCGGAACTCGAGTGCCTGCTGGCGTATCTGGAACAACAACCGGCGTGGTCTGATTTGCCAATCGTCCTGCTCACCCATCACGGCGGATCCGAACAAGGCCCTTCGTCGCAGCTCAGCAAGTTGTTGGGCAACGTCACTTTTCTTGAGCGCCCTTTCCATCCGGCCACCCTGGTCAGCCTGATCTCCACCGCCCTGCGCGGACGACGACGACAGTACGAGGCCCGCGACCGCCTGATCGATCTGAGCAATAGCGAACGTCGCCTGCAATCGACGCTGGAAACCCTTGAGCAACAAGTGGAGGAACGCACCGCGCAACTGCGGCACAACGAGGAAGCCCTGCGCCAGTCGCAGAAGATGGAAGCGGTCGGCCAGCTCACTGGCGGTATCGCCCACGACTTCAACAACATGCTGACCGGAATCATCGGCAGTCTTGAATTGCTGCGCCGGCGGCTGGCCCGTGGCCGCCTGGATGATCTTGACAGCCTGATCGACCTCGGTGTGACCTCGGCCAACCGCGCCGCTGGCCTGACTCACCGCTTGCTGGCGTTCTCCCGTCGCCAGTCGCTGGATTCCAAAGCCGTTCATATGAACGATCTGGTGCAATCGATGGGTGAGTTGCTGCAACGCAGCCTCAACGAAAGCATTCACCTTGACATGCGCCTGCACCAACAATTGTGGTTGGCCGAGGCCGACCCCAATCAACTGGAAAGCGCCCTGCTCAACCTGGTGATCAACGCACGTGACGCGATGCCCGACGGAGGCAATCTGGTGGTCGAGACGGGTAATCAGGTGCTGGATCCAGACTACACCGCGGCCTACAGCAATCTTGAGCCTGGTGATTACGTTGTATTGAGCGTCACAGACAATGGCTGCGGCATGCCGGAAAGTGTCATCAATCGCGCGTTCGACCCGTTCTTCACCACAAAGCCGATCGGCCAGGGCACCGGTTTGGGTCTGTCGATGATCTACGGTTTCAGCAAACAGTCCGGTGGTCATGTGTCGATCGACAGCAAGATCGATGAAGGCACCACGGTCAAACTCTACCTGCCGCGATTCCAGGGCGAATCACTGCCTCACGCACCAACGGATATGGAACAGGCGCCCGACGCCGTGGAAGGCGAAACCGTATTGATCGTCGAAGACGACCCGGCCGTGCGCGTGCTGGTCAGTGCAGTATTGAGTGAACTGGGTTATGGATTTGTCGAGGCCAGCGATGCCGACGGTGCCGTGCCGATTCTGGATTCGGAGCAGCGCATCGATCTGCTGATCAGCGACGTCGGCCTGCCGGGCATGAACGGTCGGCAACTGGCGGAAATCGGCCGGCAATACCGGCCAGACCTGAAGGTCCTGTTCATCACAGGTTATGCCGAGCACGCCGCTGTGCGCGGCGGGTTTCTCGATCCTGGCATGCAGATGATCACCAAACCGTTCACCTTCGATCTGCTGACGGCAAAGGTTCGGGAAATGATCAAGAGCTGAGGCGGTTGACGCCTCAGGCCAGCAGTTCCTGAATCTTCTCCTGCAATACATCCAGATCGAATGGTTTTTCCAGGATCGGCGCCCGGCGGGTAATCGGGCTGCCGGTCTCGCGGATTTCCTGCGGATAGCCGCTGATGAAGATCACCTTCAGATCAGGGCGCAATTTGACGGCGGGCTCGGCGATCTGCACGCCGGAGATCCCGCCAGGCAGGCGAAAATCAGTAATCAACATGTCCAGATGCGGCTTGCTCGCCAGAATCTCGAACGCCTGCTCGCCGTTTTCGGCCTGCAATACGCGATAGCCCTGGCTCGACAGATAGTCTGTCAGGACCATCAGGATCACCGGTTCGTCCTCGACGACGAGTACTACATCTTGTGCATCTACGCTCATGGGAAGCCTTTGTTCGTTCAATAGCTGCTGATACGACCGTGTGGTCACTCAGAGGTTGCGTTTGTTTTGCCGTTTTCCTGGAGCGGCAGACAGACGCGAAACAGGGCGCCCTCGTTGATCTTGCTTTCGACGACGATGGAGCCGCCATGGGCGGCGACGATCTGTTCGGAAATGAACAACCCCAGCCCGAGGCCGGCCACCACCGTCTTGGCGGAGACACGTTCAAACTGTTGAAAAATGCGCTTCTGATTTTCTTCGCTGATGCCGATGCCCTGATCCTGAACTTCGATCCGGGCTTCATCGTCTTCGCGATAAACCCGAACCTGGATCGGACTTTTACCGCCATAACGCAAGGCATTGGTCAGCAGGTTCGACACCACCTGCTCGATACGGAATTCGTCCCACTGCCCTTCCACCGGTTCGGTCGCGGTGAAACTGACCTCAGTCTCGGCGGCTTCGATCTGCTGGGCGAAATTCTCCAGCAGAGTGCCCACCAACTGCACGAGGTCAAAGCGACTCGGTCGGATCGACAACTTGCCGGTGCGGATCCGCGAAACGTCGAGCATGTCTTCGATCAGTCGGATCAGGCTTTTGATCTGGCGCTCGTCGCGGTCGACCATGGCGTGCATCTTGTCGAGGGTGAACGCGGCGGCGTTGTCCCGGGCCAAGTGCATCTTGCGCAGTTGGGTTTCGAGAATAAGGCCGTTGAGCGGCGTACGTACTTCATGGGCGACGATCGACATGAAATCGTCGCGCATGCGCACCGCCTGCTCCAGTTCGCCCTGAGTGCTTTGCAGTTGCTGCAACAGCGCTTCCTGCTCACGCCGGCTCTGCTCGAGCGCTTCGACCTGTTGCTTCATCGCCTTGCTCTGGCGGTACAGGTCGACGAAGACGTTGACCTTGCTCTTCACCGCATGGATATCCAGCGGCTTGTGCAGAAAGTCCACCGCCCCGCTTTCATAGCCCTTGAACGCATAATTGAGTTCACGGCCGGCGGCGCTGACAAAGATGATCGGGATGTTCTTGGTTTTCTCGGTGCCGCGCATCAGTTCGGCCAGCTCGAAGCCGTTCATGCCGGGCATCTGCACGTCGAGGATGGCCATGGCGAATTCGTGTTGCAGCAGCAGCGACAGCGCTTCGTCCGCCGACAGCGCTTTATAGACGGTGCGGTCTTCGCGTTTGATCAGCGCTTCGAGGGCCAGCAGGTTCTCGGGCAGATCGTCGACGATCAGCAGTTTTGCCTGGATATTACTCAGCATGCGATTCGTTCCAGCTCGACAAGCAGACGGCCGATGCCGTGGATGGGAAGAATGTAATCCGGTTGATGTGTCTTCAGCGCCGCGCGTGGCATTGTCGCGACCTGCGCCTCGTCCGGGTCTTGCACGATGGTCAGCCCGCCCTGGCGTTTGACTTGCGCCAGGCCCCGCGCGCCATCGTGGTTGGCACCCGTCAGCAACACCGCAGCCAGCGTCGGCCCGTAGGCATCGGCGGCGGATTCGAACAGGAAGTCGATCGAAGGCCGCGAGTGATGCAGACGGTCTTCAAGACTCAGCGACAGGGAGAAATCCTGCTCTACCGACAAGTGATAGCCCGGCGTCGCGAAATACACGGTGCCGGGGGTGATGTCCTGTTTGTCGATGGCTTCTGCCACCGGCAACGCCAGCCGTCGGGCGAACACATCGGCGAGCTGGCTGCGGCGCTCTTCAGGCAAATGCAACACGATGATGATCGGCAGCCCGAATCCGGCCTTTAATGAACCGAGCAAGTTCAGCAACGCCTCGACGCCACCGGCAGAAGCTCCGATCACAATCGCCTCGATCCGAGGCAAATCCGCTGCACTGTTCATGTTTTTCGGTAGATCCGTTCTTGTTTCACCAGCGGTTCGAACTGGTTGGAATAGCCGGAAAAATCCAGGGTTTCCTTGCTGCCCAACACCAGAAAACCGCGGTGGCACAACGATTCGTGAAACAACCCAAACGCTCGATCCTGAAGTTTTTTGTTGAAATAAATCAACACGTTACGACATGAAATTAATTGGGTTTCGGAGAATACGCTATCGGTCGCCAGGCTGTGATCGGCGAAGGTCACGTTCTCGCACAGGCTCTTGTCGAAAATCGCGTAGCCATAGGCAGCAGTGTAGTAGTCGGCGAACGAGCGCTGGCCACCGGCCTGCTGATAGTTGGCGGTGTAGGCGCGCACGTTCTCCATCGAAAAGATCCCCTGCTTGGCCTTTTCCAGCGAGCGCGGGTTGATGTCGGTGGCGTAGATGATCGTGCGATCAAGCAGGCCCTCTTCGCGCAGCAGGATCGCCATCGAGTAGACCTCCTCGCCGGTGCTGCACCCCGCGATCCAGATCTTGATCGACGGATAGGTCCTGAGCAGCGGCACCACTTCCTGACGGATCGCCAGGAAGTGCGACGGATCGCGGAACATCTCGCTGACCGGGATTGTCAGCAATTGCAGCAACTGCATGAACGCCGTCGGGTCGTGCAGGACTTTCTCCTGCAAGGCCGAGATGGTCGCGCATTCGAACTGGCTCAGCGCATGTTGCACCCGGCGCTTGATCGAAGCGCCAGAGTAATCGCGAAAGTCATAGCTGTATTTGAGATAAATCGCCTCGATCAGCAGCCGCAGTTCGATTTCACTGTTTCGTTCAACGTGATGACTACGTTCCACTAAATGCGTTCCATCTTCGGTAACCACACGCGAATCAGCGAGAACAGGCGATCCAGGTCGATGGGCTTGGCCAGGTAATCATTGGCGCCCGCCTGCAGGCAACGCTCCTGATCATCCTTCATGGCCTTTGCCGTCACCGCGATGATCGGCAGCTTGCGCCAGCGCGGATCCTTGCGGATTTCCATGGTGGCTTCAAACCCATCCATTTCCGGCATCATCACGTCCATCAGCACCAGGTCGATGTCCTCGACTTCATTCAGTTTTTCAATCGCTTCACGGCCGTTACGGCCGATGACCACGACTGCACCCTTGGTTTCCAGCGCGCTGGTCAGGGCGAAGATGTTGCGCACATCGTCGTCTACCAGCAACACTTTCCGACCTTCGAAGACCTTGTCGCGGCTGCGGGCGGTCTTGAGCATCTTCTGCCGTTCATGGGACAACTGCGATTCGACTTTGTGCAAAAAGAGTGTGACCTCGTCCAGCAAACGCTCCGGCGAGCGCGCACCCTTGATGATGATCGAGCGCGAATACTTGCGCAGGTCGGACTCTTCGTCGCGGGTCAGGTTGCGTCCGGTATAAACGATGACCGGCGGGAACGAGCAGATGTCCTCGGTGGACATTCGCTTGAGCAATTCGTTGCCGAGCATGTCCGGCAGCTTCAGGTCGATGACCATGCAATCGAATATCGTCGTGCGCAATAACTCCAGCGCGTCCTGTGCCAGGCCGACGGCGGTGATCTCGATGTCGTCGTCGCCGATCAGTCGGGCGATGCTTTCCCGTTGCAGATCGTCGTCCTCGACCAGCAGTACGCGTTTGACCTTCTGGGTCAGCTTGGCTTCCAGACGGGCGAACACATCCTTGAGTTCTTCGCGAGTGGTCGGTTTGACCGCATAACCGATGGCGCCCATGTGCATCGCTGCTTCGACACGGTCTTCCACGGAAATCACATGCACCGGAATGTGCCGGGTTTCGGCGTGTTCTTTCAGGCGTTGCAGGACGGTCAGACCCGAGTGGTCCGGCAGGCGCATGTCCAGCAGGATCGCGTCCGGCACGAACTCTTTCGCCAGGTCGTAACCTTCGTCGGCGCCGTGGGCAACCAGGCACTGATAGCCCAGTTCGTGGGCCAGATCGTAGAGGATGTGCGCAAAATTCGGCTCGTCTTCCACCACCAGGATGCAACGAGTATTGAACGGCGCCTTGTTGCGATCATCGTCGAAGCGCGGGATGTGGACCGGCGCCAGAGGCGAAACCGCCGCCACGGACGCCACGGGCGCGATGACCGGCGTAGAGGCCGGTGGGGTGAAGGTCAACGGCGTTATCGGCGTGTCACCCGGCTCGCGGTATTGCTGCGGCAACACCAGAGTGAAAGCACTGCCCTGCCCCGGCGCACTGCTGACGCTGATCGAACCGCCCAACAGCGTTGCCAGATCCCGGGAAATCGACAGACCCAACCCGGTGCCGCCGTATTTGCGGTTGGTGGTGCCGTCGGCCTGGCGGAAGGCTTCGAAAATACTTTCCTGTTGATCCTGCGCAATCCCGATTCCCGAATCGCGCACAATGAAGGCAATGCGATCGTCCGACTGGCCGGCGATGGTCAGGCTGACAGTCCCGTGCTCGGTGAATTTCACCGCATTGGACAGCAGGTTCTTGATCACCTGTTCCAGACGCTGACGGTCGGTAAACAGGGTGATCGGTGCATCAGGCTGCAATTCGACGTTGAACGTCAGTTTCTTTTCCGCCGCCAGCGGTTCGAACAGGCTGCGCAGGCTGTCGGCCAGACGCGCGACGCTGGTGTTTTCCGGCATCACTTCGAGTTTGCCGGCTTCCACTTTGGAAATGTCGAGAATGTCGTTGATCAGGTTGAGTAGATCGTTGCCGGCGGAATAGATCGACTCGGCAAACTTGACCTGCTCGGCACTGAGGTTTTCCTGCGGGTTTTCCGCCAACAGCTTGGCCAGGATCAGCGAGCTGTTCAGCGGCGTGCGCAGTTCGTGGGACATGTTGGCCAGGAATTCGGACTTGTACTTGCTTGAACGCTGCAACTCTTCGGCGCGTTCTTCGAGCTGGATCTGGGCCTGATTGAGCTCGGTGTTCTTCTGGTCCATGGCATCGCGCTGCTCGGCCAGAGTCTGGGCCTGTTCGGCCAGTTGCTCGTTGGTCTGTTCCAGTTCGATTTGCTGGGTTTCCAGATGCGCCTGGGATTCCTTGAGAATCCGCGACTGTTCTTCCAGCTCTTCGTTGGCGGTCTTCAGCTCCTCCTGTTGCACCTGCAGCTCTTCGTTGAGTTGCTGGGTTTCGGCGAGCACTTCCTGCAAGCGTTGGCGATAGCGCGCCGCTTCGATGGAGGTGCCGATGTTGCCGGCGATCAGTTCCAGCAACGCCACATCACGATCGGTGAGCGGACGCAGGAAACCCAGTTCGATCACGCCGTTGACCCGTTCGTCATCGCTGGTCGGCACCACCAGCACGCTGTGCGGCAGGCCTTCGCCCAGGCCGGAGCTGACCTTGAAATAGTCGGACGGCACCGAATCGAGTCGAATCAGCCGGGCCTGCTGCGCAACCTGACCGACAAGGCCTTCGTCGCTGTAGATCGATTGATCCTGTTGTTCCTGCTCGCGGGAGAAACCGTAGGTCGCCACGCGTTTGAGGCCACCATGTTCTTCGCGCACATACAAAGCAGCGACAGCGCTGCCAAGGTACTGGGCACAGAATTGCAAAATGTTGCGCCCCAGCAGATTGAGCGTCAGTTGCCCCAATACCTGCTCTGCAAGCTGAGTCTGGCCATTGCGCAGCCAGGCTTGCTGCTCCAGACGAAGCGCGCTGGCCTCTTGCGCCGCCAGGGTTGCGCCATAGCTTTGGGACAGGTTGAGCAGATCGCGCCGGCCTACATAGGCCAGCAGGCCGCTGATGCCGGCCACGAACAGCAGGTAGAGGCTGATGCTCCAGATCGTGGTGCGGCGCACGTCTTCGTTGCGTGAAGCACGCAGAAGCTGTTCGGTTTCAATCACGTCTTCGAACTGTTTACGTATTTCGTCGGTCAGGCGCTTGCCCTTGCCCGCTTTGACTGCTGCCTTGTAGTCACCGCTCGCGCGTTGCAGATCGATCATCGACTGCGCATACGTCGCCCATTCGGTTTGCAGCGCCTGAAGACGACGCAGGCGATCGGTCTGCGCCGGATTGTCGGCAGTCAGTTCAAGCAAGGTGCTCAGCGCCACGGCGATGCGCGGCTTGGCCGTCTCGTACGGGTCGAGGAAATGCTCGTCGCCGCTGAGCAGAAAACCGCGCATGCCGGTTTCCAGGTCCACGGTGAGTTTCACCGCTTCGTTGGCGTTATTGATCACCCGGTCGGTGTGCTCCACCCACTGAATCACGGACAACAGATAAGTGATCAGCGAAACGAAGAACACGGCACTGATGAAGCCGACGCCCAACGGCAAACTGACGTTGCGGCTCAGAAGTTTGCGAAACCGTTGCTCATCAACCGAAGACGGAGAGGACATGTGGCAGCCTTGTCGAACTGGTGAAAACCAGGGAGTTTGCCCCAAAACAGCGGCATGGATCCATTTTTCTCACAGTTTTAGTATCGTTTTCCTACATTTGCCTGCGCCGAATAGCAGGCCAGCGGTTATCCTTGCCCACCCGTTTGCGCCTATTCTTTTTTGTATCCATCCGGGAACTTGTGGCTATGCGCCACTTACTCATGCAAGAGCCCGGCATTTTTGATCGACCGGCGCCCCGTCCCCCATTCTTGAGAGCCGCCATTATGTCCAGCACCACGTCCACCATCCTTGTAGTAGAAGACGACGCCATCGTGCGCATGCTGATCGTCGATGTACTGGAGGAGTTGGAGTTCAAGGTTCTGGAAGCCGATGGCAGCGAACAGGCGCTGGAAATCCTCAAGGATGTGAATCAGCACATTGATCTGATGATGACCGACGTCGGTCTGCCGATCATGGATGGCCGTCAGCTTGCCACTGAAGCCCGCACAATTCGCCCTTCACTGCCGATTCTGTTTGCCAGCGGTTATGCCGAGACCATTGAAGTGCCGGCAGATATGCATGTGATCGGCAAACCGTTTTCGATCGATCAACTGCGCGACAAGGTGAAGAGCGTTCTGGGTCAACACTGACACAAACGGCTTTGCAGCGCGGATTCAACCTCAGGATATGTTCTAATCCGCGCGTTTTTTCTTCTTCTCTTTCGTTCTTCAGGAAATACCTTTTCATGAGTCAGCCCGCAACCAAAGTCCTCGTCATTGGTTACGTCTGGCCGGAACCCCGTTCCTCCGCAGCGAGCGGGCATGTGATGCAGATTCTCGAGACCTTCCTGCAACAGGGCTGGGACATTACTTTTGCCAGCCCCGCAGGCGTTGGCGAACATCCGGCCGATCTTGCCGAATTGGGCATTCGCACTGTTCCGATCGAATTGAACAACAGCAGCTTCGATGTCTTCGTCAGCGAGCTGGCGCCGGATATCGTGCTGTTCGACCAGTTCATGATCGAAGAACAATTCGGCTGGCGCGTGGAAAAACACTGCCCCAATGCTCTGCGCGTACTGGAAACATCGGACTTGCAGAGTTTGCGGCACGCTCGTCATCAACGTTTGAAGGATCGGCTGAAGAGCAGCGATGACGCTGACGACTTCCATGCACTGTTCGCACCTGCGCTGCGCGAAGAGTTCGAATTGATGGCTGACACCGATCTGGCCAAGCGCGAGATTGCCGCGCTCTACCGCTGTGATCTGAACCTTATGATCTCGCCGGTAGAAATCGAGTTGCTGGTGCAGCAGTTCAAATTGCCGACCGAGCTGTTGCACTGGTGCCCGTTGATGGTCGAACCGGCCCGCGTTCCAGCAAAAGCATTTGAAGAGCGCGCGAACTTCCTCAGTATCGGCAACTTCCGCCACGCGCCGAACTGGGACGCGGTTTTATGGATGAAATCAACCATCTGGCCGCTGATCCGCGCGCAACTCCCGAAAGCACAATTACACATCTACGGCGCCTACACGCCGCCCAAGGCAGCCGCTATGCACAACGCGGCGCAGGGTTTTCACATCATGAACTGGGCGGAAGATGCGTTGCAGGTCATGTCCGAAGCGCGCATCTGCCTGGCACCCTTGCGTTTCGGCGCCGGCATCAAAGGCAAACTGATCGATGCCATGCTCTGCGGAACGCCGAGCGTCACTACGCCGATCGGCGCCGAAGGCATGCGCACCGACCAACCCTGGCCGGGTGCCATTTGTCGTACGGCGCAGGATCTGGCCAATGCCGCCGTTGAGCTCTATCGCGACGAGGTCCGTTGGCAAGCCGCTCAGTCTCAGGGGCAAGCACTGCTCAACGACGTTTACCCGCAAGCGATACATGGACCGGCATTGATCGAAAGGTTGCAGGAATGTCGCAAGAACCTTGTTCAACTAAGACGTCAAAACTTTATGGGCAGCATGTTGCGCCACCATTCGCACAAGAGCACGCAATATATGTCGCAGTGGATTGAAGCCAAAAACCAGAATAAATAATTCTCCGGACAACTAAAAAAACATTCGCCAACACGTTGAATCAAACTCCAAATGGTCAACTAAAAAGCCAGACATTATAAAGACCCTGCAAATGCTGCCTTGACTGTCTCGCAACGCAGCACACTACTTCAATACATGCAGGATGCATTCATGAGTACTCATAACTGGATGGGATCGACTCCCGCCATTGATTCACTGTCGATATTTGAACTGTCATTACCGGGCACCCATAACGCCGGCAGTGACTGGAAAGCTTCCTATCCGGTTTTCGGCCCTCCGCGCCACTGGCTCGCCTGCCAGCATGACAGTTTTCTTGCCCAGCTGAATAACGGTTCCAGGGTACTCGACATTCGTCTGACTTATGACGCGAAGGCCAAAGAACTGGAAAAGTTCATCGCTCACCACAATGGATATCGGAATTCTCGAACCCTGAAAAATCTGGTAGTGGATGTCAAAGCGTTTCTTGAGAACAATCCGGATGAGTTCATTATTCTGGACTTTCACAGCCTCGATGGCGCCGATTTTGATTACGACTACTTCAATAAAATAATCATCCAATTTCTGGGGCAACGTCTTGTTCCCCGCCAGAATGCAACTCTGAGTCTTCGTGAACTCAAGCGAATCAGCCCCCAACAGCGCGTGTTTGCAGCGGCCAAGTCTCATTGGCAGCTGGAACACAATGCATTTCATGACGTCGTCAATCATCAATGGTCCGGTAGCGGCATTACCAATCCTGAAGAACTGAGGCAGTTCATTGACAGAGTTTTGCAAAGCCCTCCTGGTAGCTGGCGGCTCTGGTCTTTATCCGCCACCAGCTACACCGCCCTCGGCGGCCCCGTCGATATCCATGACAAGCTGAACGAATGGTTTGATCTGGATAAGAGCGACTGGGCGTTGAAGTGCAACATCATCAATGTCGACTTCATGGAAGAGTCGGACCTGGTGGAGTTCTGCCGGATCGCCAGCCTGAAGAAAGCCCGACAACGGGGGCTTTGAGCTGCACTGGAAACTGGCGCATCCCGTGCACAAAGAGGCATGATCGCCAGGCGATAACAAAAAAGCGCCCGATCATGACCCGAACAGCCCGCGTCACCGACCCCTCGTATGAATTGATGGATGACCACAACGGGTTGTCCATCATTTACCGCCAGCACGGCTTCCCTTGCCCGCTGGTGCGCTGGCATTTCCACAAGGAATACGAGTTGCATTTGATCGTCGCCAGTTCGGGCAAGGTGTTCATCGGCGACTACATCGGCAACTTCTACCCGCAGACGCTGTTCCTGACCGGCCCAAACCTGCCGCACAACTGGATCAGCCAGGTGGCCGAAGACGAAGTGGTCGAGAAGCGCGACATGCTGGTCAACTTCACCGATGAATTGTTCGAGAGCGGCCATCATGTGTTCGCCGAACTCAAGACCCTGGCACCGTTGCTGGAACGTGCGCAGTACGGCATCGAATTCCGCTCACCACAGACAATTCGTCAGGCCATGATCCTGATGCAACGCATCGCCGATTCAAACGGCATTACCCGTCTCGGGCACTTTTTCATCCTGATGGAGTTGCTCGCGGCCTGCGACGACTACCAGCTGTTGTCCGGCGCAACTACCCCGCAACTGGCCGACGAGCACAACATCGACCGCACCAACCGCGCGGTGGACTACATCTTCGCCCACTACGCCCGTGAACTGCCGCTGGAGGAAGTTGCCGAGCACCTGGGCATGAAACCCACCTACTTCAGTCGCGTGTTCAAGCAGGCGACCGGGCGCAATTTCATCGAATTCGTCAATCGCCTGCGCATCAGTAAATCCTGCGAGCTGCTGGCGGACGGCGACAAACCGGTGACCGAGGTGTGTTTCGAATCGGGCTTCAACAATATTTCCAACTTCAACCGGCGCTTTCAGCAGCTCAAAGGCATGACGCCTTCGCATTATCGCCGGCTGGTCGTACAGCGCCTGACCGAGCAAAACCACGGCTGACGCAGGAAAACCTGTACGGATTCATGGCTGCCACCCTTCTGAAACGCCCTTCGCTGCGTTTATCGCGTCAATCCCGAGTGCAAAAAAGTATCGATTCAAGTGCTAGGGATGATTTGTCAGCCCTGCGTTAGAAGGCTGTAATCAGTGCACATTCTTCCCCTGCCGGAAGAACACAAAAACAATAACTGTCCTTCTGCCCCCGCCGGGCGCAGAAAAGGAGTGCACGATGCAACCCACTGCAAAAGCTCTGCTGGCCCTCACCTGCATGACCCTCAGCAGCGTCAGCCTTGGCGCCCAGACCCTGACCATCGCCACCGTCAACAACAGCGACATGATCCGCATGCAAAAGCTCTCGAAAACCTTCGAGACCGAGCATCCGGACATCAAGCTCAATTGGGTGGTGCTGGAAGAAAACGTCCTGCGCCAGCGCCTGACCACCGACATTGCCACCCAGGGCGGTCAGTTCGATGTGTTGACCATCGGCATGTACGAAGCTGCACTCTGGGGCGCCAAGGGCTGGCTGGAACCGATGAAGGATCTGCCGGCCAGCTACGCACTCGACGACGTGTTTCCGTCGGTGCGTGAAGGCCTGTCGGTCAAGGGTTCGCTGTACGCCTTGCCGTTCTACGCCGAAAGCTCGATCACCTATTACCGCACCGACCTGTTCAAGGACGCCGGCCTGACCATGCCGGAGCGTCCGACCTGGGAGCAGATCGCCGGCTTCGCCGAGAAACTCACCAAAAAGGACAAGGAACAATACGGCATCTGCCTGCGCGGCAAGGCCGGCTGGGGCGAGAACATGGCGCTGATCACCACCGTGGCCAACGCCTACGGCGCGCGCTGGTTCGATGAGCAGTGGAAACCGGAATTCAGCGGCCCGGAATGGAAGAACGCGCTGAACTTCTACGTCGACACCATGAAGAAGTCCGGCCCGCCGGGCGCCTCCAGCAACGGTTTCAACGAAAACCTCGCCCTGTTCAACAGCGGCAAGTGCGCGATCTGGGTCGATGCCAGCGTCGCCGGATCGTTTGTCACCGACAAGACCCAGAGCAAGGTCGCCGATCACGTCGGCTTCACCTACGCGCCGCATCAGGTCACCGACAAAGGCTCGGCGTGGCTGTACTCGTGGGCGCTGGCGATTCCGACCAGCTCCAAGGCCAAGGACGCCGCCAAGGAATTCAGCGCCTGGGCTACCTCCAGGGAGTACGGCGAACTGGTCGCCAAGACCGACGGCATTGCCAACGTACCGCCGGGCACTCGCGCCTCGACCTACAGCGAGGCCTACATGAGCGCCGCACCGTTTGCCAAGGTCACGCTGGAATCGCTGAAAGCCGCTGATCCGAGCAAACCGACCCTCAAGCCCGTGCCGTACATCGGCATTCAACTGGTGACCATCCCTGAATTCCAGGGCATCGGCACCCAGGTTGGCAAGCTGTTCTCGGCCGCGCTGATCGGCCAGACCTCGGTCGACCAGGCGCTGACCGCTGCGCAACAAACCACCGAACGCGAGATGAAGCGCGCGGGTTATCCGAAGTAACCCGTAAAGCTCGCTCCTGCCTCCTGTGGGAGCGAGCTTGCTCGCGAAAGCGGTGTTTCAGTGAAACATTTGTTGTCTGACACGACGCCTTCGCGAGCCAGCTCGCGCCCACCGGGGATCTCCATAGGTCTGTATGACTCGGTTGTGATCACCATGAATACTTCAACTGCCAAAGCCCACATCGACCTGTCGCAGCCCCGGCGCAAAAGCCGCGTGGCCAATCCCGGCTGGTTCCTGGTCAGCCCTTCGGTGGCCCTGTTGCTGCTGTGGATGATCGTGCCGCTGGGCATGACCGTCTATTTTTCGATGATCCGCTACAACCTGCTCGACCCCGGCGTAAACGAGTTCGTCGGGCTGGAAAACTTCACCTACTTCCTGACTGACTCAGGCTTCATGCCCGGCGCCACCAACACCCTGCTGCTGGTAGGCAGCGTGCTGCTGATCAGCGTGGTGTTCGGCGTGTTGATCAGTGCGTTGCTGGAGGCCAGTGAGTTCTTCGGTCGAGGCATCGTGCGGGTGATGCTGATTTCGCCGTTCTTCATCATGCCCACGGTCGGTGCGCTGATCTGGAAGAACCTGATTTTCCATCCGGTGTCCGGGATCCTCGCCTACATCTGGAAGCTGTTCGGCGCGCAACCGGTGGACTGGCTGGCCCACTACCCGCTGCTGTCGATCATCATCATTGTCTCGTGGCAATGGCTGCCCTTCGCGATCCTGATCCTGATGACCGCCATGCAGTCCCTCGACCAGGAACAGAAAGAAGCCGCCCGCCTCGACGGCGCCGGCCCGATCGCGATTTTCTGGCACCTGACTTTGCCGCACCTGGCACGTCCGATTGCCGTGGTGGTGATGATCGAAACCATCTTCCTGCTGTCGGTGTTCGCCGAAATCTTCACCACCACCAACGGCGGCCCCGGTTACGCGTCGACCAACCTCGCCTACCTGATCTACAACCAGGCGCTGGTGCAGTTCGACGTCGGCATGGCCTCGGCCGGCGGCCTGATCGCCGTGGTCATCGCCAACATCGCCGCGATCATTCTGGTGCGGATGATCGGCAAAAACCTGACTGACAAAGCCTGAGGCCTGCCATGACTCTTCAACAATCCCGCCGGCTGCAAAGCCTGCTGCTCGGCACGCTGGCCTGGGCCATCGCGATCATCATTTTCTTCCCGATCTTCTGGATGGTGCTGACCAGTTTCAAGACCGAAATCGACGCCTTCGCCACACCGCCGCAGTTCATCTTCACGCCGACGCTGGAGAACTATCTGCACATCAATGAGCGCAGCGACTACTTCAGCTTCGCCTGGAACTCGGTGGTGATTTCCTTCAGTGCCACGGCTCTTTGCCTGCTGATCGCGGTGCCGGCAGCGTACTCGATGGCGTTCTACGAAACCCAGCGCACCAAGGGCACGCTGCTGTGGATGCTCTCCACCAAGATGCTGCCGCCGGTGGGCGTGCTGATGCCGATCTACCTGCTGGCCAAGAGTTTCGGCCTGCTCGACACGCGCATCGCGCTGATCGTGATCTACACGCTGATCAACCTGCCGATCGTGGTCTGGATGGTTTACACCTACTTCAAGGACATTCCCAAAGACATCCTCGAAGCCGCCCGCCTCGACGGCGCCACCCTCGCACAGGAAATGCTCCGCGTGCTGTTGCCGATCGCCAAGGGCGGCCTCGCGTCGACCGTGCTGCTGTCGCTGATCCTGTGCTGGAACGAGGCGTTCTGGTCGCTGAACCTGACCTCGTCCAAAGCCGCGCCGCTGACCGCGCTGATCGCTTCCTACTCAAGCCCTGAAGGATTGTTCTGGGCCAAGTTGTCGGCCGTCTCGACCCTGGCCTGCGCGCCGATCCTGATCTTCGGCTGGATCAGCCAGAAACAACTGGTGCGCGGCCTGTCGTTCGGCGCCGTCAAATAAGAATTCGCAAGAGGAGCGCCACCATGGCCAACCTGAAAATCAAGAATCTGCAAAAAGGCTTCGAAGGTTTCTCCATCATCAAGGGCATCGACCTTGAGGTGAACGACAAGGAATTCGTGGTGTTCGTCGGCCCGTCGGGCTGCGGCAAATCCACCCTGCTGAGACTGATCGCCGGCCTTGAAGAAGTCAGCGGCGGCACCATCGAACTGGATGGGCGCGACATCACCGAAGTCAGCCCGGCCAAGCGTGACCTGGCGATGGTGTTCCAGACCTACGCGCTGTATCCGCACATGACTGTGAAAAAGAACATGTCGTTTGCCCTCGATCTGGCCGGTGTGCCGAAGGCTGAGGTCGAAAAGAAAGTCGGTGAAGCGGCGCGGATTCTCGAACTGGGCCCGATGCTGGAACGCAAGCCGAAACAGTTGTCCGGCGGCCAGCGTCAGCGTGTGGCCATCGGTCGCGCGATCGTGCGCAACCCGAAAATCTTCCTGTTCGACGAACCGCTGTCCAACCTCGACGCCGCCCTGCGGGTGCAAATGCGCCTTGAACTGCTGCGCCTGCACAAGGATCTGAAAGCGACCATGATCTACGTGACCCACGATCAGGTCGAGGCCATGACCATGGCCGATAAGGTGGTGGTGCTCAATGGCGGCAAGATCGAGCAGGTCGGTTCGCCGCTGGAGCTGTATCACAACCCCGCCAATCTGTTCGTCGCCGGCTTCCTCGGCACGCCGAAAATGGGCTTCCTCAAAGGCCAGATCGCGCGGATCGATGGCGCGAGCTGCGAAGTTTCGCTGGACGCCGGCACTCGCATCACCCTGCCATTCAACGCGTCGAACCTGAGCGTCGGCAGCGCCGTGACCCTGGGCATTCGCCCGGAACATATGGAACTGGCGCAACCGGGCGACTGCACCCTGCAAGTCACTGCCGACGTCAGCGAACGGCTGGGCAGCGACACCTTCTGCCACGTCAAGACCAACGCCGGCGAAGCCCTGACCATGCGCGTGCGCGGCGATCTGGCGAGCCGTTACGGCGAACAACTGAACCTGCACCTGGACGCTGCCCACTGCCACCTGTTCGATGCCGACGGCGTGGCGCTGACCCGCCCGCTGCGCGCGGCTGCCTGATTTCGAGACTGACCCGATGAAACTGAACAAGCAAAACCTCAACCGCCTCGCCGCCGAAGTAAAACTGCCGGCCTACAGCCTCAGCGACACCCGCCAGGGCATCGCCCACATTGGCGTCGGCGGTTTCCACCGCGCACATCAGGCGTATTACACCGACGCGCTGATGAACACCGGCGAAGCGCTGGACTGGGCCATTTGCGGCGTCGGCCTGCGCGCCGAAGACCGCCGCGCCCGCGACGACCTCAAGGAACAGGATTACCTGTTCACCCTGTTCGAACTCGGCGACAGCGACGACACCGAAGTCCGCGTCATCGGTGCGATCCGCGACATGCTGCTGGCCGAGGACAGCGCTCAGGCGCTGATCGAAAAACTCGCCGACCCGCAGATCCGTATCGTCTCGCTGACCATCACCGAGGGCGGCTACTGCATTGATGACAGCAACGGCGAGTTCATGGCGCACCTGCCGCAGATTCAGCACGACCTGACTTACCCGCAACAGCCGAAAACCGTGTTCGGTTTCCTCTGTGCCGCGCTGGCCAAGCGACGTGCGGCAGGCATTCCGGCGTTCACGGTGATGTCCTGCGATAACCTGCCGCACAACGGCGCCGTCACCCGCAAGGCCCTGCTGGCCTTCACCTCGCTGCTGGATCCGGACCTGCGTGACTGGATCGACGCCAACGTCAGCTTCCCCAACGCGATGGTCGACCGCATCACCCCCATGACCAGCACTGCGCATCGCCTGCAACTGGCGGACAAACACGCCGTCGACGACGCCTGGCCGGTGGTCTGCGAACCCTTCGTGCAATGGGTGCTGGAAGACAAATTCGTCAACGGCCGCCCGGCCTGGGAAAAGGTCGGCGTGCAATTCACCGACGATGTTTCGCCCTACGAAGAAATGAAGATCAAACTGCTCAACGGCAGCCATCTTGCACTGACTTATCTGGGCTTTTTGAAGGGTTACCGCTTCGTTCACGAAACCATGAACGACCCGCTGTTCGTGCGTTATATGCGCGCCTACATGGATCTGGACGTGACCCCGCAACTGGCGCCGGTGCCGGGCATCGACCTGACCGACTACAAGAACACGCTGGTGGCACGGTTCTACAATCAGGCGATTGCCGATCAGTTGGAGCGGGTTTGTTCGGATGGTTCGTCGAAGTTTCCCAAGTTCACCATTCCAACGATCAATCGGTTGATTGCCGACGGACAGGAGACCAAACGAGCGGCGTTGGTGGTGGCGGCCTGGGCGCTGTACTTGAAGGGTGTGGACGAGAATGGCGACACTTACTCGATTCCGGATCCTCGGGCGGCGTTCTGTCAGGGGTTGGTGGCGGAGGATGCTTTGATCACTGAGCGGTTGTTAGGGGTTGAAGAAATCTTCGGTACCGCGATACCGCGCTCGAAGGAGTTTGTGGCGGCGTTTGAATGGTGCCTGAACAGCTTGCGCGAAGAAGGCGTGACTCGCACCCTCGAACACCTGTTGACCTGATCGTTCCCACACTCTGCGTGGGAATGCAGCCCGGGACGCTCCGCGTCCCTCGATCTGTGTGGAGCGCACATGACAACACAGCAACTGTTCCTCGGCATCGACTGCGGCACTCAAGGCACTAAAGCCATCATCCTCGACACTGTCAGCGGTCAGGTCCTCGGCCAAGGCGCCGCCGCCCACACGATGATCAGCGGCGCCAACGGCCGTCGCGAGCAAGACACCGCGCAATGGCTGGAGGCCTTCGCCCTCGCCACTCGCCGTGCCCTGCTGGCAGCGAAAGTGGACGGCCAGTCGATCCTCGGCATCGGCGTTTCCGGTCAGCAACACGGCCTGGTGCTGCTCGACGAGCAAGGCCAGGTCCTGCGTCCGGCCAAGCTCTGGTGCGACACCGAAACCACGCCTGAAAACGATCGCCTGCTGACTCACCTGGGTGGCGAACAAGGCTCGCTGGAGCGTCTCGGCGTGGTCATCGCGCCGGGCTACACCGTCTCCAAACTGTTGTGGACCAAGGAAAAGCATCCAGAGGTGTTTTCACGCATCGCTCGGATCCTGTTGCCCCACGACTACCTGAATTTCTGGCTCACCGGCCGTGCGTGCAGCGAATACGGTGACGCATCCGGTACCGGCTATTTCAACGTGCGCACCCGCCAGTGGGATTTGCAGCTGCTGCGTGACATCGATGCCAGCGGTCGCCTGCAATCCGCGCTGCCCGAGCTGATCGACGCCCATCAAGCAGTCGGCACGATCCTGCCCGCAATCGCCGAACAGTTGGGCATCAACCCCGATGCATTGGTGTCCAGCGGTGGTGGCGACAACATGATGGGCGCCATCGGCACCGGCAATATTCAGCCGGGGGCGATCACCATGAGCCTCGGTTCTTCCGGCACGGTGTACGCCTACGCCGAAGCGCCAAAGGTCAGTCCGGACGCGTCGGTCGCGACCTTCTGCTCCTCCAGCGGTGGCTGGCTGCCGCTGATCTGCACCATGAACCTGACCAACGCCACCGGCGCGATCCGCGAACTGTTCAACCTTGATCTCGATGCCTTCAACGCTTTGGTGGCCCAGGCCCCGATCGGCGCTGACGGCGTGAGCATGTTGCCGTTCCTCAACGGCGAACGCGTGCCACCCCTTCCCCACGCCACTGGCAGTCTGCATGGGCTGACGATCGATAACCTGACGCAAGCCAATCTTTGCCGCGCGGCGGTCGAAGGCACCACCTTCGGCCTGCGTTATGGACTGGATCTGTTGCGCCAGAATGGTTTACAAAGCCGCAGCATTTGCCTGATCGGCGGCGGCTCGAAAAGTGCGGTGTGGCGCCAGATCGTCGCCGACATCATGAACACCCCGGTGATCTGCACCGAGCAGAGCGAAGCCGCTGCCCTGGGCGCGGCGATTCAGGCGGCGTGGTGCAAGTCGTGGTCGAACGGCCACGAAGACACCCTGGCCGACCTGTGCCAGCGCTGCGTGAAGCTCGACCTGAACAGTGAAACCCTGCCGGTTGCCGCGAATGTCGCGGCGTTCCAGCAGGCCTATGAACGCTATCGACTGCATGTCGCAACCTTATAAAGAGCAAACAACTATGTACCTGGTGTGTGGCGAAGCGCTGTTCGATTTCTTCAGCGATGACGATGCCGGCGGGCAGGCCTCAAAAGTCAATTTCAAGGCGATTGCCGGTGGCTCGCCGTTCAACGTGGCGGTGGGGTTGCGCCGGCTGGGCGTGGATTCGGCGCTGTTCGGCGGGTTGTCCACCGACTACCTCGGCCGGCGCTTGCAACAGGTGCTGCAGGATGAGGGCGTACGTCCGGACTATCTGGTGGATTTCGCTGCGCCGACCACATTGGCGATGGTCGCGGTGGGCGCCAATGGCTCGCCGCATTACAGCTTCCGTGGCGAAGGCTGCGCCGATCGCCAGTTGAGCCTGGCACACCTGCCAACGCTGGGCCCTGAGGTGCGCGGTTTGCACTTCGGTTCCTTCTCGCTGGTGGTGCAACCGATTGCCGATACCTTGCTTGCGCTGGTGCAGCGTGAAAGCGGCAAGCGCCTGATCAGCCTTGACCCGAACGTGCGCCTCAATCCGGAACCGAACATCGACCTGTGGCGCGAACGAATCGCTACGCTGGTGCCGTTGGCAGACTTGATCAAAGTCAGCGACGAAGACTTGAGCCTGCTGTACCCCGAGCAGGACCCGCAGCGCGTCATCGAAGGCTGGCTGCAGCATCGTTGTCAGGTGGTGTTCCTGACCCGTGGCGGTGAAGGTGCGACGGTGTTCAGCCGCGCTCACGGCTCATGGTCGGTGCCGGCGAACTCGGTGAAGATCGCCGATACCGTCGGCGCCGGCGATACCTTCCAGGCCGCGTTGATCACCTGGCTGACCGAGCATGAGCTGGATTCGGTGGAAGGCGTTCAGCACCTGAGCCGCGAACAGATCGACGGCATGCTCGGGTTTGCCGTACAGGCCGCCGCCCTTACATGCAGTAAAACGGGTCCGGATTTGCCTTATCGCCACCAGTTGAGCTGACCGCGTAGACTGGCGCCCTTTTTTGCACGACGGGATGACGGCTTTTGAATTCGGGGCGTACGGTTGGACTTTTGGTATTGGCGGCACTGCTGACCGGTTGCGGAACATCGCCACCGCGTTCGCCGGAAAACCTCTGCGAGATTTTCCGCGAAAAGAGTGATTGGTACGACGCGGCGCAAGTCACGCAAAAGCGCTGGGGCGTACCGATCCAGGTGCCGTTCGCGATCATGTATCAGGAGTCCGGCTACCGCTACGACGCCAAGACGCCGCGCAAATACCTGCTGTGGGTGATCCCGTGGGGCCGGGTTTCGACGGCCTCTGGCTATGCGCAGGCCAAGGATGAGGTCTGGTCCGATTACCAGAAAAGCACCGGCCGATATGGCGCCGATCGCGAAGACTTCGACGACGCCATCGACTTCGTCGGCTGGTACATGGACAAGACCACCTCGATCAACGGCGTGTACAAGTACGACGCCTACAACCAGTACCTCAACTACCACGAAGGCTGGGGCGGTTTTCGCCAGAAGACCTATGCCAGCAAGGCGTGGCTGATGCCGACTGCGCGCAAGGTGCAGAACCGCTCGGACATGTACGGTCAGCAATACGCGGCGTGCAAGGATGATCTGAATCGCGGGTTCTGGAGCCGGTTCTGGCATTGGCTATAGCGGTAGCCATGAAACCGCATTCGCGAGCAAGCTCGCTCCCACAGGGATTTAGAGTGACCACAATTTAGTGAGCACCCGGGAAACCTGTGGGAGCGAGCTTGCTCGCGATGGCGTCAGCTCAGACACCGCCGACCTATGGGTTACAACACCGAAAAGTTGTAACTCACAATCAACCGGGTCTCATCCACATCCCGGGCAAACTTCTCGTAGTTGGTACGGTAAGTCGCATTGCGCAAACGCAGGCTGACATCCTTGAACGTCCCGGTCTGAATCACATACTTCAACTCGCTGTCGCGTTCCCACTCTTTGCCTTCCTGATCGCTGCCCGGCACCTTGACGTGATCGCCGTTCACGTAACGGGTCAGGAAACTCAGGCCATTGATGCCGATGGCCTTGAAGTCATAGTCATAACGCAGCTGCCATGAACGTTCCTGCGCGGCGGCGAAGTCGTTGACCTGCACGTAGTTCACCAGATACGGGTTGCTGCCATCCAGATATGGCATCGAGTTATCGCCATTCATGCGCTGCCAGCCGGCGCTGAAGGTGTGGCCGCTGATGCCGTAGGACAGCATTGCGCTCAAGGCACGGTTGTCGATGGAGCCGGCCTTGGCATCACCGCTGTCGGCGCTCTTCAGCAAACGCAGATCGGCTTTCAGCACGCCGTCACCCAGCGGCTGATTGGCCAGCAGACCCACAAAGTGCTGGCGATAGATGTCTTCCAGCTCGGCGTAGTGATACTGCGCAGTCAGGCGATCGTTGATCTTGTAGTCGAAGCCGTACATGTCGAAATGATCGGCGGTGGTGTTGCAGGCATAGCGCTTGTTCTTGCAGTGCACGCGGATGTCTTGCGAATCGGTCGAATCCCGCGCGGTGTATTTGTCCAGACGCGCGGCCATGAAGGTCAGGTCCTTCACCTCCTTGGAGGTCAGCATTGCCCCGTTGAACATGGTCGGCAGCAGGCGACCGTCGTTGTACTTGAGCAGCGGCAGATCCGGCAGCAGCGCGCCGTACTTCAGCACGGTGTCCGAGACTTTCACCTTGGCGGTCAGGCCCATTTTTGCGTATTGGCCTTTCGAGCCGCGCGGGTTGTCGCCGCTGGAGGGCAGCAGGCCGCTGTTGCTGCGATCAGGGCTGGAATCGAGCTGGAAGCCCGCCATGCCCAGCGCATCGATACCGAAACCGACAGTGCCTTCGGTGTAGCCCGATTGCAGATTGAGAATGAAGCCCTGCGCCGACTCTTCGCGCTTGGACGCGCCCTGATCATTGGAGGTGTGCCCATCACGGAAATCACGGTTGAAGTACACCGTGCGCGATTCGATCTTCGCCGTGGTGTCTTCGAAAAAACCGCTGGCCTGGACCTGCGCGGTAAAACCGGCGCACAGCACAAAGGCTCCGAAGCCAAGCGACTGGCGCGGGGTGATGAGGGGAAATGGGGGACGCATTGAAAACTCCAACAGGGCAACGATTGCGCAGAGGCGCAAACAACCAGAAATAGCTCCCGTCCCGGGTCGATAAAGAACCGGGAGGCAGTGAACACGCGGGGGTGAAGAGCAATGATGGCAGATGGCTTTGACGTGCTACAGGCGACTTTAGTCTGAAACTGACTGGCTGTTCCTGGACGCTGAGGTTGACGATTGCACGCAATCTCTCGCGCGCAAGTGCCTGTTTCATGGGGCGAAACAGCCGACCTAAGGGTTTTCCCTATGACTTCAGGCCTGTGCTTCTACGGCATTTGCGCCTTGAACGAGGCGGTTTAATCCTGCACCATCCGCCCACGCTAATCCAAAGGACGGAAATAAAGGCATGCTGGACGCCAATGCTACCCACATTACCCTCACGCTCGAAGGCGCCTCCGCCGACCTGCAAGTCCTCAGCTTTACCGGTCGCGAAGCCCTCAACGAACCGTTCCGTTTCGACCTCGAACTGGTCAGCGCCCGCCCCGACCTCAAACTCGAAGAACTCCTGCACAAGCCTGGCTGCCTGACCTTCGGCGCCACTGGCGAGGGCAAGATTCATGGTCTGGTGTACCGCATCGAGCAAGGTGATTCCGGCAAGACCCTGACCCGTTACAGCATCAGTCTGGTGCCGCAACTGGCCTACCTGCGGCACAACCATGACCAGCAGATCTTCCAGCAAATGACGGTGCCGAAGATCATTGCCCAGGTGCTGGAAGATCGCGGGATCCTGTCCGACGCCTACAGCTTCCAGCTCGGTGCCGAGTATCCGGAACGCGACTACTGCGTGCAGTACGACGAATCCGACCTGCATTTCATCCAGCGCCTGTGCGAAGAGGAAGGCATTCACTTCCACTTCCAGCACGGCAGCAGCGGCCACAAACTGGTGTTCGGCGACGACCAGACCGTGTTCCGCAAACTGAAACCGGTGAACTACCAGCAAGACTCCGGCATGACCGCCGACAAACCGGTCATCAAGCGCTTCAACCTGCGCCTGGAAACCCGCACCAGCCGCGTCAGCCGCCGCGATTACGATTTCGAAAAACCGAAGATCCTGCCCGAAGGTGCCGTCAAGTCCGCGTTCGCCCCGGACCTGGAGGACTACGACTACCCCGGCCGCTTCACCACGCGTGAGCGCGGCAAGTTCCTATCGACCCGCGCCCTGGAACGCCATCGCAGTGACTACAAACTGGCTGAAGGCAAAAGTGACGAGCCGACCCTGACCACCGGCCACTTCCTGACCCTGGCCGAGCACCCGCGCGCCGAGTGGAACGATTTGTGGCTGCTGCTGGAAATATTCCACGAAGGCAAGCAGCCGCAAGTGCTGGGCGAAAACGTCACCAGCGACGTCACCGACAACAAGAGCGATTTCCACCAGGGCTATCGCAACAGCTTCGTGGCCACCCCGTGGGACGCCCACTACCGCCCTGCCCTCGAACACCCGAAACCGAAAGTCCTCGGCAGCCAGACCGCCATTGTCACCGGCCCCGCCGGCGAAGAAATCCACTGCGACCAGTACGGCCGCGTGAAAGTGCAATTCCACTGGGACCGCGAAGGTCAGGCCGACGACAAGACCACCTGCTGGCTGCGGGTCGCCAGCGGCTGGGCCGGCGCTGCCTACGGCGGCATCGCCATCCCACGGATCGGCATGGAAGTGCTGGTGACCTTCCTCGAAGGCGACCCCGACCAGCCACTGGTGACCGGCTGCCTGTACCACAAGGAAAACGTCGTTCCCTACGACCTGCCGGCGAACAAGACCCGCAGCACCTTCAAGACCCTGAGCTCACCGGGTGGCAAGGGCTACAACGAATTCCGCATCGAAGACAAAAAAGGCGCGGAACAGATCTACATCCATGCCCAGCGCGACTGGGATGAGAACATTGAGCACGACCAGAAGATTCGGGTTGGCAACGAACGGCATGACACGGTCGAAGCCAATGTTTTAAGTGAATTCAAGGTTGAAGAGCACCGCATCACTCATCTGGATCGTGTCAGTGAGATGCGGGCGAATGATCACCTGACCGTGGGCGTGACCCAGCATGTGAAGGTCGGCACCGCGCAGTTCGTTGAAGCGGGCACGGAGATTCATTACCACGCCGGCGACAAGGTCGTGATCGAGGGTGGTATGGAACTGACGGCCAAGGCTGGCGGCAGTTTCGTCAAGGTTGATGCGGGTGGTGTGACCATCAGCGGTGCGGAAGTGAAGGCCAATACTGGCGGTGCGCCGGGTGTGGGTTCCGGTATTCAGATCCTCGTGCCTTTCATTCCTGGCCTGGCAGCCCTCGACAATGCCGGACGCTTGATGCAAACCCGGCTGAATCAAAAGATCGAGGCTGAATCGCTGGCCGTAGTGCCGAAGCTGAAGGCGCCGAAAGGCATCTGCGTTGAGTGCCTGAAGAAAGCCATGCGGGAAAAACTGGCCCTGCAATCGGGAGCCAATTGATGACGAAGGACGACGCAGCGAAAGCCTGGGCAGAGGCGCATAAAAACGCACAGTCGCGATTCGCAATCGTTGAAGCGGGCCTGCTCTCCGAGCCGGATCGACAACAATTCCTCAAATCCGATCCGTCACGCCGCCCCTTGATGCTTCAACCGGAGTTCGCCGAATTGCGCAACTACGGCCCATGGCTCGTGGACGTCAGCGACATGGAATTCGAGGCCTTTCTCGCCCACGAATACTTCACCGGCTGCACTGCCATGGCCAGCTGGATCCGCACCGACTGCCCCGGCGACAAACTCGCAGCGCACCTGAGCGACGCCTTGCTGGCAAAAAACGAAGCCGGCGAAGTCCTGATGATCCGCAGCTACGCCCCTGAAGTGCTGCCGATGCTCCACGCCCGCGACGATCTGTCCTGGCATGCCTGGCTTTTCGGCCCGTTGCAAGAGTGGTGGGTGCCAACGGCGGATGATGAGTGGCAATGCTTCAAAGGGCTCAACCTGGAACAGCCGGGCAAGTACCAGCCGATTTTCCTCGACGCCAGGTTATGGAAGGACATGGAGGTCGACCCCCTGCCCTACAACCTGACCACCGAACTGGAAAAAGACGCGCCAGAGGTATTCACCAGTAGCTGCCATGGCGACCGATTGAACCAGGTCAAGCAGGCGCTGGACGCAGGTCGCGCAGAAGGCTTGTCGGACCCGGAAGACGTCAGCCTGTTTGCCAGCCTGCAATTGATGGATCCCGAGTTTCCGGCGAATTGGCCGATGTGGAACACAGCCAAAGAGCGGGCTGTTGGGGAGAAGTTGCCGCTTGGGGTTGTGATGAGGGAGTTGTCTGAATGAGTCAACATTTTTCCGTAGAAAGCCGATTGGTGAAAAAGAGCCCTGGAAATATTCAATGTCGTTAAGCCTGAATAATTTGAATCAACGCAGATGGAAGAACCGAGCCTTAGCTATCGGCATCCTTATTATTGCTGCCCCTTTTTTAGCATTTTTCATTTATAGCCAAAACCGAATGCCCGGCGCGGCGTTGACGTCTCATAACTATATGGACAGACCTGTCGGTAGCTACTGGGTAAATGATAACTGGGGTGGAAACGGAGGCGTCACCTGCTGCTGGGACATATCCGGAGAAAATGCCAAATTAGTTTGGATCCTGAGCATGTCAAAAGCTCAGGAGGACCAGGGCATGAAAATAGAGAGACATGAGGCTCTGTTGCCCCTGCCAAAACGTAAAGCCGGAGACGATACATTGCACGTCTATTTTCTCCCCGAAAACAAGATTGAGCTTTTGTGGTCTGCCACGACCCTGGATACGAGGTACGCTCCGGAAAACTCAGCAAATCCTCCATCTGACGGACCAGGAAGTCATCCATGAGCACACCAAAAAACTTGTCTGATGCACAAGCTATCAGCGCGCGTTCAAACACGGACACGGTGGGTAAGAAGAGTTCGGTATTGCCCTGTGAAGCAACTCTTCACGTAGGATTTTTTTTTGACGGCGTCAGTCGAAATCTCGAGAAGGACTTAAGAGAGGACCGAGTTACGAATATTGGACGGCTTTTTCTTGCCTATCCTCATGAAAAGACGGCTGCGCCCTCCGACCCAGCCAACCAGTATCATAAATTCTACATATCCGGGCTCGCTACATCTTTCGACGCTACTTTAGGAACAAACGCAACTACCAGTTCCGCCGACCTCAATGGCGCAGTGAGTAAAGTCAAGGATGATGTCTCAAAGCTGCCTAAGGATAACGCTACAGAAGCGGCTGTCGATGTTGGCAAGGACCTTTTGACGGGAAAAAACTGGTGGGAAAACCTCACGAACAATATAAGACCGAAGAATATTATTTCCACGATTGCCACAGCAGCAGCAAAAGCGTCAGTCGAAGGTGTCTCGCCGGTCCGTGACGACGAAGTTGTTTTTAGCTTACTCAAAACTGGTGTGGATACTCGATTAGAAGCCGCAACAAATCGATTCGAAAAACTCGTTGAAGATGTGAAAAAGGCAAATCCGATTTCGATCAAGAAAATATCTGTGTCGATATTCGGATTCGATTATGGCGCAACACTGGCGCGAGCCTTTGCTCATAAGATATTCGAAGCGTGCGACCCTGGTACTACTACCTACAAAGGCGCAAAACTTGAAGTTATCTTCGCGGGTTTGTTCGATGCGGTCGATAGAAGCATGGAAGCATCTGTCGTTCTTGATTTTTTGCTGCCAATCTCCAATAAAGTCGATGACGGAGAGTGTCTGCCGGGCCCTGTAAAATCAGCCCTTCATCTAGTTGCTGCTCATGAATGCAGGGATAACAGGCGTGCTCGACTGATTGGCACTGGATCACTCACCCCGCGCTGGGAAGAGCGCTTGGTTCCAGGAACAAGTTTTGATGTAGGGGGAGGACTAAAAAAAGACAGTACCCCTCACAGTCGCGAACTACACATGGCAGCTCTGCACGATATGTACCGCGCAGCCTACAGTGCCGGAGTTCCCTTCCCTTCGATGGCAAAGCTCCAGGAAAAAGATAGATACGTGTCCAGTTTCTTCGAGTTACACGACCACATTAATGGCACAAGCGCCATTGAGGCGAGTAATCGATACATTTCCAAGGCTGGCAATAAAAAAGTTTCTGCCGATGCCTTTCTCGCCCATCGCCGTCTTTATATTCAAAGACTTCGCGGACTGTGGGAGTTGTACAGTGAGCAACACCGTGCTTATTCCGAGGAAGAAGAGCGTTTGGAGCGACCGGTTTTTGGTGAAAATGGATCTTTCAAGCGCATGTTGGGAATGGGTAGCGAAACCGAAGCTCAAGCCAAAAAGCGTGATACGTCTCTAAAACAGACACGTGAGAGCAAAGAAAGTCTTCGCGCTGAGCTTGGTTGGCTTGAGGAAGTTGATAGAGAAGCCAAACGTCTGCGCATCGGACTTGCTTCGAAATCAGAAAAGGCATTATTGGATGAATGGTTTGCCCCGCAACCAAAGGGCCTCAGCTTCGACATCGAAGATCTTCTGGAGCTCTATCTGAGTGATAGATTCATGATAAACAATATGACGCAATCCCCGAGCACAATAAAATATTTCCTGGTTCGAGAGTTCGATATTCCTGATTTGAAAAAGACTAAAGGAATGTCGCCAGACTACATGGAGCAAATGATGCGTAAGCCATCGACGCAATCGTCAGGCGCTTAGAGTCGAAGTAAGGATAGTCTAAGGTTAGGCTCAAATTGCCCCCTGACAGACTAGTTTGGATATCTTTGATTTCATAAATGATCCAGTCCCGGATGAAGAGCCTCGCCTTTAGCTCATCGAAAGCCTCCAACAGCATCACGGGCAGATAATGCTTCTGCCCGTGAATACTAGGCCGCTTTTCAAACCATCAAACCGGAGCCTGCCAGCTCAACATTTTCTGCTGCGCAACTTGCAGCAAATCACTGCCATCCTGCGTCAGCAGGTATAGCGCATGGGTGATGTGGGGAATGTCCTGGACATCGGCGTGTTTGAAGCACAGGCAGTGCAGGGTTTCGAGCAGGTCGGCGGCGGCGCGTACGCGCTGGACGGCGGCTTCGAAGATGTCTTGGGGGTTGGCTTGGGTGTCGATGACCAGCGGTGCGCTGTCGGTGACGCCGCTGTTGAGCGGGAGATAGCGGGAGGAGCTTAGTTTCAGGATTGGCATTGGAATTACTCAAGGCAGCTTGAAAGTAACCGCCAGCACCGTGACCAAACGATGGGGAGGCGGACTGTGAACAGGCTTGGTCAACCGAGAACCACCTGACTCGGCTCGCCCGAAGGCGACCCTGCACACAGCCGCCACAGCAATGCACTCCACGGACACGAATGTTCGTCGGGGCGAATAATGGCACACATGCACAGGTGATTACGTTAGGTGACCAAACCTAAGCCGCTGATTTTGCAGCGACACCAAACCATAACCGCCCCACTCCAGCCCCCGAAAGCAGACAAGGCATCCACCCTTGTAGGAATCCGCCGAGACTCCCCCGTGAAACAATCCCCGTCCGGACAGCCGGCGTTCAGCCCGGTTAACCATCGCTTAACGCCGCGGTCAAAAACTCTACTGAACCGCACGCCCTCAGTCCCTGGCTGATGCCCAGTGCGGCAGGTTTGGCTTGCAACATGCCGAACTCATTTTCCGTCGCACCGGAGTCCATCATGAACATTCGTCCGTTCCTGCTCACCACTGCCCTCGCCTGCACCGCGTTTGCCGGGCTGGCCCAGGCCAATGACACCGCCAAGGCTGTTCCCTATGAATACGGCATGCCGTTGCATGTCGCCAAAGTGGTATCCCTGACTGAGCCGCCGACACAGGAATGCAAGGTCATCACCGCCGACATGAAGTACATCGACAACGCCGGCAAACCCGAGCAAATCAGTTACCGGAAATTATCTGACGCGTGCAGCTTCCAAAACTGACAGAAAGCTCTGATTTGCGGCTTTGCGGTAGGCGAACACGGGTCTCGAAGGGTATGCTCGGGGCCCTCCTCACTGCCGCAAGGATTCGCCATGCAGTTGTCGTTTCGCACGCTCTCGACCCTCACTTTCTCCCTGTGTTTTCTGCTGTCTTTGGCGTGGGGGCTGGCGCCACAGATGTTGCTGGCGATCTGGAGTATTGAGTACACAGAGGCAGCAGGATTTGTTGCACGACGCATGGCGGTGCTGTTTGCGGCGCTGGGGGTGATGTTTTATCTGGTGCGCAACGCCCCGGTGTCGATCGCGCGTAATGCGCTGAGCAACGGCTTTATCGTCGGCTGTTTTGGCCTGGCGGTGCTGGGTTTTGCTGAATGGCTCAACGGCCACGCCGGCCCCGGGATTCTGCTCGCGGTGCTGGTAGAGTTCGCGCTGGGCCTTGGCTTCTTGCAGGCCCGGCGCGTGACGGTCGAACTGGGTGAAACAGTCAGTTAAACGACTCGGGATCGCGGCACTGAATGGATTGCCGATTGTTGCGCAAGATCCGAGCGCAACCCGGCGATCAGGCCGTTGATTTCGCGACAGCTGTTCAGATGACTGGCATCAATGCCACTCACCAGCAGCTCAACCTGATCGGTCTTGTGATCGCCATACACCTTGACGGTCATCGACAGATCCGGGGACAGCGTGCACTGACAGCGTTTCGGTAGAAAGCTGCTTTCAATGATGTTGCGGAGTTCCAAGGCAGACAGAAACATGGCGAAACCTCTCCTTACTGTGAGACTGCCAATCAAGTATTCACGTCGACCGTTGCCACAGTTTCCCACGGGTGTATCCCCGCTGAATCCTTGGGTGTGACAAGCGGCTGTACTGCGAAAGCCCATTGGAGTGTAGGCGCCCAAACTCGGTGCGCTGCACCAAATCAACGCATAAAACGTGCCTTTCATCAGGTTGCATTCACCTCCTTGCAAATCAATGACTTGGCAAAAAGACAGGCAACTGGCCAGTTGCAAAATGCAAGATCCGATCGTGCAGGCACTGCAATTTGCATGCGGCTGGCGGTTTGCATTCATCCCCTGTGACAGTGAGAATGCCCGTCAACCAACGTACACCCGCCAGGAGGCTTCAATGGGAAATTTCACTGTTTACGCGACCGCCGGCCTGATGCTCGCCAGCCTGTCCACCCTCACCCACGCCGCCAAGCTTGAAGACACCGCGCCTTATCCGAAGGCTGAAGCGGGCTTCACGCGCCAAGTCATCCACCTGCCGCAACAGGCCCAGGAAGAAAACTTCAAAGTCGAAATCCTCGCCGGCAAGACCCTCGAAGTCGACTGCAACCGCCAGCGCCTGGGCGGCACCCTCGAAGAGAAAAACCTCGAAGGCTGGGGCTATCCGTTCTATCGCCTGGAAAAAGTCAGCGGCCCGATGAGCACCCTGATGGCCTGCCCACCCGGCACCCAGAAAAAGCGTGCGTTCGTACCGGTCATCGGTGACGGCTTCACCGTGCGCTACAACAGCAAGCTGCCAATCGTGGTTTACGCACCGTCGGACGTCGAAGTGCGTTATCGCATCTGGTCGGCCTCGGAAAAAGTCGGCACCGCCATTCCCGAGTAACTCGCCAAGGAGCAGCGGCATTGATTACCTGCCACGTCAGATACGTGATTGACCCCTACCAGCTGGACGCATTCGAAGCCTACGCCAAGACTTGGCTCGGCATCGTCGAACGGCTGGGCGGAACGCATCACGGCTACTTCCTGCCCTCGGAAGGCGCGAGCAATATCGCGTATTGCCTGTTCAGTTTCCCGTCGCTGGCGGATTACGAAAGCTATCGCCACATCGCACTGACCGACCCGGAAAGCACGGCACTGGTGGCCGATCTGGTCGAAAAGAAGTTCATCGTCAGCTACGAACGCAGTTTTCTGCGCCCACTGCTGCCCTGAATGCTTCAACTGCCAACGGCTGACAGCTGCTCTGCCGGAAACTCCGACTCATCTGACCAAGGAAGGATTAATGATGTCCATCGCCCTGCCCCTCACTGCATTGATTGCCTTCAGCGGCTACACCGTTTCCGTGATGCTGCAAGCCGAGCAATCGCTGATCGACTTCGGCATCAGCCTGATGTCGCGGCCGGACACTGCGCAGGTGGTAATCGATCTCTATCTGCTGGCAACACTGGCCGGCGTCTGGATGTACAAGGACGCGCGCAAGCGTGGGCAGTCGGGCTGGTCAGTGGTGCCGTATCTGTTGCTGACGGCGGTGTTTGTATCAGTCGGGCCGTTGTTGTACCTGGTTGTTCGGGGCCTGCAGGATCGCAAACGCCCGGCCCCGGTCATTTCGCCAGCCGCCTGAGCCCGAACAGCATCCCGCCCGCCCCCAACAGCATCGCCGCCAGGAATAACGGGTACGACACCCACCATGGCGTGCCGGCGGTCATCATGCTGAATTCCGACATGCCGCCAATGCTCGCAATCAGGTTGAGCGGCAGGAACACCACGTTGATCAACGTGAGTTTGCGCAGCAGGTTGTTCATGCTGTTGTTCATCAGGTTGCCCCGAGCGTCGATCAGCCCGGAGAACACCGTCGAGTAGATTTCCGCCTGCTTGTAGCACTGGTTGTTTTCGATGATCAGATCGTCGATCAGGCCAATTGCTTCGCTGCCGAAATGCTGTTTTTCCGCGTGATTGCGCAGGCGTGTGAGTACCGCGCCATTGCTGTGCAGGGCGTTGATGTAATAGATCAGGCTTTCGCTGAGGTTGAACATCTGCACCAGATGCTGGTTCTGCATCGAGGCGTTGAATTTCTGCTGCAACTCCCGGGCGACCAGTTTGATCACCTTCAAGTGCCCAAGGTAGTGATGGATGTTGTTGAACAGCAGGTCCAGCAACACATCCAGCGGCGTATTGAGTGGTCGGCCCGTGCCGAGACCGTGCAGCGGCGTGTCGTCGGTGGCGATCAACAGCAACTGACCTGGTGAAAACAGCAATCCGCACGACGACACCTCGAAGGCCAGGCTGCCGCCGCCGGAATAGTTCTCCGGGCGCTTCCAGATCAGGAACAGATGATCGGGATGGAATTCAATCCGCGACACCTCGTCCGGGTCCAGCGCCGAGGCCAGCGCGTGTTCATCGAGTTTGAAGTGACTGTGGAGCAAATCGCGCTCGGCAGCGTCCGGGTCGCTGAACAGCATCACCTCGGCGTCCAGTCGCTCGACCCGCTGCAAGGCGCCGTGATTGAGTGCAAAGCTGTTGATCATCGGCCGGTCACCAGGCCTGGCCACGGCGCTTGAGTTCGAGGCGCCGCACAAATTCTTCCAACACGAGTGAATACAGATCGTCCTGCAAATAAGCGTCTTCGATGCCGGCGTCGAGGTTCGGGTTGTCGTTGACCTCGATCACCACCACCTTGTCGCCCGCCTGTTTCAAATCGACGCCGTAAAGTCCGTCGCCGATCAGGTTGGCGGTCTTCACCGCCAGTTCCACCACCGCGCGCGGTGCTTCGTGGATCGCCAACGTGCGGCACTCGCCGTTGACGTCCTGGCCCTTGGCCTTGTGGTTGTAAATCTGCCAATGGCCCTTGGACATGAAGTACTGGCAGGCAAAGATCGGTTTGCGGTTGAGCACGCCGATGCGCCAGTCGTACTCGGTGTAAAAAAACTCCTGGGCCAGCAACAACACCGAATGTTCGAACAGCTCGGCGGTGGCGTCCAGCAAGGCCTGCTGGCTCTCGACCTTGATCACGCCACGGGAGAAGCAACCATCCGGGATCTTCAATACCAGTGGAAAGCCGAGGCGCTCGCCGACTCGCTCGAAATCTTCGGGTCGTTCCTTGTAGAGGATTTCCGTAGCCGGCATGCCCAGTTGATGGCTGTTGAGCAGATCCGTGAGATAGACCTTATTTGTGCAGCGCAGGATCGACGTCGGATCATCCATCACCACCAGCCCCTCACTTTCGGCCTTCTTGGCGAAGCGGTAAGTGTGGTTGTCGACGCTAGTGGTCTCGCGGATCAGCAAGCCGTCGTATTCGGCCAGCCTTGCGTAGTCCTTGCGTTCGATCAGTTCGACATCGATGCCCATGCCCTTGCCGACCCGCACAAAGTTTTCCAGTGCCCGAGCGTTGGACGGCGGTAACGCCTCCTGCGGATCATGCAGGATCGCCAGGTCATAACGCGCCACTTGCGGCGAACGCGGAACTCGCCAGATCTTGCGACTGAAGCCGTCCAGCGCATTGGCGAACTGGTCTTCCTGATCGTCACGCAACTTATGCAAGGCACCGGATTTTATACCTTCGATGTGCCAACCGTTAGTTCGGCGAAATTCAACTAACAGAATCGGACACGGGAATACTTCGAATAATTGCCGGGCGAGATCCTGCAACGGTTCGATATGCGTTTTGCCGAAATAAAGTGTGAGGGTAAAACCTTCGGTATCGCTATAGAGATGATGGCTGAGGGCTTTTTCCAGGGTTTTATCCAGGTCATCCAGGGCCAGACCATAAAGAGATTTTCGGGTCAGCTCGCTGATGGTCCGCACCGAAGGAATCACCTTGTGCCCCCGGGCCTCGGCCAGCAGCGAGCAGTAGTAGCCGTGGCCCAGGTACTTGTAACTTCGGCACAGATTGATCACCTGCACCCGTTTTCCCTGCTCGTTGTCGGGTGGTTGTTCGAGGTATTCCTGGGCCGTCAGGATGTCCTCGCTGGGAAAATACGAAGCCCAGTCTTCCTTGCGTTCGACGATGATCAACACTTGGCTGGAAGTTCTGATCTGCGGTTTTAAATAAGTTGCCGGTGGCAAACTTTGAATGGATACTTCGCGCCAATGACCCTGTACCGCTGACATAGAAATTGATCCGTTGGAGAACAAGACCTTTTCTATTAAGCACGAAGTTTTTCGAAAGTCCCGTTTCGTTACGCAACTTTTACGGTGGTCATATGAATGCTGTTTTTCGCCTGGCAGTCGTTGAGGATTTGCCAGCATTGCTCACGCTGGAGATGCACTGTTTCACCACAGACCGGCTCACGCGCCGCAGTTTCCAATGGATGATCACCCGGGCACACGGGCAATTGTGGGTGGCCGAACGCGAGGGACAACTGGCCGGTTATGCGCTGGTGCTGTTTCATCGCGGCACTTCACTGGCCCGGCTGTATTCCATTGCGATTGCGCCCGAAGCGCGCGGCGGCGGTCTGGGCAAACAACTGCTGCAACGGATCGAGGCCTGTGCGCTTGAGCACGATTGCGCGTACCTGCGGCTGGAAGTGCGCACCGACAATCCCGCCGCCATTGCCCTGTATGAGCGCAACGGCTACCGGCGCTTCGCGCTGATCCATGACTACTACGAGGATCACGCCGACGCGCTGCGGCTGGAGAAACGCATTCTCCAGCACCGCGATTCACGCGACATCAAGGTCCCCTATTACCGCCAAACCACCGATTTCACCTGCGGCCCGGCCTGCCTGCTGATGGCCATGGGGGCGTTGCAAGCCGATCGCTTGCTGGAGCGACGCGAGGAATTGCAGTTGTGGCGCGAGGCAACCACGGTGTTCATGACCGCCGGCCACGGCGGTTGCAGCCCGCAAGGCCTGGCACTGGCGGCCTGGCGCCGGGGTTTTACAGTGCGTTTGCAACTGAGCATGACCGGGCCGCTGTTTCTCGACGGAGTGCGGGACGCGCATAAAAAAGACGTCATGCGCCTGGTGCACGACGAGTTCATGGCGCAGCTGAACGACTCCGATGTCGTTCAACTCATTGGCGCAACACTGGACCTGCCGGCGCTACTGGCCGACGGTGGGCAGCCTCTGGTGCTGATCAGCAGCTATCGCCTGACTCGTTCCAAGTCGCCGCACTGGGTAATCGTCACCGACTGCGATGAAGACTTTGTCTACCTGCACGACCCGGATGTCGATCACAGCCAGCACCGTCAGCCCATGGACTGCCAGCATGTGCCGGTCAGCCATGGGGAGTTCGAGAAGATGTGCCGCTTCGGGCGTGGCAAATTGCGGGCGGCGGTTGTGCTCTATGCCCGCTCATCCGCATGAAGGATTCATTTGAGTCCGACTTTGTACAGCGATCCGTCGGACTCATCGGTCAGCACATAGAGGTAACCATCCGGCCCTTGGCGCACATCACGGATCCGCTGTTTCAGTTCGCCCAGCAAGCGCTCTTCATGCACCACCCTGTCGCCGTCGAACTGCAGGCGGATCAGTTCCTGCGTCACCAGCGCACCGATGAAAACGTTGTGCTGCCACGGCTTGAAGCGATCGGCATCGTAGAACGCCATCCCGGTAACGCCCGGGGACTTTTCCCAGACATGGTGCGGCCCTACCGTGCCTTCGGCGGTCTTGCCCTTGGCTTCCGGAATCGGTTGCATGGAGTAGTTGATGCCGTGAGTCGCCAGCGGCCAGCCGTAGTTCTTGCCGCGCTCGATGATGTTCACCTCATCGCCGCCGCGCGGACCGTGCTCGTTTTCCCAAACGGTGCCGGTCCACGGGTTGAGCGCGGCGCCCTGGGGATTGCGGTGGCCGTAGGACCAGATCTCCGGGCGCACGCCGGACTGGCCGACAAAGGGATTGTCATCGGGTACTTTGCCGTCGGGGTAGATCCGCACGACTTTGCCTTGCAGCTTGTCCAGATCCTGCGCGGTCGGGCGGTCGTTGTTTTCGCCCAGAGTGATGAACAGATAACCGTCCCGGTCAAACACCAGCCGCGAGCCGAAGTGGTTGCCGACCGACAGCTTCGGCTCCTGGCGGAAGATCACGTTGAAGTCCTTCAGGCTTTTCAGGTCATCCGAAAGACGCCCGCGCCCCACCGCCGTTCCGGCCTTGTCACCCGCACCGCCGCCCTCGGCGTAGGACAGGTAAACGAGCCGATCCTGTTTGAAATCCGGTGACAGCACCACATCGAGCAATCCGCCCTGCCCCTTGGCCCAGACGTCCGGTACACCGGTGATCGGCGCAGACAGCTTGCCGCCGGCATCCACCACCCGCAGGTTACCGGGGCGTTCGGTCACCAGCATGCCCTGACGATCCGGCAGGAAAGCCAAGGCCCATGGATGCTCGAGCCCTTGGGTAATCGTCGTGACTTCAAGGGTGCCCTGCTCGCTTTGCAGCTCTTTGGGGGCGGCGGCGAACGCCGGGGCTGCGATCAGTGCGCTGGCACATAGACCGGCCAGAAGGGTTTTACGCAACATGCACGATTCCTTTTGTTCGTTTGAAGGGCTGACAGAAGTGGCTCTGCCATTCAACGGTTGCTCCCGCTGTCACGGGCTGGAGGATTGGGAATGAAGGTGGGGGGCTTGCTCGGAACGGAGCGCGGCGGCTGACCGTTGCCGATACCGCGGTTTTCCAGGGTCGGTGGCCGGGGCACTGGCACCGTGTTCGGCCCGCGAAGCGGCGGAGCGCTGGGCTGGGTGCCCTGCATGCTGTTGGGATTCGCCCGGCGGATCGGGCTGTTGTAGGGGTTGTTGCTGTTGCCGGTCGGACTTTGTGCCAGCAACAGCGATGAATACGTGGTTGCGCCCTCGGCATGAACCAGCCCGCCACTGAGGGCCAGCAACGCAATGCCTAGCAGGAAACGGTTCATGAGCGGCCTCTCTGGATGTGCGTGTTTTGATGCACGTGGCTTAGAGCCTTCGAGTCCACGCTACGCCGTGGGTTCGGATTTGTTAACCCGTCACCGCTAAACAAGATGTAACACGGCTTGACCTGCCGTTTACCGCCGCCTCCGCAAACAACGGAAACTTTTGCGCCGGGCCACGGGTCACCCGAACATCACTTGGAGAACAGCACCATGGCTCGGGCAATCTGGAAAGGCGCAATCAGTTTCGGTCTGGTGCATATCCCTGTGGCTCTGGTTTCGGCGACCTCGTCACACGGCGTTGACTTCGACTGGCTCGACAGCCGCAGCATGGACCCGGTCGGCTATAAGCGGGTCAACAAGGTCACCGGCAAGGAGGTCACCAAAGAGCACATCGTCAAAGGCGTGCAATTCGAAAAAGGCCGCTATGTGGTGCTCAGCGAGGAAGAAATCCGTTCGGCGCACCCGGTGTCGACCCAGACCATCGACATTTTCGCTTTCGTCGACAGTGAACAGATCCCTTTGCAGAACATCGACACGCCCTATTACCTGGCCCCCGACAAACGCGGTGGCAAGGTCTACGCATTGCTGCGTGAAACCTTGAGCAAAACCCGGAAGGTCGCCCTCGCCCGCGTGGTTTTACACACGCGCCAGTATCTGGCGGCGTTGATGCCGCTGGAGTCGGCGCTGGTGCTGGTGAAGCTGCGCTGGCCGCAGGAAGTACGCAGCCTCGATGAACTGGCGCTGGGCAGTGAAGTGACCAAGCCGCAGTTGGCGAAGGGCGAACTGGAAATGGCCAAACGGCTGGTTGAAGACATGACCGCGGAGTGGACGCCCGAGGACTACAAGGACGAGTTCGAAAACAAGATCATGGCGCTGGTGGACAAGAAGGCCCATGAGGGCAAGATCGAAGACGTTGAGACCGTTGAGGGCGAAGAAGAGCGCAAATCGGCCGATGTTATCGACCTGACCGAACTGCTCAAGCGCAGTCTCGGCGGGAAGGCTCCGGCCAAACCGGCGAAGAAGACCGCCAGCAAGTCAACAACGGCGAAGAAGACCAAAAAAGCGTCGTGAAAATCAAATCGGGCGACTGTCTTTCAACAGTCGCCCGATTCGTCAGATCAGAATGAAGATCGCCAGCAGACCGCCGAAGATCGCCCACTTTTCCATGTAGTAAAGCTTGCGATTGCGCTTTTTCAGCTCTTTGCCACGCAGGCGAATCTTGTAGATTTTGGTAAACAAGCGGTTGATGCCACCGGTGCGGTCACCGGCATCGTTCGGTGCGCCGGCTGCCGACATCACGTTGCGGCTGAACCAGCCGTTGAATGCCGCTGCCCAGCGGTACTTCATCGGACGCTCAACGTCACAGAACAGGATGATGCGGTTCTGGTCAGTGGTGTTTTCCGCGTAATGAATGAAGGTCTCGTCGAACATCACCGCTTCGCCATCACGCCAGTGATAGTTCTCGCCATCGACGTTGATGTAGCAACCGGCATCGTTCGGCGTTTCCAGCCCCAGGTGATAACGGTAGGAACCGGCGTACGGGTCGCGGTGACGCACCAGTTTCGAGCCCGGCGGCAATTCGGCGAACATCGCGGCCTTGATCGAGCCGATGCTCTGCACCAGCTCAGTGGTGCGCGGGCACAGTTGCAGCGCCGACGGGTGGCTGTCGCCGTACCACTTCAGGTAGAAACGCTTCCAGCCGGTCTTGAAGAACGAGTTGAAACCAACATCGTCGTACTGGTTCGAGCGCTTGATCTCGCCGGCACGCAGCAGATTGCGGCCTTCCTCGCGGATCTCTTCCCAGTGCGTCTGCAACGGAGTCAGGTCGGGGAAGTCTTTCGGGTCCAGATACGGGGTATTGGGCTTTTTCGAGAACAGATAAAGGAAGCAGTTGATCGGTGCCAGGAACGAAGAGTGATCGCTCAGTTGACGACCTAGTTTGTGGCGCACGCGCCCCCGCAGGTGAACGTATGCAATGGAAATGACATATACAGCGGCAATGATGAGTTTCACGGAAATCGTCACACGTCAGAAGTGAACAAACTGCGCGCCTTTCAGGCGTTGGCAACAGGCCTTTCGCAGTGTCTGAATACAAAACAGCGTCCCGGTGGCACATCCCTGAGCCCGCGCGCTGGAAGGGCGCCGGGTGAATGGATGGCATTTTAGCCACAGTTTGTAACCAATAGTGAACCTTCATCTGTGAAAAACTGTCCCGCGATTGCACCAATCGGCACTCCGGGTGTCACTGCCCTATCGTTTAAAGAGCCAGACCAGTACAATCGCCGCCAAACTTTACGCGCCCCCTTGGTTGATGACGGGAATTGCCCCGCCTCAGCGCACTTCGACTCGGGCCAAGCGCTCCGGCCGCACCTCGCTTTTCAGAATGCTTCGCAGGAAAAACCTTTGATTTCTACAGCTAACATCACCATGCAGTTCGGCGCCAAGCCGCTGTTTGAAAACGTTTCGGTCAAATTCAACAACGGCAACCGTTATGGCCTGATCGGCGCCAACGGTTGCGGCAAGTCGACCTTCATGAAAATCCTCGGTGGCGATCTTGAGCCGTCTGCCGGCCAGGTAATGCTCGAGCCGAACGTGCGCCTGGGTAAGCTGCGTCAGGATCAGTTCGCCTACGAAGAATTTACTGTGATCGACACCGTGATCATGGGTCACGAAGAGCTGTGGAAGGTCAAGGCCGAGCGCGACCGCATCTACTCGCTGCCGGAAATGAGCGAAGAAGACGGCATGGCCGTGGCCGAGCTGGAAACCGAGTTCGCCGAGATGGACGGCTACACCGCCGAATCCCGTGCCGGTGAACTGCTGCTGGGTCTGGGCATTCCGCTGGAACAGCATTTCGGCCCGATGACCGAAGTGGCGCCAGGCTGGAAACTCCGCGTTCTGTTGGCCCAGGCACTGTTCTCCGATCCGGAAGTGCTGCTGCTCGACGAACCGACCAACCACCTGGACATCAACACCATCCGCTGGCTGGAAACGATTTTGACGGCGCGTAACAGCACCATGATCATCATTTCCCACGACCGTCACTTCCTGAACAGCGTCTGCACCCACATGGCCGACCTGGACTACGGCGAGCTGCGCCTGTTCCCGGGCAACTACGACGAGTACATGACGGCGGCGACCCAGTCCCGCGAGCAACTGCTGTCGGACAACGCCAAGAAGAAAGCCCAGATCGCCGAACTGCAAACGTTCGTCAGCCGCTTCTCGGCCAACGCCTCGAAAGCCAAACAGGCCACTTCCCGTGCCAAGCAGATCGACAAGATCCAGCTGGCCGAGGTCAAGCCATCGAGCCGCGTGAGTCCGTTCATCCGCTTCGAACAGACCAAAAAGCTGCACCGTCAGGCCGTGACCATCGAGCAGATGTCCAAGGGCTTCGACGGCAAGACCCTGTTCAAGAACTTCAGCTTCACCGTTGAAGCCGGCGAGCGCGTAGCGATCATCGGCCCGAACGGCATTGGCAAGACCACCCTGCTGCGCACCCTGATGGGCGAACTGACCCCGGACACTGGTTCCGTGAAGTGGACCGAAAGCGCGGAACTGGGTTACTACGCTCAGGACCACGCCCACGACTTCGAAGACGATGTGAGCCTGTTCGACTGGATGGGTCAGTGGACTCAGGGCGAACAAATGATCCGTGGCACCTTGGGCCGCATGCTGTTCTCCAACGACGAGATCCTCAAGTCGGTGAAGGTGATCTCCGGTGGTGAGCAAGGTCGCATGCTGTTCGGCAAGCTGATCCTGCAAAAGCCGAACGTTCTGGTGATGGACGAACCGACCAACCACCTGGACATGGAATCGATCGAGGCGCTGAACCTGGCGCTGGAAAACTACCCGGGCACGCTGATCTTCGTCAGCCACGACCGTGAGTTCGTATCGTCCCTGGCCACGCGCATCATCGAGCTGAGCCCGAACGGCGTGACCGACTTCAGCGGCACCTACGACGATTACCTGCGCAGCCAAGGCGTGGTGTTCTGAGTCGAATCGAGCGGTAAACAGAAAGCCCTGTCCTTGTGACAGGGCTTTTTTTTGCTCATTCCTGATCGTTCCCATGCTCTGCGTGGGAATGCCTCAAGGGACGCTCCGCGTTCCAGCTCTGGAAGGGACGCGGAGCGTCCCGGGCTGCATTCCCACGCGGAGCGTGGGAACGATCAACGTGAGGACGTTAGTGCGTGGTGCGTGGAAACGATCGTTAGCCTGCTTTCTTTTATTTCAGCGCCAAGCCATGATGCCAACTCTCCCACCGCCGCCCGCGAACGAGCCCTCATGTCTGCGCAGCAAAAGCCTCCGCAAAGCTCCATGGCGATCACCCTGCAGATCGTCTCTATCGTTTTCTATACCTTTATCGCCTTCCTCTGCATCGGTTTACCGATTGCGGTGCTGCCCGGTTATGTCCACGAACAACTGGGTTTCAGTGCAGTCATTGCGGGGCTGGTAATCGGTTCGCAATACCTGGCCACCCTGCTCAGCCGGCCGATGGCCGGGCGCATGTCGGACACCGTCGGCACCAAGCGGGCGATTGTGTATGGCTTGTCGGGGATTGTGCTCAGCGGTGTGCTGACGCTGGTTTCGACGCTGTTGCAGAGCTTGCCGCTGTTGAGCCTGTCGATCCTGATCGTCGGTCGTCTGCTGCTGGGGATCGCCCAGGGCCTGATCGGCGTTGGCACCATCAGTTGGTGCATGGGCCAGGTCGGTGCCGAACACACCGCGCGCTCCATTTCGTGGAACGGCATCGCGTCTTACGGTGCGATTGCCATCGGCGCGCCGCTGGGCGTAGTGATGGTCGCCGACTATGGTTTCGAGAGCCTCGGCATCGCTTTGTCATTGCTCGCGGCCGGCGCCTTGCTGTTGATCCGCAACAAGCCGTCGGTGCCGGTGGTGCGCGGTGAAAGACTGCCGTTCTGGGCGGTGTTCGGGCGGATTGCGCCGTTCGGTGCCAGTCTGAGCCTGGCGTCGATCGGGTACGGCACGCTGACCACCTTCATTACTCTGTATTACCTCAATCGCGGCTGGACCGGCGCGGCGTACTGCCTGACTGTGTTCGGTGTGTGTTTCATTCTGTCGCGCCTGCTGTTCATTTCAGCCATCGGGCGTTTCGGCGGATTCACCTCGGCGATTGCCTGCATGACCATCGAAACCGTCGGCCTGGTCATGCTGTGGCTGGCGCCTTCGACTGCGTATGCCTTGATCGGTGCCGGTCTGGCCGGTTTCGGCCTGTCGCTGGTGTACCCGGCGCTGGGCGTCGAAGCAATCAAGCAAGTGCCCAACTCCAGTCGCGGCGCAGGGCTGAGTGCTTATGCCGTGTTTTTCGATCTGGCGCTGGCGATTGCCGGGCCGTTGATGGGCGCGGTGGCGCTGAATCTGGGCTATTCGTGGATTTTCTTCAGTGCGGCCGTGCTGTCCGTGACCGGACTGGGATTGACCTTGCTGCTCAAGCGCCGGGCCATGGCGTGAGCGCTCACTGATCCGCCGTCTGCATTCCCGCGCGGGTCGGCCTGCCCAAGGCATGGGAGAAGAACCGCCCGGCCTCGGAAATCAGGTTGCGGTGGATGTCTTCGCGGTCCACACCATCGGCATCGGTGCACAACGCCGGCATGGCGAGGATCTGCTCTTCGGTGCACGGCGCCATGAACACGAAGTGCCCCGCCCCGGCCAACAGTTTGAAATCCGGCGCAGTCGGCAGCTTGCGCGCCAGGGCCGCGGCGTTTTTGTCGAAGGCCACCAGTTTGTCGCCGTCCCCGCTGTACAGCAGCACCGGCACATGCACATCGGCCAGAGTGTGACGACCAAACTTGAGACTCAGCGGCGCCATCAGCAGCAATGCATGCACGCGCGGATCGGCCACCGGTTGCAGATCATCGCGGTCGACAATCAACTCACCTTGAGTGTTGCAGGCGTCGCGGTCGTCCGGGCGCTCCTGGCAGTAACGGCGCAGACGATCCAGATCAGGCTGTGCACCGGACAGAATCAACGCCGTTTCGCCGCCCGCCGAATAGCCGATCACGCCAACCTGTTCGGCGTTGACATACGGCGCGAGCATGCGGTCGCCCAGCGTGGCGGTAATGGCTTCGGAAATCTGGATCGGCCGACCGTAAAGGTTGCTGAGTGTGCCGAGGCGGCTGTGATCCTTGGAGTTGTCGCCGGGGTGAATCACCGCCACCACCACAAAACCCTTGCGGGCCAGTGACGTGGCCAGGTCGTGCAGCGCCAGCGGCGTGCCGGTGTTGCCGTGGGACAACATCAGCATCGGGAAACGACCGATGGCGACTTTGGTGTCTTCGCCGGCCTCGACCGAATAGCCTTCAAGCAGACTCAGATGTTCGCGGTCGCTGGAGGGATAGAACGCGATGGCGCGCATCGGTTGCAGGTCGAGCGGATCGAGGAACGTCATCTCGTGATACCCGACGCTCCAGCGCGGGTGCTGCCCGGGCGCAGCGTGCACTGAATTCAGGCTGCCGAGCAGGCAAATCAGTAACGCTGCACAAAGACGCATCATGGGATGCCCCACCCTGTTGTTACTCAATCGAAAGATCCGTGGAGTTCGACGCCGGAGATTCCGAGGTTCGGTGATCCGGCGCGGCGTTGCACTCAGACGTTGATCATCGGACTGCATAACCCGGGCCAGATTATGTAACAGTCAGAAACAAAAAACTCCGTATCTGGCCTTGCGAAACCAGAATACAGAGTTTTTGAGGGTTTGCCTGAACAGGAGCTGTTCTTTACGCAAGCCTTACGCGGCGGCGAACAGTTGCTCGCTGATCTTCGCTTGAGCGGCAGTCATCGCGTTGTTACGCACTTCTTCGCCGTAGGCCAGGCCTTCGGCACGCACGACTTCGATGTCGGTGATGCCGAGGAAGCCGAACACCAGTTTCAGGTAGTCTTCGTGCGCCACGCCCGAAGCCTGACCGGCGTGGATACCGCCAGCGGTGGACACGATCACCACTTTCTTGCCGCCGCACAGACCTTCAGGGCCGGCTTCGGTGTAACGGAAAGTCTGGCCGGCAACGGCGATGCGGTCGATCCAGGCTTTGAGTTGGGTCGGCACGGTGAAGTTGTACATCGGTGCAGCCACGACGATGGCGTCGGCGGCGATGAACTCGGCCAGGGTGGTGGCGCTCAGTTCGGCTTCGTGCTGTTGTGCGGCGTTGCGCAGTTCAGCGGTGGTGCCGGCAGCAACCAGGGTGGTCGACGAGAAGTGGCTGATAGCGTCGGCGGCCAGGTCGCGATAGGTCACGACAGCGCTTGGCTCGGCGGCTTGCCAGGCGTGAGTCACTTGGCTGCTCAGCTGACGGGAAGCGGAGTTGTCGCCCAGAATGCTCGAATCGATGTGCAGCAGTTTCATGTGGAATCTCCTGGAATGAATCGCCGGTGGCGACGGAATGGTGGCAATCCTACCGATGAAACCAATAGCTGATTAGACGGCAACAATGCGATAGTTTGTCCCACTGATAGAACAGTCGGATTTCCCCCATGCAAGACCTCAACGATCTCTACTATTTCGCCAAAGTGGTGGAGGCCGGCGGATTCGCCGCCGCTGGCCGCTTGCTCGGCATCCCCAAGTCACGCCTCTCGCGGCGCATCGCCGAGCTGGAAGAGCGCCTCGGCGCGCGTCTGCTGCAACGCACCACTCGCCAACTGAAGCTGACGGCGGTCGGCGAGCGATATCTGCGTCACTGTCAGGCGATGCTGCTGGAAGCGGAAATGGCCGATGAAACGGTGGCCAGCATGTCCAGCGAGCCTCGCGGTCGCCTGCGGGTTTCGAGTCCGACCGGGCTGGCCCATGAAATGCTGCCGGTGGTGATCAGCAATTTCCTTGGCAAATATCCCAAGGTGCAACTGGAAGTGACCCTGCTCAATCGCCGGGTCGACCTCATCACCGAAGGCATTGACGTGGCCCTGCGTGTGCGCGAACACGGCGATGAAGAACCGATGCTGGTGACCCGCCGACTGCGTCAGGCACAAATGGTGGTGGTGGCCAGCCCTTCCTTTATACAGGGAGTGGAAATCAATCATCCGCAGGACCTGAAGAGCCTGCCGGTGCTGGGCGCCCTGGAGGCGGATCGCATGGTGCATGTGCGTCTGCTCGATCAGCACGGCAAGAGTTGCGACCTGGCACTGGAAGCCCGGCTGGGCATCGACGATTTCATCGTGCGCAAGGCGTGCGTGCTGGCCGGACAGGGTTTCACTCTATTGCCGATGATGTATTGCGAAGCGGAGCTGGATAACGGCACGCTGGTGCAATTGCTGCCGGACTGGTCATTGCCCGGCGGCTGGCTGCAAGCGGTGTATCCGCATCGGCGCGGGGTGATGCCGGCGGTGCGCGCGTGGATCGATCATCTGGTCGAATCGTTCAATGCCTGTGGAGAACGGCTGTTATGAAACAAGGAAAGATGAGCGAAACGGACGTCGCAGAATTTTGTCTGGCCTTGCCCGGCGCGCGGGAAGACTACAAATGGGGTGGCGTGCGGGTGTTTTCGATTGCCGGCAACAAGATGTTTGCCCTGCAGGGCCTGCGCGGTGATTCGCTGGCATTCAAGGTCGACAAGGATCTGTTTCTCGGTCATTGCGACCGGCCGGGGATTCATCCGGCGCCGTATCTGGCCCGGGCGCAATGGATCATCATGCACCCGCCCTACCCGCTGGGCGCCGAGGAACTGCGAGGGCTGTTGCAGCGCTCCCATCAACTGGTGGTGAGCAAGCTGCCGAAGCGCGCTCAGGTCGGGCTGTTGCTCTAAAACAGTGCCAGCAGGTTCGAACCCAGGAACAACTGATCGATCCAGAACACCTGATGCAACGCCACGATCACCCAGAACAGCACCTGAAACGACACCTTGCGCGTCTTGTGCCGCAAGACCTGTTGAGCGATCAGCGCACCCGGCCAACCGCCGGCCAGCTCCACCGCATGGAGAATGTTTTCCGGCGTACGCCAGGCGTCGGCGCGGGCCTTGCGCTTGTCCGCCCAGTACAGAAAAAACGCCAGCACGCTGACCAGTCCGTAAGCGGTCAGCGGTACCAGGGAAATCCCGCGCAGCCACATCGACAGCGAGCCGGACAGCGGCAACGCGCAGACGATCAGCAGCACCAACAGTTTCAGTTTCAAATGCTGGATATTGCCACCGGAAGACCCGCGATCCGGGCGGCGTGCGCGGGAATCACTCATGGCTGGGCGGCCGACCAGTCGATCCATCCAAATTGCCAGGTCGCCAGAATCACCAGACCGAAGGCGATCCGATACCAGGCGAAGGCCGCGTAACTGTGGCTGCCGATGAACTTGAGCAGGCCGCGCACCGCGATCATGGCGAAGATGAACGCCGTGACGAAGCCGATGGCAAACACCGGGAAGTCTGCCGGTACGAACAGGTCGCGGTACTTGTAGCCCGAATACACCGCCGCACCGACCATGGTCGGCATCGCCAGGAAGAACGAGAACTCGGTGGCCGCCTTGCGCGACAGGCCGAACAACAGGCCGCCGATGATGGTCGAGCCGGAACGCGAAGTACCGGGGATCATCGCCAGACACTGGGCGAAGCCAATCTTGAGTGCATCCGTCCAACGAATCTCATCGACCGTTTCGGCGTGCACTTCATGCTGACGCTGCTCGGCCCACAACATCACGATCCCGCCCACCACCAGCGCGGCAGCCACGGTGATCGGGTTGAACAGGTAATGGTGAATCAGGTCGGCGAAGATCACGCCCAGCACCACGGCGGGCAGGAAGGCAATCAGCAGATTGGCGGTGAAGCGCCGAGCACTTGGCTGAGTCGGCAAACCGATGACCACGTCGAGGATCTTGCGCCGGAATTCCCAGACCACCGCGAGAATCGCGCCGAGCTGGATGATGATGTTGAACGCCATGGCCCGCTCGCCTCCGAAATCGAGCAAGTCGGCAACAATGATCTGGTGTCCGGTACTGGATATGGGCAAAAACTCCGTCAGCCCCTCTACAACTCCAAGTATCAATGCCTGCAAGGCCGTCCAAAGATCCATCAATCCCCCAAAGAGCGATGCCAGGCGGCATGCCCCGATAGTATTTTTTACGTTCACTGCGTTCAGCGTAGCTGGTCAAAGCTGTACCGATTCCGCACGCACAGGATCCACACGAAACAGTCAAAATTCCGTGAAAAATCAATTTGGATTCAGGTTTTTACGCGCGGCGCCGAAATCCTAACAGACAAGCCGTAATAGCGCTGCCGCGTTATACGACTTGGGTCGCGTATGCCCGGTCACCGAAACGTGGTTGGATGCTGGCGGTGGTTTATTACAAGAAAAAGAATCCGGAGTGACAGCGTTATGAACAGCTTGCGCAGTGTGTCGATCAGCCGACGCTTGTGGCTCATCTTGATCGTGGCAGTCGTCATGCTGCTGACGTTGGGCGTTTTGATGCTCAAGCAGATCCATGATGACCTGTATCACGCCAAGGCCCAGAAAACCCAACATGTGGTGCAGACCGCCAGCGGTTTGCTGACGTACTACCAGGGCCTCGAAGCGGCAGGCACCCTGACGCGCGATGTGGCGCAAAAACAGGCGCTGACTGCCATTCGCGGCCTGCGCTATGACCAGAACGATTACTTCTGGATCAATGACCTCACGCCCGTGATGGTCATGCACCCGACCAATCCCAAGCTTGAAGGCCAGAACCTCTCGGCGATCCGCGACCCGGACGGTTTTGCGGTGTTCAACGAAATGGTCGCCATCGCCAAGGCCAAAGGCGCCGGCATGGTCGACTATCGTTGGCCCAAGCCGGGTGCCAGTGAACCGGTGGCCAAAACCTCTTACGTGAAACTGTTTGAGCCGTGGGGCTGGGTCATCGGTTCGGGCGTGTACGTCGACGACGTGCAGGCCGAGTTCCAGGGCCAGGTGCTCAAGGCGTCGGTTGTCGGTCTGGTCATTGCGGCGATCATGGCACTTCTGGTGATCCTGATTGCCCGCAGCATCGTTCGTCCGTTACAGGAAACCGTGAACGCCATGGCCAACATTGCCAGCGGCGAAAGCGATCTGACTCGCAGCCTCGACACCCAGGGTCAGGACGAGGTCACTCAACTGGCCCATCACTTCAATGCTTTCACCGCCAAGCTGCGCCGGGTGATCGGTGACTTGCAGGTATCCGCCAGCGCATTGGGCCAATCGTCCAGTGAGCTGGGCAACGATGCGGCACAGGCCCGGCAACGCAGCCAGCAGCAGTCGCAGCAGATGGAGCTGGTGGCCACCGCCGTCAACGAAGTGACCTACGGTGTGCAGGACGTGGCGAAGAACGCCGAGCACGCCGCCAGCGAAATGCGTGACGCAGAAGCCCAGGCCCAACAAGGCCAGGTCAACATCGACAGCAGCCTGCAGCAGATTGACAAGCTGTCCGGCACCATCGATCAGGCCGTCGAAGTGATCCGCACGCTGGCGACCGAGAGCACGCAGATTGGCAGCGTGCTGGAGGTGATCCGCTCGATTGCCGAGCAGACCAACCTGCTCGCTCTCAACGCCGCGATTGAAGCAGCACGCGCCGGCGAACAGGGTCGCGGATTTGCAGTGGTGGCTGACGAAGTGCGTTTGCTGGCGCAACGCACGCAGAAGTCCACGGCGGAAATCCAGACGATGATCGAACGCCTGCAAAATCATTCCGAAGCCGCGGTGAAGGTGATCGGCGACAGCAGCAAGGCTTCGCAACTGACCATCGAGCAGGCCGGCCTGGCCAGTGCCAGCCTGAATGCCATCGGCCAGGCCCTGCGCAACCTCAATGGCCTGAACGCCTCGATTGCCAGCGCAACGCTGCAGCAGGCGCATGTGGTCGAAGACATCAATCAGAACGTCACCCAGGCCGCGGGGCTGTCCCACGGCACCGCGCTGGCGGCAGAGCAGTCGAGTGTGGCGAGCGTTCGCCTGGGCGAGCTCAGCGAACAGTTGAACGGCTTACTGCGTCAGTTTCGCGTCTGACGCCCTTTCAGGTGGGAACTCGTTTCCCACCTGTTTTTCGGTACAATCCGCTCCCTCTTCTATTCCTCCCAAGGATCCTGCATGTCCGGGCTCGAACTGTTTGCCGCCGCTCTCGGTGTAATCGCCGTGTGGCTCACGGTCAAACAGAATCCGTGGTGCTGGCCGATCGGGCTGGTCATGGTGTTGCTCTACACCTGGGTATTCTTCGAGGTAAAGCTGTATTCGGACATGCTGCTGCAGGTGGTGTATGCCGGGCTGCAACTCTATGGCTGGTGGCAATGGACGCGGGCCGGGACGATGCACGACGGACGCGAGGTCAGCCGGCTCAACACCCGCTCGATTGCGCAAGGGCTGGCCATTGGCGCGGCGGGCAGTCTGCTGCTGGGCGCGGCCATGGCTCACTGGACGGACGCGGCACAACCGTGGCTCGACGCGGCCCTGACCGGTTTCAGCCTGGTCGCGCAATTCTGGATGGCCCACAAACGTCTGCAATGCTGGGCTTTGTGGTTCGTGCTGGATGTGATCTTCGTCGCGCTGTTTCTCTATAAAGGGCTGTACCTCACGGCGGCGCTGTATGCCCTGTTCACCGTAATTGCGGTGCAAGGCTGGCGCGAATGGCGTGCCGATCCGGCGTTGCAACGATGAAAGTGATTGTCCTGACCGGCCCCGAGTCCACGGGCAAGAGCTGGCTGGCGGCCGGCATTCAACAGCAGTTCGGCGGTTTGCGCGTGGACGAATTTGTGCGCTGGTTCATCGAGCAGAACCCTCGCGATACCTGCCTCGCCGACATCCCGGAAATTGCTCGCGGCCAGTTGCAATGGGAAGACGCGGCACGGGCGCAGCAGCCGCGATTGCTGATTCTGGATACGCATCTGTTGAGCAACATTCTGTGGAGCCAGACCCTGTTCGGCGACTGCCCGCCCTGGCTGCAAACCGAGTTGCTGGCGCGTCACTACGACCTGCACTTGCTGCTCTCCCCCGAGCAGATCGAGTGGACGGACGATGGTCAGCGCTGCCAGCCCGACTTGAATGAACGGCTCGCGTTCTATGAGGCCACCCGGATCTGGCTGCAAACCCATCATCAACCTTTGCAGATCATTCAGGGCAACTGGGCCGAACGCCAGCAGCAAGCCTTCGACGCGGTGCGCTCACTGCTCGCGGACTGACCCAGGTTTCGGGGCGAATGCCCCGTTCCTTCCCCCTGTTTTGGGGCAAAAGTGTCCGTTCCTGAAACACTCCTGCGGGTGCAAAGTGCCCGTCTCAGCGCCCTTCATCACTTTGTCATGCGACTTGTTACGCAGATGAAACACCTGCGCGCAAACCCTTGTTCCAGAGCATTGCAATGACTTTAAGGGGTTGCGAACCCAGTGACTTGTTTCAGCGATGAAACAGATTGTGTATCAACCCTGCGTCCAATCCACACAACCCTTTGAAATCAAAAGACATCTAAAAAGCGGCACAGCTTTCGCTCTCTCCTTCACAACGCTGAACAGGCTCAGCCCACTGAAGAAGGAATTGCCGCCGTGGGGAACATCAAAAAAGCCTTTACCTGCCTTCTGCTGATCGGATCAGCCGCCAGCGCTTTTCTCAGTTTCAACGTTCAGGCCGACGGCAATGGCGTGATCGTGCTCAACCGTGACGTCCAGCCGGTCCCGATCGGCCGCAGCGGCGGCAAAGATCCCTACCCGACCACCGTCAATGCCAACCCGTCGGCCCGAATCAGTCAAGCGATGACCAGCACCGAACTCAACGACGGTGAATTTGCCAGTGTAGCCAGCGGATCGTCGATCCGCGGCAACATCAATACCCCCAATTCGAATCTGCCTGGCATGAACACCCTGACCAATCCCAACGGGATGCCCGGCATGAGTGCCGGGCATGGCGGCGGTTCCGGCAGCTCGATCTCCAATACCGTCAACCGTGCCATGAGCACCGGCCTTGCCCCGTTGACCCGCATGGCTGGAGGCCAATGAGATGAATCGTTCCCTGCTCGTTATCGCCCTGCTCGGCTGCTCCAGCGTGATGGCCGACCCCAGTGCTGTGAACAACGCGAACATTCAAGACTCCGGCGTTCAGTACCGGGGCAACTTCAACGTCAACCAGGCCGCCGGCGACCAAATGCAACAGGCCAACGTCAAGGCGATCGCCATTGGCACCGAATCCCACGCGACCACCAGCGTGAAACAGAAAATCGACACCCCCGCCGACCGCTCGATCAACGCGAGCGCCAACATTGGCGGCACCTCTTTCAGTAACGGCAACGGGATCCTGGGCGTGAACCAGGGGGCCGGGGCTAACAACCAGATGGCAAATGTGACGCGCGTCAGCATCAGTGCCGGCCCGCAAAGCATTGACGATAGCGCCCTTTCCCAACAGAACGTGGCGTTGTTACCGAGCTCAGGAGCAACTGGCACCTCACCCGGCAGTCGCCAGGTCACGACAAGTGATCAGGCCTTCACCGGCAGCCGGGGGGTAATCCAGGTGAACCAGAGTGCCGGGGTGGGGAACCGAATGGCTAACACCCTGAGCATCCGGGTCGCAGACTGACCCAAACAAGAAGCAGTGCAATTAGAAAGTACCAACACTTAACCAACTAATAAGCACGACGGAGAAACACCATGAAACCTACAATGGCCCTCAAACCACTGGTTTTCGCACTCGCAGCAGTGATGGCAATCGCAGCACAGGCAGGCGGTCGTGATGATAATCACGGTCATGGTAACGGGCACGGCAATGGTCATGGCAACCATGATCCAAAAGGCCCAACCCTGGAACAACTTCTGCAAATCACCGCCGGTGCCGGTGCTGCTGTGCTTGATGCACAAAACAGCGATGGCAACGTGGTAAAAAACCAGGGCACTAAAAACGATGCGAAGGCTGACAACTCGCTGAACGGCTCCAACGGCAACATGGGCGCCAACGTTGCAGCCGGCGACGGCAACCAACAAGACAATGCCGCAGCCCTGGCCACCGCCGACGAAAGCTTCATCTTCGGTACTGCTGTTGCTGCCTCGAGTGCAACTCAAGTCAACAACAACAACTATGTGAAAAACTCGTCGACCCTCAACACCGCTACACTTAACAACGCTGGCAACAACGGATCCGGGAACATCGGCATCAACGTGACTTCCGGCAACTTCAACCAACAGAAAAACAACCTGGCAATCGCCGTATCGGGTGGCCGTGTAGCCACTGCCGCTGCTGCCGCCAACCAGTCTTCCACTGGCCTGGTCGTAGAAAACAAAGGCGTGCAAACCTACAAAAAAGACACCCTCACCGGCACCTTCGCAGCCGCTGGCGTCTTCGCCGCCAAAGGTACTGCAACCATCGAAGACGATGATCACCACGGCGGTGGCGGTCACGGCGGCTATGGCAACAACAACCGCGGCGGTGGTCGTGATGACGATCAAAAAGCCAAATTCGAAGCCGTGGGTGTCTTCGGTCTGGCTGGCGTCACCACTCAACAAGTGCTGACCAAAGATGGCTGGAAAAACCCTGTAACCAACACCGCAACCATGACCGGTTCGATGAACAACTTCTCCGGCAACGGCGGAGCCAACGTATCGGCAGGTGTTGGCAACCAACAAAGCAACTCGCTGTCCATCGCCGCAGGTTGCAAAGCCTGCATGTAATCGCGATCGAAACGAAAGCCCCGGAAACGGGGCTTTTCCTCAGTCCGCAAAGGCGTATCGATCATGCGTAAGACTGCCCTCCTCGCTGTGCTTTGCTTCTGTGGCCTGACCCAGGCTGCCCAGATGCCCGTTGCTGCCCTGCCCGGCGGCACGCTTGTCTACAAAAACGTGCAAAGCATTCGTGAGCGCAAGTTTGCCGACATCGTCGAACAGAAAACCGACTTCAGCTGCGGCGCCGCCGCACTGGCTACGGTATTGCGCCAGGCTTATTGGCTCGACGTCGATGAGGAGCACATCATCAAAGGCATGCTGGTCAATGCAGACCAGGACCTTGTCCGTACTCAGGGTTTCTCCATGCTGGACATGAAGCGCTACATAGAAAGCATCGGCATGCGCGCCAGAGGCTACAAGATTCCCCGGGAAAAACTCGACGCTGTCACGATCCCGGTGGTGGTACTGATGGAAATTCGCGGCTACAAGCATTTCGTGGTGATGCAGCGGGCGGACAAGGATTGGGTTTACATCGCAGACCCGGTCCTGGGACACAAACGCTACTCCCATGATGACTTTGTCAAAGGTTGGAACGGCATTGTATTTGCCATCGTCGGCCCCGGATATGACAAGGCCAATGCCTTGCGCAGCCCTCCGGTACCGCTGACGGCCAAAAACAAGCTGGATGCTTTCAACCCGGTCAAAGATGCTGAATTGATGGACTTCGGGTTCATACAGAGCGACTTCTTTTAATCGCCGATTACAAGAGTGGGGCTGGATGTCCCGGGAGCAGCAGATGAAAACCTCATACTGGCTGGCCGCCGCCTGCCTGGCAGCGAGCGCATCAGGCTATGCCAATGCAGGATTCAAACCCATTGAAATCAAGGACCAGGAGCTCGCTGAGCTACGCGGTCGCTACGTCATGCCGGGCCGGATCATCAGCTTCGGTGTCGTCATGAGCAGTACCTGGCGCAACGCCAGTGGAGATCTGATCGGGGCCTCGGCCACGATGCAATTGCAGGCAGCTTCGGTAAAACCCGAATTCTACGTCTCGACCATCAAGGAACACGGCAATGGCAGTACCCCGGAACTGGGGACGGGCTCGATCGTGGGTGGTGCGGGACTCAACTCCAGCCAGGGCGTGACGCAGAGTGTGCGCGCCGCCGGCGACGGCAACTCCGCCTACAACAACGTTGCGATCAACGTCAAAGAAGCCAGTCAGGCACCTGCACTGATGCCTGCCCAGGGCCAGGCCTTGATGGCCGGCCAGACCATTTCCGGCAGCAACGGCGCCGGCAGCGTCGCGGTATCGGCCACAGGCGGCGGTGTTCAAATGGCCATTCAGGCCTCCGGCAATCAGGGTACAGCCTTGCAACAGGTCGCCCAGGGCGGACTGCTGCAAAACACCCGTTTGCTGGGTAGCGCAAACGTAGTCAACAACCTGACTCAACTCAACGTTGTCCTTAACAATAACGGCATGAGTGCCGGCGCACTGGACTGCAACCTGACTCAACTCAGGGCACTACGCAATATCGGATATTGAACTACGCTGAGTCTCGATCATTGGGCTTAAAGGGACGGCTTATTCATGTATCGATCAGTATCACTGCGTGCCGCTGTATGTTTGAGTACTCTTCTACCTGCGGCGATGCTGCAAGCAGCACCCGACGCAGATGTGGAAGCCCTGAAACAGGAACTTTTGGAGCTTAAGCAACGATACGAAGTACAACAGAAAGCCCTGGCGGTGCTCGAACAACGGGTCCGCCAGGTCGAAGACCAGCCCGCGTCCCCTCCCCCAAAACGCCTGGCCAAATCGCCTTCGGACATGAAAGGCAACCGGGTCGCCGCCGGCACCGGGGCTGCAGCAGCGTCGGGGGGCGCCGCCGGGGGAAGTGGCGCATCTTATGGCCAGTCGCTGGCCGATGATTCGCAACCGGCACAGAGTGTGTCCAACCTGTACGACGAAGCCAGCGGCTTCTTTGGCGGCGGCAAGTTCAGCTTTGAAACCGGCGTGACCTATTCACGCTACGACACCCGCCAACTGATCCTCAACGGCTTCCTCGCCCTGGACTCGATCTTTCTGGGCAACATCAACCTCGACCGGATCAAGGCCGATACCTGGACTCTCGACCTGACGGGACGCTACAACTTTGACAATCGCTGGCAGTTCGACCTGAACGTGCCGGTGGTCTACCGTGAATCGACCTATCAGTCAGGCGGCGGCAACGGAGGCGCCTCCAATGTCACCACCGAACAGGACGTAAGCCGCGACCCGACCATCGGCGACGTCAACTTCGGCATCGCCTACAAGTTCCTGGACGAATCGGTCAACACCCCGGACGCCGTGGTTTCCTTGCGGGTCAAGGCGCCAACGGGCAAGGATCCGTTCGGGATCAAGCTGCGCCAGACCGATGCCAACTCGAACCTGTTCGTGCCTGACACCCTGCCTACCGGCAACGGCGTCTGGTCGATCACCCCGGGCATCTCGCTGGTCAAGACGTTTGACCCGGCCGTGTTGTTCGGCAGCCTGTCCTACACCCATAACTTCGAGGAATCGTTCGACGACATCAGTTCGACCGTCAACCAGAAAACCCCGGGTAAGGTACGCATCGGCGACAGCTTCCAGATTGGCGCAGGTGTTGCCTTCGCACTGAACGAGAAGATGAGTATGTCGTTCTCCGTCTCGGACTTGGTGCAACGCAAGAGCAAGCTGAAACAGGATGGCGGCGATTGGGAATCGGTGGTGTCCAGCGACGCCAACGCCGGTTACTTCAACGTCGGCATGACCATCGCGGCCACCGACAACCTGACCATCGTGCCCAACCTGTCCATCGGCATGACGGACGATGCCCCGGACTTCTCCTTCAGCCTGAAATTCCCGTACTACTTCTAATCACCACACATGAAAAGGCCCGCTGCGATTTGCATCGCAGCGGGCCTTTTCAGCTTCCCGGGCTCAGGAAGCGCCGCGCCCTAGCGGATCTGATGCTTGTGCAGCAAACGGTAGAAAGTTGGCCGGGAAACCCCCAGCACTTTGGCGGCAACGCTGAGATTGTCGCTGTGCCGGTTCAATACATCGCACAGCGCCTGGCGTTCAGCGCGGATCTTGTAATCTTCAAGCGTACCCATCGGTGCCGCGATCGACTGCTGGCTGATCAGCCCCAGGTCTCGGGCCTCGATCTGTCGCCCTTCGGCCAGCACCAGACCCCGACGCACGCGGTTGGCCAGCTCACGGACATTACCCGGCCAGTCGTGCTTGCCCATGGCGATCAGCGCGTCTTCGCTGAAGCTGCGCGGACGACGGCCGGTTTCGTGACTGTAGAAGTGGGAGAAATGGTTGGCCAGCATCGACAGGTCGCCGTGACGCTCGCGTAACGGTGCGGTGACGACTTGCAGCACATTGAGCCGGTAGTACAAGTCCTCGCGGAAACGTTTTTTCTCGATCGCGGCTTCGAGGTCGACGTGGGTCGCCGCCAATACCCGCACATCCACCGGGATCGGTTGACTGCCACCGACCCGTTCAATGTGTTTTTCCTGAAGGAAACGCAGCAGATTGGCTTGCAGCTCCAGCGGCAGATCACCGATTTCATCGAGAAACAACGTGCCGCCGTTAGCTGCTTCGATTCGGCCGATCTTGCGCTGATGGGCGCCGGTGAAAGCGCCTTTCTCATGGCCGAACAGTTCGGACTGGATCAAGTGCTCGGGAATCGCACCGCAGTTGATCGCCACGAAGGGTTTGCTGTGGCGTTGCGACTGCCGGTGCAGCGTGCGGGCGACGAGTTCTTTACCGGTACCGCTTTCGCCGCGAATCAGCACTGGCGACTCGGTGGGCGCCAGTTTGCTCAACAGTTTGCGCAGCTCGCGAATCGGTTTGCTGTCGCCCAGCAGCTCATGTTCGGGCTGGTCGACGTGAATCGTGCCCTGACCGCGCAGACGCGCCATGCCGAACGCCCGACCGAGGGTAACTTGCACCCGTGATACGTCGAACGGCAAGGTGTGGAAATCGAAAAACCACTCGCAGACGAAATCGCCGACGTTCTGCAAGCGCAACACTTCCTGATTCAGCACGGCGATCCATTCGGTGCCGCTGCGGCTGATCAGCTCCTTGACGGCTTCGGGACGTTCCAGGTGAAAAGGCTGCAACCGCAACAAGCCGACGTCGCAGCTTCGGTCGGCGGCATTTTCCAGGCTGCAACTGTCGACGTCCCAGCCCACGGCACGTAAACCCGGCAACAATCGGTGACAATCGTCGCAGGGGTCGACGACCAACAAACGTCTTAAGGCAGGCGCTTCGTTCATGACTGTTCCTTGGCGCCAAATTTCAGGAAATGATCGTAAAAACAGTCATTTGGCAGGCCTGACTGTTACATTAGCAAGAATTTGACGGCGTCTTGTATCGATTGCTTATAGATGTACAAGTGAACCAGTTATAAGAAGCCAGTTTATTAGTTAGCTATCGACTTAAATCTTTCGCCAGGCTTTCAAAACCTGTCTGAAGATTGAGTGTATGAAAGAAAGTCGAAATTTCTTCAGATTCTGTGTGACCCGCCAGCGGGTTGCGTGCATCAGTACAAGTAACTCGCCGTACGGTAAGCCCAACTGACGGCCGATCACTTGATTGGGCACTAATAGAGAGAAGATCCCATGACCGCCCCGCTCCGTATCAACGAAGCTCTTTTGATTGCCAACCGCGCATTTGAACCTTTTCAATGCGTCGCCTGGGCCCCACAAGACGGCAATGGCGAACTGAGCCTGACCGTTATCGACCGGACCAATTCCCACATCGGTCGCACCCAGATCCCGAGCAGCGCCTACTCCGATCCGGCGCAACTTGAACACCTGCTGCAACAGGCCCGCGCCGAACTGAGCGAAGAAGGCTATGCGCTGCAATCCTGGTCGATGCCACACTGATATTGGCGGGCAATGCGGATGACGTTCAAGTCATCCGCCCTCTTCTGTTAGTTGCGGATCCTTTTCCAACTTCAGTCTTTTTGTACAACTTTCCCCAATACTTTCGCGCCTCGATACTTGGCAGGCTTGCGACTGGTTCAAAAAGACACTGTTCTGGCACAGTGCGACCCTCCACCTGTTAGTTCTTACAGTTGTACTAGCGAGTATTCAGGGATTGAATGTTTCGCTCATGCAGTTACCCGTTCCGCTTCCCGGAAACCGGTCGACTCGCAAGGAGAAGCATGCATGTCAACCCAGACAGCCATCGCGCTGCCGACGCTAGCGAATAACGCCGGACAACTCGACAAGAACTTTTCCAGCAACGGTGTGGCGCAGGTTTACTTCGTCGGAAGTATGTCCAGCCTGACTCAAAGTGTGGCGCTCGATGCGCAAGGCCGAATTCTGGTCGCCGCCAAGGTAGCTACTGCACAAGGCAGCCGTTTCGGCCTGGCGCGCCTGCTCGAAGACGGCTCGGCGGATCTGGGCTTTGGTTTTCAAGGCAGCGTGATCGGCCAGTTCGCCGCCGGCTTCGAGGCCACCGGCAGCAAGGTTCAGGTCTTGCCCGACGGACGAATCCTGCTGGCGGGCCTGCACTACGAATCAGAGCATCGCACTCTGCCTGCCCTGGCCCTGTTCGATACCCAAGGTCGGCCTGACCCGGACTTCGGTGACAATGGCCAGCAAATTGTCCGCCTGCCCGGCGACCTGTCCATGGGCACCCGCGATGCCTGGTTGCCGCCAGGCGTTCCAGGCGCCGAAGCCTGCGATTTTGCAGTGCAGCCCGACGGGCATATCCTGCTGATCGCCAACCATCACTTCGAGCTCGCCGATCACGTCGGCATGCTGATCCGCCTCAAACCCGATGGCAACCTTGATCCGTCGTTCAACGGGCGCGGTTTCGTCATGGTTCGCCACTTGCTGCTCAATACCTGGCTCGGCGCTCTGCTGTTGCAAGAAGACGGCAGAATCGTGGTGGCCGGCTCCATCGACTTTCCTCAGGAAGGCCTGCTCACCCGCTATCTGCCGGACGGGCGGCTCGATGAGCGTTTTGCGGTGGACGGTTTCATGGCCTTCAAAGCCCAGGGGCACAGCGCGCTGGTTACCCAGGTCATCGAATCGGCGGAGCATTTGCATTGTTTTGGCAGCAGCCGCGATCCGATTCGATGCATGGCGCTGTCCGTCCATGGCAACGGCCGCCCCGACCTGCATTGCAACGGTGGTCAGCCGCACCTGCTGGAAATCGCCTTCAGCGGCTGCCAATGGAGTGCCGCGCAGGTGATGCCGGACGGGCGCATCATCGCGGTCGGCGCAACGATCGGCGGGGTCGAAGCCGACTTCATCGTCGCCCGCTATCTGGCGAACGGCAGCCTTGATCGAGGTTTCGGATCAGGTAATGGCTGGTTGCGCACACGACTGGGGCGCAGCCTCGATACCGCCACCTCGCTGGCGATACAGCCTGACGGCGGCATTCTGGTAGGCGGCTATTCACTGGATGGCAACTACCGCGCACTGGTCGCGCGTTATCTGAATCACTGATGCGAACCTTCTCACACTTGATCTTGCCCATCGCTTACGGCAACTTGCGTGCTTCTTAAAACAAGGAGCAACCGATGTCCGGTTCGATGGCTCAGGCGTTCGCGCACAACTTTCTCGGGCATTCGCCCCGCTGGTACAAGGCGTGCATCGTCGGGTTTCTGATTCTCAACGCACTGGTGCTGTGGACCGTCGGCCCGGTCGCGGCCGGCTGGTTGCTGGTAATCGAGTTCATTTTCACTCTGGCCATGGCGCTCAAGTGCTACCCGCTGATGCCAGGTGGCTTGCTGCTGATCGAAGCGCTGCTGCTGAAAATGACCACGCCCCAGGCGCTGTACGAAGAGTTGCAGCACAATTTCCCGGTGATTCTGCTGCTTATGTTCATGGTCGCCGGCATCTACTTCATGAAAGACCTGCTGCTGTTCCTGTTCTCGCGCCTGTTGCTCGGCGTGCGTTCGAAGGCGCTGTTGGCCCTGATGTTCTGCTTTTTATCGGCGTTTCTTTCGGCGTTTCTTGACGCGTTGACCGTGACCGCGGTGATCATCAGTGCCGCTGTGGGCTTCTATTCGGTTTACCACCGAGTGGCCTCCGGCAACGACCCGCGCCAGGACAGCGAGTTCAGCGATGACCGCCATCTGCCCCAGTTGCATCATGATGACCTGGAACAGTTCCGCGCGTTCCTGCGCAGCCTGTTGATGCACGGCGCTGTCGGCACCGCACTGGGCGGCGTCTGCACCCTGGTCGGCGAGCCGCAGAATCTTCTGATCGGCCACGAAATGGGCTGGCACTTCGCCGAGTTTTTCGTGAAGGTCGCCCCCGTGTCGCTGCCGGTTCTGGTTGCGGGACTGGTGACCTGCCTGCTGCTGGAGAAACTGCGCTGGTTCGGCTACGGCACGTTGCTGCCGGACAACGTACGTGCCGTGCTGGCCAACTACGCCGCCGAAGACAATGCCGAACGCACCCCGCGCCAACGTGCCGCTCTGCTGGTGCAAGGCTGCGCTGCGCTGATCCTGATTGCCGGGCTGGCGTTCCATATCGCCGAAGTCGGCTTGATAGGCCTGATGGTGATTGTGCTGATCACGGCTTTCAGCGGCATTACCGACGAGCATCGTCTGGGCAATGCCTTCAAGGATGCGATGCCGTTCACTTCGCTGCTTGTGGTGTTCTTCGCCGTGGTGGCGGTGATTCACGATCAACAACTGTTCGCGCCGTTGATTCAGTGGGTACTGACATTGCCGGCCGATCAGCAGCCGGGGATGCTGTTCATCGCCAACGGCCTGTTATCGGCCATCAGTGACAACGTGTTCGTCGCCACGATCTACATCACCGAGGTGAAACAGGCGTTCCTGTCCGGACACATGAGCCGCGAGCATTTCGAGACACTGGCGATTGCGATCAACACCGGCACCAACCTGCCGAGCGTGGCCACACCCAATGGCCAGGCGGCGTTCCTGTTTCTGCTGACGTCGGCGATTGCACCGCTGGTGCGGTTGTCCTACGGGCGAATGGTGTGGATGGCATTGCCCTACACCATCGTGATGGGATTGCTGGGCTGGTATGCCGTTAGCTACTGGCTGTAAAAACAACAACGGGAGCCATCGGGCTCCCGTTTTTTTATGCATCGATCAACGCGGCAAAATGTATTTCTCGATCGCCTGTGCCACCCCGTCCTCGGTGTTCGGCCCGGTGACCACATCGGCCTGACGCTTCACCGCGTCCTCGGCCTGCCCCATGGCAATCGCCAAACCGGCGACATGGAACATCGCCGGATCATTGCCGCCGTCGCCAATTGCCACCGTCTGCGCCATTGATACGCCCAGATGTTCAGCCAGCGTCACCAGCGCCGAGCCCTTGTTGGCCTCCAGCGCCGTCACGTCCAGATATACCGGTTGCGAGCGCGACACCTGTGCCATGCCCTCGACTTTCGGCAGCAACCGCGCCTCCAGCTCGATCAGCAGTTCCGTATCGCTGCTGGTTGCCACGATCTTGTCGATACGCTCCAGATACGGCTCGAAACTCTCCACCACCACTGGCGGATATCCGAGCCCGTGCTGCTCACGCGGCACCATCGGCCCGTGAGGATCCTTGAGCAACCAGTCGCCGCCGCTGAACACCCAGATTTCGACATCCGGTTGATCGGCGAACAATGCCAATGCGGTCAACGCTGCCGTCGCGGGCAGGAAATGAGCCACCAGAATGCTGCCGTCCGGATTGACGATCGTGCCGCCGTTGAACGCTGCTGTCGGCAGGTCCACGCCCAAGGCCTCGATCTGTTGCAGCATGGCTTTGGGCGGACGCCCGGTGGCGAGGCTGAACAGCACGCCCGCCTCGCGCAACGAACGGACCGCATCAATCGTGCGCTGACTCAGGCTGTGATCGGGCAGCAACAGCGTGCCGTCCATGTCGCTCAACAGAAAACGGATCGGTTCGCTCATCCCAGACCATGCCAGACGCGACCATCGCGAATCAGCAGATCATCGGCGGCTTTCGGCCCGTCTTCGCCGGCGGCATAACCCTGCACACTGGCATCCTGCTGCCAGGCGTCGAGGAACGGCTGCACCGCGCGCCAGCCGTTCTCGATGTTGTCAGCGCGCTGGAACAGCGTCTGGTCACCGGTCAGACAGTCGTAGATCAGGGTTTCGTAGCCGGTGGACGGCTGCATTTCAAAGAAGTCCTTGTAGGCGAACCCCAGCTCGATGTTGGCCATGTTCAGCGCCGGCCCCGGCCGCTTGGCCAGCAGGTCGAACCACATGCCTTCGTTGGGCTGGATCTGGATACGCAGGTAGGTCGGCTGCAATTCGTCGACTTCGGTATCCCGGAACTGCGCATACGGCGCCGGTTTGAAGCAGATGACGATCTCGGTATCGCGCACGCTCATGCGCTTGCCGGTGCGCAGGTAGAACGGCACGCCGACCCAACGCCAGTTGTCGATCATCACCTTGAGCGCCACGTAGGTTTCCGTGGTGCTTTCAGGGGAGACGTTTTTTTCATCGCGATAACCGGCCACCGGTTTGCCCGCGACTTCACCGGCGCCGTACTGACCGCGCACCGAGTTTTCCCGTGCTTGCTCGGTGGTCCAGGGCCGGATCGCACCGACTACCTTGGCCTTCTCGCCCCGCACCGCATCGGCGCCGAACGCAGCCGGCGGCTCCATCGCCACCATGGCCAGCAACTGGAACAGGTGATTGGGCACCATGTCCCGCAGGGCGCCGGTGTGTTCGTAAAAACTGCCACGGGTTTCAACGCCGACGGTTTCGGCGGCGGTGATCTGTACGTGGTCGATGTAGTGATTGTTCCAGAACGCTTCGAACAGGCTGTTGGAGAACCGGCTGACCAGAATGTTCTGCACGGTTTCCTTGCCCAGATAGTGATCGATCCGGTAGATCTGCTTTTCCGACATGACCTTGAGCAGGCAGGCGTTCAAAGCCTCGGCGGTTTGCAGGTCGGAGCCGAACGGTTTTTCGATCACCACCCTTCTGAACGCTTCCGGGTTTTCCTCGAGCAACCCGGCGCTGCCGAGACGGCGCACCACTTCGCTGAAAAAACGTGGCGCGGTGGCCAGGTAGAACACCGCATTGCCGGTGCCGCTGTCGGCGATTTTCGCCGCCAGGGCTGAATAGGTGCTGTCGTCCAGGAAGTCACCCTGGACGTAGCTGATGCCTTTGGCGAGCTTGGCCCACAAGGCTGGATCAAGGATCTGATCGCCCTTGCCGACCTTGGCTGCCACTTCGGTACGGATGAAGTCTTCGAGCTTATGCGCGAAGGCTTCATCGGTGATGGCGTTATGGTCAACGCCGACGATCCGCAGATTTTCGTCAAGCAAGCCGTCGCGACTGAGGTTGTACAGCGCCGGCATCAGCAAGCGCTTGACCAGGTCGCCGTGGGCACCGAACAAAAACAGCGTGGTCGGTGGTGCGGGTTCTGCCTTGGATTTTCTGCGGATCGTATGGGTCATTTCTTCGGAGTCTCTACGTGGCCGCCGAAGCCGAAGCGCTGGGCCGAGAGGATCTTGTCGCCGAAAGTGCCCTGGCCGCGGGAGCGGTAGCGCGAGAACAGCGAGTTGGACAGCACCGGTACCGGCACCTTTTGTTCCATTGCCGCTTCGATGGTCCATTGGCCTTCGCCGCTGTCGGCCACGGAGCCGGAGAAACCGTCGAGTTTCGGGTCGACCGCCAGGGCATCGGCGGTCAGGTCGAGCAACCAGGACGACACCACACTGCCACGACGCCAGACTTCGGCGATGTCGGCCACGTTCAGGTCGAAACGCTGATCCTCCGGCAGAAGTTCGCTGGACTTGGTCTTGAGGATGTCGAAACCTTCGGCGAAGGCCGCCATCATGCCGTACTCGATCCCGTTGTGGATCATCTTCACGAAGTGACCGGCACCGGCAGGACCGGCGTGAATGTAGCCGTGCTCGGCACGGTGGTCATCGGACTTGCGGTCCTTGGTGCGCGGAATATCGCCCATGCCCGGCGCCAGCGCGGCGAACAGCGGGTCCAGACGCTTAACGGTCTCGGCATCGCCGCCAATCATCATGCAGTAACCGCGTTCCAGGCCCCAGACGCCGCCGGAGGTGCCGACGTCGATGTAGTGCAGGCCCTTCTCGGCCAGAGTCTTGGCCCGACGGATGTCGTCCTTATAGTTGGTGTTGCCGCCATCGATAATGGTGTCGCCCGCTTCGAGCAGATTGCTCAAGGTTTCGATGGTGTCTTCAGTCGGTGCGCCCGCCGGCAACATGACCCACACCGCACGCGGCTTGGCCAGGCCTGCGACCAGTGCAGGCAGATCGGCGACGCCGGTAGAGCCCTCGGCGGCCAGGGTGTCGACAAAGGCGGTATTGCGGTCGTAAACAACGGTGGTGTGACCGTTGAGCATCAGACGTCGCGCAATATTGCCGCCCATGCGGCCCAGTCCAATAATCCCGAGTTGCATGTGCTGATGCTCCTTACTACAAATAAAAGTGTGTCAAAGGTTATAGCCCAACGTGACTCATGGAGCTTAGTCCAGAGCGTCGTTGTGAAGTTTCCGGGCATTGTGCCCGATCCAGAGTGATAACGTCGGGAAACGTGCCGAAGACACAACGACCATGAAAAATAAAAAAGTTCCATTCACGAGCAAAAGAAATCAAAATCGGCGCCGATAGCAGATCAAGGCTCCAGACCGGGGGCTGATCTGCAGTTGAGACACGCCATTTGCGAGGTGAGCAATGGGCACAGTACACACAGCAATGCCGCCACAAACCCTGTACGTCACCATCCGTCGCGATGAATTGCGTCAGTTGAAAGATGAACGCGACCAGCTCAAGCAGGAACTCGCGCAATTGCGCCTGCTGACCCAGGGCGCCGAGCCACAGCCCCTGCCGCGCGTACAACGCTCGCCGCACGCCTGATCTCCCCTGCCCGATTCGGGAACGGCCTCAGCTGTTCCCGACATACTGCTCCCCCCACCGATTTCGGCAATTAACAAAGTTTTCACAGACCCTTGTTGATACTCGCGCGCATTCTGGCCGTGCGTGTCTGCGCATGGCCTCCGTTCGTCGGTTTCATGCGCCGTTTTCATGTGGCGCCCGGCGTTGGATGTAACGACAGAGCTGGAGTGCTGAATGGCGGTGTTCAAACGCAGCAATACGACTGCGACAGGTTTCGACTGGGCCGGTTTGATCTGGCTGTTCGTGTTTTTCTGGTACTTCTCCGGTATCACCCAACTGCTGATCCAGCTGACGGGCACCTCAGGGTTCACCGGGTTCCGCCAGGCCTTCGTGATGAGCGCCGTATGGCTCGCGCCGATGCTCCTGTTCCCCAAGCGCACCCGTCTGCTCGCCGCGCTGATTGGCGTCGTGCTGTGGGCCTGTTCGATGGCCAGCCTGGGCTACTTCTTCATCTACCAGCAGGAATTCTCGCAGAGCGTGATTTTCATCATGTTCGAGTCGAACGTGTCCGAAGCCGGCGAGTACATGACCCAGTACTTTGCCTGGTGGATGATTCCGGCGTTCCTCGCACACACCGCGTTCGCGTACTTCCTGTGGACCCGACTGCGTCCGGTGTACCTGCCCCGTGGCCGGGCGTTCGTGGCCGCCATGGCGATCCTGGTGGCCGTGATCGGTTATCCGCTGGTCAAGCAGACGATGCGCACCGGCAGCTTCGCCGGCGGATTCGAGAAATTCGAAACCCGTATCGAGCCGGCGGTGCCTTGGCAGATGGCAGTGGCGTATCACCGTTATCTCGACACCTTGGGCGAAATGCAGAGCATGTTGCACAGCGCGAGCAAAATCCCGCCGCTGCATAACCTCAAGGACTCGGGCGCCAACCAGCCGGCTACCCTGGTGCTGGTGATCGGCGAATCCACCAACCGCCAGCGCATGAGCCTGTACGGTTACCCGCGTAAAACCACGCCAGAGCTGGACAAGCTCAAGGATCAGCTGTCGATCTTCGACAATGTCATCACCCCGCGCCCTTACACCATCGAGGCGCTGCAACAGGTGCTGACCTTCGCCGACGAAGAAAATCCGGATCTGTACCTGTCCACGCCCTCGCTGGTCAGCATGATGAAACAGGCCGGCTACAAGACCTTCTGGATCACCAACCAGCAGACCATGACCAAGCGCAACACCATGCTCACGACCTTCTCCGAACAGGCCGACGAGCAGGTGTACCTGAACAACAACCGCAACCAGAACGCCGCCCAGTACGATGGCGACGTGATCGAGCCGTTCAATAAGGCCCTGGCCGATGCAGCACCGCGCAAGCTGATCGTCGTGCACTTGCTCGGTACGCATATGAGCTACCAGTACCGTTATCCGCCGAGCTTCGACAAGTTCCAGGATCGCAACGGCGTTCCGGCCGGCGTGCGGGACGATCAGGTGCCGACTTACAACAGCTACGACAACGCGGTGCTGTACAACGATTTCGTGGTCTCGAGCCTGATCAAGGACTACGCCAAATCCGATCCGAACGGCTTCCTGCTGTACCTCTCCGACCACGGTGAAGACGTGTTCGACTCGGTGGGCCACGGCACCCTGGGCCGCAACGAAAACAAGCCGACGGCGCCGATGTACACCATTCCGTTCATGGCCTGGGCGTCGCCAAAATGGCGCGAAAACCACGACTGGAACTTTGCCGGGGATCTGAGCCGGCCGTACAGCAGCTCGCACCTGATCCACACCTGGGCGGATCTGGCCGGTTTGAGTTTCGATGAACTGGATCGCAGCAAGAGCCTGGTCAGCGACAGCTTCAAGCCGCGTCCGCTGTTGATCGGCAACCCTTACGAACGCGAACAGCGAGCCCTGATCGACTTCAGCCTGATGAAGCCGAAAAAACCCGTCGCCAATGTGGCAGAGGTGGTAAAGCAATAATCAAGAAAGGGCCGGAAACGGCCCTTTCTTCATACAGATGAAACATCTTCAAATAACAATATTTCTCGTTTGACACTAAATCGCACCGCTCACCTTCGTCTTTGAGCAAACGGAATTTTTCCCTCGAAGACAAGGAGTCGGCTGCGATGCTCGCGCCCATCACCCGTTCCATGACCCTCACCCTCGGTCTGTGCAGTGTGGCACTGAGCCCGGACCTGCTGGCTGAAACCTCCGCCGGACAGGCGCCGGAGCCCGCCGGCACGACACTCGAACTGGCCTCCACCAGCGTCACCGCCCAAGGCCTGGGCAGCAACACCGAAAACACTGGCTCCTACACCACCGGCGCGATGAGCACCGCGACCAAGCTGAACCTGTCGATCAAGGAAACCCCGCAATCGGTGTCCGTGGTCACCCGCCAGCAGATGGATGATTTCAAGCTCGGGACATTGTCCGAAGCCATGAGCCAGACCACCGGCATCGTGGTGCAGCACAACGATTCGGATCGGGTCAGCTATTCGTCCCGCGGCTATTCGATCAACAATTTCCAGATCGACGGCATGCTCAACACCTTCAGCTACATGAAGAGCGATGCCGACACCATCATCTACGATCGTATCGAAGTGGTTCGCGGCGCGACCGGCCTGACGACCGGCGCAGGCGACCCGTCTGCCACCATCAACATGGTGCGCAAACGTCCCACCGCACAATGGCAGGCTCAGGCCGGCGTCAGTGGCGGCAGCTATGACGATTACTACAGTTACGTCGATGTCGGCGGCCCTCTGGCGTTTGACGGACGCCTGCGCGGTCGCAGTGTGCTGGCCTATCGCGACAGCGGTTCGTTTCGCGACAAGTACGCCCTGCAACGGGAAGTCGGCTACGGCATCCTCGAAGCGGATCTGACCGACTCGACCGTGCTGGCCGTCGGTTACGACTATCAGGACAAGCAGGTGCAAGGCACCTCGTGGGGGACCACGCCGTACTGGAATGCCGATGGCAGCAAGGCCGGCCTCGGTCGCTCGACCAACATGGCGACCTCATGGAGCTCCTGGCCATTGCGCGACAAGACCGCGTTCGCCACCCTCGATCAGCAACTGGCGGCCGGTTGGCATCTGAAGGCGGCCTATACCCACCGCAAGAGCGACGGTGACGGCAAGGTCTACTATGCCGGCTCCGGTTACCCGGAACCCGACCGCAGCGGCATGACCGCGACCATCGGCCACATGATCGGCGACCAGAGCATGCGCGCCTACGACCTCAACCTGGCCGGCCCTTACTCGCTGTTTGGCCGTGAACACGAATTGATGTTCGGCTACGGCGAAGCCGAGCGCCGCTCGAACGACCCGTACAACGTTGATGGCCCGCGCGCATCCGATTACGAAAGCGTGCGCGACTGGAAATACATGGGCGGCATCAACAAATTCCCCGACACCACTACCAGCCTGCCGAGCTTCAAGGACAGCACTCGGCAAAAGGCAGGCTACCTTGCGACGCGCCTGAGCCTGACCGATGAATTGCACGCGGTGTTGGGCAGTCGCTACGGCAGCTGGGAGGCCTCGAGCAAGACCTACGCCTACGATCAGAGCCTGCAACTGACTGGCGTCGATGCCAGCAGCCAGCGACACAACGACATGTGGACGCCGTACGCCGGCCTGCTGTATGACCTGACGCCGGAATACACCGCGTACGTCAGCTACACAGACATTTTCAAACCACAGGGCGTGCGTGACGCCAGCCGCAATTACATCGATCCGGTGGTTGGCAGCAACTATGAAGTGGGGCTCAAAGGCAGCTTGCTGGAGGAACGCCTGAACGTCTCCACCGCCGTATTCTGGAGCAAGCAGGACAACGTCGCCGAGCTCGATGAGTCCGCGCTGCCCGATCCGGACACCGGCGAGCAGTTCTACAAATCAGGCGGCAAGGGCAACAAGGTCAATGGCTTCGAAGCCGAAGTCTCCGGTGAAGTCCTCGACGGCTGGAACATGACCGCCGGTTACACCTACACCCACTCGCTCAACGGCGAAAAACAGCGCAGCAACACCAATCAGCCGCTGAACCTGTTCCGCCTGTCCACGACCTATCGCCTGCCGGGTAACTGGAACGCCCTGACCGTAGGCGGTGCCGTGAACTGGCAGAGCGATGTGTACGGCAATTCCAAACGGCCGATCGGGCGCGGCGCGAACGGCCGGATCATCACTGAACCGGCGCGCATTCGTCAGGAGGCGTACACCGTGGTCAAGCTGATGTCGCGCTACGAGTTCGACAAACACCTGTCGGCATCCCTCAACGTCGACAACCTGTTCGACAAGAAGTATTACGACAACGTCGGCTTCTACAACGGCGTGTTCTGGGGCGATCCTCGCACCGTGACGCTGAGCCTCGACTGGAAACTCTGACGCCCTTCCCTTGCAACCTGCACGCGTCATTCACGCGTGCAGCGTTCGTCCGATACGCAGCGGAAACACCCTGTAAAACCTGGACTGAACAAGCGTTAACCGCTTGTTAATGCCCTCGGCCGACACTGCGCCCGAGGACCTGATTCATGGATGAACGGCTCCGACATTTTTCGAAGGAGGCACCATGAAAACCACCACTGCAATCCTTGCTGCTCTACTCACCCTCGCATCCGCCAGCGCATTCGCCGAAGGCGGCGCCGAGCGCATGAGACATTACTGGGCCAATTTCCCGGTTCACTCCGCACAAAGCCAGCAGGCTGACACGAAGACCAACGAGCTTCGGGTTCCGGACGACCAGACCGCCCAGGTCACCGAGTCCTATCGCCCTTGAGCGAACACTTTACCGATGGACCTGCGATGGCTCCGCTCTGGCCTCGCAGACGACAGTTTGGGCGCCCATTCCGGGCGCCCTTTTTTATGCCTGAAGGTCCTTGATCCAGAACAGCATGCGCCCGTGATCAGGGTCGAACATGCCCGGCGCGAAGCCGAATTTGACATAGGCGTTTTGCGCAAGGCCCCGGCCACAACCCGGCGTTTTCAGTGACCCCAGATGAGTTCTTCGGTCCAGCCCAGTTCGGCGAAATCCTCGGCTCGCAAACTTGACTCACCGGCACAGAAAAACTCGTCCAGTTGCGGCGGTTTTACCGACGTACCGCTGAGCATCGCGTGGACCTGCCCACGGTGGTGGATCTGATGCTCGAACAGGTGGGAAATCATCCGCAGGCGGCTGTCGTGTTGCGGCGTGTCGCGAGCGATGGTGACGAGACGCCCCAGATCGGCATCGCGCTGTTGCTCGCAGTAGGCGATCAAGCGGCGGTCGACATGTGCCTGTTCACGGCGCAAGGCCTGCGCCTCGGTGAAGGGCTCGTCAGTGTTGAAGAACACGTAACAATCGGGATGTGGCTCATCTGCGCGCAACTCGCGCTCCAGCGCGTCGACGTAGAACCAGTCGCAGGTGAGGATGTGGTTGAGGGTCAGGCGGATGCTCGGGAAGAAACTCACCCGTGGCGCTGCCAGCTCGGCGTCGTCGAGCTGGCTCCAGGCCTTGGCCAGTCGATGGTTGGCCCAGGCATTCTGATAAGCCATGGTCAGCAAATGGTGGGACAGTGGCTGAGTCATGTCGCGCCCTCCTTGTTTTCAGGTCTCGGCGAAGCGTTGCAGCTGCATCTCCTGCAAGCGGCTGAGGGTCCGGCGAAACGGGAATTCCAGATAACCCTCGGTGTACAGCGCGTCCATCGGCACTTCGGCCTCGATGTACAGCGGCACCTTGCGGTCGTAGCACTCGTCGACCAGCGCGATAAAGCGGCGCACGCCGTCGTCATGCACCGACAGCTGCGGCAATTGGCGATCGCCGGCCACCACCCGTTCCGCGCCGTCCTCAGTGCCACGGGCGATCCGCCCTTCGCGTTTTTTCGCGCTGAGGTTAGGCACCTCGCTCAACAGGATAGCCCGGTAGGTGTCGCACAGCGCGATGAAATCCATGGCGGCGAACGGTTGCTCGCACAGCTCGGCGTAACGGCACCACAGCACCGAATCGCTGGCCTGCACCACGTTCAGGGCGCGGTAACCGACCGGCACCGGTTCGGTACTGACGGTGTGCCCGGCGGCCAGGGCGTCGAAGACCTGGCTCAGCGCGCTCTCCTTCCCCGAAGTGGCGACCCAGTAGCGCTGCTCGGTGGCGCCGGGATGCAATCGGTGATCTTCGGCACCATTCACCGCGACCACTTGCATGTGCTGCTTGATCGCGGTGATCGCCGGCAAAAAGCGGTCGCGGTTGAAGCCGTCGGCATACAGCTGATCCGGCGGCAGGTTGGAGGTGCAGACCACCACCACGCCTTCATCGAACATCACCTGAAACAGCCGCCCGAGAATGATCGCGTCACCGATGTCATTGACGAACAGCTCATCGAAACACAGCACCCGCACCTCGGCCGCCAGCTCATGGGCCAGGGCCCGCAATGGATCGGCGATCCCGGTCAACTGAAACGAACGCTGATGGACCCAGCCCATGAAGTGATGAAAGTGCTGTCGCCGCGCCGGCACCCGCAGGCTTTGGTAGAACTGATCCATCAGCCAGGTCTTGCCGCGCCCGACCGGGCCCCACAGGTAAACGCCGGTGACTGAACGGGCACCGGCGTGCAGGGCTTCATGGCATTTTTGCAAGGCCCAGACCGCGTGTTCCTGGGCTTCATCCTGGATGAAACCCTTATGGTCGACGGCGTATTGCCAGGCGCTCAGGGGAGAGTCGAAAGTCATGCGCGGCAGTATGCCACGATGGCTACGCGGAAATATCCAGCCGTGCGATTTTGCCCTGCTCGTTCAGGCGAAAGGTGTAGCGCAGCTCCAGCGGGCTGCCGGGAAAGGTCCCGGAAATCAGCCCTTGCACCAGCACTTTGCCGGTGCGCTGCTGGACACCGAGCACTTCGACCCGTGGCTGATAGCGCCGGGCGGTGTCTTGCATCCAGTCGGCAATGGCCTGCGGGCCGACCTGATGATGGCCTTCGTCGAACACATGGGCATCCTCGGCAAAAAAACTGCCGACCCGGGACGTATCGCGAGCATTGGCGGCGTTGATGTATTCAACGATGGCCGGGGCGAGTATCGAGGTGGGATGGAACATGATTACAGCTCCTTTTTTCGGGTTCTGTCGCCATCCTAGAACAGCCCTGCGTCAATTCTTGTCAGGAGTGAAGCGGCCGTTTTCGTCCAGTTGCATCTGCCGCTGCCAGGTGCGCAACAGGTCGCTGCGACGCCCCGGATAGCGCTCGCCCTGCAGGCTGGCGGCAGCGATCCGGTCGGTGCGAAAGGTGCGATAGGCGCCGCGCAACTCACACCACGCGACGATGATTCGCACCTCGTTGAGAAAGCCCAGCGCCAGCGGCCAGATCAAGCGCTGGCTCTGGACCTGCTGCGCATCGGCGTAATCGATGTGCAACTTGGCCTGATCGCGAATCGCGTGGCGGAAAACGTTCAAGGGCACTGCGTTTTGCGGAAAACCGTAACCCGGTGGCCCGGGCATGACGGTCGGATTGCGCAGCGCTTCCTGAGCCTGCGGGTCCAGCACTGCCGCGATTTTCGCCAGTGCATCCGCCGCTGCCTTGCTCAGTACCTCGTCACCACGCTGATCGACATAACGCAGGCCCAGCACGATGGCTTCGGTCTCGTCAGCGTTGAGCATCAGCGGTGGCAGAAACAGACCGCTGCGCAACACGTAACCGATGCCCGCCTCACCGTGGATCGGCGCACCCAGTGCGGTCAGTTCGGCGATGTCGCGATAAAGGGTGCGTTCGGAGATTTCCAGCTCGGACGCCAGCGTCGCGGCGGTCACCGGACGTTTCTTGCCGCGCAGCACTTGCAGCAGGGTCAACAATCGAGTGGTTCGCGACACGGTGTGAGGCTCCGGGCAAAAATTTGGCGGAGCTTAGCAGAGCCTGGTGTCAGAAATTGTCAGGAGCTTTCACCAGGCTCAAAGGGGATCACGCGTCGACTTTGTGCCTGGCCGCGTACAGGCAAAGCATCTCCATGGCCAGGGTTGCCGCCGCCAGCGACGTCACGTCCGCATGATCATAGGCCGGGGCCACTTCCACCACGTCCATGCCCACCAGATTGATCCCGCGCAGGCCGCCCAGAATCTCCAGCGCCTGCACCGTGCTCAGGCCGCCGCAGACCGGCGTACCGGTGCCCGGCGCAAAGGCCGGATCCAGGCAATCGATGTCGAACGTCAGGTACACCGGGTTATCTCCGACCCGCGCGCGAATGGCCTCGACAATCGCCTCGCAGCCCCGACGATGCACCTGCCGCGCGTCCAGCACCTGAAAGCCCTGATGATCGTCGTTGGTGGTACGCAAACCGATCTGCACCGAACGCGCCGGATCCACCAGCCCTTCCCGCGCTGCGTGCCAGAACATGGTGCCGTGATCGACCCGTTTGCCGCCCTCGTCAGGCCAGGTGTCGCTGTGGGCATCGAAGTGGATCAGCGACAGCGCGCCGTGCTTGCGCGCGTGGGCCTTGAGCAACGGATAGCTGATGAAGTGATCGCCGCCAAAGGTGAGCATGGCGCTGCCGGAGCTCAGAATGTGTTCGGCGTGGGCTTCAATGCTTTCCGGGATGCTGTGCGGCGAACCGTAATCGAAGTCGCAATCGCCGTAATCGATCACCGCCAGATGATCGAACGGATCGAACGCCCATGGCCAGTGCCGTTCCCAGGCAATCCCGGTGGACGCTGCACGAATCCCGCGCGGCCCGAACCGTGCGCCGGGGCGATTGCTAGTGGCGGTGTCGAACGGCACACCGCTGACTGCCACGTCAACGCCGCGCAGGTCGCGGCTGTAGCGCCGGCGCATGAAACTGGTGATACCGGCGTAGGTGCTTTCGGCTGCGGTGCCGAAAAGGCTGTCACGGGTCAGGGCCTGATCGTTTTGCATTGGCACGTCCATCGGTGTGCTCCTGTTTTTATGAACGGTGTTATTGGCGGCTGCGGAAAGTGGTCCACAGCCGTGTGCGCTGGCGCATGTCCTTGAGGCTCATGCTGCGATCGGCGTACAGCCGCTCGCGCACTTCGGGTTTCGGGTAAATGTCCGGATCGTTGCGCACCGCTTCATCCACCAACGGCGTGGCGGCCTGGTTGGCGGTGGCGAAGAACAGCGTATTGGTCAGCGCCGCCACGGATTCGGGGCGCAACATGAACTCGATGAAGGTGCGCGCAGCTTCGGGGTGCGGCGCGTCTTTGGGGATCGCGAGGTTGTCCTGCCACACCAGCGTGCCTTCCCTGGGAATCCGGTAAGCCACCTCAAACGGCTTGTTGGCCTTGCGGGCCTGATCGGCGGCCATGCTCGCGTCACCGTTGTAGGTCAGCGCCAGGCAGACGCTACCGTTGGCCAGATCGTTGATCTGCCGGCCAGTGGCGACGTACAGAACAGAAGGCTGCAACTTCTGCAACAAGGCTTCGGCGGCGGCCAGATCGGTCTTGTCGGTGCTGTAGGGATCTTTACCGAGGTAGTGCAGCGCGAGGCCGATCACCTCCTGCGGCGAGTCGAGAATCGCGATCCCGCAATCCTTGAGTTTGCTGGCGTATTCGGGTTTGAACAGCAGATCAAGGCTGTTGAGCGGCGCATCCGGCAGCCGCTGTTTGACCGCCTCGACGTTCATGCCCAGCCCCAGCGTGCCCCAGGTGTAAGGCACGCCGTAGCGGTTGCCGGGATCGACCGCCGCCAGTTTTTCCAGCAGATCCGGATCGAGATTGGCGTAACCCTTGAGCCCTTCATGGGGGATTTCCTTGAGCGCTCCCGCCGCGAGACCACGGGCCAGTACGCTGGACGAAGGCACCACCACGTCATAACCGCTGCCGCCAGTCAGCAGTTTGGTCTCGAGCACCTCGGAGGTATCGAAAGTGTCGTAGCGCACGTGAATGCCGGTTTCCTTTTCGAAGCGCTGCAGGGTTTCCGGCGCCACGTAATCGGCCCAACTGTAAAGATTGAGCGTTTTTTCTTCCGCCTGGACGGCGATGGAGACGGTTAGCAACAAAGCGGGCAAACACAGCTTGAAGACGGGAGCCATGACGAACACCTGACCGAAGGAAGTGGTGGCAGGATGCGCCGTCGGATACATTCGAGAAATATCAAGTTTGTTAACCTGACTTTATCCAGGAGTAATGTGATGCTCGGCCAGCTCCACGATGTCGATCTTCAGCTTCTGCGGCTGTTTCTGGGAGTGGTCGAATCCAACGGTTTCAGCGCCGCGCAGGGTGAGCTGGGCCTGAGCCAGTCGAGCATCAGCCAGCAAATGGCCAAACTAGAGACGCGCCTTGGCTATCGGGTATGCAACCGGGGCAAGGGCGGTTTCAGCCTCACTCCCAAAGGCGAGCAACTGCTGATTGCCGCTCGCAGCCTGTTCGACTCGATCGAAACCTTCCGTCATCAATCCAACGGCGTCGCCGGGCGCCTGATCGGTGAAGTGCGGCTGGGCCTCTCGGAGGCGGTCGATCACTCGGTGCTGCAACGGGTGGCCGAGGCGATCCGGCGCTTTCGCGAGCGGGACGAATCGGTGCGCATCGAGCTGATCAGCGCCATGCCCGGCGAAATGGAGCGTCTGTTGCTGCAACAGCGGCTGGACCTGGCCATCGGTTACTTCTCCCAGGTGCAGAGCGCGTTCGACTACCGCGAACTGTTCAGCGAAACACAGCATCTGTACTGCGCGCCGGGCCATCCGCTGTTCACCAACGATGCTCCCGATGACGCGGTTTTGCAGGCCTGCGACCGGGTCGATCACCCCTACCGGTTTCTGCGCAGTGACGAGCCGTTTCAGGGCAAGGTCTGTTCGGCGCGTTCGGAACAGGTCGAAGGCACCCTCGCCTTCATTTTGTCCGGCAAACACGTCGGTTATCTGCCGAACCATTACGGCCGCCAATGGCAGGACAAAGGCCTGTTGCGCACGGTGCGCGAAGGCGAGTTGAGCTTTGACGTGGCGTTCCATCTGGCCCGGCATCGGGCGCAGGTGCCGGGAGATGCGCAGAAGGCTTTTGAAGAAGATCTGCTGTCAGCCTTTGGTCGAACCTGATCATTTTTTGGAACGCTGAGCGTCTCCGGCTGCATTCCCACGCAGAGCGTGGGAACGATCATGCGTTGCCCTCGCCCCTCGCTTGCGGCATCCTGCGCACCCATTTTCCGACCCGGCCCCGCATTGCGGCACGCAAACCACCATGACCGTCTCTGAAAAAGTCCCGCGCAACAACGATCTGATCTACGGCCTCAACGACCGTCCGCACTTCACCGCAACGGTGTTTGCCGCCCTGCAACATGTGCTGGCCAGCTTCGTCGGCATCATCACCCCGACCCTGATCATGGGCGGCGCCCTCGGTCTGCAAAGCGAAATTCCGTACCTGATCAGCATGGCGCTGTTTGTCTCGGGCCTCGGCACCTTCGTTCAGGCCAAACGCTTCGGCCCGGTTGGTTCGGGACTGTTGTGCCTGCAAGGCACGAGTTTTTCCTTTATCAGCGTGATTCTCAGCGCCGGTTTCATGGTCAAGGCCCGGGGCGGCGGCACCGATGAGATCCTGTCGACGATCTTCGGCGTGTGCTTCTTCGCTGCCTTCATTGAAGTGGTGCTGAGCCAGTTCATCGGCAAGCTGCGCATGCTGATCACCCCGGTGGTGACCGGCACCATCATCACCCTGATGGGCCTGTCGCTGATCAAAGTGGCGATGACCGACATTGCCGGCGGCTTCGGCGCAGCGGATCTGGGCGCGGCCAGCCATGTGTTCCTGGCGGCGCTGGTACTTGCCACCATCGTGGTGTTGAACAGGGTCGACGTGCCATTCCTGCGCCTGGGTGCGATCGTCATCGGTCTGACCCTCGGCTATGTGGTGGCGTGGCTGATGGGCGCCGTGGATTTTGCCAACCTGCCGGAAGTGCCAGTGGTCAGCGTGCCGGTGCCGTTCAAGTACGGTTTCAACTTCGACTGGGTGGCGTTCGTGCCGGTAGCGGTGATTTTCCTGGTGTCGCCGCTGGAAGCCGCCGGTGACCTGACTGCCAACTCAATGATTTCCCGGCAACCGGTCAAAGGCCCGCTGTACATCCGCCGGATCAAGTCCGGGCTGCTGGCCGACGGCCTCAACTCGGCCATGGCCGCGGTGTTCAACAGCATGCCGATGGTGACCTTCGCCCAGAACAACGGGGTGATTCAGCTCACCGGCGTTGCCAGCCGTTACGTGGCGTTCTTCATCGCCGGGCTGTTGGTGGTGCTGGGGCTGTTCCCGATGATCGGCGCGGTGCTGCAACTGATGCCGAAACCGGTGCTCGGCGGCGCCGAACTGGTGATGTTCGGCACCGTGGCCGTGGCCGGGATCAAGATCCTCGCCGAAGCCGGCCTGCATCGGCGCAACATGCTGATTGTGGCAATTTCCGTCGGCATGGGCCTTGGCATTGCCGCCGTGCCGGAAGTGCTGCGTGAACTGCCGCAGGCGCTGCGCAACATCTTCGAATCGCCGATCACCGTTGGCGCGCTGTGTGCGATCGTGCTGAACATTTTCCTGCCGGAAGAATTCATCGAACTGGAAGAAGATGACTTCGACCCGGAAGCCTCTATCCTTCAGGTCATGGAAAACCCCGACCTGCCGGCCAAAGCTGAACCCGCATCAAAGGCCGCTGTCGCACAGTTGAACCGTTGACCTTGTCCGCTCGATGAAAAAGGGCTGATACCGGCAGCGGTTCAGCCCTTTTTCAATGAGAGAGCATCAATGCGCCGTATCCAAGCCGTCATCCTGTCCCTGCTTCTGCTCTCCCTCAGCGCCTGTGCGCTGTTTCCCAACCGCGACCCGGTGAACATCAACGTGGTCGGCCTCGAACCGCTGCCGAGCCAGGATCTGGAAGTGCGCTTCGCGATCAAGCTGCGGGTGCAGAATCCCAATGAAACCGCCATCGACTACAACGGCATCGCGCTGGATCTTGACGTGAACGGGCATTCCCTGGCGTCGGGTGTGAGCAATCAGAGCGGTTCGATTCCACGGTTTTCCGAAACCATTGTCAGCGTCCCGGTGAGCATTTCGGCGTTCTCGGTATTGCGCCAGACCCTGGGCCTGAGCCAGACGCAATCCCTCGACAACCTGCCTTACGTGCTGCGCGGCAAACTGGCGGGCGGCGTTTTCGGCACCATGCGTTTTGTCGACAGCGGCAAACTCAGCCTGCCGCGAGCCAGTGCCGCAACATGGTAAAGATGCGGTAGCCTGCAGCGCTCACCGTCAACAACATGGAAGTCGCTGGTTTATGCAAGATACGCCCACGCTGTACACCGAACGGCTGATTCTGCGCCCGCTTGAACTCGCGGATGCCGAGGCCATCCAGCAGCAATTTCCCCATTGGGAAGTGGTGCGTTATCTGAACGTCTTCGTGCCCTGGCCGTATCCGGACGACGGCGCCCTCACCTATCTGCGCGACATTGCGCTGCCTGCCATTGCGGCGGGCAAAGAGTGGCACTGGACGATTCGTCTCAAGTCGGCACCTGAGCAATTGATCGGCAACATCAGCCTGATGGACGAGCCGGACAACCATCGCGGGTTCTGGCTCGCCCCGGCCTGGCAGGGCCAGGGTTTGATGACCGAAGCCAGCGAAGCCGTGACCCGCTACTGGTTCGAAACCCTCGATCAACCGTTGATGCGCGTGCCGAAAGCCGCGCCGAACCTTGGTTCGCGCAAGCTCTCGGAGCGCACCGGCATGCGCTTGATCCGCACCGACGAGGATGACTTCGTCAGCGGCCGCTTCCCACGGGAAATCTGGGAAATCACCCGTGAGGAGTGGCAACGGCAACGCCTCAAGCGGTGAAGCGAACACCGGGTTTGGCGCGCTCATCCACGCTCAGCTCGAACACATCCGGTCGTGCATAGTGGCCGACCACGTCGTAGTCATAGCGGGCCCGCACCAGTTCATCGGTATCGATCTCGGCGGTGAGCAAGCCGGCCTCGCCGCGTAACGGCCCGGCCAATACGTCGCCCATCGGCCCGACGATCACGCTGCCGCCGGCGATCAGCGGTCGATCCCCCGGCCAGTTGGCGATTTCTACGCCCAGTTCATTCGGCGAGGCCTGCACCTGACAAGCGCTGACCACAAAGCAGCGCCCTTCATGGGCAATGTGGCGCATGCTGACCTGCCACATCTCGCGCTCGTCCACAGTCGGCGCACACCAGACCTCGATGCCCTTGGCGTACATCGCCGTGCGCAGCAGCGGCATCATGTTTTCCCAGCAAATCACCGCACCGAGCTTGCCGACCTGTGTATCGAGCACCGGCAGCGTCGAACCGTCGCCCTTGCCCCAGATCAGCCGTTCGGTGCCGGTCGGCATCAGTTTGCGGTGCTTGGCCACCAGACCGGCCTGCGGGTCGAAATACAGCGCAGTGCAATGCAAGGTGCTGCCGGCCCGTTCGATCACGCCGATCACCAGGTTGGCCCCGGTGCGCGCCGACAGCCCGGCCAGCGCTTCGGTTTCCGCGCCCGGCACATCAATGGCGTTGGCGAAATAACGGGCGAAGGCTTCGCGGCCTTCCGGCAAGCGATAACCCAGCTGGGTGCCGAAGCCCTCGCCTTTCGGGTAACCGCCAAGCAACGCTTCGGGCATCACCACCAGCGCGGCGCCGGATTCGATGATTGCGCTTTCCCAGCTCAGGATCTGTTCCAGGGTTTCAGCCTTGCCACCGGGCAAGGCGCCGATCTGCAGGGCGGCAACGATTGATTTGGGCATGGCGGTCACTCCGTGAAGTTCAGGTGTTGCTCATTCTCCAGCGCCACGGGATCATGAATAAAGACCGATCCACTGCTGATTGATATGAACCATATGAATATCGCGACCGTCGACCTCAACCTGCTGAAAGTTTTCGAAGCGCTACATGAAGAGTCCAGCGCCAGCCGCGCAGCGTTACGTCTGGGCGTGACCCAGTCAGCGGTCAGCGCAGCGTTGCGGCGGTTGCGTGAGGTGTATGGCGATCAGTTGTTCGTGCGCACTGGCCGGGGTCTGGCGCCAACCCTCAAGGCCAATCAGTTGAAACCAGTCGTCAGCGATGCCCTGAACAAATGCCGGCAAAGCCTGGCAATGGTCGATCCGACCGCCAATCACTACGACGGACGCTCGGTCACCGTGGGCCTCTCCGACGATTTCGAAATCGCTTACGGCCGCCGTCTGATCGAGGAAATCGCCCGCCGCGCACCGAAACTGCGGCTGATCTTCCGCCAGACCCACAGCCAGATCGTCGCCCGGGCGCTGATGGAGCGCAGCATCGATCTGGCGATCACCGCCGGCGGGTTTGCCGAGCGGCTGCTCAGTCGTCAGGTGCTGGGCGAAGGGGGTTACGCGTGTCTGGTGGATCCGGCGAGTCTGACGCCGGGCCAGCAGCAGATCGATCTGGAGGAATTCGTCACCCGCGAGCATCTTCTGGTGTCGTCGGGCGGTTTTATCGGGATCACCGATGAAGGGCTGGCGGCGCTGGGCCGCAGTCGCCGGGTCTGCGCCTCGACCACGCACTTCGCGGCGTTGCCGCACCTGCTCAAGGGCAGCGATGCCGTGGCGACCATTCCCACTCACGCGGCGCAGGCCATTGCCTCGCTGAGCGGGCTGGCGTTGCTGCCCTGCCCATTGGCGTTGCCGCGTTATCCGATCGAACTGGGCTGGCGCACCAGCACCCAGATCGATCCGGTGGTGCTGACGGTACGTGAAGCGATTGCCACCAGTTTCGGGGCCGAGTGATTACTTGTTGGCCGCCATCAGGCGATTGACTTCACTGCGCACCATGTTGGCGAACTCTGGCGGCGACATGCCGTCCAGTTCTGCGCGCACGAATTCAGCCCATTTGCCCTTGCGCTTGGAGCGCTCGCCGAACAACCGCGCGGCTTCGCCCTTGGCTTTGCCCAGATTGTTCTGCCAGAGTTCGAACAGTCGGGATTTCTCGTCTTCCAGCGCAGCGCGCTCTGCGAGGGATTTGTCGGCCAGATTGAAACTCATCGGGAATTACCTGCTGCATGAAATGGCGACATCTTACACGCTGGGCGGAAACCTCTGACGCAGGTTTTTGCTCCGAATGGAAAATCGCTGCAACTTTTCAAGACACGCCACACTCCATTGTTCACTGTCCATTCACCTGCAAGGAGTCACCCAATGGCCCGGAAAACCGCCGTTCAAGCCGCCGAAGACCAAATCAAGGACCAGGCCTTCAGCGAACTTCAGGCGCTGATCGAAGAGTCGGAAAAACTGCTCAAGAGCAGTGCCTCGCTGGTCGGCGAAGAAGCGGAGACCCTGCGCGGTCAAATCGCCCAGAAGTTGCAGCTGGCCCTGGATTCGGTCACCAACGTGCGTGACCGCACCAAACCCGCGGTAGACGCCACCGAGAGTTACATCGGCGGGCACCCGTGGCAGACCGTGGCGATTTCCGCCGGTTTCGGTCTGGTGGTCGGATTGCTGCTCGGTCGCCGCTGAGCGCGATCAAAAAAGGCGAGCCCTCGGTGGCTCGCCTTTTTCATGTCCGGCAAACACTCATTCGCCGGCCAGTTCTCGCAACTGTGACAGGGTCTGCTGATCCAGCTCGATTCCTTTGGCCAATGACTTGGCCCGCTGCAAATGCCGCCGATCTCCCGGCAAGCGCTTGAGCCCTACCCCGTGCATCTGCCGCACGAGTTCCTGACTGCGTTCGGCGAAGCTTTGCCCGGAGGTCTTGCTCGGGTCGATCACGATCAGCAGTTGGCCAGTCCATGGCGTCTTGGCGCCCGGATGGTTCTTCCAGTCGAATTCGAACGAGAAATTGCCGCCGGTCAGCGCGGCGGCGAGCAACTCCACCATCATCGACAGCGCCGAGCCCTTGTGCCCGCCGAACGGCAGCAATGCGCCGCCTTCCAGAATCGCTTTCGGGTCGCAGGTCGGCTGACCGAGGCTGTCGACGCCCATGCCCGCGGGCAGTTTCTCGCCCTTGCGCGCGGCGATCTGCACGTCGCCATGGGCGATGGCGCTGGTGGCCAGATCGAAGACGATCGGCGCGCCGTCGGCCCGTGGAGCGGCAAAGGCAATCGGGTTGGTGCCGAACAGTGGCCGGTCGGCGCCGTGGGGTACCACGCAGGTCATGCTGTTGACCACGCTCAGCGCCACCAGGCCCTCGTCGGCAAAAGGCTCGACGTCCGGCCACAGCGCGGCAAAGTGATGGGAATTGCGGATCGCCAATAGGGCGATCCCGGCACTGCGGGCCTTTTCCACCAGCAATGTACGGGCCGCCGCCAGCGCAGGTTGAGCAAAACCGTTGCCGGCATCGACGCTGACGAAACCTGAAGCCACATCCTCGACCTTTGGCACAGCCTTGCCGTTGACCCAGCCGCTGTTGAGCGTAGAGACATATCCGGGAATCCGGAATACGCCGTGACTGTGAGCACCGTCCCGCTCGGCGTTGGCGCAATTGGCGGCCAGCGTTCTGGCGACTTCGGCCGAGGTGCCGTGACGGGTGAAAATCGTTTCCAGCAATTGAGTCAGCTCGTCCAGCGAAACCGTGGACGAGACCGCATGATCGTGTGGCGCAGACATCTGAAGCTCCAGAGTAATTATTGGAGGGAACAACAGCGAACAAACAACCCGCCTGAGGATTAACCACGGCTGGCCGGTTGCCTGTCAACCCCGCAATATTTATCTACCACCCTCGTCGCCTTCACCCGCCCTAGCCTTGCGTCTCGACCCACCGGCGCCCGCCAGCATGCGCCCCTCATCGAGACTCAATCATGTCAGCCCTCATTCAGCCGTTGTTGTTCCCCGAAGTCTTCGACGCCCCCGGACGATGGACCGAACTGGGCAAGGCCCACGGTCTGTCCGAATCCGAATTCAAATGGCTCGCCCATGCCAGGCTCTCCTCCAGCAGTTTGCGCAGCCAGCAGACCCCGCCGATGCGCGCCGAGCGCATCCTGCTCAATGTTGGCAGTGAAATACCTCTGCCGTTGCCGGGTGCGTTCGTTCTTGGCGAGACGCCCGTCGATAACGCCCTGATCCTCTACACCGTGTTCGACGGCCTGAAAAAATACCGTGACCGCGCCGAATTGAGACAACAGCTCGAGCGGCGCCTGAACAATGCCGATGACCAGGCCAGTCTGTTTGCGTTCCTGTCTTTGCCGCAACGCAAGCGGCTGTTCGATGCCGACAACATCACGGTGACCTTCAGCATCATCGATGGCGATGTATTTGATGAAAACACCACGGCCATCCAGCAGGCGCAGATTCTGAATGCACAGGCCATGCGGGCGGAGCTGGAAAAGCTGCCGACGCTCAGTCACCTGCTGGAAAACATCCTTGATGAATTGCTCAAACCGCATTTCGGCAGCTTGCAGCAAAACCGTACCCGCGTCGGTTTCTACACCCAGGACGATGACACCGCGCTGACAAGACACTGGCTCGACTCCATGAGCCTGAGCGATGCAGTGCTGTTGCATTACCGGCATCAACAATGGCCGACCACTGCGTTGCGAGAGTTCTCCCACCCCGACAGATCGGCCGCCACAGGCGATCAGGCGCAATGGGAAGAGGCTGTCACCAGCGCGTCCGGAAAGTTGCCGGCGCTGCTTTTCCGGCAACTGGAACACTATTGGGACGCGGCTTCTGCCGACGGTTCGACGCGACGCGCGTTCTTCGCCAACGTTCTGGAGAACCAGGCGCTCAGCGAATGGATGATCAAACGCGAAAACGGCATTCTCGATGCAACTCAGTTCAGCGCACTGCATCAGTTGATGTCGCACGATGCACAAGGCCCGCAGCGCCCCGTCACCGAAACCGTGCGTCTTTGGGAGCACGAAGCCAATTACGTCGAACTGGCGGGGTCACTGATGATCAGCGCCAGCCAGGCCTTTCTTTACACCCCGGTGCAGGGCCTGCAAGTGCTCGCCGATTACAACGACCTGAAACAGACATTGCAGAGCAAGTTCATTGCCAAGGGCCATGAAGACGAGCTTTACGGCCTGCTCAGCCTGGAAGAGCGCAACCGGTTTCTCGGTTTCGACCAGCCGCAGGTATCGGGAGAGCGGATCGTCGGAGAAGTCTTCAAGATCCTCTTCGAATGGATCATCACCAAGCAGCGGCAAAACATCGAATACGCCCTGCAAGTGTTTCGCCACAGCGATGGCGCGGTGAATCTGCACGCCCTGTTCGACAAGAGCCTGGACATCCGCTCGATGATTCATGCGCGTTTGCTCGAGCTCGACAGCGCAGGACGCTGGAGCACGCACCCGGTACTTTCGGGCAATCAACAGCCGTCCATGGTTCTGGCGGAAAAGGCGCGCGCCGCGATCAAGACGTTCAGCAGCGTTGAAGCGCCGCTTCGCCAGACACTCAAGACCCAACCCATGGCCACTCAGGAGGCTCAGCGGTCGTTTCTCGAAAACCTGAAGGCAACCCTGGCGCATGCCTGGTCTATCGGGGTAACTGGCGAAGCCCGGCTGCGAGCATTGAACGGCACACTGCCAGCCTCGGTACGGGCGATCGTCGATGCCGTGTGCAATCCAGACCAGCCGACCCGCGCGCAACGCCAGGCGCTGCAGGGTTTTCGCCCCGATGCCTATGGGCTCACCCTACGGTCTGGCGACCAGCAGAAGCTGCTGCCACTCGCCCACTGCCTGCTGATGACCGAGCGTGGCGGTCTCGACGTCCAGCACTCCGGTCGTGCAGTGTTGTGGACACCTGCACTCGGGCTTGAAGTATTCGACTCCGTTGCAATTGCCCGGCAAAAGCTCGAGCAACGCTTGCTGCACAAGGTGCAACGCCTGTCGCTGCTGGAAAATATTCTGCCTGCACAGTTTCAGCTGCATCAGCGTTATACCCTGGGGCCTTTTCAGTTCATCGAACACAACGTGCTGCATAACCGCATGCAATCGGCGACCGAGCATTTTCTCGGGCGCTGCGAGCAGGTGCGCACCCGCGTGAAGGATCCGGCAAAGCGCGACAAGGCGCTGACAACGCTGGGTGAGTCGACTTTTCACACCAACCTGAAGCTCGCAACGGCTCATGCCCGGGCAATCGTCTCCCGGCAAACTTATCCTGCCTGGCTCGGCATGGCGTCGCTCGCCGAACAGAAACTGCACGTCGAACTCCTGGAGCAGTGGCGCCAGAGCGTCGTCGACGACAAGGATTACCTGAGCGGTGTGCCGACTCTGGTCAGCCATGTCGAAAAGACGTTGACGTCATTGCTCGAAGGACGATTCCCGGATACCGGGCTCAACCCTCGCCACATCCGGATAACGCCGAACCTGGCCCTGGCCGGACCGGCCCGCAATCTTCTCGAGTTTGCCCTCAATCACATCAATATCGCCCAAGGCACCGGTTTCAAGGTGGCATCGACAACCGCCAACGCGTTGCCCAAGGGGCTCGATCAAAGTGCAGTGACGCAACTGCTGCTATCGCTCGAGATTCCTGCCACCTACAGCGAAACGGTCAGGCAGGCACTGGCGACGAATACGACTGCCGGCCTCGCGCGGCAGCAGACTTTCTTCCGTCAATTGCCCTGGCAGTTGTTGCAGCATGCTCACGCGCTGAAACTGCAGCAGCATTTGTCAGAAACGGCATTCAGTTACATCCGCCAGGCCCTGGACATGCCAGATGCCATCGCCCGTGCTGCCGTGTCCGGTGCACAAGCCATGGTGTGCCCGCTGTCGCTGATAAAGACAGTCGGAGCCGCCGCAGTCGAAGCATGCGGACTGTATGTGTTGGCCCCCGGCACCGGGCACAAGGGGCCTCGGCTGCTTTACAGCCCCTACACCGAGCAGGCCTTTCACGAATTTCCCGATGAAGAAAGTCTGATCAGCGCGCTGAACATGCCGGGTTTGCTGCAAAACCTGCTGCTTCGTCGCCTGCCGCAACCCCAGCGAGCGATTTTCCGCAGTCTGTTTGCCAGCACTCTGGGACAGATCAGCGAAATGACGCTGGACTACCACCCGATTGCCGGCAACCTGCTGGAACGTCTGTATCAGGACAATCTCGATCTGTTGAAACAGATGCTCGACTCGCAGAACGACAGCGACGGGCAGTCTGACTGGGAAAACGCCAAAGCCCTGTTCAGCGACGGCATCCGACAGGTCGCGGACGTGCTGCCGGGCAAACTCGCCTGCGGACGCTTTCTCTGGCAAGCCTACGATGCCTTCAAGGATTCGGCCGAGGCCTTGCAGAATCATCACTGGAAGAAGGCTCTGAAGTCGTTTATCGATGGCGCCGAACATATGGTGACCGTCGGGATGCTGTCCGAAACGTCCGCTGAACAGGCGGTTGGCGCCGATGTCGGTCAGCAGACGATCGCCTCCGGCACGCAGAAGATCGAAAAACCTGTGGTTCCGAATCTGTCGGAAATCGAAACGACGTCACCTCAACGCACCCTCCTGCAGCCTTTCGAAGCAATGGACGTCGCACTCAAGGATCTGACCTACAGCGCGACTCAGGGCGTGTACCAGAAGACATCCAACAACCGTAGCTATGCCGCAGTGGACGGCAAGGTGTACCGGGTCGTCAAAAACGGAGCGGACTGGCAATTGGCAAAGGATGACGTTCGCGGCCCATTGCTGCGCAAGACCGACTCACGGACAGTCCGGATCACCGAGGGTCAGACCGTTCATTACGGCAAGGCCTATTCCAGAATGATCGTGCACAAACAGTACACGCACCTGCGCCGCATGATGCTCAACATCGAAGCGCACGGCATGGAAGAGATCAGTCGAAGATACCCTGAAAAAGCCCGGATACTGGGACATGCAGTGGCGGTGGCGCGGGATTACGCATTCAACTGCCTGCACAATCTGGCCATTCTGGACATCAACGTCGTGCCCGGTGGGCGGGTCAACCGGTTTCTCATGGAGTTCTTTGATGTCCCACGCGTCACGACGCAGATCCTGTCCAGGATAAACGCCGCGATCCTGCCCATCTGCAAGGCTCTGGTAGATCCGGCAGACGACCTGCTCAACACTGACCGCTTCATCGTCGGCTCAACCAGATGGTTTCACGACGTGATTGCGTTTGTCCTCGATGGCGACCTGAAGAACAAAGTCCATTTCACCCAGCATTTTTTCAATCAGGATCTGGGGGACTATGTTCCCGTCACTGCATCTGGTTTTGATATTGACGGCCATGCACAAGCCGCAACCCTGATACATGAGTTGGCCCATCAACTGAGCAATGCGTGGGACATCGCGACGGTCAGGGCGCGTGAGCCTTTCTGTGACCTGATATCTTCCGCTACCCCCGACGGTGAAAGATTGCTCAATCATCTGCAGGACGAACGAAGAACCGCGCTGTCACTGGCCACGCCCCGTGCACAACTGTTTGCAGAGTGGAGCCCGAATCAAGCGGCCTGGATCGACCTGGACAGAATTGCGGAGAAACAGACCACGGCGGCGGAGATTTTCAGGCAGACAGGCAGCGCCACCATGAGCGAGGCGCGCAATGCGTTCCTGGATCGGCAGTCTTCAGACGCCCGCGTCGGTGTCATCTTGCACAACGCCGATTCGATCGCGCAGCTGATCTGCGAAGTCGGCCGGCAGCTGGAGGTTGTGCCGTCCCCTTGATCCAAAAAAAATGCGCAGGCTCATCACCTGCGCATTCCGGCAACGGCCTCAGGATCAGTCTTTCTGATCACGCAAGACATTGCCCGACGCGCCATCGATACGGAACTCGTACACCACGCCGTCCGCCTTGCGCCCTTCCCCTTTCCAATAGCCGTTGTTGTCGGCCTCGATCTCGTAGACCTCGACATAACCGGCCTTGGTTTTAACGATTTCGATAGCCTTTTCGATAGTGATCCATCCAGCGCCCGGACGGTCGGCCAGCGCCGCGCCTGCACTCAGGAGACTGGCGGTTGCGACGAAAGCGGCCAAGGTTCTTTTGATCATTTTTTCACTCCATTCATGGATAGGGTTCATGGGACGTCCTGGTTTTTGGGGCGCCTGAGCGGAAAAAAGTTCAACGTTTGATGGGTAAATGCCATGACGGTTGTTCTCGGCGCCTTCCCCTCAAGGTTAGAATGCGCGAAATCAGGAAGAGTCAATGACCCAGAACACCCTCTCGGAAGCCGAATACGATGCCATCACCGATGCCGCCGCGCATTGGTGCATGCGTCTGCACGCCGTTGACTGCACCGCTGAAGAGCGGCAGGCGTTCGAACAGTGGCGCGATGCACATCCGCTTCACGCATTCGAGTATGAGGCGATGCTGGAGATCTGGGATGTCGCCGAGCATTTGCCGCGCCCCGAGCCTGCGGTGGTTGTACCGAAGACTGCGCCGGCCCGGACGTGGCGCCAATACGCAGTAGCCGCCGCCGTTTGCGCTCTGGCGCTGCCGCTGGCGGCCTGGACCGGATGGAATCTGGGTTGGCTGCCCGACAGCTATCAACACTTCGCTGCCACCGATAATGTGCGCCATGTCACGCTGGCTGACGGCAGTCAGGTCGAGCTGAACCTCAACACCGAGCTGACCTACAGCAATTACAAGGACGAGCGTCGCGTCACCCTGAAAAAGGGTGAAGCCTTCTTCGAAGTCAGCCATGACCTGAGCCATCCGTTTGTCGTCAGGGCCGCAGAAGGCAAGATCCGCGTCACCGGCACCCGTTTCAACGTCTGGATGTACGAAGATCAGGTAAAGGTGAACCTGATCGAGGGTTCCGTACTGGTCACCAGCAATACTCAACTGTCGGGCGATGGCTTGCGCCTCGGCCCTTCCATGCAGGCCCGCTACAGGCACGGCGACTTCACGCCGCAAATCAGCCAGACCTATGCCAATGACACTTCTCTGGCCTGGCGCAGCGGCAAACTGATTCTCGACAACCTGTCGCTGAACGAAGCGCTGCCGATGATCAACCGCTACCTGGACAAACCCTTGATGCTCGCCGACAGCGCAACCGGCGCGATCCGGGTGGGCGGCATTTACAACATCAAGGAGCTGAACAGTTTCGCCAGCTCGATGCCAAAGGTGTTGCCGGTGTTCCTGACCCGCAACAAGGAAGGCAACCCGGTGATCAATCCGATGCCGCAACAACCGCGAAAAAACTGAAGGCCGTTCCCGTGAGGGAGCGGCCTTCTGCTTTTACGGTGTCAGTCCCTCGGACGGCTGATTACTGCGCCGCGACTTTCCCTGCTTTTTCCAGATCATCGCGTACGGTCTGTACCTGATACTGCGGATCGGCCTTGATCTGCTGTTCGGTGAACGGCAACACGCTCCACTGTTTCTTCGAGAACGCCTCGGTCTGGTCACGGGCGTATTTCGATGCCGGATCGCTGGACAGCGAGAACGCGAGCAGGCCCTGGGCATGCGGCCCCTTGTCATCGAACGTCACAACTTGCAGATAACTGGTGCCACTGACCACTTCCAGCTTGCCGTCTTCACGGGGCACGCTCTGGATGGCGTTGTAGATGCCCAGCGTGCCCGGGCCACCGTGAATCGGGGTTTGCTGGCCACCACTGCTGACCACCTGCACGTCGCCCCAACGGGTTTTCTCGGTCAGACCCATTTTTGTCGCCGACTCGGCCGACGCCAGCATGGCCTCGCGCAACGCCTTGGCCACGTCGGGATTTTCGACGGCCAGTCCGCGCGGTGTGTGCTGCGCGTCCTTCGGATCGAACGCCACGCGCCAGGCCTGCGGCGATTCCTGCATCGCTTGCATGATGCTCTGGAAATGCACCAGGCCGATGCCCGAGTCCAGATTCGCCCGCCCGTCCCACGCTTTCAGACTGCTGCACACCGATTTCAACGCCGCCTCAGACTGCGAGGCACAGAACTTGAACAGATCCGGCATCACCTGAGTTGCCAGGAACACCTGATCGTCCATCACCATGTGTTGCAGGTCCTGCACCGACAGCGGGCCTTTCTTGTCCAGCGTCGCCAGACGATCCAGCGCAAAGCGCGAGCGCAGGCCCAGAGGCTGCCCGTCCTGACTGATCAGCGGCGAGAAACCGGTCAGCGGTTGCGCCGGGTTGGCCAGCCAGGCCGAGTCGTTGGAGTGCTGGACGAAGTCCTTGCGCAACAGCTGCGGCAACTGGCTGGAGGCGTAAATGCCCTTTTGCGCGGCTTGCGGGTCGATGTCCCAGGCGCAGGCGCTGTTGGAGCCGTCGAGCACGATCATTTGCAGGCCGATGCGCGGGTCGCTGCACTTGGCCAGTTTGTCGGCACTGACGTTCGGCACCACCGACAGGTTCATGTACAGCGTCTGGCCCTTGTCATCAACGGCCAGCGTATTGACCCACGGGATGCCCTGGATCGTGTGCACCGAATCCTGCAGATCCTTGAGATTGCCGGCGCGGTTCATGGCGTACCACTGCTTCAGCACCCGGTCATTTTCGAGGTTGGCATCGCGCAGGCTGTAGGCGAACTGATTGTTCCAGTCGAGTTTGCCGGGCCACTGTACGATCGGCCCGAACTGCGAACTGTACACATCCCGCGAGACCGGCACGACCTGGCCGTCTGCCTGTTTGACCTGCACCGTGACGGTCTGCTTGTTCATCGGCAGGGACTGGCCGTCGAGCAGGTAACGGGTCGGATCCTTCGGATCGAGTTGCAGGCGATACAGGGTGAAGTGCTTGGACGAGTCGACGGTATGGGTCCACGCCAGGTGCTGGTTGAAGCCGATGTTGATCATCGGCAGGCCCGGCAGCGCCGCGCCCATCACATCCAGTTTGCCGGGGATGGTCAGGTGCATCTGATAAAAACGCATGCCGCCGACCCACGGGAAATGCGGGTTGGCCAGCAGCATCCCGCGACCATTGAACGAGCGCTCGCTGCCCACCGCCACGGCGTTGCTGCCGCGGTCCAGGGCGAAGCGTTGCAACCGCGTGTCCGCCAGTTGGTAAGCCCGTGCATCGTTTTCGATCTGCGCTGTGGATTGCGGCGGTGTTGCACCCGCCAAAGCTTCGGCGAACTGCCCGACACCGCCCTCGACCAGCAGACGACGGGTCAGCTTCACGAGGTCTTCGGCGGCGATATCGCGCACCCATTCACCCTGGCACTGTTGCGGCAGCCCCTGCTGGCGGCGCTCGGCCAGATAACGGTTGTAGCCGGCGGCATATCCTTCCACCAGATCACGCACTTCGACCGGCTGCGCCTGCCAGAAGGCATTCACTGCCTGGGGCGTGTTGAGCCATTGGAAAAACAGATCGCTGACGCGGTTCTCGCGCTCCTCGACCGTCAGTTGCTCCGGCCCGAAGTACCGTGACCGCTCGCCGTTGACCGTCACGATCTCGTTGGCCAGCAGGCACAGGTTGTCCTGCGCATAGGCATAACCGATGCCGAAACCGAGTCCGCGTTCGTTTTCCGCGCGGATGTGCGGTACGCCATAACCTGTGCGACGGATATCGGCGCCGGCCTGCCCGGAAGCGGAAGGGCTGAACGCCTGCGCCGACAGACTCAGCCCGAGAAACAGGCCGGCAAGGGTCAGTCCGGTGAATTGCCTGGAAATAGTCACGCTCGCTCCTGATCGAAATGCCGAAGAGCGAACCACCCGCCACCGTGAACACGTCGGGCCCGGCTCGCTCTGAAATCACCCACGCGTCACGCGCAATGAGCCTGTTCAGAAAACGAAGCCGCGGAAAAAAATTTAGTCGGTCACACACCCGTTTGGCGCCGTGATCACGGGGAAAAGACGAAACGACGACAAAATTTCTACATTTTTCGCTTCATGATTTGTCGAGCTGAAACGTCTTGTTTAGAGAGAGCACAAGAAACCTTTCCTGATCAGGCTCTGAAAGGAGTAATCGCATGTACAACCCGCCACTACCATCGGAAGGTAGCCAGACCCCCAAAGGAGCGCCCATGGGTTCGCACGCCGACGTATTCGGGCAACGGGTCGAGCGTCACGGCAATGAACGCATCCGTTTGCTGCTTAAAAGCTTCGGCCTGCGCACCAGCCTGATTCGCCTCAAGGTCATCGACACCTTGCTGGTCGCCGCCGAGGACGACCGTCGCCTGGGTGTGCGTGGCGTGCATAGCCAACTGCTGGATCTGGACATTCCGTTGTCCTTTCTCAGCGTGCGCGAAGTACTCAAGCGCCTGTGCGCCGAAGGCGTGATCACGTTCAACGACGACAAGAGCTACAGCCTCCATCCCCAGGCTGCCGCCGTGCTCAACAGCGATTGATGCACGCGGCAGACGCCGTCAGGGCTTGACCTTGCGGCGCATCACGCCGTTGATCACCACGACCACTACCGCCACACCGATGGCGATGTACTGGAACGTTTGCTCGCTGAGCTTGCCGGCGTTTTGCAGCCAGGACAGGCCGAGCATGATCAGCAGTACGGCGACAGCGATCAGAATCGAATATATCAAGCGTTGCTTATGGGTCATTACAGGTTCCTGAACCGTTGGAATGTATCGGGTTTGTATCGGCGTTGATGCCATGCGCATACCTTTTGACGGGGATGCGCCGCCGTTAACGGGGTCTCATGTTACAGCCGATGAAGAGCTTTGGCTTCAAGCGGCGTCAACCATGAGGATCTTTGAAATGCTGCGTCGAATCACCTGGCTGATTCCTGTCCTTGCACTGCTCACCCTGAGCGGCTGCATCATCTTTCCCCACGGCGGCTGGCATGGCGATCATCGCCACTACGCGCCTGGCCCGGGCTATTACTACCATCGTTAAGTCAATCTCGCGGAAAGGATGCCAGCGTCCATCCGTTCAAATGCAACAACGGATTTAAGCGTCAGGAGAATTGCCCGCAGGAATGTGGGCGTTTTTTATGGATCGGCGATTACCGGTATAGGAGTCTTCGCCTCCTCAAGTAGGAATGCTGCCCTCCGTAACATTACGCACAACCTCGTCATATACCGTCACACCAATGGCTTAGGGACATTCCCCGCTCCTCCCTACTCTTGCGCTACCTCTCGACGATCGTGAAAGCGCATGCAACGAACTCTCATTCCCCTCCCGCCACTCCAGGCGCTCGGCTTCTGTCTCGCCATCACGCTGTTCGAATGGCTGACCTACATGGCCAGCGACATGGTCATGCCGGCCATGCTGACCGTCACCCGGGATCTGGAAGCCGATGCGGCTCACATTCCCAATGCGTTCAATCTCTATCTGATCGGCGGCGTCTGCCTGCAATGGCTGATCGGGCCTTTGTCCGACCGGTTTGGCCGGCGCCCGCTGTTGCTCGCCGGTTGTGCGCTGTTCGGCATGACCTGTGCGGCGGCCGTCGCCACGCCCGGCATCGAAGTGTTCAACGCCCTGCGACTGTTGCAAGGCATGGGCCTGGGATTTGTCGTGGCGGTCAGTTATCCCGCCCTTCAGGAAGTCTTCTGCGAGGCCGATGCCGTGCGACTGATGGCACTGCTGGGCAACGTCGCCCTGCTTTCGCCCCTGCTCGGTCCGCTGCTCGGCAGTCTGCTGCTGGAGTGGCTGAGCTGGCGCGAGCTGTTTCTCGGCCTGGGCCTGATCGCGACACTGACCTGGATCGGACTGTATGCCTGCATGCCGGAGACGATCGGCGTTGTCCGCCACGATGGCGGTCAACAAGCGCCGATCCCCTTCTCCTTCCGCCAGATCAGGACCCGTTACGTGGCGCTGCTGCGCAATCACCGGTTCGTCGGCATCTGCCTTGCCCTGGGTCTGATGAGCCTGCCGCTGATTGCCTGGATCGGTCTCGCGCCGCTGTTGCTGGTTCAGTTGCTGGGCCTGACGACCCGCGAATATGCGCTGTGGCAAATTCCGGTGTTCTCGGCGGTGATCGTCGGCAATCTGATCCTCGACAGACTGCTCAATTCGCGGGATCTGCCGCAATTGATTCGTCTGGCGCTCTGGCCGTTCTGCCTGGGGTTGCTGACCTTGATAGCCACCGCACTGACCGGCCTTTCCCTTGCCGGATTGATGACCGGTCTTGCGCTGTATGCCGTCGGGCTTGGCATGAGCAACGCCGCGCTGTACCGGCTGGCTCTGTTTTCCAGCGATGACAGCAAAGGACTGGTCTCCGCTGCGATCGGCATGATTTCGATTGCCGTGATGGGTGTCGGTGGCTCGCTGATTGCTGCCACCGGCGGCGGCAACCGTCTGGAATCCTTCGCCATTCTGGCGGCGCTGGGCGGTTTGCTCAGCCTGCCTCTGCTGTACCGGTTTCTGCCACATGCCCCGACAGACTCCGCCTCTTCAACATAAAGAAAAGGACGCCTGATGAACCACCTCCCCCACAGCGACGCGCTCTGCGCGTTGACGCAACCCTATTGCCCGGATTCCGTGCCGGACGGACTGTTCAGCCAGGCCATGGCCGAGATCAGCCGGTTTCACTGCCAGCACACACCCGGCTACGAACACTGGCTGAACGCCAATGGCCTGACCGTGGGCGATCTGGATCACCTCGATGACTGGTCGCGACTCCCGCCGGTTTTCGCCAGTTACTTCAAGCGCCAGGCTTTGCTCAGCTCCACCGCAGCGGACGCTCGGGAGCTCACCTCCTCCGGCACAAGCGGCGAGAAAAGCCGCATGCGTTATGACGAACGCAGCCTGAGCGCGGCCCAGAACATGGTCGAACGAATCTTCCGGCACTATGCCTGGGACACCCCGGACACGCCGTGCAACTACCTGCTGCTGAGCTATGAACCCGAAGGACGCATCAGCCTGGGAACGTCCTTCACCGATCAGTTCCTGTGCCGCTTCGCCCCCGTCAACCGCGTGGCCTATGCACTGCGCCGTACGGGCAACGGCCATGAATTCGACAGCTTTGGCGTAATCGCCGCCTTGCAGTCCTTCGCCGAGGAAGGCTTGCCGGTACGAATCTTCGGTTTCCCCGCATTTCTCTGGCAGACCCTGCAACGCATGCAGGCCACCGGGGTGGCCGATCTGCAACTGGCAGAAGGTTCGCTGGCGCTGTTTGGCGGCGGCTGGAAAACCCAGGCGGCGCAAGAGATTCCCCGCCGGCAACTGTACGAGCGGATCCACCGCCAATTGGGCATCGAGGTGTCCCGCTGCCGTGACGGTTACGGCGCGGTCGAGCATGCAGTGCCGTACCTCGAGTGCGCTGACCACCACTTCCACGTACCGGTCTATTCGAAGGTCTTGGTACGTGATCCCGCCGACTTCTCGCTGCTGCCGTATGGCCGTCAAGGCTTGCTGAGTTTTGTCTCGCCTTACATTTCGTCGAGCCCGGCGCACGCGGTGGTCATGAGTGACCTCGCCACCCTGCATCCCGGCGACAGTTGCGGCTGCGGGCTGCCAGTGGACTGGTTCGAACTGCATGGCCGGGCGGCCACCACCGCCGGCCGAAGCTGCGCCATGGCCGCGTCTGAACTGCTGGGGAAGCACTGATATGTACCTGATCAACGGACAACTTCACGACGACTACACCTTCGACCTCGCATTGGAAAAGCTTTATCCGGACTTGCCACAACGGCTGGTCACGCCGCTGGACACGGCGACGGTCCTTGACACGGCGGCTACCTTTGCCAGACGCCTGCAAGACCCGGATCTGCCCTTTCCGCTCGACGCTGAACAACGTCAGTTACTGATCGGGTTCTGCCAACCCGCTGCGCTGCGCTGCAAGCTTGAGCGCGAACTCGGCGCACAACCGGCCAGCCTGCGTCGCCTCGATTATCGCCAGCCGCGCTTTGAACGCTGGAGTCCGCTGGGCCTGGTGGTCCACATCACTCCCGGCAACTCGCCGTTGCTGGCGTTCTGCGCGGTGATCGAGGGACTGCTGGCCGGCAACGTCAACTGGTTGCGGCCCAGCAGCAGCGATCAGGGAATGACCGCGCAATTGCTGCATGGATTGGCGCAGTGCGATGCCACCGGCCAAATCGCCGGGCATGTTGCAGTCGTTCCGGCCAGCACGGCGCGGATCGGTGAATTGTGCCAACAGGCCAACGGAGTGTCGGTGTGGGGCGGCGAGTCCGCGCTGCAAGCCATCCGCCAGCAACTCGCGCCTGGATGTCGCTGGATCGACTGGGGCCACCGCATCAGTTTCATCTACCTGACACCGGCAGCGGTCTCGCCACAAGCGCTGGACGCCGTGGCCGATGAAGTCTGCCGCCTCGACCAGCAGGCTTGTTCCAGTCCGCAATGGCTGCTGGTGGACAGTGACGACGAGAACGTCTTGCGCTCGATCGGCAATGGCATGGCCGAGGCATTCGAACGTCGATCCCGACACTGGCCGGCCTTGCAACCTTCAATTCAGGAGGCTTCGCAAATCACCACCCGAACCGCGATGGCGCGACTGGCTCAGAGCTTTGGCGGGGCCAGCGGACAGGTCTGGCAGGCGCCGGACTGGCGCGTCATCTGGAACCACGACCGGCAACTGGGCCCCTCGCCGCTGTTTCGCAGTCTGCTGCTCAAGCCTGTGCCACGTCCGCGGGTCACCGAGGCGCTACTGCCTTGGCGAAACGTATTGCAAAGCGCCGGACTGATGTGTGCCGATCACGAAATGGCCGGACTGGCCCGGACGCTGATTGCCGCCGGCGTCACACGGATTACCCCGGTGCAGGCGATTCACGATGGTTACGAAGGCGAGCCCCACGACGGCGTGTATGCCCTGCAACGCTTGAGCCGGCGCGTGTCGGTCAGCCTGTCGACGACGGCACTGACGACCTGCGCCACGCTCGATCCGCTGCCGGCGCCACCCCGCGTGGCCAATCTGCCGATCATGAGCAAGGAGACCTTCGTCAGCCGTCCTATCCATCCGGCGGCCCGCTTGTATTTCCGCTCGGGTGGCAGCAGCGGCACCCCGGCGCTGGCCGGTTACAGCTACCGCGATTTCGATCGACAGATGCGCGCCAGCGCTGACGGGTTGTTCGCGGCGGGGCTCGACCCGAGTTGCGACCGGGTAATGAACCTGTTCTTCAGTGGGGGGCTGTATGGCGGTTTCTTCAGTTTCTCCAAAGTGCTGGAACTGCTGGGTGCCACGCACCTGCCGATGGGGGCTCCGGCCGATGACGATTACCGCGAGATCGCGCAGGTCATCATCGATCAGCGCGTCACCGTACTGGTCGGCATGCCCAGCACCCTGCACCGTCTGTTCCTCAACGAGCAGGCACGACTGCGTACCTATGGCGGGATCGAAAAAGTCTTCCTCGGCGGCGAACATCCCGGTGAACAAAGCCTCGCCCTGATGCGCAGCTGCGGCGTCAGGCTGATCCGCTCGGCCATTTACGGCAGCGTCGACGCCGGACCGCTCGGCCATGCCTGCCCGGCCACCGGCGATGGGGTGTTCCATCTGATGAGCGATATCCAGCACCTGGAGATCGTCGATTTCGAGTCGGATCGTGCGGTGACCGGTAATGAAACCGGGCGCCTGGTGTTTACCTCCATTGAGCGCGAAGGCCAGGACGTTCAGCGCTACGACGTCGGTGACAGCGGTCGCTGGCTCCCCGGCATGTGTGACTGCGGGCTGCCTACGCCGCGCTTCGAGCTGCTGCAACGTCACGGCAAGTTGATCCGCATCGGCACCGACTTCATCTGTCTGTCGCAACTGGCAGAGCACCTGGAGACCGAGTTCCAGCTGATCCTCGAGCATGCCCCGGACGGACTGGAGCGCATGCGTTTTCGCAGCCCGAGGCTATCCGATGATGTTCAGCGTCGCCTGCTGGATTACCCGACGCTGGCCACGCTCATCCAGACCGGGCTGCTGACCGTCGAGGTAGAGGTTTGCGGCAGCGACCGGTTCACCCGCAACAAACACAGCGGCAAGACGCCGTTGCTGATCGACAATCGGGGCGTTGGTCCCTGCACAGACACGCAAGGAACCGAACATGAACACACGGTTTGAATGGCAAGAGCTGGTCACCTTTGCTCGACAGTATTCCGGCTTTTATGCGCGTCACTTCGCCGAACTTTCCCGGCCGGTCACATCACTGGAACAACTGCCGGTGATTGACCCAGGGGAATACTGGAAAGGCAGTCATGACCTCGACCATTGGCCTGCCCTGACAGCGCCGCTGACTGACGCGCTGGTGTTCAAGACCGGAGGCACCACCAGCGCCGGCAAGTTTTCACTGTTCCGGCGCGAGGAATGGCGGACGCTGGTAACAGACTTCGGTCGCAGCCTCGGTGCGCAATTGAACGCCGGGGACCGGGTCGCCAACCTGTTTTTTGTCGGTGACCTGTATGCCAGTTTCATCTTTACCCACGATGCCCTGGCGCATGTGCAAACCGAGGTTGTCGAGTTTCCCTTTACCGGCCATGTCGACTCGATCCTGCTGACCGATGCAATTACCCGGCACCGGATCAACGTGCTGGCGGGCCTGCCCGCCCATCTGCTGACCTTCGCAGCCTGGCTCGAACAACAGGGCCGGACTCTCGAGCACATCACCGCCCTGCTTTACGCCGGTGAAAGCCTGTTTGACGCCCAGTTGCGACGGCTTGAGCGAGTGTTTCCCAAAGCCCGAGTGGCGTCCATCGGCTACGCCAGCGTCGACGCCGGCTTCATCGGTGCCAGTCATCGCGACTGTGCCCTGGGTGAACATCGGGTTCCTGAAGGTCACGCACTGCTGGAAATCCTCGACGAGAACAGCGGCGAAGTGATCGAAGAATGCGGCCGGTCCGGGCGACTGGTGATGACCAACCTCACACGCCGGTTGATGCCGTTGATCCGCTACCCGGTCGGTGACCGTGCATGCTGGTGCGAACCGTCCGGCACGCCCCGGCGCAAATTCGCATTGATGGGCCGCTGCGCCGACAGCCAGCGGGTGCGCGTGGGTATCCTGACCCTGCTGCCGCAATCGATCGGCGAGACAGTGTGGCGCATCACCGGCAGCGACGAATGGCAACTGGTGATCGAGCAGGAGGGTGCGACGGATATTCTGCGTCTGCACTGGGCACCGGACGCTCTGTCACCGGCAATCGCTGAAGCCGACCAGACGCTGCATCGCGCCTTGCTCGAAGACTATCCGTTGATCGAGCAACTGAGCGCCGATCACCAGCTTGCGCTGCGGATTCGCTGCTGCACGACGCAGGAACTGGAACGTCATCCACGCTCCGGCAAACGTCAGCGTGTGCTGGACCGTCGTGTCTACAACGGCCATAACCAGGAGCGTTGCTGATGGATTCCATCACCCTGCGAAGTTATCGCACCAGCGACGCTGCGGCGGTCAGTCGCCTGTTCAGGAAGATCTATGGCGACCATTACGCTCAGCCGCATGTTTACCTGCCCCGGTTGATCAGCCAGAACCACGCCGACGGCCGCTGGCATTCGTTGGTGGCGGTGTCCGACAATCGGGTGGCGGGCCACTCCACGCTGATTCTCGACAAGGAATCGTCCATCGCCGAGCTGGCGCTGAGCGTGGTGGATCCGCAGATCCGTGGGCAGAACGTCGCCACTGAACTGGGCCGGCACTTGCTGATCCATGCGCAAGCGTTGGGTTATCAGGGCGTCACGATCAAGCAAATGACCCATCACCCCTACACGCAGAAAATGGCCGCCGGTCTTGGGTTTCACAACACCGGCTTATTGCCCGATCATGCGCCGTCGCCCTTTGGCGACGCCGTGACGGAATCGCTGGTATTGGGTTACGCCCCCGTCGATGGTTATCAGCGCCCGCTGCCGGCATTGACCTGGCCGGATGAATGCCGTGAGTTCATGCAACAGCTGTGCGACGTGTTCGGAACGCGGTTGAACGTGTCGCCGTGGATCGGCGCGCCGGCGCAGCTGGAGCCGCGCTGGGGGCGATATGACGGGGTTTTCAAAGAAGTGGACGACAGTTTGCTCAAAGAATTGCAGCAACTGCCCGACCATTGGCTGATATCGATCAGACTCAGGCTGGCGCAGGGTTTCGACAAGGCCTGGCACCGGCTGACGACGATAGGCTTCGTGTTCAGCGGACTGGCGCCCGATGACAGAGGAGCAGGATGGCTGGCGTTGTTTCATCGGGGATTCCAGCCCAAATCCCTGACCTTGCATTGCCCGCAAATGCAGCGATTGCATGACGATATGCAGCGGCAGATCGCACCGCCGGCCTGTCATCGCAGAAGTGGCAGCCGCCCATAAACGCCGCATATAAACGAAAGGGCCCACCCCGTTACCGGAGTGGGCCCTGTCTTTCAGGCCTTGGCTTTTACACCTTGATCGGTAGGAGGCTTGCGCTCCCCGCCCTGACCGTAAGTCTGCAGGCTCTGCAGTACATAAATGGCTTTCTTGTACTCGGGGATCAACGTATTCGCGTACTTGTTGCCCTTGAGATTGTTGTTCTGGATGGTATCGAGTTGCGTGGCGAAATACTCCAGCGCATTGAACTTGGCATCCGGGTCTTTCTGGATGCCGAAGCGATCGAACTTGTCGCCTGCATTGAGCAAGGTCATGGACGTGATTTCGGAAATCAGGCCGCGGCTACGCAGCATTGCGCTCAGGCTGCCCAGTTGCTTGGCCGAAACATTGGTCGGATCGAAACCCTTGATGTTCTTGTGCAGACCCTGCTTGTCCATTTCCGCCGTATTGATCACGGTGGGATCGTTGCCGACCAGGGCCAGCATCTGCTTGACCTTCACGCTTTGAGAAACCGGTTTGCTCGAGCTTGCTGTATCTCGAACCAGCAAACCCGCCTTGGGTTGCCAGGCACCGGTATATCCGATAGTCATGCGCAGGCTCCTTGCGAAGAAAACATGAAAAATTCCTTGTTGAACCACTTTTGAGTTGCCCGGAGTATCGGCCGGCAAACTAGTGGCACCAACTCCTTTCTGCACTTTTTTACAATTTTTGTACATTCACGATACAAACCGTAAACCGCCCGGAAATACGGGACGAGAGCGATCATGACAAGGTGATTAAAGTGGGTTTATTGCTCTAATGTTCGGCCCGGTTAGTTCTTGTGTATCAGGCCCGATATGTTCCTTTGGTCGGGATCGCTTTTTTTAGGACGAAAGTACCTAAAGCTTCCCGAGGACCCGACGATACGTTAGGAAACCCGCGCTGTTTTTTTCCCTGCCCACAATAAGAATCCCTGCTCAAGGACCGGTTTCCATGCCCGCATTCCGTACCATTCAGGCTCGCTACACGCTGTTTCTGGTTCTGTTCATTCTGCTGTTGTCAGTTCTGACGGTGGTTGGCATCAGCCAACTGGTCGCGCCCAAGCTGCGCCATACCGAAGAACAAGTCGTGCTCAACCGCATTGCGGAAGTGGCCGAGCAGATCCAGGGCGAATTGAACAAGGTCCAGGCGCAACAGCGCAGCATCACCCAGACCATTCCGTTGCTCGACAGCGCAGCCATCGACACCGTGTTGCCTGGGCTGGTGGATCAATACGGTGAACTGAAAGTATTCGGCGGCGGCATCTGGCCGTTGCCCGGTCAGCGTGAGGCCGGACGCAACAAGTTCAGTACGTTCTGGCACCGTGATGCCTCCGGCAAACTGGCGGTGAACACCTTCTGGAACAGCGACGCGGCCCCCAACTATTACGACCAGAGCTGGTACAAGGGCGGCATGCAGACCCCGCGCGGCCAGTGTGCCTGGGCTGCTGCCTATAAAGATGACGCCAGCGCCGAACCACGCACCAACTGCGCCATGGCCATTCAGAAAAACGGCAGCGCCTGGGGCGTCTCGACCATCGACGTGACCCTGGGCTTCTTCAACGATCTGGTGGCGCGCAAGGAAAAAGACCTCAACGCCGAAATGCTGATTGTCGAGGCCGACGGCAAGATCATCAGCAACAGTTCGCGCATCAGCGGGCCGATCGTGCTGAAAAACATCAGCGAACTGGCCGGCGGCTCCACCTTCGCCAGCCAAGTCAAGGCCGGATTGCAAAACCGCGAGCAGGCGCAGCGCGTCGAATTCGACAACCACGGTGAAGCCAGCACGTTCTTCATGCGTCCGATCGAAGGCACCCCGTGGTTCCTCGCCACCGCGCTGCCCACCAAAATGCTCACCGCCCAGCGTGACGACGTGCTCAGCAGTCTGAGCCTGTTGCAGATTCCGCTGGTGATTCTGCTGGTGCTGTTGCAGGTCTACGCGATCCGCCAACTGGTTTCGCGCATGAAAGCGCTGAAAGCCAATATCGATTCGCTGTCCAGCGGCGATGCCGACCTGACCCGGCGCATCACCATCCGCGCTGAAGACGAACTCGGCGCCATCGGGCATTCGGTCAACACCTTCATCGCCTACCTGCAAAACATGATCGGCGAAGTCACCCAGGCTACCGGCGCCATGGCTTCGAGCCTCGACAACCTGCAACGCACCTCGGCGCACACCAGCCAGATTCTGCTGCGTCACGCTTCGGAAACCGATCAGACGGTTACCGCGATCAACGAAATGAGCTCGACCGCCGAAAGTGTCGCGCAAAATGCCGCCGAAACCGCCGCCTTCACCCAGCGCGCCAACGAAAACGCCGACCGTTCGCGCATCGTGGTCGGTGAAGCGTCCGGCAGCGTGGTGGCGTTGATCGACGAGGTGGCCAGCGCCACCCACAAGGTAGAAAGCATGCAGCAGGACGCCCAGCGCATCACCGAAATCCTTGGTGTGATTGGCGCCATCGCCGGCCAGACCAACCTGCTGGCGCTCAACGCTGCGATCGAAGCGGCACGGGCTGGTGAACAGGGTCGCGGTTTTGCGGTGGTGGCGGACGAAGTCCGTGCCCTCGCCGCCCGCACGCAGGCCAGTACCTCGGAAATCAACGAGATGTTGACCCGCCTGACCCAAGGCGTGAGCTCGTCGGTCAGCGCCATGGAAAACACCCAGGCCAGCTGCCAGTCGGCCGCCGATGCCACCACCCGGGTCAACAGCGGGCTGGACGAAATGGCCGGTGCAGTCAGCCACATCAACAGCCTCAGCACTCAGATCGCCACCGCCGCCGAACAGCAAAGTGCGGTCACCGAAGAGATCAACCGCAGCATGGTGCAGATCCGCCACATGGTTGATGAACTGGTAGAAAGCGGCCAGGCCAGCGAACTCAACACCCGCCAGCTGCTGGAAGCCAACAGCCGGGTAAGCGCGATCATGGGGCGTTTCAAGGTGCGCTGACAGTTTTGTCATCTTGTGCTCAGCGGCCTGTCAGCTTTGATCTACGATCATGTTGGTAGGCCTGCCTCGTATCACTTGGAAACACTCCGTTGATGCCCGGCAGGAAAAACCGGTCAAAATGCCTTCCTTTTTTGACCGTATCTCCTTTGAGCCGAGAGCCCTCCATGCGAAACCATCTGCGTCTGGCCGCCCTGAGCGCATTGTTTATCTCCTCCCTGGCGCAAGCCGCCGACCTCATCCCGATCGAAGTCCACCGCGACGCCAACTGCGGCTGCTGCAAGAAGTGGATCAGCCACCTGGAAGCCAATGGCTTCAAGGTCGAAGACCACGTCGAATCCGACATGAGCAGCTTCAAGCAACAACACGGCGTACCGCCGCGTCTGGCGTCCTGCCACACGGCGATCATCAACGGCAAATTCGTCGAAGGCCATGTTCCGGCGGAACAGGTGCTGGCCCTGAGCAAGCGCGACGACCTGCTTGGCGTTGCTGCACCGGGTATGCCGATGGGCTCGCCCGGCATGGAAATGGACGGCATGAGCGATGCGTATCAAGTGATCGGCCTGAAGAAAGACGGCGGCGATGTGGTGGTGGCGGATTACCCGGCCCGTTGATGACGGCGGGTTATCTCGGGCTGTTCCTGGCCGCGTTTGGTGCAGCAACCCTGTTGCCGCTGCAATCGGAAGCCGTGCTGGTCGGGTTGCTGGTCAGCGATCGTTACTGGCTTTGGGGCCTGCTGGCGGTGGCGACGCTGGGCAACGTCCTCGGTTCGCTGGTGAACTGGTGGCTGGGGCGCGGGCTGGAACGGTTTCAGGACCGGCGCTGGTTTCCTGTCAGCCGCAAACATATGGAACGCGCCCGGGTTCACTATCAGCGCTATGGTCACTGGTCGCTACTGTTCAGCTGGTTGCCGGTCATCGGCGATCCACTGACGTTGATCGCCGGGGTCATGCGCGAACCTCTTGGACGATTCCTGTTAATCGTCACTATCGCCAAAGGCGCCCGTTACGGGGTGCTGGCGATACTCACCCTGGGCTGGCTCGGTTGAACGATCGGGCCCGGACATTGCCTGTGTTTAACGTCGCCCTAATCCGGCCGTTCCAGCCTCGGCCGATTTCTTGTGGAGTTGTCTTATGTCTGTGTCGCTGACCCGCTGGCTGCCCGGCCTGTTGCTGACCGCCGCCCTGCCCCTGCTTGCTCACGCCGAAGGCCCGCAATACGGCCCGGAACTGCAAGGTTTCGATTATCCCTACACCCTCAAGCACTTTGCCTTTCAGTCCCAGGGCAAGTCGCTGCAAATGGGTTACATGGACGTCGCCGCCCACGGCAAGGCCAACGGGCGCACCGTGGTCCTGATGCACGGCAAGAATTTCTGCGGCGCGACCTGGGACAGTTCGATCCAGGCCTTGAGCGAAGCCGGCTACCGGGTGGTTGCCCCGGACCAGATCGGTTTCTGCACCTCCAGCAAACCCGATCACTACCAGTACACCTTCCAGCAACTGGCGGCCAACACCCAGCAACTGCTCAAGGCCCTGGGCATCCAGAAAGCCACCCTGCTCGGCCACTCCACCGGCGGCATGCTTGCCACCCGTTATGCGCTGCAATACCCGGATCAGGTCGAGCAACTGGCGCTGGTCAATCCGATCGGCCTGGAAGACTGGAAAGCCCTCGGCGTTCCCTATCGCAGCGTCGATCAGTGGTATCAGCGCGAATTGAAAGTCACCGCCCAAGGCATTCGTGACTATGAACGCACGACCTATTACGACGGGCGCTGGAAACCCGAATTCGACCGCTGGGTCGACATGCTCGCCGGGCTGAGTAACGGCCCGGGCAAGACTCAGGTCGCATGGAACTCGGCGCTGATCTACGACATGATCTTCACCCAGCCGGTGTACTACGAGTTCAAGGACCTGAAGATGCCGACCCTGCTGCTGATCGGCACTTCCGACACAACCGCCATCGGCAAGGACATCGCGCCGCCGGAAGTGAAGGCCAAAATCGGTCACTACGAGGTGCTGGGCAAGCAGGTTGCCAAACTGATTCCTCAGTCCACGCTGGTGGAGTTCCCCGGCATGGGCCACGCCCCGCAGATGGAAGAGCCGGCGAAGTTCCACCAGGCACTGCTGGGCTGGCTGGACAAAACCAATCCCGTTCGTTGAAGAGGTAACGCTGATGGCGGTGCAGATTGCGGTGATCGATGACTGGCAGGACGTCGCGCGGGGCGTAGTCGACTGGTTGGTGCTCGACAGTCTCGGCAAAGTGACCTTTGTCCATGACTACCCGGCGGACAACGCCACACTGGCCGAGCGTCTGGGCCCATACGAAGTGATCTGCGTGATGCGTGAACGCACGCGCTTCGATGAGGACCTGCTCAAGCGCTTGCCGAACCTGAAGCTGCTGGTCACCGGCGGCATGCGCAACGCGGCGCTGGACATGCCGGCCGCCGCCCGGCTCGGGATCAAGGTCTGCGGCACCGACAGCTATAAGCACGCGGCGCCGGAACTGACCTGGGCGCTGATCATGGCCGCCACCCGCAATCTGGTGAACGAAGCCAACGCCTTGCGCGCCGGCCAGTGGCAGCAAGGGCTGGGTGGCGACCTGCACGGCAAGACCCTCGGCATTCTCGGGCTCGGCAGCATCGGCCAGCGGGTGGCGCAGTTCGGTCAGGTGTTCGGCATGCGCGTCATCGCCTGGAGCGAAAACCTCACCGCCGAGCGCGCCGAACAGGCCGGCGTCACCTATGTCAGCAAGCAACAGCTGTTCGAACAGGCTGACGTGCTGTCGGTGCACCTGGTGCTCAGCGACCGCAGCCGGGGTCTCGTCGATGCCCAGGCACTGGGCTGGATGAAGCCGACCGCGCTGCTGGTGAACACCGCGCGCGGGCCGATTGTCGACGAAGCGGCGCTGATCAAGGCCTTGCAGAAACAGCGCATCGCCGGTGCGGCCCTGGACGTGTTCGATCAGGAACCGCTGCCGGCCCTGCACCCGTTTCGCACCCTCGACAACGTGCTGGCCACGCCCCATGTCGGGTATGTCAGCCGCCAGAACTATGAGTTGTTCTTTTCGCAGATGATCGAGGACATTCAGGCCTGGTCGGCGGGAAACCCCATCCGGCTGTTGAACAGATCGGACGCCTTGACCGGTGGTGGCTAAGCCACCGGGCAACCTCGCCATCGATAACATCCACTCATGCTCGGCGACCGTTGGTCGATGCCATACGCTGCACCTCGGCAAAAATCTCGGTGATCGGCCGATGCGGCTGGCGCTTTTGCAGTTGACGTACCTGCTCGCTCAGCCGCAGCAGCTCTTCACTCGGTTTGGCCCACTGCTCTTTCGGCAGCGGCTCCGACCATTGGCGCATGGCCTCGGGCAGCGCTTGCTTGCCGATCCTTTCGAGACGCCGCACTTCCCATTCGACGAGTCGATTGGGAATCGTCCACAAGGTCATGACGTGATAGAGGTACCAGAAGAAACCCGACAGCCGAGAACGTGAACCGTCGTGGATCTGCTGGTGCATGCGTGCGCGGGCATTGCGGAAGGTGTGCAGGCCTTCGTGGGGCGGGTCGTCGGGGCCTTGCAGGTCTTGCAGATCCTGGATCGATTTGAGGTCGTGGATTTCGTATTCCATGTAGCCGCGAATGGCTTCCCAATGGCTAATGGCAAGCGGCAGGCCGGCGCATTGGAATTCGAGGCTGGTAAGGGTTTCGCCGTGGTAGAAGCCGATGCCCATGCCGTATTGGCGGTGGATGCCGTATTGGGTGGCGCCCTGGGCTTCGATGATCCAGGCGGAGAGGGATTCCCAGGGGACGAAGACCGGCTCAGTGGCGCCCTCGGGCATGAAGCAGACTTCGCGGCGTTGGCGGTTGAAGCGGGTCGGGATGATTGAGGCGCGTTTTTTGTGGTTGTGGTGCCAGACGCCGAGGGTGATGAGCAGCATGAATGGGCCAGTGAACGATATGTTCTCGCAGGCTATTTCAAAGATACCGACCATCGAGTCCCAAATGGCTTCCTGCCCGTACCCAAAAATAACTCCCAAAAACCCGGTAATCAGTGGGAATAAGAAAACTACTGTGAAAGACACGCTCAATGGTCCACCCAATACGACCTGCCAAGAAAAGACTTGTGGCGACCCCAACCCAAAGTCCATGTACTCATTATTCAACTCACCGATATGTGGGCCGTAAGGTGGCATTAGTGTTGGTAATGGCAGCGGAGAGACATAAGTAATTTGCCCACTCGGAAACGGCTCCGTATCTCCTGCCTTTCTGGGTTGTTCAAGCTGCTGCACAACCAATGGCTCGACGAGATTATTCGGCATGATCGGCCTGCTCTAAAAACTGGGTTTCGACAAGCAAAATCGGCGGTTTCTCTTTGACGAGTTCAGGAGCAACCACTGAAAAATGACCATCACCCCGAGGATCGATATGAATGACACGGGTGCGGGATGTCCATTCACCTTTGTCGTCCAGGCTCTGAACACAAACAGCCAACTCCAGAGTTTCCTTCGCTGGTGTGAATTCGGCCCCCGTTCGCTGTTTGGGAAAACAATTCATGCGCGGCGCTTACCCGTAGATCCCATGCGCTGCACCTCGGCAAATATCTCGGTGATCGGTCGATGCGGCTGGCGCTTTTGCAGTTGGCGTACTTGCTCACTCAGCCGCAGCAGCTCTTCACTCGGCTTGGCCCACTGCTCTTTCGGCAGCGGCTCCGACCATTGGCGCATGGCCTCGGGCAGGGCCTGTTTGCCGATCCGTTCGAGGCGGCGCACTTCCCATTCGACGAGGCGGTTGGGAATCGTCCACAAGGTCATGACGTGATAGAGGTACCAGAAGAAACCCGACAGCTGCGAACGAGAGCCGTCGCGGATCTGCTGATGCATGCGCGCTCGGGCATTACGGAAGGTGTGCAGGCCTTCGTGAGGTGGGTCGTCGGGGCCTTGCAAGTCTTGCAGATCCTGGATCGGTTTGAGGTCGTGGATTTCGTATTCCATGTAGCCGCGAATGGCTTCCCAATGGCTGATCGCGAGTGGCAGGCCGGCGCATTGGAATTCGAGGCTGGTGAGGGTTTCGCCTTCGTAGAAACCGATGCCCATGCCGTACTGGCGGTGAATGCCGTATTGGGTGGCGCCCTGGGCTTCGATGATCCAGGCGGAGAGGGATTCCCAGGGGACGAAGACCGGCTCAGTGGCGCCCTCGGGCATGAAGCAGACTTCGCGGCGTTGGCGGTTGAAGCGGGTTGGGATGATTGAGGCGCGTTTTTTGTGGTTGTGGTGCCAGACTCCCAAGGTTATTGGGAGCATGAGAGGGCCTGTGAACATTATGTTTTCCCATGCCTCTTCAAAGATTGCGGCCATCGAATCCCATATGGCTTCCTGTCCATATCCAAAAATGACCCCAAGAAATCCTGTAATCAGCGGGAAGAGAAATAAAACCGTACAGGTCACGCTGAATGGTCCACCTAAAGTCATTTGCCACATAAATACTTGCGGTGATCCCAAACCAAAATCCAGGAAACCATCATTCATCTCCCCGACATGAGGTCCATAAGCAGGTATAGAGGTTGGCAATGGCAACGGTGCGAGATAAGTGACCTTACCGCTCGGAATTGGCTCGACATCTCCTGCTTTTCGAGGTGTCTCAATTTGCGAGATAACTACAGGTTCAATGTGATTATTCAGCATGGTCGGCCTGCTCCAGAAACTGCGTTTCAACCATTAGAACCGGTGGTTTCTCTTCGACCAGTTGTGGAGCAACCACTGCAAAATGCCCTTCTCCCCTTGGGTCGATATGAATGACACGGGTGCGCGATGTCCATTCACCTTTGTCGTTCAAGTTCTGAATACAAACGGCCAACTCCAGTGTTTCCCTCGCTGGCGTGAATTCGGCCCCCGTTCGCTGTTTGGGAAAACAATTCATGCGCGGCGCTTACCCGTAGATGCCGTGCGCTGCACCTCGGCAAAGATCTCGGTGATCGGCCGATGCGGCTGGCGCTTTTGCAGTTGACGTACCTGCTCGCTCAGCCGCAGCAACTCTTCACTCGGTTTGGCCCACTGCTCTTTCGGCAGAGGCTCCGACCATTGGCGCATGGCCTCGGGCAGGGCCTGTTTGCCGATCCGTTCGAGACGCCGCACTTCCCATTCGACGAGGTGGTTGGGAATCGTCCACAAGGTCATGACGTGATAGAGGTACCAGAAGAAACCCGACAGCCGAGAACGTGAACCGTCGTGGATCTGCTGGTGCATGCGCGCTCGGGCGTTGCGGAAGGTGTGCAGGCCTTCGTGAGGCGGGTCGTCGGGGCCTTGCAGGTCTTGCAGATCCTGGATCGATTTGAGGTCGTTGACCTCGTATTCCATGTAGCCGCGAATGGCTTCCCAATGGCTGATCGCGAGGGGCAGGCCGGCGCATTGGAATTCGAGGCTGGTGAGGGTTTCGCCTTCGTAGAAGCCGATGCCCATGCCGTATTGGCGATGGATGCCGTATTGGGTGGCGCCCTGGGCTTCGATGATCCAGGCGGAGAGGGATTCCCAGGGGACGAACACTGGCTCGGTGGCGCCCTCGGGCATGAAGCAGACTTCGCAGCGTTGGCGGTTGAAGCGGGTCGGGATGATTGAGGCGCGTTTTTTGTGGTTGTGGTGCCAGACTCCAATACAAATGGAAAGAGCCCAAAAGCCGCCTAACAAAGCGAGTCCAAAAGATTCATCGAAAATACCCTTGATTGCGTGAGAAATATCATCCCAGCCCATGCCAAATAAAAGGAACATGAAACCGCCAATAAGCGGAAATAAGAATGCGACCAAGAACATCCCACTGAACGGCAATCCAACAGTCACTTGCCACATGAAAACTTGAGGAGTTCCTAATCCAAAGTCCATGTACCCATCATTCAGCTCACCAATATGCGGACCGTAAGGTGGCATTAGTGTTGGTAATGGCAGTGGAGCGAGAGAGGTAATTTTTCCGCTCGGGAAGGGCTCGATATCGCCTGCTCTTCTGGGCTTTTCAGGCGGCGGCATATCTAACTTATCGAGATAATTCAGCATGATCGGCCTGCTCCAGAAATTGTGTTTCAACCAGTAGCATGGGCGGGTTCCCCTTGACTAGTTGAGCCGTGACAACAGCGAAATGCCCTTCACCCTTTGGGTCTAGATGTATGACGCGAGTCCGCGACGTCCACTCGCCTTTGTCACCCATTTTTTGAATGCAAACTGCCAGTTCCAACGTTTCTTTCGCGGGAGTGAACTCCGAATCAGGATCCACCGGGTAGTGAAGACAAAGCACCAGTCCCTCGGGCGTTGAGTTGACGATGCGCAGGCTACTTAAAATCTGATCGCTGATCACGTCCTTGCGTTCTCGCGGCGCTCCTCGGCTATGCAAGGGAATGGAAATACGGTGCGCGCCAATACCTAATCGATATTTCGGTTTGCCTCCCCAAGGAGGCAAGAGATCACTCAACGTCAGTCTTGGCAGCACCAGATGGATATCGCTGGGTTTGGCTTTGAACAACAGTTTTTTCAGCCAGGAGTCGTATGGATTTGGGCCAAGTTGCGCATAAGGCGCGTGGATCAGAAAGGCCAGATAGCTTTGATAGTCATCCAGTGTGTGATCACCGCGCATTTCCGTGTCCCGGCTCCAAGGCGTGATCTTTAGCCACTTGTCGTGGGCGCTAAGGTTGTAGCGGTTGAACAGCCAAGTGCCGCTGAATTCCAAAACTGTGAATAACGCGCCCGCCAAGTTGAAGCGGAAAAACACGGTAGAAAGGCGTGTGCCGGCTGCCGCCCAAGCAGCTCTTCGTGCCGCAGTGTTTTCCGCAGCCAGCACGTTGTACCCAGCGTGAACTGTATGACCCAACCCGTAAGAGTTAACCGCTGTCATACCAGTTGCACCGATTGTGGCTAAAGCCGCGCTTCTCTCGGCTGCAACATTTCCACTACGAATTGCCTGCTGCCAACTTTTAAGCTGATTCTTTAGGTTGGAGAACGAAGCTAAAAATCCTAGAAAGTATGTAAAACCTCCCAACCCAATATGTAATTTCCCCATCTGCACATGCACGTGCTGCAAGGCATGATGCTGAAGCCCAGCAACAAGCGCCGTGCCCCGAGCTTTCAATGCCGTATCAGCCAGACTTTGTGCCGCCGTGAACCCAGCAGCACCAGTGGCCATCAAGGCATTCAAAACCGGCCCCCAACTCCTTTCGTTCTTGGACTGCTGTTTCAGCTCCTTTGCTGCCCCCACCAAATTCACCACCTGCACCAAAACCACCACCAACCCCATCCCTTCCGTCTTCACCAGACTCCCCGCCGACACCCCACCCAACCCCATCCGAATATTCCCCAACAACCCGCGCAGTTCCTGTTGCTGTGCCGGCGGAAACACCACCGTCACCCCTGCTCTTGCAGGCGTCGCGCCGTACAACCGGGCCGATTGGTCCGGCAGTTCGGCAATCGGGCTCAGCGCCCCCGCCAGTTGCGCTTCGATCCGGGTCAACTGCGCCCGCACCCGGACGATTTCTTCCTGCAACTCCATCGCCCTTGGGGTTTTGTGTCCTTGGCGATTCTTGTTGTGGGTGATCTGGTTGCGCTCACGGTTGAGGGTCTTGAGGTATTCGCGTTCGCGCAGAACTTCCTTGATCGCCGTTTGCAGCGCGGACTGCTCTGCGGGGCTGGCGACGGTGAAGGTCACGCCGCTGGTTTTCGCCGCGTCGAACAGGCGCAGGCGCAGTGCTTTGGGCAGGCGCTGGAACAGTTCGTCGAGGTCGGGGATTTTCTCGCCCGACAGGTCGAAGCCTTCCAGCACGCGGTTCAGGCCCAGGTTCAGTGCCGGGCTGTAAGTGTCCTGCACCGCCGCCGCGACGACGCGGGTGTGTTCGGGCATGTCGTCGAGGGCCGGCAGTTGCGGTTGTTCGATCATTTTCAGTTTGGCCAGCCAGTCCGGCAGGTTGTTGAACGTGGCCATGAGAGCGTTGAACAGTGTCGAGTATTGCCCGCTCTGCTCCGATTGCAGGCGCAGCGGCAAGGTGTAGAAGACGGTTCGGGTCAGTTCCGGGTGTTCCTCCAGATAACCGAGCACTTTTTCGCTCGCTTCATCGCTGCGGCACAGGTCCTTGAGGCAGGCGTATTCGGCGCTGAGGGCTTGATGGAGTTGCGCCGCCACTTGCGCGTCGTAGTACCAGGCCGAACGATGGAAGCGTCCGGCGACCAACAGTTGCGTGCGGTCGGCGGTGATGCGTTCGAGCAGGCGGTTCCAGCGACCGAGGTCGTCACGCAGCAGGTTCAGTCGCTCGTCCATCGCCGGGCGGTCGATCAGGTCGTTGACCCCGCGTTTGCCGCTGAGCAGCGGGCCGTCGAGCACGTCCTTGATGCGCCGATCCTGATCCTTGCCGAGGCGGATCAGCGTCTCCAGATGCTGTTCGACAAATTCCTCGGGGGCGACGGCTTCGAAGTACTGGCGGGTATAAAAACGCCGATCCACCTCAGCCGTAGGGGCCAGACGATTCTGTCCCATGCCGTCATCAAAACCCTGAGCGCGCAGTTTTTGCAGTTCGGGCGGCGCCGGCCCATCGGCCTGGACATCCCCGCCCTTGTTCAAGTAATCGAGCAACGCCTTGCGCGTATTTTCGCGATCCGGCTCGGGCAACTGCTCCAGATCGGCAAACAGGGCTTTGGCCTGCGGCTGTTCGCTGGCCTTGGCCAATCCGTCGACATCGGCGCCGCTCAGTTGGCTCAGCGACTCGATGTAACTGGCGAGCAGATAATCGCGCGCGTTGTTGCCGGTGTTGCTCCACTCATCGACCCAGCCGACCACGGTGTCCTGGTACTCGGCCAGATCGCGCATCACCCCCAGATCGTCGTTGACCAGCAGAAACAGCGTGTCGTCCTGATAGGGCCCGCGCACCCGGCCGAGGAATTCGCCGATGTGCGCCTCGCGAAAGCGCCGGGGTTGCTCCCACAGATAAGGTTCACGCTCGTGCTCGGGGGCGTCGCTGACCTGCACGGTGGGCATCCGCGTCGCGTCCGCATCGGCAACCGGCTCGGCCCCCGCCGCCACTTCCGCCAGCCACTGCCGGGTCTGCTCGACGGTGAGCAAATGCTCCCCACCGGTCAAACAATTCACCGGTGCAAGATCGACCGCCTGCATGAAATGGTTGCGCTCTTCGCGGCTGTCCAGCACCTGATGGCATTTGCTTGCCGTCCACTGCACCTCGGCAAAGGTCACGTACAACGTACTTTGCCGGGGAAAGATCAGCGCCGGACGCTCTTCAATTGCTGTGCGCTGATCCTCGCTGACCTGTTTGCCCTGATGCAGCAGCGCCGTGACGATACCGTCGAGCATTCGGTATTCGTACAACTCGCCGCTGAGGCTGTCGATGATGTACAGCCAGCCATCACGCAGACGACGGATGCCCAGCGGGCGCGCGGTCAAGGTGTACGGCAATTTCAATTCGGTGCCCGGATCGAACGCTCTTTCCACCAGGCCGTAGCTCAACGGCAGCAGTTGCACATGGGTTTGTTCCAGCGGGCAAGCTGCGGGCGCAACGATGGGGGCTTTCGAGGCGGCGGCAGCGTCGAGGATGGCGGGATGGGTCATGGGCGCGCCATCCCGGTGACGAACCTGATGGTGACTGAGTGAGCGACGGTAAACATTCACAGGTCCTGGTGATATCCAAACACAGGACTTTGCTGGGCTTCGCGCTCAGGCGCAGTCAGATACTTCCAGGCTTCTTGTAGGATGCGTCTCTGAAAAATGAACTACACGGCAACAAACTGCGCACCGCAACAGTGCAGCCGCCCACACGAAGCGCTCTAAATCGCGACCAACAAGTCACTGTTGTGATCCACTCGTACGGGCAAACATGCACTTCGTCGGTGCGTTACACCGTGCAGCCCGCAAGATTCGAGGTCTTCCCACCGATTGTCGAACAATTCATCCGATTGCCCTGGCCCGCTCTAGGATCTGACCTAGACTGGTTTTCGCGGAGCTAAACCGAGCGGTCACAAAGCCGAAAATTAATCGAAACTTTTGCTGATCGCACCGGGTCATCTGAACAACTGGGCCAAAGCGTTTGGTTCGTTCCTTGCAACGGCCTCTTCACCCATTCTGCTTGCGCGTGTTGGGTAGCGTTTGCTCACCGATGCGTGGCGCGTTTGCGCCCGGCCACAGGACTTGGCCATGGACATCGCTTGTTCAAGACAAGAATCAGATCAAACAAAACGGGAGATTCATATGATCAGTGCGGCATTGGAAATTCAGGGAGAACGGGCTCATCAGCCGATGGGTGAATCGAGCACCGTAAGCGTTCCCGGCAGCCGGTCGATCAACGTCCCGGGCACCAAGACACTGACGCCAGTGGCCAGTCAGAACCCCAACAAGAAGAAAGTGTTGTTCGTGACCTCGGAAATCGCCGATCTGGTGAAGACCGGTGGTCTGGGAGACGTTTCTGCCGCCCTGCCCCGCGCCATGGCGCATCTGCATGACGTCCGGGTGTTGATCCCCGGTTACCCGCAAGTGATGAACAGCGAGAATCCGATCCATATCATCGGCGAACTGGGTGGCCACGCCGCACTGCCGCCCTGCAAGATCGGGCGCATGGACATGCCCGATGGTCTGGTGATTTATGTCCTGATCTGCCCTGAACTCTATGCCCGCGACGGCGGCCCTTATGGCGCCAACAACGGTCGCGACTGGCCGGACAACCACATTCGCTTCGCCCGTCTGGGCCTGGCAGCTGCCGATATCGCCGCCAACCTCGCCCAAATCCACTGGTGCCCGGATCTGGTGCACGCCCACGACTGGCCGGCCGGGCTGGCGCCTGCCTACATGCACTGGCGCGGGCAGCGCACGCCGACTCTGTTCACTATTCACAACCTCGCCTATCAAGGCGTGACCAGTCTGGGCTCGTGCCCGGAACTCGGGATTCCCGCCCATGCCCTGCAACAGGAAGGCATGGAGTTCTACGGCAAGATGTCGTTCCTCAAGGCCGGCATGGCCTATTCGAGCCACATCACCACGGTCAGCGCCACCTATGCGCAAGAAATCACCACCCCGGATTTCGGCTGTGGTCTGGACGGCTTTCTCGCCGCCAAGACCCAGCAAGGTTTGCTCAGCGGCATCCCCAACGGCATCGATGAAAGCTGGGACGCCGCCACCGATCCGCACCTGTTCGCGCCGTTCGCCATCGGCGACTGGGAAGGCAAGGCAATCAACGCCGCCCACGTGCGCGAACTGTTCGGTCTGCATGACTCCGAAGGCCCGCTGTTTGCCGTGGTTTCGCGTCTGGTCTATCAAAAAGGCCTGGACCTGACCGAAGCGGTGTCGGAATACATCGTCCAGAACGGTGGCCAGATCGCGATCATCGGTCGTGGCGAACCGGAAGAAGAACAGGCCATGCGCGAGCTGGCGCTGCGTTTCCCCGGCCAGATCGGCGTGCGCATCGGCTTCAATGAAACCGACGCCCGGCGCATGTTTGCCGGCAGCGATTTCCTGCTGATGCCATCGCGTTACGAGCCTTGCGGCCTGAGCCAGATGTACGCCCAGCGTTTCGGCTCGCTGCCGGTGGCACGCAATACCGGCGGGCTGGCCGACACCATCGAAAACGGCGTCACCGGTTTCCTCTTCAACGAATCGACACCGGACAGCTACCGCGAAGCCCTGAGCCGCGCGTTCAAGGTGTTTGCTTTCCCGGAACTGCTGCACGCGATGCGCTGCCGGGCGATGGCCGCGCCGTTCAACTGGTGCAAAGCCGTCGAACCCTACGCCGAACTCTACGAACAACTGGTGACCAAGGCGCTGGGCAAAACGCACCACAAATAACCAGGGAGGTTTCAACGATGGCGTCACGGACACCTGAAAGCTGGCCACACGGCGCGATCATGCTGGATGCCGACCACACGCAGTTCGCGTTGTGGGCGCCGGATGCGTTTTACGTCAGCGTCGAGCTGGACGACGGTCAGTCCCTGCCCATGCTGCCTCAAGGCGATGGCTGGTTCGTGATCAAGAGCCGTTGCCCGGCCGGCAGCCGCTACCGTTTCAATATCGATGGCGAACTGGAGGTGCCCGACCCCGCCTCCAGGGCGCAGGACGGAGACCTCGACCGTCACAGCGTGGTGGTCGATCCTCATCTTTATTCCTGGCGCAACACCACCTGGCACGGCAGGCCGTGGAATGAGGCGGTGATCTACGAACTGCATGTCGGTGCACTCGGCGGGTTTGCCGAAGTCGAGCAGCATCTGGCGCGTCTGGCCGGGCTCGGCATCACGGCCATTGAACTGATGCCGATTGCGCAATTTCCCGGTGATCGCAACTGGGGCTACGACGGTGTGCTGCATTACGCGCCGCAAGCGAGTTACGGCACGCCGGAACAACTCAAACACCTGATCGACAGCGCCCACGGTTATGGCCTGGCGGTGATTCTCGACGTGGTTTACAACCATTTCGGTCCCGACGGCAATTATCTGCATCGCTACGCCAAAGGCTTTTTTCGCGAAGACAAACATACGCCGTGGGGCGCGGCCATCGATTTTCGTCGTCGCGAAGTGCGGGACTTCTTCATCGAAAACGCATTGATGTGGCTGCTGGAATACCGTTTCGACGGCCTGCGCCTGGACGCGGTGCACGCCATCGAGGACCCGGATTTCCTTCAGGAACTCGCCCGGCGCGTACGTCAGCAGATCGACCCGACCCGCCACGTCTGGCTGACCGTGGAGAATGAACACAATCAGGCCAGCCTGCTGGAAGACGCCTACGATGCTCAGTGGAACGATGACGGCCACAACGCTTTGCATGTGCTGCTGACCGGCGAGACCGACGCCTATTACGCCGACTACGCCGAGCAACCCACCGAACAACTGGCCCGCTGCCTGAGCCAGGGCTTCGTGTTTCAGGGGCATACCACCCGACATGGCACGCCCCGTGGCGAGCCCAGCGAGCATCTGCCCTCCACCGCGTTCGTGCTGTTCCTGCAGAACCATGACCAGATCGGCAACCGCGCCTTTGGCGAACGCCTGCATCAATTGGCCGACCCGCGCGCGCTTCAAGCCGCCACGGTGCTGTTGCTGCTATCGCCGATGATTCCGCTGATGTTCATGGGCGACGAATACGCTGCCGAACAACCGTTCCTGTTCTTCACCAGCCATCACGGCGAATTGGCCAAGCTCGTGCGCGAAGGCCGACGCAACGAATTCGCAGCATTCAGCGCCTTCGCCGACCCACAGCGACGGGAGCAGATTCCCGATCCCAACGCCGCGCAGACTTTCCATGCCTCGCAACCGCGCCTGACCGGCTGCGGTACGCCGGCACAGCAGGCGACACTGGCGCTGTATCGGCAACTGTTGCAGTTGCGCCACCAGCACATCATTGCGCATTTGCCCGGTACGCAGGCGCTAGGCGCCCACGTACTGGGCCGTGGCGCCGTCAGCGCACGCTGGCGGCTGGGCGATGGCAGCGAGCTGCGAATCGACCTGAACCTCGGCGACACGCCAGTGGTCAACCTTCCACAGACCGAATCGGTGTGGCTGTTCCGCCAGCCCTCCACCGCCGGTCTCACGGATGAGGGGCAACTGCCCCCGTATTGCGCGCTCGTCAGCCTCACGGCCGCAACCCCTTTGCCACCCTTGGATGGAGAGCGCCTATGAGCGATGCGCAACTGGAAATTCTCGCCAGCCGGGCCGGCCTTGCCGTCGACTGGATCGACGCCAATGGCCGCCAGCAAAAAGTCGCCCCGGCGGTGCTGCGCAATGTTTTGACCGGCCTCGGTCACCCGGCCGGAACGGCCCAGGAAATCGACGCCAGCCTGCTCGAACTGCAACAAGTACAGGAAAACCGCCAGCTGCCTCCACTGCTCACCGCAGACGTCGGCGTTGGCCTGGACCTGGCCCGCTATTTCCAACCCGAAACCCCTTGCGAGATTCACCTTGAAGACGGCTCGCGCCTGAGCCTCAAGCTGGACGCCAAGGCCGTGTTGCCGGGCGAGATTCCGGTCGGCTACCAGCAAGTGCACATCGCCGATCAACAATTCACTCTCGCCGTGGCACCGGAACGCTGCTTCAGCGTCGGAGACGCGGTGGACAGTCCGATCCCCCGCGTGTGGGGCCTGAGCGTGCAGCTTTATGGCTTGCGCCGCCCCGGCGATGGCGGCTTCGGCGACACCCAGGCCCTGGAAGAACTGGCCCGGGTGGCCGGTGAGCGTGGTGCCGATGCGCTGGCGATCAGCCCGCTGCATGCGATGTTCAGCGCCGACACCGGGCGCTATAGCCCCTACTCGCCGTCCAGTCGGCTGTTTCTCAATGCGCTGTACGCCGCGCCCGGCGCAATTCTTGGCGAGCGCGCGCTGCGCGATGCGATTGCCGCAGCCGGCCTGACCGATCAGTTCGAACAACTGGAAAACCTGAAACTGATCGACTGGCCAAAAGCCGCCGAGGCCAAACTGAAACTGCTGCAAGCCTTGTACGACGGTTTCATCAGTGGCGAACACCCGTTACATGCAGACTTCTCCAGCTTCCGCGATGCCGGTGGCGAAGCGTTGGAAAACCATTGCCGCTTCGAAGCCATCCAGGAAATGCGCGCCGCCCAAGGCGAAAGCCTCGACTGGCGCCAATGGCCGGAACACTGGCAGGACCCGCGCGGCGCCGCCCTCGGCGCGTTTGCCGAGGAGTACGCCGAGCGCATCAGCTACTTCGCATTCTGCCAATGGCTGATCCACCGCTGCCTGGAACGCGCACAGACCGCCGCCCGCAGCGCCGGCATGGGCATCGGCCTGATCGCCGACCTGGCGGTGGGTGCCGACGGTGCCGGCAGCCAGGCCTGGAGTTTTCAGGATGAACTGCTGGCCTCGCTGACCGTCGGCGCGCCACCGGACATTCTCAATCGATCCGGACAGGGCTGGGGCATTTCCGCGTTTTCCCCGGAAGGTCTGGTGCGCAACGGTTTTCGCGCGTTCATCGACATGCTGCGCGCGAACTTCGCCCATGCCGGCGGGCTGCGCATCGACCATGTCATGGGTCTGCAACGGTTATGGGTGATTCCCAACGGTGCAGCCCCGGCGGACGGCGCCTACCTGTATTACCCGGTGGACGACCTGCTGCGTCTGCTGACCCTCGAGTCCCATCGCCATCAAGCGATCGTGCTCGGTGAAGACCTCGGCACCGTGCCCGATGGCCTGCGGGAAAAACTCATCGCCCGCGCCATGCTCGGCATGCGCGTGCTGTTGTTCGAACAGGACAACACTTTTTTCAAGCCGATACTCGACTGGCCGGACAACGCCCTCGCGACCACCAGCACCCACGATCTACCGACACTCAATGGCTGGTGGCATGGTCGCGACATAGACTGGAACGCGCGGCTCGGGCTCATCGATGCCAATGGCGAAATCGATTGGCGCCGCTATCGCGAACGCGAGCGCGAGGGCCTGCGCGGTGCACTGAGCCAGGATCCGCAAAACTTTCGCGAGGAATCCCACGAGGCCGATCAGGTGGTCGACGCCGCTGTACGTTTCCTCGGCCACACCCGAGCGCCGTTGGTGCTGCTGCCACTGGAAGATGCATTGGGCCTCGACGAACAGGCCAACCTGCCCGGCACCATCGACACCCACCCCAACTGGTCGCGCCGCCTGCCCGGCACCAGTGAAGCGCTGCTTGATGGCGTCGACGCCGCGAGGCGCCTGGAACTGTTGGCTTGCGCGCGTCTTCAGGCAGCCGAGCGTGACCGATGAGTACATTGCCTATCCAGACAACGCGGGCCACGGTCCGCCTGCAGTTTCATCGCGGCTTTACCCTTGATCAAGCAGTACCGCTGGTGCCGTACTTCGCCCGGCTCGGCATCAGCCACATTTATGCCTCGCCGTTGCTCGCCGCCCGCGCGGGCTCGATGCACGGCTACGATGTGGTCGACCCGACCCGCGTCAATCCGGAACTCGGCGGCGAGCCGGCCTTGCGTCGCCTGGTCGCCAGCCTGCGCGAGCATGGCATGGGGCTGATCCTCGACATCGTCTCCAATCACATGGCCGTCGGTGGCGGCGACAACCCGTGGTGGCTCGATCTGCTGGAATGGGGACGGCTCAGCCCCTACGGCGAGTTCTTCGACATTCAGTGGCACTCGCCTGACCCCTTGATGGAAGGCCAGTTGCTGCTGCCGTTTCTTGGCAGCGATTACGGCGTCGCGCTACAGGACGCGACCCTGCCGCTGGTGTTCAACGCCGAGAGCGGTACCTTCCATGTCGAGCACTACGAACACCACTTCCCGATCTGCCCCGGCGATTACGGCGAACTGCTCAAAGCCGATGACACCTCGAACGAAGCGCTCAAAGCCCTCGCCGACCGCTTCAGCGCGCTCAGTTATCAGACCGACGCCCGCTCGCTGGCCCTCCCGCTCAAGGAAGAACTTCAGCAACTGGCCAGCGACCCCGACGTTCTGCAGGCCATCCAGCGCAACCTGACCCGCTATGATTCGAAGACCGAAGACGGGTTTCAGCGCCTGCACCAATTGCTCGAGCGGCAAAGCTATCGTCTGGCGAGCTGGCGCACGGCGGCGGATGACATCAACTGGCGGCGCTTCTTCGACATCAACGAACTTGGCGGTTTGCGCGTCGAGCGTCCGGCGGTGTTCGAGGCCACCCACGGCAAGATTTTCCAGTTGATCGGCGAAGGCCTGATCGACGGCCTGCGCATCGACCACATCGACGGCCTCGCCGATCCGCGCAGTTACTGCCGCAAACTGCGCCGGCGCCTCGACCACCTGGCACCGGGCCGACACTTGCCGATCTACGTCGAGAAGATTCTTGGCGACGGTGAAACCCTGCCCACCGACTGGTCCGTGGACGGCAGCACCGGTTACGAATTCATGAATCAGTTGTCGCTGCTGCAACACGACCCGGACGGCGAACATGTGCTGGGCGATTTGTGGAAACGTCGCACCGAACGTCCCTCTGCGTTTATCGAAGAGGCGCAACTGGCGCGCCAGCAGATCCTCAACGGTTCGCTGGCCAGCGATTGCGAAAGCGTCGCCCAGGCCCTGCTGCAAGTGGCGCGCGATGACCTGATGACCCGCGACCTCACGCTCGGCTCGATCCGCCGGGTGTTGCAGGCGCTGATCGTGCACTTCCCGGTCTATCGCACTTACATCACTCCGATGGGCCGCTCCGCGCGGGACGAGGTGTTTTTCCAACAGGCCATGGACGGGGCGCGGCAGGCATTGAGCGAAGCCGATTGGCCAGTGCTGGACTCCGTAGCCGGCTGGCTCGGCGGCCAGCCGTGGCGACGCAAGCCCCGTGGCCGTTCGCGCAAGATTCTGAAACACGCCTGCGTGCGCTTTCAGCAACTCACCTCGCCAGCCGCCGCCAAAGCGGTGGAAGACACCGCGCTGTATCGCTCGGCGGTGCTGCTGTCGCGCAATGACGTCGGCTACAACACCGAACAGTTCAGCGCGCCGGTCAGCGACTTTCACGCGGTGAACCAGCAACGGCTGGCGAGCTTCCCGGACAACCTGCTGGCCACCGCCACCCATGATCACAAGCGCGGCGAAGACACCCGCGCGCGGCTGGCCGTGCTCAGCGAACGCAGCCACTGGTACGCCGAACAGGTCGAGTTGTGGCGCGCCCTCGCCCGGCCGCTGCGCCATGACGATCAACTGCCGTCGTCGGCAGACGAATTGATCCTCTATCAGGCGCTGCTCGGCAGTTGGCCGCTGGACCTGCGCGACGACGATCAGGCCGGTTTCGCCGACTACGCCAAGCGTGTCTGGCAGTGGCAGCAGAAAGCCCTGCGCGAAGCCAAGCTGCAAAGCAGCTGGAGTGCGCCGAACGAGGCTTACGAAAACGCAGCCCAAGCGTTCACCGAACAATTGCTGCTGGCCCCCGAAGGCGAACTGCTGCGCGGGGCGCTGGCCAAGACCGTCAACAGCATCGCCGCGGCCGGCGCCCTTAACGGGCTGGCGCAAACCTTGCTGCGCATGACGGTGCCGGGGGTGCCGGATCTGTATCAGGGCAACGAGTATTGGGATTTCAGTCTGGTCGATCCCGACAACCGCCGGCCGGTGGACTACGGCCTGCGCGAACAGACCCTGAAGGCGACGCCCGCCCAGGAGCTGTTATCGGGTTGGCGTGACGGGCGCATCAAGCAGGCCTTGATCGCTCAGGTGCTGCAGTTGCGCACCGAACACAGCGAATTGTTCCGCCGCGGTTCGTACCAGGCCCTCGAGGTGCTGGGCAGCCAGGCGCACAACGTGCTCGCGTTTGCCCGCGAGCATGGGGGGCAACGGGTCATCGTAGTCGTGCCGATCCGTTGCGCAACACTGCTGGAAAACAGTGCCATACCGAAGGTCGATGCGCTGCGCTGGGGCGATACGCGGGTGGTTTTACCGTTCGACGCCTCTGACGAAAATCTGAAGGGACTTTTTTCAAGCAGCGCAGTCACAAAAAACAGGGAGCTGCACGTCAGCGCCGCGCTGGGGGATTTCCCGGTCAATCTGCTTATTCAACACGTCTAGCAGCATGAGTTCAGTTCAGGAGCATTGCGATGAGTACCGACGATAAACGCATCCGCGAATTCGCCTATCAGATCTGGGAATCAGAAGGAAAACCCGAAGGCCAGGAAGCTCGCCACTGGGAGATGGCGCGCAAACTGGCCGAAGCCGAAGCGCTGGCACCGAAGAAATCGCCCAAGGCCGCCGGCAGTAAAACTGCCGGCAAGACCGCCACCAGCAAAGCCGCCGACGGCAAGGCGCCCGTAGCCAAACCCAAAGCGACCGCGGCCAAGGCCAAGCCAGCCAGTGCCGCCAAAGTTATTCCCCCGGGCGAAAAAGCCTCAGAGAAAAAACCTCGCGCACCGCGCAAGCCGCCAGCGGTCTGACGCGTCCCCAACCATTGAATTGAATGACCGTGTGGCGGGTTCGCTCGCCACCGAGGGCGCACTCGTCCTCGAAAAAATACCCACCCCCGATTTTTTGCAGGAGCACCTATGACCCGTCCAAAGAAAGCCGAGCCCGCCGCGCACGCCGAACCCTCGCGCATCCGTGAAGGCTTGCCCTTCCCGCTCGGTGCGACCTGGGATGGTCTGGGGGTCAACTTCGCGCTGTTTTCCGCCAACGCCACCAAGGTTGAGCTGTGCATTTTCGACGATGCCGGCGAAGTCGAACTCGAACGCATCGAACTCCCGGAATACACCGACGAGATCTACCACGGCTATCTGCCCGATGCGCATCCCGGGCTGATTTACGGTTACCGGGTTTACGGCCCGTACGACCCGGCCAACGGCCACCGCTTCAACCACAACAAATTGCTGATCGATCCGTACGCCAAACAACTGGTCGGCGAGTTGAAATGGTCAGAGGCGCTGTTCGGCTACACCATCGGTCACCCGGACGCCGACCTCAGTTTCGACGAGCGCGACAGCGCGCCCTTCGTCCCCAAGTGCAAAGTCATCGACCCGGCACACACCTGGGGACACGACCATCGCGTCAGCGTGCCGTGGGACAAGACCATCATTTATGAGACCCACGTGCGCGGCATCAGCATGCGCCACCCGTCCGTGCCGGAGAACGTACGCGGGACGTTTGCCGGGCTGATGGTCGAAGATGTGCTTGAACACATCCGCAAACTGGGTGTGTCGACCGTCGAACTGTTACCGATCCACGCCTTCGTTAACGATCAGCATCTGTTGCACAAAGGCATGACCAATTACTGGGGCTACAACAGCATCGCGTTCTTCGCTCCGGACCCGCGCTACCTGGCCAGCGGCAAGATTGCCGAGTTCAAGGAAATGGTCGCGCACCTGCACGATGCCAATCTCGAAGTGATTCTCGACGTGGTCTACAACCACACCGCCGAGGGCAACGAGCAAGGCCCGACCCTGTCGATGCGCGGGATCGACAATGCCTCGTACTACCGCTTGATGCCGGACGACAAGCGCTTCTACATCAACGATTCCGGCACCGGCAACACCCTCGACCTGAGCCACCCATGCGTGCTGCAAATGGTCACCGACTCGCTGCGCTATTGGGCCAGCGAAATGCACGTCGACGGCTTCCGTTTCGACCTGGCGACCATCCTCGGCCGTTATCACGACGGTTTCGACGAGCGCCACAGTTTCCTTGTCGCTTGCCGCCAGGACCCGGTACTGCGCCAGGTGAAAATGATCGCCGAGCCTTGGGACTGTGGCCCCGGCGGTTATCAGGTCGGCAACTTCCCGCCGGGCTGGGTCGAGTGGAACGACAAGTTCCGCGACACCGTACGCGCGTTCTGGAAAGGCGACGACGGCCAGCTCGCCGACTTCGCCAGTCGCATGACCGCCTCCGGGGAAATGTTCAACCAGCGCGGCCGCCGGCCTTATTCGTCGGTGAATTTCGTCACTGCCCACGACGGTTTTACCCTCAACGATCTGGTCTCCTACAACGACAAGCACAATGAGGCCAACGACGAAAACAATCAGGACGGCAGTAACAACAACCTGTCATGGAACCACGGCGTCGAAGGCCCCACCGACGATCCGGAAATCAATGCGCTGCGCCACCGGCAGATGCGCAACTTCTTCGCCACCTTGCTGCTGTCCCAGGGCACGCCGATGCTGGTGGCCGGCGACGAATTCGCCCGCACCCAGGACGGCAACAACAATGCCTATTGCCAGGACAGCGAAATCGGCTGGGTCAACTGGGACCTGAGCGAGGACGGCAAGGCGCTGCTGAAATTCGTCAAACGCCTGATCAAGTTGCGCCTGGCCTACCCGATCCTGCGACGCGGGCGTTTTCTGGTGGGCGAATACAACGAGGACATCGGCGTCAAGGACGTGACCTGGCTCGCGCCGGATGCCACGGAGATGACCACCGAACACTGGCATGACGCGCACAACCGCTGCATGGGTATGTTGCTCGACGGTCGCGCGCAGGAAACCGGGATCCGCCGCAAGGGCGCCGACGCCACGTTGCTGCTGGTGTTCAACGCCCATCACGACATCGTCAACTTCACCTTGCCGGAAGTGCCTGAAGGCAGCTTCTGGACCTGCATGATCGACACCAACCAACCATCGATCCGGGGTCAGGAGCGCTTCACGTTCGGTCACGAGTATTCGGTCACCGGGCGTTCGCTGCTGCTGTTTGAACTGCAACGCGAAGAAGAGGACTGACATGGACTTGCCCGGCTATCTCTCACGGCACGCGCCGGATTACCGCGATACCACCGCTCTCGGGCTGTGTCTGCGGGAAATGGTCGAGGCCGGTCTCGACCGTCTGCCACTGCCCGGCAGCGGCCGCACGCTGGAGCGCTGGCAACGGCTGTCCGAGGTCGGCGGGCATGATCTGGGGCTGTGCAAACTCTACGAAGGCCATACCGACGCGTTGGCGATCATCGAGCAACTGGGTGGCTCGCCGACGCCCGGCAGCACATGGGGTATGTGGGCGGCCGAACCACCGCAGGCGCGGGTTCGGGTCAGCCGGTCGGGGCAAATGGTGCGGTTGAACGGGCGCAAGGCCTGGTGCTCCGGGGCGGCGGTGCTCAGTCACACCCTGCTCACCGCATGGGATGAGGACGATCGTCAGCAACTGGTGGCCGTGGCCCTCGATCAACCGGGTGTGACCGTGACCGATCAGGGCTGGCAAGCGGTCGGTATGGCGGCCACCGGCAGCGTCGAAGTGCTGTTCGACGATGTCGAGGCCCAGGCGATCGGCGACCCTGGCGACTATCTGCAACGTCCGGGTTTCTGGCACGGCGGGATCGGGATCGCCGCGTGCTGGTACGGCGCCGCGAGGGAGATCGGCGAGCGCTTGCGCCAGCAATGTGCGCGACGTGAAGAGCCCCACGCGCTGGCCAGTCTCGGCGCCGTCGGCAGCGCCTTGCACGGGGCCGCTGAGGTGCTGCGGGTCAGTGCCCTGAACATCGACAGCAATCCTCACCGCAACGCCGAGTTGCTGGCCCGCCGCGTGCGCGCCGTGATCGAGGATGCCGCCGAACAGGTCATTCGCGAGACCGGTCGGGCACTCGGCGCCGGGCCGTTCTGCAAGGATCCACACTTTGCCCGCCTGGCGGCGGACTTGCCGGTGTATCTGCGCCAGAGCCACGCCGAACGTGATCTGGCGGCATTGGGCCAACTGATCGCTCAGCAACCGCGCGAGGGTTGGGCCTTATGAAGCGCAATCCGATCGTCGGCGAGGGAACCTCACTGCACGAATGGCAGGGCTCACGTCATCTGGCGGCGGTGAACAGCATCGACATTCTCGAGCTGGTACCGCCGGGATCGCGGGCGGTGGTGATCGCGCCGCATCCGGATGATGAAGTGCTCGGTTGCGGCGGACTGCTGCAACGGCTCGCGGCGGCGGGCCGAACCCTGCAATTGATCTCGGTCACCGATGGCAGCGCCAGTCATCCGGGATCGGATCGCTGGCCGGTGGAGCGCCTGAGCGTGGTGCGCCCGCAGGAGTCCGCCGAAGCCCTGCGCCGCCTCGGCCTGCCCATGCACCAGTTGCAATGGCTGCGCGGCGGCTTCCCCGACACCCAGGTCGCCGCGAGCGAGTCGATGCTGTGCGAATACCTGACCCGCTACCTGCATCCCGACGATGTGATCTTCACCACCTGGCGCGAAGACGGCCACAGCGACCACGAAGCTGTCGGCCGTGCCAGTGTCGAGGCGGCCCGGCCCGTGGGCGCGATCTGCCACGAACTGCCGGTCTGGACCTGGCACTGGGCAACCCCCGAAGACGCCGTCGTGCCGTGGGAGCGGGCGCGCAAGATTTTGCTCAGCCCCGCACAGGTCGCGCGCAAACGCCACGCGGTGCATGCGTTCGCCAGCCAGCTGGAAGGCGATCCGCAAGCCGGACTCGCTCCGGTGCTCGCGCCCTATGTCATCGATCGATTGCTGCAACCGTTCGAGGTGGTCTTTCTATGAGTGTCGAGGACCGCTACTTCGAAGGCCTGTTCACGGGCAACAACGACCCCTGGGGATTTCGCCAGCGCTGGTACGAACAACGCAAACGCCTCGTGACGCTGGCGGCCCTGCCCCGTCCGCACTATCGGGCCATCTTCGAACCGGGGTGCGCCAATGGTGAACTGAGTGCGGCGCTGGCCGGGCGCTGCGATCGGCTGTTGTGCTGCGACACCAGCGCCGCCGCTGCCAATCTGGCGCGTACTCGGCTGAGCCTGTTTGACCACGCCGAGGTGCGGCACGGGCGCTTGCCGAGCGACTGGCCTGAGGAAAAATTCGACCTGGTTGTATTTAGCGAAATCGGCTACTACCTCGACCGGCAGGATCTGACGGAAGTCATCCGGCGCATCAGCGATTCATTGACGGCGGACGGGCAACTGCTGGCCTGTCACTGGCGCCCGCCCATCGAAGGTTGCCCGCTCAATGCGCGACAGGTTCACGACCTGATTCACGAACAGTTGCACCTGCCGCGACTGGTTCTGCATCAGGAAGCGGACTTTCTGCTGGAAGTCTGGAGCCGCGAACCCCGTTCGGTGGCCGCGCTGGAGGGGTTGCGATGATCGGCATCCTGATTCCTGCGCACAACGAAGAGCAATGGCTCGATGAATGCCTGCGCGCGGCCTTGCGAGCCGCCGAAAACTCCCTGCTGGCCGGTGAACCGGTGGAAATCCTCGTAGTGCTCGACAGTTGTACCGATCGCTCGGCACACATCGTCAGCCAATACCCGGTGCAAGCATTGAGCATCGAAGCGCGCAATGTCGGTCAGGCCCGTGCCGTTGGCGCACAACACCTGCTTGAGCGCGGTGCGCGCTGGATTTCCTGCTCGGACGCCGACAGCCGCGTCGCCGAGGATTGGTTGGTGGCACAGCTGGGGCTGGGCACCGATGCGGTGTGCGGCACGGTGACCGTTGACCGCTGGCAAGACGGGTTCGATGAGGCGGCACAGATTCGCTATCACCGTGATTACCGGGCCTGCGATGGCCACCGGCACATCCATGGCGCCAATCTGGGTGTCAGCGCGCAAGCCTATGTCCGCGCCGGCGGCTTCGAGCCGTTGCCCCGAGATGAGGACGTGCAGCTGGTGCGTCAACTCGAGCGTTCAGGAGCCAGCATCGCCTGGAGCCATCGTCCGCAAGTCATCACCAGCGCCCGTCTGGACAGTCGCGCACGGGGCGGTTTTGGCGACTATCTGCGACAGTTGGCACAGACTGAATAAAAAAAAGCGGATCAGGTTGATCTGTGACGCGACGAACCGCCCGTCTTGAGCAATACTCTGCTGCGCAGCAATCCAGGGTTCGGAGCGCTGCAGGGCTTTCCACCAGCCTTCACGGGTCGAACACGCCTGGAATGACCAGCGCTTGTACGACTGAGGGCGAGACTCAACAAGGACGTATCACTGATGAAATCGTTATCCCTCAGCGAGAGCGGCCTGCCGGCGCAGATCTGGAACAGCGCCCCGCAGCTCGACAACATTCCCGTCATCAATACTCACACTTTGGTGCCACCCGGCGTTCGCGCCGTGGTCATCGCCCCGCACCCCGGCGATGAAGTGGTGACCTGCGGCGGCCTGCTGCAACTGCTTTCCAGCCTCGGGCATCCCTTGCAACTGCTGTCGATCACCGATGGCAGCGCCAGTCATCCGGGCTCGCGTCAGTGGTCGGAAAAACGCCTGAGCGTGTTCCGCCCGCAGGAAAGCGTCGAAGCCCTGCGCCGTCTGGGCATGCCGATGCACAGCCTGAAATGGGTACGCGGCGGTTTCACCGACAACGCCCTGCTCGACCAGGAAACCCAACTGACCGAGTTCATCGCCCGCTACCTGCGCCCCGGCGACGTGGTCTTCAGCACCTGGTGCCAGGACGGCACCGCCGATCATGAAGCGGTCGGCCGGGCCAGCGCCAAAGCCGCAAGACAGGTCGGCGCCACTTTTCACGACGTGCCGGTCTGGGCCTGGCACTGGCCGGAGCGGGACCAGGCTCAGATACCGTGGCATCGCGCACGCAAACTGCGACTCGATACCTGGACCGTCGCGCGCAAGAGCCACGCCACCCATGCCTACGCCAGCCAGCTCATTGGCGAACCGGCGATCGGTATCGCACCGCTGCTGCCCAAGTCGATTCTGGAACGCATGCGCCTGCCTTACGAAATCGTCTTCGTCGACTGATGATCCGTCGGGCGCGGTCAGCCACTCAAAGTGAACTGCCCGCGTCCGGATCAGTCGCATGAACAGGCAGTCATGATTCAGAGGAGTGAACGTGTCCAGTGATCCGAAGCGTCATGCCGTCGACGCACAGACCTCGACCCCGTCCGCCATCCATCGCCTGCGGGTGCTGACGGTCAATACGCACAAGGGTTTCACCGCGCTCAATCGACGTTTCATCCTTCCGGAACTGCGTGAAGCGGTACGCAGCACCTCGGCCGATCTGGTGTTTCTGCAGGAAGTGGTGGGTGAACACGAGCGGCATTCCAGCCGCTACAACGAGTGGCCGCAGACCTCGCAGTACGAATTTCTCGCCGACAGCATGTGGAGCGACTTTGCCTACGGCCGCAATGCGGTGTATCCCGATGGCCATCACGGCAACGCTCTGTTGTCGAAATACCCGATCCGCGAATACCGCAACCTTGACGTCTCGATCACCGGCCCGGAACGGCGCGGGCTGCTGCATTGCGTCCTGGATGTGCCGGGGCATGCCGAAGTGCATGCCATCTGCGTGCACCTGAGCTTGCTCGAAAGCCATCGGCAATTGCAGTTGCAGCTGCTCTGCCAGTTGCTCGAATCCCTGCCCGACGATGCCCCGGTGATCATCGCCGGCGACTTCAACGACTGGCAGTTGCAGGGCAACGTCGCCCTCGCCCGCCGCGACTACCTGCACGAAGCCTTCGAACGTCATCACGGCCGTCCGGCCAAGACTTACCCTGCGCGTTTCCCGTTGCTGCGACTGGACCGGATATACCTGCGCAATGCCAGCAGCCACGACCCGCAGATCCTTGGCAACAAACCGTGGACGCATCTGTCGGATCATTTACCGCTGGCAGTAGAAGTGCACATTTAGGGCGTAGACGCCATTTGTCTGCCGATTCGCCCGCTTCCCCTGTCAGTTCTGACAGTAGGCAGCTCCTCATGCCCTTGTTAGGTTGAAACCGTTGCGCCGAACACCGGCGCCAATGCGTGGTGACCTTATGAACGCCTGCGGCACTTTCCTTGCCCGCCATCATTTGCTGGCCTTTTCAATCTGGCTGCTACTGGACTCCTCGGAATCGGCGCTGGCCCAGTGCGCCTTCAGCCCGACAGCGGGTGACGATCAATACACCTGTGACAGTCCTGGCAGCGCGCCTCTTTCCGATCTGTCGGGCAACAACAGCTTGAGTTTTCCCGCCAATGGCACCGGCAATATTCCCGGCAACGTCACGTTCGGCACCGGGGCTGATCGCGTGCTCATGCAGTCCGGGACAATCACCGGCGATCTCGATATGGGCAACGGCGCCAATGTGTTGCAGATCGACGGCGGCGTTATCGCAGGTGAGGTTCATCAGCGCAACGCTGTCGACACGTTCATCATGCACGCGGGCACTATCGGCTCACTGGCACAAGGCGATGGCTTCGACAGTTTCCAGATGACCGGTGGCACTATCACCGGGGCCTTTGAGGACGGCGACTTTGCGCAAATGAGCGGGGGCACGATCGGACGCGTCGACATGAAGCTCGATAAAAACGTCTTCGAATTATCCGGTGGGCGGATCATCAATAATCTGGTGACAGGTTTCGACGATGACACGATTCGGATCTCCGGCGGGCTGATAGGCGGCAATCTGAGTGTCAGTGGAGGCAATGACGCCATCACGATCACTGGCGGAGAAATTGTCGGTGAAATTCGCGCCAGTACCGGTGAAGACCGTTTGCTGTGGGACGGCGGCGGCATTGTCCGATCGGCGATTCTTATGGGTGGCGGCAATGACAACGCCACGCTGCGCAACCTTGATGACAGCGTGCTGGCACTGACGCCGAACCTTGATGGCGGTGCAGGCAACGATGTGCTGACGTTCGACAATACTCGCACTGCGCTGCCGGCGCGTTTCAGCAATTGGGAAACGGTGAACCTGAACAACGCCTCGCAGCTGGACCTGGGCTCGGGCGCCTTGCTGCTCGGCGACACTGTCAGCGGCACCGGTGCGCTGAACGTGGACGCCGGCAGCAGCGTGTTTTCCACCCAGGGCGCGGTGTCGCCCGCCGTGGCCGGACAAGCGGTGACGTTCAACAACGCCGGCATCATCGACCTGACCCACAACAACAGCCGCACCAATGACACGCTGACGATCAACGGCAACTACGTCGGCAATAGCGGGCAACTGTTATTGCAAAGCGTACTCGACGGCGACGGCGCACCCAGTGACAGACTGGTGGTCAACAACGGCAGCTTGAGCGGCGCAACCGCCATCACGGTGAGCAACCTCGGCGGGCCGGGCGGACTGACGCTGGAAAACGGCATTCAACTGGTGCAGGCCCAAGGCACTGCCGTGAGCAACAATTCCGCCTTCGTCCTCAACGGCCCGATTTCGGCGGGGGCCTATGACTACTATCTGTTCAAGGGTGGTGTCACCGCCGGCACCGAAAACAGCTGGTATTTGCGCTCGGCTGTGGTCGCCCCTCAAGTGCTGAGCGTGCCCAATCCCGACCCGACACTGCCGCCGATTCTGGTGCCGGTAGTGCCTGTGCCGGTGGCGGCCGCGATCATTCCGGCATCCGGGCAACCGGATCTGTCATTGGCCGTTCAGCCGGTGCTTCCCGTCGCCGTGGCAGGTAAAGCGCCGATTCCGATCTATCGTCCGGAAGTCCCCACCTGGTCGGTCCTGCCACCCGCGGCCGCCCAATTGACCCTCAGCGCACTTGGCACTTTCCACGACCGTCAGGGCGAGCAACGTCTGTTAAGCGAAACGGGAGCTTTCAGCGCCGGTTGGGGCCGGGTCTACGGCAAGAACCTCGACCAGACCTGGGCCGGCACCGTCACGCCACGACTGGACGGTTCACTCAATGGGTTTCAGGTCGGCAACGATTTGTACAGCTCACAGACCTCGGGCGGGCGAACCCAACGCCTCGGCCTGTTCGTCGGCCATAGCCGGATCAGGGGCGATGTGGACGGCTTCAACGAAGGCTTCGAACACAACAGCGCGGGCAAGATCAAACTGGAGGGCGACAGCTATGGCCTGTACTGGACGCTGACCGATCCGCACGGCGGGTACATCGACACGGTAGTGATGGGCACGCGTTTCGACGGCGACAGCCGCTCCGACCGTGGGCTGAAACTGGATAATCGCGGCCACGCCCTGACGCTCTCGGCAGAAACCGGTTACCCGTTCGCCCTGAACGACACTTGGGTGATCGAGCCGCAAGCGCAGGTGATCCACCAAAAGATCTCGCTCGACAGTCAAAACGATGGCATCTCGCGGGTATCGTTCGATTCCGACAGTGCATGGACCGGTCGCCTCGGTGCCCGGCTCAAAGGGCGTTATCAGCTCAACGGACTACCATTGGAGCCATACCTTCGGGCCAATCTGTGGCACACGTTTTCCGGCACCGATTCGGTGACATTCGACGGCACCACGACCATCGACAGTGATCAGAAATCGTCGACGGCGGATGTCGGTCTCGGCGTCGTACTGACCCTCGACCGCGCCGTGAGTATCTACGCCAGCACCGACTACAGCAGCAATATTGACAGTAACGACCTGCGTGGCCTGGCGGCAAATATGGGTATTCGCATCAGTTGGTAAGTCGATAGCAGGCTAAGCAAGCGCTCTGTTTCGCGGCTCGAAGCGTGTTTTCCCCAGCAAACAACAACTTAGATATGTGCATAAAAACAAACGCTTGCAATCTCTGATTCAGCCATACCACTCATCGTCCATTTTCTTGACGCATGGGCTCCGGTCTTCTTAGCTGTACCTTACTACCCCCGGAAGTACTACTCGGGGCGAACCTCAGGTCATTCGTCAAAACGGGCGGCCACGGGTTCGCCACGCTCCATTCGGTCGCCCCTCGTTCGGGGTAGGAGAGACGCCAAGGCGAGATACCACATGCGCTAGCAAGGTAGAACTCCATGAAAACCTCACTCACCTCACAAGAGATCAAAGTCACGTTCTGCACTGTTTCAAGTTCTATCTTGCTGTGCTCGTCCATGGAGGCGCAGGCGGGACCTGCGACGGACGAGGCCACGCCCTGGTATCGCCAGAACATCCCCGTCATGACCCTCCCCGCCACGATCGTGACCCCGGGCCCGCAACGCCTGAGCCCGCAACCGGATCTGCGCGGCGCCGACCTGATCACCGAAGACCTTGCGCCCTCCGCCTGGGATCAACTCTACGGCCAGACGTCCCGCCAGGCACAAACCGACGTCCTCAGCCCGGGCTTCGCCACGCCCGGCACCGGTGACTTCAAAGGCCCGGCCGTACTGACCCTGAAAAGCAGCAGCGGCCATACCCAGCAGGTCGGCCTGATCGGCGGGATCAACCGGATCCAGGCCAATGGCAACGGCCTGATCACCAGCCGCGCCCTCGCCGACCCGACCACCGACACCCTCAACCTGCAAGGCCAGAGCCTGGGCGCTTACTACAGTTTGATCGGTCCCCAGGGCTGGCACGTCGATCTGTCAGCCAGTGGCGGCCGGGTCAGCGGGTTCAGCCGAAACGAGCAAGGCGCACGCCTGGCCACAGAAGGCAGCGCGATGACCTTGTCGGTGGAAGGCGGATTCCCGATCGGCCTCAGTGAAAACTGGGTGGTTGAACCGCAGGCGCAATTGATCAACCAGCGCATCACCCTGGACACGCCCTATGCCGGTTCGGGCAAAGCATCTTCCAGTGATATTTCGTCGTGGAGCGGCCGGGTCGGTGCGCGTTTGAAAGGTAGCTACGACCTGAACGGTCTGCCGGTCGAACCCTACGTGCGCACGAACTTGTGGCACACGGTGTACACCGGCAATACGGTGACGCTGGATCAGGTGGACAAGATCAGCAGCAGCCGAAAATCCTCGACCGTGGAACTCGGCCTGGGGCTGGTGGCGAAAATGACGCCGACGGTGAGCCTGTACGTCAGCGCCGATTACAGCAGCGATGTCGACGACAACGACCTGAACGGGTTGATTGGTAGCCTGGGAGTCCGGATGCGCTGGTGAGCTCTTCTATTGACCGTTCCCACGTCGAGGCGTCGAACCGTACGCGTGGGAATGCAGCCCGGGATGCTCCGCGCCCCTTCCAGAGCTGGAACGCGGAGCGTCCCTAGAGGCATTCCCACGCAGACGGTTCGACGCCTCGACGTGGGAACGATCAGTAATCCGCGAGGGAGCGATCTCGCGTGGAGGCGTCCCGTTACTCGCTTGGGCCCTCGGGCTTAAGGATCAACACCGCCAATGGCGGCAGGTTCAGTTCCAGCGACAACGCCTGCCCATGGCTCGCGACCTCATCGGTGAACGCACCGCCGCCGTTGCCATAATTGGAACCGGCGTAGGTGTCGGCGTCACTGTTGAGCAATTCCTTCCAGCGCCCGGCAAACGGCACGCCCACGCGGTACGACTGGCGCGGCACCGGGGTGAAGTTGGCTACCACCAGCACCGGCGTGCCGTCCTTGCTCCAGCGCAACCACGCGTAAACGCTGTTGATCGCATCGTCACCGATCAACCACTGAAAGCCTTGCGGCGCATCGTCCTGCTCGTGCAGCGCCGGCTCTTCGCGGTAGAGCCGGTTGAGGTCGCCGACCAGTTTCTGCACTCCTTTGTGCTCCGAATATTGCAGCAGATACCAGTCCAGCTGCTGGTCGTGATTCCACTCGCGCCACTGGCCGAACTCGCAACCCATGAACAGCAGTTTCTTGCCCGGATGGGTCCACATGAAGCTCAGGTAAGCGCGCAGGTTGGCGAATTTCTGCCAGCGGTCGCCGGGCATCTTGTCGATCAGCGAATGCTTGCCGTGTACCACTTCGTCGTGGGAAATCGGCAGGATGAAACGCTCGGACCAGGCGTACACCAGGCCAAAGCTCAGCTCGTTGTGGTGATGGGCGCGGTAAACCGGGTCCTGCTGAATGTAGTGCAGCGAATCGTGCATCCAGCCCATGTTCCATTTGTAGGCGAAACCGAGCCCGCCCTGCTGGGTACTCTGGCTGACACCCGGCCACGCCGTGGATTCCTCGGCGATCACCAGCGCGCCCGGAGCTTCCAGCGCCACCACGTCGTTCAGGTGGCGAAGGAAATCGATGGCTTCCAGATTCTCGCGACCGCCATGGCGATTGGGCACCCACTCCCCCGCCTTGCGCGAGTAGTCGCGATAGAGCATCGACGCCACCGCATCGACCCGCAGGCCGTCAATGTGGAAATGCTTCAACCAGTGCAGCGCCGAGGCCAGCATGTAACCGTGCACTTCGGTGCGACCGAGGTTATAGATCAGCGTGTCCCAGTCCTGGTGGAAGCCTTCCAGCGGGTTGCCATATTCGTACAGCGCGGTGCCGTCGAACTGCGCCAGACCGTGAGCATCGGTCGGGAAATGTGCCGGCACCCAGTCGAGAATCACCCCGATACCGGCCTGATGGCAGGCGTTGACGAACGCCGCGAACTCGTCCGGCGTGCCGTAACGGGCGCTCGGGGCGAACTGCGACAGCAACTGATAACCCCAGGAACCGCCGAACGGGTGCTCCATGATCGGCATCAGTTCAATGTGGGTGAAACCCAGTTCCCTCACGTAGGGAATCAGTCGCTCGGCCAGCTCCGGCCAAGTGTACTGACGCGCCACTTCGCCGAGATCGTCGAGTTCGCATTGCCAGGATCCGGCATGCAGCTCATAGATCGACAGCGGCGCATTGTGCTGCTGGCGCTCGCGACGGCCAGTCATCCAGTCCTGATCCTGCCAGTCGATCTGCAGCGGCGAGGCGACTTTCGACGCAGTGTCCGGCGGCAGACTGGTGGCCAGCGCCATCGGGTCGGCCTTGAGCGGCAGGATGCCGTGGGGCCCGAGGATTTCGTACTTGTACAGCTCCCCCGCTTGCAGGCGCGGAATGAACAACTCCCACACGCCGGACGGATGCCGCAAGCGCATCGGGTGCCGGCGCCCGTCCCAGACGTTGAAGTCGCCGACCACCGATACCCGTCGGGCATTCGGTGCCCACACGGCAAAGCGCACACCGTCGACGCCATCGACGGTTTTCAGCTGCGCACCGAGGCAACTGCTGAGGTCGCGATGGTTGCCTTCGGCGAACAGATACAAGTCCATTTCACCGAGCAACTGGCCAAAGCTGTAGGGATCTTCCGCGACCTGCTCACCGCCGGCCCAACGGGTACGCAACAGGTAGGGCCGCGCGTCCTCGAAATGGCCGACGAACAGCCCCGGTGTTTCGGTAGCCTCCAGCGGGCCACGCTCTTCGCCACTGTGTTTGTCCAGTACCGAAACGCTTAACGCGCCGGGCAGATACGCCCGGATGAATTGCCCGCCGGCACCATCGCCGTGGGGGCCAAGAATGGAAAACGGGTCGTGATGTTCTGCACGCACCAGGGCATCGATGTCCTTCGCCCTGGGCAGCAATCGTTCGTTAACGTGACCCTGTTCCTTGTTCGAGAAACTCATGACTACTCTCCACCAAGATCGGAAAAGGGTTTGAGCCCCGTCAATAACCCATACAGACCGTGCAGCGGCACGGGCAGCCAGGTGGGGCGATTTTCGGCTTCATAGGCCACTTCGTAGGCCGCTTTCTCCAGACCGAACAACGCCAGTGCGGCGTTGGCACCTTCAGGATCTTGCCAGGCATGATCAAGACTAGCTGCCGCTTGGCGATATGCCTGGAGAAATGCTTCCCGGGCTTCACGCAGGTAACGCTCCGTGACCCGCCGACGCGCGGCTTCGGCCTCGGGGCTGTTGTCGACGTTGTGCACATTCAACGCCATGGCGGCGGCGTAATCGAAGGAGCGCAGCACACCACTGACGTCCTTGTACGGACTGTGCTTGCCTCGGCGTTCGGCCAGTGGTCGCGCCGGTTCGCCTTCGAAATCGATCAGGTACGCGTCGCCCTTGATCACCAGCACTTGCCCCAAATGCAGGTCGCCGTGCACACGAATGCGCAAGCCGCCGGCAGATTGCTTCGCCAGTTCCTGCACGTGGGCAAGAATGGTTTTCTTGTTGTCGAGCAACCGGGCAACAAGCTTCTGATCCGCCCCGTCGAGTTCGCCCTGATGCTGTTTGAGCAGCTGCAACGCGCGCTCGACCTGAGCTCCGACATCCTTGCCGGTCGCCTGTGCATCCTTGGCCGAACTGAGTTGCGGTGCGAAGTCCTGATTGTCGCTCGGCGCCGCCAGCACCTGATGCATTTCCCCCAGACGCTGGCCGAGCATGCCGGCGAAATCCTTCAGTTCACCCAAGGCGTTGTAATGCTGCGCCTGCTCGGACACGGCATCCGCCAGCTCATCGCGCAGCGCCCGTTCGAGGTTGTTCTGCGTCCATTCCCAGGCATCGCCCTGATTGCTCAAATAGCCTTGCGCAATCATCAGCAGGTTGTCTTCACCACCGGCGCCGCGGCGAATCACCGAACCGAGCAGCGGGGAGATATTGGCAAATCCGGCATCGGTCAGGTAAGCGCTCATCTCCAGTTCCGGGTGTACGCCGGAAGCGACTTTGCGGATCAGCTTCAGTACCAGACTGCCGCCGATCACCACCGAACTGTTGGATTGCTCGGCGGACAGATAGCGCACTTCGGATTCCGCGCCCAGGCCGAGTTTTTCCAGTTGCGGCGTTGCTTCGAAACGGATCTCGCCATCGCTGGATTCCAGCACCGTGCCGCTCTGCATGCCTTGCAGAACCGCGCGAATAAACGCTTCAAGGCTGAAGGCGTCAGTGATCAACCCGACCTGACGCACCCGGCGCACTCGCGCCAAGGCCAGTTGCTGGGGCAACGCCGGCCCGACCTGATCTTCCGAAATGAACCCGAAAGGCAGCTGATAACGGCTGGTCTGCCCGTCACTGTGCACTTCGATTTCGCTGAGCAACACCGGATGCTGTGCGTCGCCGAAACGCACGCCGTAGGCCAGTTTCACCTGGTCGATGGCGGCGTCCTTGCCGGCGAACCAGCGGCGGTTTTGCAGCCAGTTTGGCAGGATGCCCTGTTCGAGGGTGGCGCGGGACGGCGCCTCCAGCAGTTCCTCCATGCGTTTTTTCAGCACCAGCGTGGTGAAGTCCGGCAGGCTCTGCGCGGGCTCAACGTGCCAGCTCGGCATCTGGTTTTCCGCCGCCAGGCCAAACCAGTAGAAGCCGTAAGGCGCCAGGGTCAGCAGAAAGTTGAGCTGGCCGATGGGCGGAAATGCGTTACCACCCAGCATTTCCACCGGCACCATGCCGACGTAGGCCGACAAGTCCAGCTCCACCGCTTGCGCGCTGCGCGACACGTTGGCCACGCACAGGATGATTTCATGCTTGCCGTCCGGCCCGGTGTATTCGCGGGTGTAGGCCAGGACGCGACGATTGGCCGGCGAGAGCATTTTCAGCGTGCCGCGACCGAACGCCTTCGACTGCTTGCGAACGGCCAGCAGACGCCGGGTCCAGTTCAGCAACGAGTGCGGATCGCCGGCCTGGGTTTCGACGTTGACCGACTGGTAACCGTATTGCGGGTCCATGATCGGCGGCAGCACCAGGCTGGCCGGATCGGCGCGGGAGAAGCCGCCATTGCGGTCGATCGACCATTGCATCGGCGTGCGCACGCCGTCGCGATCGCCCAGATAGATGTTGTCGCCCATGCCGATTTCATCGCCGTAATACAGGGTCGGCGTGCCGGGCATCGACAGCAGCAGGCTGTTGAGCAGCTCGATGCGACGACGGTCGCGCTCCATCAGCGGCGCCAGGCGCCGGCGAATGCCGAGGTTGATCCGCGCACGGCGGTCGGCGGCGTAGTAGTTCCAGAGGTAGTCGCGTTCCTTGTCGGTGACCATCTCCAGCGTCAGTTCATCGTGGTTGCGCAGGAAGATCGCCCATTGGCAGTTGGCCGGGATTTCCGGAGTCTGGCGCAGGATGTCGGTGATCGGAAAGCGATCTTCCTGGGCCAGCGCCATGTACATGCGCGGCATCAGCGGGAAGTGAAACGCCATGTGGCATTCATCGCCATTCACGCCCTCGGCGTCGGTATCACCGAAGTACAGCTGGGTATCTTCCGGCCATTGATTGGCCTCGGCCAGCAGCATGCGATCCGGATAATTGGCGTCGATTTCGGCGCGGATCTGCTTGAGGACGTCGTGGGTTTCCGGGAGGTTTTCGTTGTTGGTGCCGTCGCGTTCGATCAGGTACGGAATCGCGTCCAGGCGCAGGCCGTCGATGCCCATGTCCAGCCAGTAACGCATCACCGAGAGCACGGCTTTCATGACTTGCGGGTTGTCGAAGTTCAGGTCCGGCTGGTGCGAATAGAAACGGTGCCAGAAGTACTGGCCGGCGACCGGGTCCCAGGTCCAGTTGGACTTTTCGGTGTCGAGAAAAATAATCCGCGTGCCATCGTACTTCTGGTCGTCATCCGACCACACATAGAAGTCGCGCGCCGCCGATCCGGGCTTGGCCTTGCGCGCCCGCTGGAACCATGGGTGCTGATCGGAGGTGTGGTTGATGACCAGCTCGGTAATCACCCGCAAGCCACGCTTGTGCGCCTCGGCAATGAACCGTTTGGCATCGGCCATCGTCCCGTAATCGCTGTGCACGCCACGGTATTCGGCAATGTCGTAACCGTCGTCACGGCGTGGCGAGGGATAGAACGGCAATAGCCAGATGGTGTTGACGCCGAGTTCGGCGATGTAATCGAGTTTGGCGATCAGGCCGGGAAAGTCGCCGATTCCGTCGTTATTCGAATCGAAAAAGGATTTGACGTGAACTTGATAAATCACCGCGTCCTTGTACCAGAGCGGGTCCTTGATGAAGGTGGCTGCCTTGGGTTTCTTCGCCATGTGAAACTCCTGTTGAATTCATTGAAGCCGAAGCTGCTACTGATCGTTCCCACGCTCTGCGTGGGAATGCCGCCTTGGACGCTCTGCGTCCACCGCTGGGACGCGGAGCGTCCCGGGATGCATTCCCACGCGGACGGTTCGACGCCTCGACGTGGGAACGATCATCATCAGGAAGAAGTAATGCGCCAGATTCCGAACGGTTGATACGCCGGGTCGATCCGCATGAACTGGTATTTGCCGTACCAGTCCCAGCGATGGCCGTTCATCAGGTCTTCGCCGTGGGTGGTGGCATCGTCCGGCAGGCCCATTTCCCACAGCGGCAACTCGAAATTCGCTTCCTGAACGTTATGCGGATCGAGGCTGACGGCCACCAGAATGAAGTTGCTGCCGTCCGCGCTGCGCTTGCCGAAATACAGAATGTTGTCGTTCCAGGCGTTGTAGATCTTCAGGCCCAGATGGCTGTGCAACGCCGGGTTCTGGCGGCGGATGCGGTTGAGCTGGGCGATCTCGGCAATGATGTTGCCGGGCTGGTTGAAGTCGCGGACGCGGATCTCGTACTTCTCGGAATCGAGGTATTCCTCTTTGCCGGGCACCGGCGCCGATTCACACAGCTCAAACCCCGAATACATGCCCCACAGACCTGAGCCCATGGTCGCCAGCGCCGCGCGAATCAAAAATCCGGGGCGCCCCGATTCATGCAGGAACGCCGGGTTGATGTCCGGAGTATTGACGAAGAAGTTCGGCCGGTAGCACTCGCGCCACGGCGATTCATTGAGTTCGCTGAAGTAGGTCGCCAGTTCGGTCTTGGTGTTGCGCCAGGTGAAATAGGTGTAGCTCTGGGTGTAACCGACCTTGCCCAGCCGCGCCATCATCGCCGGGGTGGTGAAGGCTTCAGCGAGGAAGATCACTTCCGGGTACAGCGTGCGCACATCGGCGATCAACCATTGCCAGAACGGCAGCGGTTTGGTGTGCGGGTTGTCCACGCGAAAGATCTTCACGCCCTCCTGCACCCAGCCGACCACGATGTCGCGCAACTCGACCCACAGGCTCGGAATCGCTTCCGGCGCATAAAAGTCGACGTTGACGATGTCCTGATATTTCTTTGGCGGGTTCTCCGCGTATTTGATCGTGCCGTCCGGCCGCCAGTTGAACCAGCCCGGATGCTGTTTGAGCCACGGGTGATCCTGGGAACACTGGATGGCGAAATCCAGGGCGATCTCCAGACCATGATCAGCAGCAGCAGCCACCAGCCGACGGAAGTCTTCGCGGGTACCGAGTTGCGAGTGAATCGCTTCGTGGCCGCCCTCCTCGCTGCCGATCGCATACGGGCTGCCGGGATCATCCGGGCCGGCGGTCAGGGAATTGTTGCGGCCCTTGCGATGACTGCGGCCAATCGGGTGAATCGGCGTGAAGTACAGCACGTCGAAGCCCATGTCCTGAATCATCGGCAACCGCGAGTGCACGTCATTGAAAGTGCCGTGGCGAGCGGGATCGTCGGTGATCGAGCGGGGAAACAGTTCATACCAACTGGCGAATTCCGCCAGTTCGCGCTCGACGTCCACCGGAAATTCCGGGCTGAGGCTCAAGTAGGCGCGATGATCGGCCTCGGCCATCAGTTGCGCACTGCGCGAGTGCAGAAACAACGCGACCTGCTCGGTTTCGAGCAGGCCGGACAATTCGTGGTGCAGGCCGGCCAGCTGTTCGCTGAGCTGCCCTTCGCTGCGCTCGGCGGCCTGCTGCACCATGTTCCGCCCCTCTTGCAACTCGAGACTGACCGGGACGGCGGCGGTGTGTTTTTTCTCCAGTTCGTACTGAAAACTGGCGAACTGGTCGATCCACGCTTCGATCAGGAACAGATAACGGCCCATGCGCTGCGGCTGAAACACACCGCGCCAGCCGTTATTGCCCTGATCGCTCATAACTTCGGTCTGCCAGGTCTCATCGCCCTCTTCGCGCCAGCGGATGCGCACTGCGAGTTTGTCGTGACCGTCGGCGAACACCTTGCTGGTGACCACGATCTCGCGACCGGCGATCGCCTTGACGGCAAACTGTCCACCGTCGAGGGTCGGTGCGGTGTTTTCAATAACGATGCGCGGCAGCAACAGCGCCTGCGACAGCGGGATGTGCGGGTTGTAGCTCAGTTCGGAGGGTTTTTCAGCAGTCATTGAGCATCTCTCCTTAACGCCCCAAGGACGCTCGTTTGCCTGTTTGGCGGTCACGGCCGGGCCTGCGCCCGGTGATGAAATCTCTCAGGTTCCGAGCGGCCATCGCCGGGAAAAGTTCACAGGGATTTGCCCCGCCACAAAATCGGATCGATTTCGCAGTGCAGTGGTCAATCCACTTAAGCACTTCCTACGCCAAGTGCCACACGGAGGTTTACCCGATGACTATTCCGATTCCGGCCGAAACACCTGACCCGAATATCGACAAACCGGTCCTGCCCGAGACCGAACCGCAACCGATCCCCGAACAGGAACCCCCTGGCACCACACCACCGCCCAAGGAGGAACCGCCGACGACCATGCCGCCGGTGATTGTCTGATCAGCGAGGATCGCTGTGATCCTTCTCGATGCGGTCCTTATCCGGCTGATCCTTCTCGAACACGCTGACGATCCGCGGCATGACACTGAAGATCCCCAGCGCCAGCAACGTACTGAACACCGCCGTCGCCTCACGGCCCAACCCGGCCGCGACGCCGATGGCGGCGGTCATCCACAAACCCGCGGCGGTGGTCAGACCCTTGACGTGGCCTTCGTCGCCTTCGTGATTCTTCAGGATGGTCCCGGCGCCGAGAAAGCCGATGCCGGCGATTACCCCTTGCACCACCCGGCTCATGGCATCGGCCTGAGACCCGGACAATTGCGGCACCAGCACAAACAACGCCGCGCCGAGGGCCACCAGCATGTGCGTTCGCACCCCGGCAGCCTTGCCCTTGTGCTCGCGCTCGAACCCGAGAATCCCGCCCAATAGCGCCGCCATGAGCAGGCGCACGGTGATCCGCGTCAGCTGCGATGCATCGCCGATGTCGGCGAATTCCGCTTGCAGGGTTTCCCACACTTCATGCCACCAGGCGTTCATCCTGCAGTCCTTGTAAAGAGGCGATAAAAGGTGGACAGCAGCGACCATTAATCGGTTGCGTAGAACGATCGGCGCAGCGTAGGCCCTAACCCTTCAGATCCCCTGTGAAAAAGGACTGGCCCATGCCCCTGCGTATCGATGACAGCAATCCGGAATCGAAAGTGTGTTTTTTCACCGTTGAAAATGGTGAGGAAATCCGGATCTGCGACACCTTGGAAGTCAGGACAGATAGCGAAAAATCCATGTCGTTCGTCGAAGTGGACGGCCGGCGCATCTACGTCACCGAAGCCGAAGCGGATGCATTGACCGTGGCAGGTGCCAGCGATGGACGCAAACACCTGAAGGCCGACGACAGTGATTCGGTGATTTGACTGACCTTGATCAACGACCGGCGCAGACGTCTGGGATAGGCATCTGCGCCCTGGCCGGCGTGCTGCTTCAAGTTGTCGCAGGCATGCCTGAAAAAGCCATCTGATACGCTTTTTATTGAAATACCTGAGTCTGTTATGCAAACAGATCGGCGCTCATAGTTCCCCGGCCTGATGGAGGCTGATGAGCAAACGACCATGAGCGAACGAATCCCCGTCCGAACCGTAGAAGCATCTCCCCAGATAAAAACAGTACCGGCGCGCCCAATGAAGGCGAAGCACGCCACCAGCGATAACCAGATTTTCACCCGCAGCTTCACCGGCCTGTTCCGCACCTTGCGCATGAGCGGTGCGGGATTTCTGTTCCTGCTGTTCTTCGGCACCGTATGGCTGAACTGGGGCGGTCGTCAGGCAGTGCTCTGGGACCTTTCCGAAAGCAAATTCCACATCTTTGGCGCAACCTTCTGGCCACAGGATTTCATTCTGCTGTCGGCGCTGCTGATCATCGCCGCGTTCGGCCTGTTCGCCATTACTGTGTTCGCCGGCCGGGTCTGGTGTGGTTACACCTGCCCGCAGAGTTCGTGGACATGGATCTTCATGTGGTGCGAAAAAATCACCGAAGGCGAACGCAACCAGCGCATCAAGCTGCAAGCAGCGCCCTGGAGCCTGAACAAACTCGCCCGGCGCGCGGCCAAGCACACGTTGTGGCTGGCGATCAGTGTGCTGACCGGCCTGACCTTTGTCGGCTATTTCACCCCGATCCGGCCACTGGCCGAAGAATTGCTGACCCTGCGGATCGGCGGTGTCAGCCTGTTCTGGGTGCTGTTCTTCACCGCCGCCACCTACATCAATGCCGGCTGGCTGCGCGAAGCGGTATGCATGCACATGTGCCCGTATGCGCGGTTTCAGAGCGTGATGTTCGACAAGGACACTCTGGCGATTTCCTACGACGCCGCCCGAGGCGAAAACCGCGGCCCGCGCAAACGCGACGTGAAACCCGCCGAAGCCGGGCTCGGCGATTGCATCGATTGCCAGCTGTGCGTACAGGTCTGCCCGACCGGCATCGACATCCGCGACGGCCTGCAAATGGAATGCATCGGCTGCGCGGCGTGCATCGACGCCTGCGATTCGATCATGGACAAAATGAATTACGCCCGTGGCTTGATCCGCTATACCTCCGAACGCGAATTGCAGGGTGGCAAGACGCATCTGCTGCGTCCGCGACTGATCGGCTACGTTGCAGTACTGGTCGTGATGATCGGCACACTCGCCCTGGCATTGGTCGAACGGCCAATGGTGTCGCTGGACGTGACCAAGGACCGTGGCCTGTTCCGCGAGAATGGTCAGGGGCAGATCGAAAACATCTACACACTAAAGGTCATCAACAAGACCCAGCAGCGCCAGGACTACAACCTGAGCCTGGTGGACGGTGATGGCTTCCAGCTGCAAGGCAAGACCCAACTGAGCCTGGCGCCGGGCGAGATTGTCGATGTGCCGGTGTCGGTGGCGATGACTGCCGAACGTGCGGCCAGCAGCTCGCAGACCTTGAGCTTCAGGATTGCCGACAGTAATGAGCCAGAGATTTATAGCGTGGCGAAGAGCCGGTTTGTTGCGCCGATGAATCGATGATCCCTTAGACTGCGGCGCGGCCATTCGCGAGCAAGCTCGCTCCCACAGAGGAATACGGTCAACTGTGGGAGCGAGCTTGCTCGCGAACGAAGGCGACACGGTCTTCCAGAAAGAAATCAATCCGGACCCAAGATGAAACGCTACGAAAAATTCGCCGACGACATCGCTGAACTGATCCGCTCCGGCGTCCTCGGCCCCGGCCAGCGGGTGCCGTCGGTGCGCTACGCAAGTCAGACCTACGGCGTCAGTCCGTCCACCGTGTTCCAGGCCTATTACCTGCTGGAGCGCCGCGGCCTGATCCGTGCCCGCCCGCGTTCCGGCTACTTCGTCAACACCCACGCCCCGAGCCCGTTCTCGGAGCCGGTGATCAGCAGCCAGGTCAACGAATCCACCAAGGTCGACGTGAGCGAACTGGTGTTCTCGGTGCTTGAGTCGATCAAGGACCCCAGCACCGTGCCGTTCGGCTCGGCGTTCCCCAGCCCGACCCTGTTCCCGCTGCAACGCCTGTCCCGTTCACTGGCCAGTGCTGCGCGGGAAATGGACCCGCGCATGGTGGTCACCGACATGTCGCCGGGTAATCCGCAATTGCGTCGGCAGATTGCCCTGCGCTACATGGTCGGCGGCCTGATGCTGCCGATGGAAGAATTGCTGATCACCAACGGCGCCCTCGAAGCGCTGAACCTGTGCCTGCAAGCGGTCACCGAACCCGGCGATCTGGTGGCCATCGAAGCCCCGGCGTTTTATGCCAGCCTGCAAGTGCTGGAGCGGCTGAAACTCAAAGCCGTGGAAATCCCCGTGCACCCGCGCGACGGCATCGACCTCGGCGTGCTCGCCCAAACGCTGGAGCGGCACCCGATCAAGGCCTGCTGGTGCATGACCAGTTTCCAGAACCCGATGGGCGCAACCATGCCCGAGGCCAAGAAACAGGAACTGGTGGAGCTGTTGAAGCAGCATCAGGTGCCACTGATCGAAGACGACGTCTACGCCGAACTCTATTACGGCCAGCAGGCGCCGAAACCGGCCAAGGCCTTCGACACCGAAGGTCTGGTGATGCATTGCGGCTCGTTCGCCAAGAGCCTGGCTCCCGGCTACCGCATCGGCTGGGTCGCCGCCGGGCGCTACGCACAGAAAATCGAACGACTGAAGCTGATGACCTCGCTATGCGCCTCGATGCCCGCGCAAGCGGCTATCGCCGACTACCTGCAACACGGCGGCTACGACCGCCACCTGCGCAAACTGCGCTACGCCCTGGAAGAACAGCAAAGCGCGATGCTCGCGGCCATTGCCCGCTACTTCCCGGCGCAGACGCGCGTGAGCCAACCGGCTGGCGGCTACTTCCTGTGGCTGGAACTGCCACCGCAGATGGATTCGTTGAAGTTGTTTCAGATGGCGTTGGCGCAGGGGATCAGCATCGCGCCGGGGCCGATATTTTCGCCGACTCAGCGCTTTCGCAATTGCATTCGATTGAACTACGGCAGCCCGTGGACCGAGGATGCGGAGAAGGCGATGGAAACACTGGGGCGGATTGTGCGGTCGTTTTGAGTTACCGGTGATCGTTCCCACGCTCTGCGTAGGAATGCCTCAAGGGACACTCCGCGTTCCAGCTCTGGAAGGGACGCGGAGCGTCCCGGGCTACATTCCCACGCAGAGCGTGGGAACGATCGGTAGGGTTTTAGCGCCCGCCGCCGAGGTCGACAAAGGTCCCGGTGGCATACGAAGCCTTGTCCGACAGCAACCACACAATCGCTTCCGCCACTTCATCCGGCCGCCCGCCCCGCGCCATCGGAATCGCCGACTCCAGCTTGCTGACCCGATCCGGGTCGCCGCTCAAGGCGTGGAAATCGGTATAGATGTAGCCCGGACGCACCGCATTGACCCTAATCCCCTCGCCCGCCACTTCCTTGGACAGGCCGATGGTGAACGTATCCAGCGCACCTTTGGACGCTGCGTAATCGACGTATTCGTTAGGAGAACCCAGCCGGGCGGCGACCGAGGAGACGTTGACGATGCTGCCGCCCTGCCCGCCGTGTTTGGGCGACATGCGCAGGATTGCGTGCTTGGCGCAGAGGATCGGCGCCAGCACATTGGTTTTCATGATTTTGAGGATGCGGAATTCGGACATTTCGTCGACCCGGGACTTGTGTCCCACGGTGCCGGCATTGTTCACCAGGGCGGTGACGCGGCCCAGTTCGCTGTCGACCCGGTTGAACAGCGCGACCACTTCGTCTTCGATACTGACATCGGCGCGCACGGCGATGGCCGTGGCGCCGCGCTCGCGTACCTGGTCGAGCACCTGGTGGGCCGCCTGTTCGTCAGTCTGGTAATTGATGCAGATCCGATAGCCTTGCTCGGCAGCCAACAACGCAGTGGCGGCGCCGATTCCACGACCGCCGCCAGTGATCACAATGACTTTATCCATGCTGGCCTTTCCCCCGATGCACACGTAACAGTCGGGGCAAGAATAACCGCCATTGCCGGCTTTTGCATGACCTGCGATTAGCGGCTCAACTCACCGCCAATTGTTTGCCGCGCACGATGTCCTGCAGGAAGCGATCCGCCGGCATCGGGTGACCGAGCAGATAACCTTGCAGCGAATCGCAGCCCAGTTGCGTCAGGAAGTCCTGTTGCGAATCGGTTTCTACACCTTCAGCAACGATGCGCAGGCCCAGCGCCTGACCGAGGGCGACGATCGCCGAAACGATGGCCGCGTCATCACTGTCGTGCTCCAGATCGCGGACGAAACCGCGATCAATCTTCAGCTCATTGGCCGGCAAACGCTTGAGGTACATCAGGCTTGAATAACCGGTGCCAAAGTCGTCGATGGACAGGTCGACGCCCATATCGGCCAGCTCCTGCAACACCGTCATGCTCGCGTCGGCGTCGCTCATGGCAGTGGTTTCGGTGATTTCCAGGGTCAGGCTGTTGGCCGGCAAATGATGAGTGGCCAAGGCCTTGGCCACGCTGCGCACCAGCCCTGAGTGGCAGAACTGCAAAGCCGACAGGTTCACCGCGATCCGCCAGTCGGTGTAGCCCAGCACGTACCACTCGCGCATCTGCCGGCAGGCTTCGTTGAGCACCCATTCGCCAATCGGAATGATCAGCCCGGTCTTCTCTGCCAGATCGATGAACTTGTCCGGCATCAGCATGCCGTGGGTCGGATGTTCCCAGCGCAACAGCGCCTCGGCACCGACCGGACGACCGTCTGCCGCATGGAATTTGGGTTGGTAATGCAGGCTGAACTCGCCGTGTTCCAGTGCAGCGCGCAGATCCTGCAGCAGTTGCAATTGCTTGCGCGCGTTGCTGTTCATCGAGGCGTCGAAGAAGCTGTAACCGTTCTTGCCGCCGCCCTTGGCGTGGTACATCGCGGCGTCGGCGTTCATCAGCAGTTCCTGGGCGTTCTGGCCGTTGCCCGGGTACAGCGCGATGCCGACGCTGGCGGAAATCTGCAGGTCATGTTCGGCGACCCGGAACGATTGCGCGATCAGGCCGACCTGACGGGCCGCCAGCCCCAGCGCATCATTGGGTTCGGTCAGGCGCACCAGCAGGACAAATTCATCGCCGCCGATCCGCGCCAGGGTATCCAGGCTGCGCAAGTCTTCACGCAGACGCACCGCCACTTCGCGCAGCAACTGGTCGCCCATGTGGTGGCCAAAAGCGTCGTTGACCGGTTTGAAGCCGTCCAGATCGATGAACATCAAAGCAAAGCAACCGCCCTGCTCGTTGACCTTTTTCATCGCCTGATTGATCCGGTCATCCAGCAGCATGCGGTTGGGCAGGCCGGTCAGGGTGTCGTGCAGCGCCAGCTGGGTGAGTTCGCGGTTGGCCACGGTCAACGAATGGGCCAGATCGGCGGTGCGGGCTTCAAGGCGAGCGTCGAGAATCGAGGTCAGCAGCGCGATGGCCAGCACCGCCAGCGTGGTGATCAACACCAGATTGTCGAGGCCATTGCCGTTCAGGCCGCTGAGTGCCGCACCGCAGAAACTGCCGTCAGGAAACCGCGCCGCTGCCATGCCGGTGTAATGCATGCCGACAATCGCCACGCCCATGACAATCGCCGCCCCGGCACGGAACAGTCGCACGTAAGGCGAATGCTGACGCAGACGAAAGGCGATCCACAGCGCTGCGGCCGACGCACCGACCGCGATCAGCAACGAGGCGCCGAACAGCGTCGGATCGTAGTCGATGCCCGGTTGCATGCGCATCGCGGCCATGCCGGTGTAATGCATGGCGCTGATGCCGGCGCCCATGATCAGCGCACCAAAGGCCAGTTGCCAGGCCGGCAGTTTCGGCTGGCTGACCAGCCACAGGGCGAATCCGCAGGACAGCACGGCGATCAGCAATGAAAGCGCCGTGATCGAAATGTCGTAACCGAGACTGATCGGCAGCTTGAACGCCAGCATGCCAATGAAGTGCATCGACCAGACGCCGATGCCCATGGCAAACGCCCCGCCGGCCGTCCATAAATGCACGGCGCGGCCCTTGGCAGTGGCAATGCGCCCGGTGAGATCGAGCGCGGTATAGGAAGCAAGGATCGCCACACACAGCGAAATGAAAACCAGCGTGAAGGAATAGCTACCGATGAGCATGAAAATTCTCGTGACCACCCCGCTGTACTGCGTCCGTTCTCGGCGGGGTCAAATGCGCCGATTGTACTGATTGCGTAAAAGAATTCACTGACAAAGTTATCAAATAGCCATCAACCCGATGAAACGCTTGTTTGATCGTCTGACAAGCCTCTGATTCAGGGTTCTGATCGTTCCAACGCTTTGCGTGGGAATGCAGCCCGGGACGCTCCGCGTCCCTTCCAAGGCAGGACGCAGAGCGTCCGTGGAGGCATTCCCACGCAGAGCGTGGGAACGATCAACGATCAACGATCAACGATCAATGAGACTAGCGGTTATCAGTGGTTTCCAACTGGCCGTCCCAACCACCGCCCAGCGCCGCGATCAACTGCACGCTGGCGATCAAGCGGTTCTGCAGAATATTCAGGACAGTGCGCTCATTACTCAGGGCAGTCGCCTGCACCACCACCACATCCAGATAAGCGATTACGCCAGCCTTGTACTGGTTTTCGGTCAGACGCAACGAGTCTCGTGCCGCGTCAAGGGCTTCCTGGCGCACCGCCGCTTCGTCCTCGTACACCTTCAACTGCACCAGGTAGTTTTCCACTTCACGGAAGCCGTCGAGCACGGTCTGGCGGTATTTGGCCACGGTCTGGTCGTACACCGCTTCGGTGCGGTCGACTTCGGCCGAACGGATGCCGCCGTCGAACAGCGGCAGGGTCATTTTCGGCCCCACCGACCAGAAGCGGTTCGGCAGGCTGATCAGGTTCTGCGAGGTACTGCTGCTGTAGCCGCCGCTCAAGCTCAGGCTGAAATCCGGGTAGTACGCAGCCTTGGCCACACCGATGTTGGCATTGGCGGCGATCACTGAACGCTCGGCCGAAGCAATGTCCGGGCGGCGTTCGAGCAATTGCGACGGCAGGCTCAGCGGGATCTGCGGCAGCTTGGGAATGTCCTGGGTTTCGGCAATATTGAATTCGGCGGGCGGCTGGCCGGTCAGTACCGCGATGGCGTTTTCGAACTGCGCCCGTTGCCAGACCAGGTCCACCAGATCGCCCTGGGCCGTTTTCAGCTGGGTCTGCGCCTGCGCCACCGCATCGCGCCCGGAAACCCCGGCGTTGTACTGGTTCATGGTCATTTTCAGCGAGCGCTCGTAAGCCGCGACTGTCGATTCGAGCAGGCGTTTCTGCTGATCGATCACCCGCAATTGCAGGTAGTTCTGCACCAGTTCCGACTGCTGGCTCAAACGCATCGCCGCCAGATCGGCGTAGCTCGCCTGGGCACTGGCTTCATTGGCTTCGAGGCCACGACGCAATTTGCCCCAGACATCCGCTTCCCAACTCACGCCCAGTTGCGCGTTGTAGGTGTCACGAATCCCGCTGGCGGAACTGCTAAGGCTCGAACTGCTGCTGCCGGTGCCCTGACTGGAGCGTGTCTTGCCGGCGCTCAGATCGACGCTCGGGTAAAACGCCCCCCGCGCGCTGCGCACCAGGGCCTGGGCCTGACGGTACTGGGCTTCGGACTGGGCGACGGTCTGGTTGGAGCTGTTGAGTTTCTCGATCAGCTCGTTGAGCTGACGGTCGCCATACAGCTCCCACCAGGCACCGCGCGCCAGGGAATCGCTCGGGTTGGCCTGACGCCAGCCTTCGGCTTCCTTGTACTGGGCGATTTCGGCGGTCTGCGGGCGCTGGTAGTCCGGGCCGACGGCGCAGGCACTGAGCATCGCCACGCACAGAGACAAGCTCAGCAGGCGCGAGCCGCGAACGGTAGCCAGATTGATAAGCGAACGGTCAGTCATAGCGGAATTTCCAGAGCGGCATCGGTGCGCACGCCACGCCATTTGTTGAAACGATGGCGCAGCTTGTCGAGATAGAGGTAAACCACAGGCGTGGTGTAAAGGGTCAGCACCTGGCTGAAGACCAGCCCGCCGATGATGGTCAGGCCCAGCGGCTGGCGCATTTCGGCACCTTCAGCCCGGCCGAGCAACAACGGCAAGGCGCCGAGGATCGCCGCCAGCGTGGTCATCAGGATCGGCCGCAAACGTTGCAGACAGGCGCTGCGGATCGATTCCAGCGGCGCCATGCCTTGATGACGCTCCAGTTGCAACGCCAGGTCGATCATCAGGATCGCATTCTTCTTCACCACGCCGATCAGCAGGAACAACCCGAGCAGCGAGATCAGGCTGAACTCGCCGCCCAGCGCATAGATCGACAGCAAGGCACCGACGCCGGCCGACGGCAACGTCGAGAGGATTGTCAGCGGGTGAATGTAGCTTTCATACAAAACGCCCAGCACCAGGTACACAGCCAGCAACGCACCGAGGATCATGAACGGCTGACTCTTCTGAGTCGCGGCGAAAGCGTCAGCGGTGCCGGCCATTTTCGCGATCACGTCTTCCGGCAGGCCGACCTTGGCAATCGCCCGCTCGATGGCGGCGCTGCCCTGCTCCACCGTCACGCCTTCGGCCATGTCGAAGGCAATGCTCTCGGAGGCGAACTGGCCTTCGTGGCTGACCCGGTCGTCTTCCAGGCTGTTTTCATAATGGGCGAACGTCGACAACGGAATCCGCGCACCGTCGGCAGTGATCACCTGAACCTGCTTGAGCGTCACCGGATCCTGGGCATATTTCGGATTGACCTCCATCACCACCTGATACTGGTTGAGGCTGTCGTAGATCGTGGAAATCTGCCGCTGACTGTAGGCGTTGTTGAGCACGGCGGTGACCATGTTCATGTCCACGCCCAGGCGCTTGGCCTGATCGCGGTCGACGATCAACGTCACCTGCTGCGCACCGCGCCCTTCACGGGCGTCGATGGCCGTCAGTTCCGGCAAGGCTCGCAGCGCGGTGACCACTTTCGGGTACCACTCGCGCAAGGCGCCCAGATCACCACTTTGCAGGATGTAGCTGTACTGCGACGTGGTCTGCTCGCGGCCGCCGCCGAATTGCAGATCCTGGTCGGCCATCAGCATCAGTTGTGCGCCGGGCACTTTGGGCATTTCCTTGCGCAGGCGCTCGATGACCTTTTGCGCCGAGATATTGCGTTCCTTGATCGGCTTCAGGCGTACCAGCATGAACGCGTTGTTGGTGCCGTTGGTACCACCGATGAACCCGGCAACACTCTCGACCGCGTCGTCCTTGAGCACCGCTCGGCGGAAGGTCTCCATTTTCGGCTGCATCACACTGAACGACAGACCATCGTCACCGCGCACGAAACCGATCAACTGGCCGGTGTCCTGCTGCGGCATGAAGGTTTTCGGCACGACGACATAGAGGGCGACGTTCACCCCGACCGTGATGATCAGGCTCAGCAACGTCAGGCGACGGTGACGCAACACCCAGTCGAGGCTGGTGGCGTATTTGCCGACCATCCAGTCGTTGGTGCGCCGGCTCCAGCGTTGCAGGCGGTTTTCCTCGCCCGGCTTGTGGGGTTTGAGCCAGCGGGCGCAGAGCATCGGGGTCAGCGTCAGGGAAACCACCAGCGACACCACGATAGCCGCCGCCAGGGTGATGGAGAATTCGCGGAACAGGCTTTCGATGATCCCGCCCATGAACAGGATCGACAGGAACACCGCCACCAGCGAGACGTTCATCGACAGCAAGGTAAAACCGACTTCCCTGGCCCCGAGGTAGGCGGCCTTCATCGGTTTTACGCCTTCGTCGATGTGCCGGGAAATGTTCTCCAGCACCACGATGGCGTCGTCCACCACCAGCCCGGTGGCGAGAATCAGCGCCATCAGCGACAGGTTGTTCAGCGAGAATCCGTAGAGGTACATCACTGCAAAGGTGCCGACCAGCGACACCGGCACCGCCAAGGTCGGAATCAGGGACGCGCGGAAGTTACCGAGGAACAGGAACACCACCAGAATCACCAGTGCCACGGCGATCAGCAGGGTCATCTCCGCTTCATGCAGGGTAGCCTTGATCACCGGCGAACGGTCCATCGCCAGGTTCAGTTTGACGCTGGCCGGCAAGACCGCTTGCAACGCCGGCAACTGCGCCTTGATCTCGTTGACCGTCTCGATGATGTTGGCGCCGGCCTGGCGGTTGATCACCAGCAGCACCGCCGCGTCATCGTTGAAGAAACCGCTGTTGTAGCGGTCTTCCACGCCGTCGCTGACCTTGGCCACGTCTTTCAGACGCAGGGCCGCGCCGCCGTTGTAGTGGATGATCAGCGATTCGTAATCCTTGGCTTTCTCCAACTGGTCGTTGGCCTGAATCTGCCACAGGCGCTGGTCATCCTCGACCGAGCCCTTGGGCCTGCGTACGTTGGATTCGGCGATGGTCTTGCGCACATCGTCGAGCGCTACGCCGTACTGGTTCAGCGCCTGGGGTTCGAGTTCGATGCGCACCGCCGGCAGCGAGCTGCCGCCGATCTGCACTTCACCGACGCCCTGCACCTGGGACAGGCTCTGGGACAGGATGGTCGAGGCCAGGTCGTAGAGCTGACCCTTTTCCAGCACGTCCGAGGTCAGCGACAACACCATGATCGGTGCCTGCGACGGGTTGACCTTCTTGTAGGTCGGCATGCTGCGCATCCCGCTCGGCAGCAGGTTGCGCGAAGCGTTGATCGCCGCCTGCACTTCCCGCGCCGCGCCGTTGATGTCGCGGTCGAGGTCGAATTGCAGAATCACCCGGGTCGAGCCCTGGCTGGAGCGACTGCTCATGGTGTTGACGCCAGCGATGGCGCCGAACGAGCGCTCCAGCGGCGTGGCCACCGTGGAGGCCATGACTTCCGGACTGGCGCCGGGCAGGCTCGCCTGCACGACGATCACCGGGAAGTCCATTTGCGGCAGCGGCGACACCGGCAGCAGGCCGAAGCTCACACCGCCCAGCAGCATGATCGCCAGGCTCAGGAGCATGGTCGCCACCGGACGCTTGATGAAAGGGCCGGACAGGTTCATGGCTGTTCCACCGGCTCCACGGCCGACGGTGCACGGCCCCAGCGCCGACCGAGACGATCGAAGTACAGGTAGATCACCGGGGTGGTGAACAGCGTCAGTACCTGACTCACCAGCAACCCGCCGACCATCACCAGACCCAGCGGTTGACGCAATTCAGCGCCGGAACCAGTGGCCAGCATCAACGGCACTGCACCGAACAGCGCCGCCAGCGTAGTCATCAGAATCGGCCGGAAGCGCAACAGCGCCGCCTGATAGATCGCCTGCTCCGGCGCCATGCCCTGGGTGCGTTCGGCGTCGAGGGCGAAGTCGATCATCATGATCGCGTTCTTCTTCACGATCCCGATCAGCAGGATGATGCCGATGATCGCGATCATGCCCAGATCGTTGCCACTGAGCAGCAACGCCAGCAAGGCCCCCACCGCTGCCGACGGCAAGGTCGACAGGATGGTGATCGGGTGAATGTAGCTCTCGTAAAGCACCCCGAGCACGATGTACATGGTCACCACCGCCGCCAGAATCAGCAGCAAGGTGCTCGACAACGAGGCCTGGAACGCTTCGGCTGCGCCCTGGAACTGGGTCTGCACGCCGAGCGGCATGCCGATGTCCTTTTGCACCTGCTCGATGATGTCCACCGCATGCCCCAGCGCCACGCCCGGCGCGAGGTTGAACGACATCATCACCGCCGGGAACTGGCCGATGTGGGTGATCGCCAGTTGCGCCTGCCGTTCCTCGACGTGGGCCAGACTCGACAACCGCACCTGCCCGCCATCGGTGGTCTTGACGTGAATCTGGTCAAGCGCCTGCGGGCCGATCTTCTCTCCAGCCTGAGCCTGCAGCACCACACGGTACTGGCTGGCCTGGGTGTAGATGGTCGAAATCTGCCGCTGGCCAAACGCGTCGTACAACGCATCGGTGATGTTCGATACCGACACGCCCAGCCGGGAAGCGGCGTCGCGGTCGATCACCAGGAACACCTGCAAGCCCTTGTCCTGCAAGTCACTGGCAACGTCGGTCAGTTCCGGACGCTGGGCCAGCGCCTCGACCAGGCGCCCGCTCCACAGGCTGAGCAGTTCGGAATCCGGCGAGGACATGCTGAACTGATACTGGGTACGGCTGACACGGTCTTCGATGGTCAGGTCCTGCACCGGCTGCATGAACAGGCGGATGCCCACCAGTTTGTCCAGTTGCGGTTGCAGGCGGGCAATCACTTCGGTGGCGGTCAGATCACGCTGGCCATGAGGCTTGAGGTTGATCAGCAGCCGACCGCTGTTGAGCGTGGCATTGTCACCGTCGACACCGATGTAGGACGACAGGCTTTCCACCGCCGGATCTTCCAGAATCACCTTGGCCAGCGCCTGCTGACGCTCGCCCATGGCGGCAAAGGAAATCGACTGTGGCGCTTCGGAAATCCCCTGGATCACCCCGGTGTCCTGCACCGGGAAGAAGCCCTTGGGCACCACCATATAAAGGAACACGGTCAGCGCCAGCGTACCGATGGCCACCAACAGGGTCAGCGGCTGGTGCTTGAGCACCCACTGCAACTTGCGCCCGTAAGCGGCAATCATCCAGTCGATAAACGCACCGCTGGCACGGTAGAAGCGGCCCTGTTCATGTTCTTCCGGCTCACGCTTGAGCAGACGCGCACACATCATCGGCGTCAGGGTCAGCGAAACCACCAGGGAAATCAGGATCGCCACCGCCAGGGTGATGGCGAATTCGCGGAACAACCGCCCCACTACATCGCCCATGAACAGCAGCGGAATCAGTACCGCGATCAGCGACAGAGTCAGGGAAATCAGGGTGAAGCCGATCTGCTTCGCGCCCTTGAGCGCGGCCTGCATCGGGCTGTCGCCCTCCTCGATGAAGCGCGCGATGTTTTCCAGCATCACGATCGCATCGTCGACCACAAAACCGGTGGCGATGGTCAGCGCCATCAAGGTCAGGTTATTGACCGAGAAACCGGCCAAATACATCACGCCGAACGTACCGATCAGCGACAACGGCACGGCCACCGACGGAATGATCGTGGCGCTGGCCCGTCGCAGGAACAGGAACGTCACCATCACGACCAGCGCGATGGCGATCAGCAATTCGTGCTGCACGTCGGTCACGGAGGCGCGGATGGTCTGGGTGCGGTCGGTCAGCACGACAACGTCGAGACCGGCCGGCAGGTTGTCGGTGATGCTTGGCAGCAGCGCCTTGATCCGGTCGACCACCTCGATCACGTTGGCGCCCGGCTGACGCTGGATGTTCAGCAGAACCGCCTGATTCTGGTTGGCCCACGCCGCCAGACGCTCGTTTTCGGCGCCGTCGACGATCTGCGCGACATCCTTGAGCCGCAATGGCGCGCCGTTGGCGTAGGCCAGGATCAGGTTGGCGTAATCCTTGGGCGAGGTCAGCTGGTCGTTGGCATCGAGCATCGACACCCGGGTCGGGCCGTCGAAGTTGCCCTTGGGCTGGTTGACGTTGGACGCGCCGATCAGCGTGCGCACGTCCGACAGGTTCAGGCCGTTGGCGGCGAGCGCCTCGGGGTTGACCTTGATCCGTACCGCCTGACGCTGACCGCCGGCAATGCTGACCATGCCGACGCCGCTGATCTGGGCGATCTTCTGCGCCATGCGCGTATCGACCAGATCATTGAGTTTGGGCAGCAACATGGTTTTCGAAGTGATGGCCAGGGTCAGCACCGGGGTGTCCGCCGGGTTGACCTTGTTGTACACCGGCGGCGCCGGCAAGTCGGTCGGCAGCAGGTTGGTCGCAGCGTTGATCGCGGCCTGCACCTGCTGTTCGGCGACGTCCATGTTGATGTCGAGGCTGAAACGCAGGGTCAGCACCGAGGCACCGCCGGAGCTGGTCGAAGCCATTTGCGTGAGACCCGGCATCTGCCCGAACTGACGTTCCAGCGGCGCGGTGACGGCACTGGTCATTACGTCCGGACTGGCGCCGGGATAAAGAGTCATGACCCGGATAGTCGGGTAATCGACCTGCGGCAACGCCGACACCGGCAGCAGGCGATAGGCAATCAGACCGGCCAGCACGATGGCCAGCATGCTCAGCGTGGTGGCGACCGGGCGGAGGATGAACAGGCGCGAAATGTTCATGCGCCCTTCTTGGCCTTGTCGGTGACGGTGGCGTCAGGCGCGGTCGCGGCCGACTTGCCTTGCAGATGCTCGGTCGGAGTGGTCGGTACGTCCTTGCTGTCGTTGACCACTTCCACTTCGCTGCCTTCCTTCAGGCGGTCAGTGCCTTCCAGCACCACGCGATCGCCAGCGGCGAGGCCTTCGGTGATCACGGTGTTTTCGCCGTCGCTGGCACCGATCTTCAACTGGCGGATAGTGACTTTCTTGTCGCCGTCCAGCGCGTAGACGAAGGTGCCATTGGTGCCGAACTGAATGGCCGCCGAGGGCGCCAGCACCACACCTTTCAAGGTGTCTGCCAGCAGGTGGATGTTGACGAACTGGTTGGGGAACAGCGACTGATCGCGGTTCTCGTAGCGAGCCTTGAATTTCAGGGTGCCGGTGGTCACGTCGATCTGGTTGTCGAGGCTTTGCAGCACACCGGTGGCTTGCAGTTTGGTGTCGCCGCGATCCCAGGCTTCGGCGGGCAGCTTGGCGCCGCTGCGGTAGCGGGCAAGCACGGTTTCCAGGCTGTTTTCCGGCAGGGTGAAGGCGACGCTGATCGGCTGGGTCTGGGTGATCACCGCCAGGGAAGTCGTGTCGTTCGCCGCCACCAGGTTGCCGACGTCGAGCTGACGCAGGCCGACGCGACCGGCAATCGGTGCGCGGATTTTGGTGAATTCAAGATTGAGCTTGGCGTCGTTGACCGCCGCCTGATTGGTTTTCACGGTCCCGAGGTACTGGCCGACCAGCGCTTCGGCGGTATCCAGGGTCTGCTTGGCGATACTGTCTTCCTTGTAAAGACCGCGATAACGCTCGACATCGACCTGGGCGTTCTTCAACTGCGCCTGATTCTGCAGCAAGGTGCCTTCAGCCTGGAGCAAAGCGTTCTGGTACGGACGCGGGTCGATCTCCGCCAGCAGGTCGCCGGCCTTGACCATCTGCCCTTCCTCGAAATAGATCTTAACCAGCTCGCCACCGACCCGGCTGCGCACATTGATGGTGTTAAGCGCCGTGACCGTGCCCAGTGCCTTGTAATACAGCGGGAAGTCCCCGGTGACCGCCGGCGCCACGCGCACCGGAATCGGCCCCGCCGCGCCGCCGAAGCCCGGCCGCATCATCCCCGAACGCCCCGTGTGACCGGCCTGCGCCTTCTCGCCGCCCTCCTTTTGGGTCGAACCGGCGGGCCAGAATTTCCAGCACAGACCGGCAATGACCAGCAATACAAGCAGGCTCAACAGCCAGCGACGGGAGTTTCGGGAAGACGATTGCATGGAGTGATTAACCATTGGGCGCGTGGGCTTCTTTTACGGGAGGCTGAACGATAAGCACTGGCCGGGATTTAGCAAAGCAGCTTTACCGGCAATTTACCTTCCACTTACGTTTCAAGGTGTGAGGCAAAACACTGATACACAAATGAAAACGGCCTGGACAGGGCCAGGCCGTTAACAATTGTAAAAGCGCTGTTCAGAACACTTATTTCAAAACCGAGAGTGCCGCTTCGTAGTTAGGCTCTTCTGCAATTTCCTTGACCAGTTCGCTGTACAGGACGTTGTCGTTTTCGTCCAGAACAACCACCGCACGGGCGGTCAGACCTTTCAGCGGGCCGTCAGCGATGGCCACACCGTAGTTCTCGATGAACTCGGCGCCGCGCAGGGTCGACAGGTTTTGTACGTTTTCCAGGCCTTCGGCGCCGCAGAAGCGAGCCTGGGCGAACGGCAGGTCAGCCGAGATGCACAGCACCACGGTGTTGCTGATGTCGTTGGCCTGAGCGTTGAACTTGCGAACGGAAGTGGCGCAGGTCGGGGTGTCGACGCTTGGGAAGATGTTCAGCACTTTGCGCTTGCCGGCGAAGTCTTTCAGGGTGACGTCGGACAGATTGCCGGCTACCAGGGAAAAGGCTGGCGCCTTGGAACCGGCTTGTGGCAGTTGGCCGTTGACTTGAACCGGGTTGCCTTTGAGCGTGACTTGAGCCATGAACGGAGTCCTTCTTAACGTTGTTGGGAAAGCATGCAAGAGGCGGAAGTTAACCACGAAATTGTCCGACGACCTATGCCTGAACTGAAATTGTCATGTGCTGGCGCCCAAAACTGGATACACATTCTCCAGGCTTCCCATATCCCTGCTCTCAAAGAAGGTGCTGCTTGTTAAAACGCAAGTCTGCATCTTTTCTTTAACGACCTGTCGATTCCGACCCGAGCCGTTCGACTAAGCCATGAATCCCCTACCTGACTGTGGAGAAACACCATGCGCTTCATGATCATTGTCAAAGCCAGCCACGACTCCGAAGCCGGCGTGATGCCCAGCGAGCAACTGCTGACCGACATGGGCAATTACAACGAGGAACTGGCCAAGGCCGGCATTCTGGTTTCCGCCGACGGCCTGCACCCCAGCAGCAAAGGCGCCCGTGTGCGCTTCAGCGGCGAAAACCGTAGCGTGATCGACGGCCCGTTCGCTGAAACCAAGGAGCTGATCGCCGGCTACTGGATCTGGGACGTGAAGTCCAAAGAAGAAGCCATCGAATGGGTCAAGCGCTGCCCGAACCCCATGCCGGGCACTGAATCGGAAATCGAGATTCGCCAGGTGTTCAGCGCGGAAGATTTCGGTGCCGAGTTCACCCCGGAACTGCGCGAGCAGGAAGAACGCATACGCGAACAAGCCAAAAAACACTGAAGCCCGGATGGAGAACATCAGCATTTTCTGTAAGGCCGGTGGCGACTGAACGAGACACGAGGACTTTTCGACGCGAAACAGGTAGGGTGCGCAACATCACAATGCCACCACTGGATCGCGTCGCGGTTTTTATGGAGTTGTCATCGCAATGAGTTGCTGGACCGTCCTTGGCCTGTCGGCCGACGCCGATGTGCGCACTATCAAACGCCAATATGCCGTCCTGCTCAAACAGACCCGCCCCGACGACGACCCCGAGGGTTTCCAGCGACTGCGCGATGCCTATGAGCAGGCGCTGGCCTACAAGGAATGGCAGCAGTATCACGCGCAGGATCAGGACGAAGTGCAGGAACAAGCGCAGGACCAGCGCATTGAGGAATCCTGGGACTTGAGCGGCCTGACCGTGGTCGAGGTCGACGCCCTGCAACTGGCAACCCGCTCGCTGGACGGGCTCAGCGTTGAAGAGCTCGAACGTCGCCACACCATCGCCCTCGAACAAGGCTGTGCGCACATCTTCGAGGACACGCTACTGCATCACTGCATCGAACACCCGCAATCCTCCGACACTCTGGTGGACTGGGCAGTGCCGACCTTTTTCTGGTTCAGCGCCTGGCAACGGCTGGAGCTGGATGAGGAATCGATCGAGCTGTTGCTGGCCCGGCAGCGCACGCGTATCACGCAACCGATGCGTGATGCCCTCGAACGCGAAGACGTTGACGAATTCCTCCAGGCCTACGCCCGCCGTGCGGATTTCAACTGGCTGGCGATTGAACAACATCAGCAATGGTTCAACCGTGCCCTGAGCCAGATGCTGCTGGATTCGTCTTTCTGGTCTCCCGAGGTATTCGAACGGGTGCGCACCGGTCAGGGTTGGCACGGCGGCACAGGAAATCCCTGCCCTGACGGCGAATGGCAACGTCTGCTGGCTCGACAAAATGCGCCGTTTTTTGTGGCACGCCAGCAACAGCTCGCCCTGGAACCACCCGCCACCCCCGAACACCGCGCCGCCCGCCTGCTGCTGGGTACCGGCTCGTTCAGCGCCCGCCGTGCGCTGGCCCGACGCTTGCGCGAAGAAGACTGGGCGCAGTGCCGCAAATTGAGTTCCGAGCTGTACGCCAATCACCCCAATGTCTGCGCGCAGATGCCCGGCGGCACGGCGTTTTTCTGGCGCGACTGGGAACTGAGTTTCAACGACTGGCCAACCTACGTGGGCGTGGTGTTGGCCTGCCTGATCGGCGCGTTCACCCATTACATTCCGTTGGGCGCGCGCCTCAGTGGACTGATCAATATCGTCATGATCTCGACCGTGGTGTTTGGCGTGATCGTGGCGGGGCTCAATTGGCTGGTGCACAACGTTGCACATCGCGTATGGCGGCTGGATGACCGGCTCAGCGCAAGTCTTTGCCCCGGATCCCTCAAAGACTCGCCGCCGTTCGGCGTGCTGCGCGACTTCGTGCCCGGCGCGCTGATGGTGGCCGGGCTTGGCTGGTTTTTCGGCCCGATTGCCGGCGTGGTGTATGCCGCAACCCTTGCATCGTTCGGACTGGTGCGGCGCTGGCAGTCCCGGCCACGGGTGTCCTGGGAAGAGAGCCGACCTGCCGTGAAAGTCGGCGTGACGATCCTCGGGATTGTAGTGCTGGCCCTTGTGCTCGGCGTGTTCAAGGTGGTCGCCAGCCAAGGCACAGTCAATCGCAATCAGGGCCTGCAACCCTGGACCGAACGCCTGTGCAGCCGCTTGCCGGCCACCACCGCCGAATGCAGCGCACCGGCCACCGTTGAACAGTGGTACGGCAAGGAGGCGCGACCATGAGCAGCAGAGTGATGTTTTGCGTCGGTATTTTCTTCGCGCTGGTGGTGATGGCGCTGACCAGTGCGACCCGACCTTTCCTCCAGCTCGATCTCTGGCTGGATGGACGCGATGCGCCGGTCACCGCTCAGGCCAATGCCCTGAGCCCGCTGATCGCGTGCGTCAACCGGATCGACGTGCAATGGCGAGCGGCCTACGATCGCTACAAGAACCCTCAACCGCCCTTGCCTCGCGACCAGCGCTGGTTGAAGAGCCTCAAGGATTTCGACGACAGTGACGCGTTCAACGTGCGCGACATACAGCGTGATGTCTGCGGTCAGGGCCTCACGGAAAAACTCGAATTGCTGACCTGGCAACCAGAGCTGGCGCGACAGGCCAACGAGTATGTCCGGGCGCTGAATCACGTCACGACGACCATTGCTCCAGCGCGCTTTTATCGAGAGGCGAGTTTCATCTCCGGATCGCAACAGCCCTCCCCTGGCGAACTCGCGGCGATCGAGCGCGTGTCACAGGAGTACATCGGCACTTCGACGGCTCTGCGGCAAAGCCTGCTGCCGCTCGACGCCGCGCAGCGTCCCGAACAGCTCAAGCTGATCGAAGCGCGTCTGGGCAGGGACATTCACTGGGACTTGCTGGCGTACATGATTCAGGCGCGGGAGACCGTCGATGTGCTCGACGAAGCGATGAAAAACCGCACCCTGACCCCGAAATTGCTGGCCGAGACCATCGCAAAGCTGCAACAGGCCTGGAACCGTCGCGAACCCTGGCTCGCGCCGCGCACCGGTGGGTTCCAGAACAAGACCGATGCCGCGCGTGATCTGTGGCTGCGCATTGGCGAGCCGGGGCAAAACTATCTCGAGGCGTTGAACACCCTGCAGGCAGACTGGCAGAACCATGCACAGCCTCAGCGCCTGAGCGAGGACTATTACGCCGTGACCCGCAGTTACGACGGCTTGCTCAGCCATTACAACCGACTGGCACGCGCCAACTTCTGACGCAGTGACCCCGCCGGGTCGTCCGTTGGGGCAACCCGGCGCGCCGGTCTTACTTGGCCTTGAGCTTGAGGTAGGACTGATGCAGATCCGCCGCCCAGCCGTCGATCACGCTTTTCACGTCATCGGCCTTCATCACCTGCGAATCGTTTTCCAGTGGTTTGCCGGTGCCCTTGCGCACCACCTGCGCCGCCACCTTATTGGTGCCGCCGTCGAGGAACACCGCTTCGGTCGCCAGGGTGGTTTCCTGATCACGAATCCCGCTGGCGGTACTGACCGCTGCGGCGACCAGAGCAATCGGAATCACTTCATAGGCATGCAGGCCTTCGGTCTTGCTGCTCACGGCGGTGATGGCCGCGCGCACCACGATCACACCCGGTCCGGGGCCTGAGGCCAGCGGCAGGGATTTGCCCAATTCACGCTTGAGTGCCTGATCGTAGTAGCTGGTGATGCCGTTGAGGGTCTGCTGCGGAATCTTCACGGTGGGTTGCGGTTTGGGATAGAGCTGGGTCGGTTCGACGTAGACGCTGGTGAATTTGCCGATGTCGATTTTCGGGTCGATCCAGCGCATCACTTCGGCCCCCGACGGAGATTTGGCCTCCCTGAGCTGACTGTAGTCCTTGAGGAAGCCTGAGTATTCGTCGGGTGCGACGGTTTTGCTGGAGCAGCCCACTACGCCCAGCGTGGCAATGCACAGGGTGCTCATCATTACGGCTAGCTTCATGCTGTAACTCCTGTCGGAAGGCCGAATTTATTGCGTCGGGGGAGTTACAGGTATAGCTGAATCCGCGTCGTTTGCGATCAGAAACGCCGACACTGGGCAATGCCGGGCCCGGACATTTGAAGGGCCCGGGCCATCACCGGTACTTGAAGCTTCCTGCTACCAGCTCGAAGTCTCCCCGCTCCTCAACGCCATCTCCCGCCGGCTGTTTGCCCGCATCGCCTTGATCAGCGACACCGTGCCCACCAGCAAAATTGCCGCTCCGAACAGAAAATCGATGTTGTACAGCTGGAAATCCTGCACCGGCCCCACCAGCACAGTGCGTACCACGCCGATTCCCACCAGCGTGGCGAGGAAGTCGATCCCCGGTTCATCGCGGTAGAACACCAGCAGCAACGGCAGGCAGAGCACCAGCAGCATCAACAGCACCACGACCTTGAACGAGCCTTTGCGCTCGACGCTGAACGCGCATTCGTGGGGGCCGTAGGCCTTGTAGTCTTCGTCGCGGATCATCGAGTTTTTCTCGTTGATGTAGTCAGCGCGGTTGTACTTCTGGATCGGCGTGAAGGTGTTGGACATCTCCATCAGCGTGGTGATGTTCTTGAAGCGCAGGTCGATACGCTCGCTGCCCTTGAGGTAATACAGCACCGGTTTGTAGCCGTAGCGATAGGTGTCGAAGGGAAACTCGGTGACCCGGCCCTGAACGCTGATCGGGCGCGATTCGAGTTCGGCGAAGGCGCTCTTGTCGGTCGAGGCGAGGTTGCGGCTCAGGGGCAGGACTTTCACCTGTTCAAGGAAGATCGGCGTGACGCCAAACGACCACTGCAACGGTTCCAGGCGCAGACGCAGTTCGTTGCGGCCCAGGTCATAGCGGTTGAAAGTACGTTCGGAGACCACCACCGCGCCGCTGAGCATGAACTCGCCACGCAGGTTGTTGGTGATGCGCAAGGTCAATTGATCCTTGCCCTGCAGCGCCGCTTGTGTGTTCGGCGGCGTGCCGCACCAGGCGGTGCTTTCGCCGACGCCACCGAGCTGACCGCCACGGTTTTCGTTGAACACATAGATGTAACCGGCCCACAGCGTCACCATCAGCAGCAACGCGGTGATGCCCAGAATTTTTTTGCCCGGACTCACTGATCAGACTCCCTTCTTCGTTCCGTCGTCCAGCCGAAAACCCGCTGGCGACGGGGACTCTACCAAAAGGCCACCATCGACCCAAGGGAAAATCCCCGATTCATCAGGGTTCTAGGGGTTTCCCCTGCATCACCTGCGCCGGAACAGCGGTCGCGGTTCGATCACCGAGCGCCCGTACAACACGCTCATCCCGGCCAGGCCCTTGAGCGCATCCTCGGCGGATTTATCCTCGCGCACCGCGAAGCTGTCGAAACCGCATTGGCGCATATGGCTGAGCTGGTCGCGCAGCACATCGCCAATGGCGCGCAACTCGCCTTTCCAGCCGAAACGGCTGCGCAGCAGATAGGCCTGACTGTAGGCGCGGCCATCGCGAAAGCTCGGGAAGTCGAGGGCGATCAACGGCAGCGAGGTCAGCCATGGCAGCAGGCTTTCGACGCCATCGTCCGGGCCGAGCCAGACCGCATGGGTCGAGGGCGATTCAAGCCAGTGGGCCAGCGGCAGAATCAACATCCCGACGCCGGCCTCCGTTTCAGGCGAGCGGATCAGCGTCCATGGATCGTCGAGCACGATCCGCGCCCCGCCCGCCTCCATGCGCAGCAGATTGTTCATGCCGGCACCTCCAGCGATTTCGGGTAGATCCGTTCCTTGAACGGCTCCAGTCCGATGCGCGCCACGGTATCGACGAACAACTCTTCGGCCTCGCGATAACGGACGAAGGTGCCGATGATCCGCTCGATCACCTGCGGCACTTCAGCGGCGCTGAACGACGGACCGATGACTTTGCCCAGTGCGCTGTTCTTGCCCTGAGCACCGCCGAGGGTGATCTGGTACCACTCGCTGCCGTTTTTATCGACGCCGAGGATCCCGATGTTGCCGATGTGATGATGGCCGCAGGCGTTCATGCAGCCGGAAATGTTCAGGCTGATGTCGCCCAGATCGTGCAGGTAGTCGAGGTTGTCAAAGCGTGCCTGAATCGCCTGGGCAATCGGGATCGATTTGGCGTTGGCCAGCGCACAGAAATCCCCGCCGGGGCAGGCAATGATGTCGGTCAGCAGACCGACGTTGGCGGCCCCCAGGCCCTGCTCTTTCGCCAGTTGCCACAACGCAAAAAGCTCGGATTTGGGCACGTCCGGCAGGACGATGTTCTGCTCGTGGGCGATGCGAATTTCGCCAAAACCGAAGCGCTCCGACCAGTCGGCCACGGCCAGCATCTGCAAACCGGTCACATCCCCCGGTGGCGAAGCCAGGCCCGGTTTGGTCGACAGCACCACGCTGGTGTAGCCCGGCACCTTGTGCGGCTGCACGTTGCGCGCGACCCAGCGGGCGAACGCCGCGTTCTCGGCCAGGTGCGTGCCGAAATCCAGATCCGTATCCGCCAGCGTGCGATAGCTCGGCGGCACGAAAGCACTGGCGACTCGCTGGTATTCATCCTCCGTCAGTTGCGCCGGGCCGTCCTTGAGGTGTTGCCACTCTTCCTCGACCTCTTTGGCGAACGCCTCGATGCCCAGCGCCTTGACCAGAATCTTGATCCGCGCCTTGTACTTGTTGTCGCGACGGCCGTGGCGGTTGTAGACCCGCAACACCGCCTCGACATAGGACAGCAAATGCTGCCACGGCAAGCCGTCGCGAATCTGCAAACCGAGGATCGGCGTGCGCCCCAGACCGCCGCCGACGATCACTCGCAAGAGCATCTGCCCGTCATGGCCGGGGTAAAGATAGAGGCCGATGTCATGCATCATGATCGCCGCGCGGTCCTGCTTCGCCGAGCAGATGGCGATCTTGAATTTGCGTGGCAGGAACAGGAACTCCGGGTTTATCGTCGACCATTGCCGCAGGATCTCCGCCAGCGGGCGCGGGTCGATCAACTCGTCCGCCGCGACGCCGGCGAAAGCTTCGGTGGTGATGTTGCGCACGCAGTTGCCCGAGGTCTGGATCGCATGCATGTTGACCTGCGCCAGACGTTGAAGGATGTCCGGCACCTGGTGCAGCTCGATCCAGTTGAACTGCATGTTCTGCCGCGTGGTGAAGTGGCCGTAACCTCGGTCGTAGTCACTGGCGATGCTCGCCAATGTGCGCATCTGCTCGGCGCTCAGCGTGCCATAGGGAATCGCCACCCGCAGCATGTAAGCGTGCTTTTGCATGTACAGGCCGTTCTGCAGGCGCAGCGGCAGGAATTCTTCTTCGCTCAACTCCCCGGCCATGAAGCGCTCGACCTGATCGCGAAACTGCGCAACGCGCTCGAACACCAGCGCCCGGTCGTAATCGTCGTATTGATACATCGGCTACCTCATCAGCACTCAGCACAACTCCTGTGGGAACGAGGCATCTAGAGATTGCGCGATCTGGCGCAATCTCTAGATGCCTCGTTCCCACAGATTCCTGAAAGCACTATGACGTTGCAGCGCAGCCCGTTACAGATTCAGCTGAACGCATAAAAACCGTATCAGGGCGCGGCAGATGGCCGCAGGCAGCGCCTGGATCTGATCCGCATAAATGAACAATTCCTGAGCCTGTTTTGTTTCCGGCGGGGTTTCTACAGTGCAGCTCGTGCCAGACCGGGTGGCCTGGCAAGACTTTGCAACCGTGGAAGAATTGACCATGAGCACAGCAACAATCGGACAGGCTTATAACTACAAGGTCGTCCGCCAATTCGTCATCGCCACTGTTTTCTGGGGTGTCGTGGGCATGGCGATGGGGGTATGGATCGCCTCGCAACTGGTATGGCCGGACATGAGTCTGGACTTGCCGTGGACCACCTTCGGCCGCTTGCGACCGTTGCACACCAGCCTGGTGATTTTCGGTTTCGCCGGCAGCGCGCAATTTGCCGCCAGTTATTACGCGGTGCAGCGGACCTGCCAGGTGCGGCTGTACTCGGACAAACTTGCCGCGTTCACTTTCTGGGGCTGGCAGTCAGTGATCGTGATCATGCTGGTCAGCCTGCCGATGGGCTACACCACCACCAAGGAATACGCCGAAATCGAATTCTCCGGCGCGGTCTGGATGGCCGTGGTCTGGGTTGCATACGCCATCGCGTTTTTCACCACCGTGGTGCAGCGCAAGACCAAACACATCTACGTCGGCAACTGGTTCTTCGGCGCGTTCATTCTGGTGATCGCCATGCTGCACGTGGTCAATCACCTGTCGATCCCGGTGGACTGGTTCAAGTCCTATCCGGTGTATTCCGGCGCCACCGACGCCATGGTGCAGTGGTGGTACGGGCACAACGCGGTGGGCTTCTTTCTGACCACCGGGTTCCTCGGGATGATGTATTACTTCGTGCCGAAACAGGTCAATCGGCCGGTGTATTCGTACCGCCTGTCAATCGTGCACTTCTGGGCGTTGATCACCCTGTACATCTGGGCAGGTCCCCACCACTTGCATTACACCGCGCTGCCGGACTGGGCGCAGTCGTTGGGGATGGCGATGTCGCTGATCCTGCTCGCGCCGAGCTGGGGCGGCATGATCAACGGGATGATGACGCTGTCCGGCGCCTGGCATCAGTTGCGCACCGACCCGATCCTGCGTTTCCTCGTCCTGTCGCTGGCGTTCTACGGCATGTCGACCTTCGAAGGCCCGATGATGGCGATCAAGACCGTCAACGCCCTCTCCCACTACACCGACTGGACCATCGGCCACGTCCACGCCGGCGCCCTCGGCTGGGTGGCGATGATCACCTTCGGCGCGACCTATCACATGGTGCCGAAAGTCTTTGGCCGCGAGCGGATGCACAGCACGCCGCTGATCAACCTGCACTTCTGGCTGGCGACCATCGGTACCGTTTTGTACATCGCTTCGATGTGGGTCAACGGGATTACCCAGGGCCTGATGTGGCGAGCGATCAACGAGGACGGCACGCTGACTTATTCGTTCGTCGAGGCGCTGCAGGCCAGCCATCCCGGGTTTGTGGTGCGGTTTGCAGGCGGGGTGTTCTTCCTCAGCGGCATGCTGCTGATGGCCTACAACGTGTGGCGCACGGTGCGGGTGGCGGATGTTGCAATTGCCCACCGTGAAGCGCAGATCGCCTGATAAAGGGAGCCGGTCATGTTCGATGTTTTCTTGAATGTGTTGGGCGTGCTGTTTTTGTGGTTGTCGGTGGAGTATTGCTTGCGCCATGAAACGGCTGAAAGCCTGGATGAGGCGAGTCTGACGCCGTTTGCGGATGATCCGGAGGTGGCGCGGCGGGTTGAGATGGCTACGGGTAAAACCGTGAAGGCGGTGGCGCCGGAGGTGGCGAAGCCGGGGTGGGTCAATCTCGAAATGTGAGCTACTTCCGTTGATGTTGATCGTTCCCACGTCGAGGCGTCGAACCGTCTGCGTGGGAACGATCTTTCAAACCTTTGGCGTCTGGCGCAGACGCGCCATGCTCAGGGTGTCGACCCATTGCCCGTCACGCACGGCGTAATCGCGGAACAGCCCTTCGGTTTCGAAGCCGAACTTGCGATAGAGGCCGATGGCCGCCTCGTTGTCGGCGTACACCGAAAGCTCGACCCGGTGCAGGTTCATCCAGTTGTCGGCAACATCCAGCGCCGCCGCCATCAGTTTCGTCCCCACCCCCTTGCCTTGCCAGGCCACCGCAACACTCAGCCCGATGCTGCCGGCATGACTGCGACGAATCCGGGAAAAAGCCTCCAGCCCCAGATAACCGATCACCACCCCTTGGTGCAGTGCCACCAGTTTCAACACCCGCTCGCTGTCCGGCATCAGGCGCTGGCGCCAGATCTCGGAGGATTGAAACGGCATCTGCAACACTTGCCGCGCTAACGCCGGGTCGTTGTAGAGCGCGGTGACGCCTTCAAGATGGCATTCGTTGAAGCGTTCGAGATCAATCGCGGGGTTGTGCTCAAGCATGAACGATCCCTCCTGGATCAGTGCGTGGCCGGTCAATGTAAACCGCTTCCTCACGGATTCGCCATGCCTGTTTAAAGCCGTTGACCGAAACTTCCAGCAAGCCACAACGCCTTGCGCCATTGCCTACGCATCCGCCAGAATCCGCCGGCTTGTGTGCCTTGGGGGCCGACTCTATCGTTTCCGGGTCGCTGATGAATCAGTGATCGGGTCTCGCAGCCCGCGATCTCTAGACGCACAACACCCTCCAGTTTTATGGCGGCTGTACGTGGGAGACCCTCGGGTCTGCCGGTTCTAGAGTCCCGGTCTGCGACCCGCGTATAGCTGCCACCCCTTCGTATCGCAGCGAATCGTGGCGGCTCCATGACTCTGGAGATTCAATCATGATCAAACCAACACCCAATCCACCCGAAACCGACCCGACCTCGCCCTACGAAACCCTCGATTCCAAGAAATTCCACGAAGCCGCCGAACGCGCCCTCGATCACTACCTCAATCCGTTCCACCCCAGAAAACCGCTGCTCAAACCCAACACCCGCTACCTCATCGCCCCCGGCGTCGACAGCGAAGAACTGCTGGCCGACGCCTGCGAAACCCTGACCTCGGCCAAAACCATGGCCACCGACTTCGCCGGGCTGGTGGACGGCTCGCATCGGCATGTGCTGCTGGGGATTGCGCAATTGATCATGCTGGGGGAACTGGCGGTGAACCGGGCGCTGGATAATCTGGAGTTGAAGACTGAGGCGCCTCTGTAACCTGATCGCCTGATCGTTCCCACGCTCCGCGTGGGAATGCAGCCCGGGACGCTCCGCGTCCCTTCCGGAGCTGGAACGCGGAGCGTCCCTTGAGGCATTCCCACGCGGACGGTTCGACGCCTCGACGTGGGAACGATCTACGATCTGAGAAAAACTACTCAAACCACTCCTGTCGCTCATTGAACGTGCGTTGAATCAACTCCACCAAGGTCTGCACCTCCCCGACCTCCTGCGATTCACTGTTCACCGCCAACCACGCCTGCAACCGCATCGCCTCGTCAAACAACCCCGGCAACGCCACCAGCCCGCGATCAAACCGGCTCATGTACATCGGCAACAAACCAATGCATGCGCTGCACCGGATCATCTCCAGCATCAGCTCGTAGGACTGCATCTGCACCACTCCGGCCAGGCGCTGTTCGACCAGATTGTTCCAGGGCCGGAAGCTGTCGATCTGCCGGTCATGCTGCCATTGCACCAACATGAAATCGGCAAGATCATCCGGGCTTTCCGGGCGTGCAGTCACGCGGGAATAGCGTTTGGCGATGTGCGGCTGGTATTCCAGTTGCGCCAGGCGTTGCGGTTCGCTGGTGGCGAAGGTCGGGCCGGGGTGCGGGGTTTCGCCGTGGGCGAGCCACAGCACGATGTCGGCGCTGACGGCGCGCAGGGCCAGTTCGCTGTCGAGGGCGATGATCTCAAGGCGCACGCTGGCGTTGCGGCGCAGCAGTGCGATGAGGTCGCGTCCGAGGATGTCGTGCAGGATCGATTCGGCGACCGCCAGCCTGATCAGGGGCTGCTCGATCACCGGGAGTTTGCGTTCGTGGGCCAGGGCCACCAGTTGCGCCTGCAATTGCTGGCCTTCGCGGGTCAGGCTGAGAGCGCTGCCCTGGAAGCTGAACAGCGCGCATTGCAGTTGTTGTTCGAGTTGCGCCAGTTGTTTGCGCAGCAGGGTCGAGCGCACGTTGAGGCTGCGGGCGGCCTGCATGAAGCAGCCGCAACGTGCGCTGACCAGAAAGTATTGCGCAACATCACTGTCGAGCGTCGCGGCTTGCGCAAGCCAGGGTTCATCCTTGTCCTTGGGCCAGCGAAATTCGGCGCTGCTTTGTCGTGCTGCGGGTTCGGTGAATGACATCGATGACTCCCTGTCGATCTTTGTTGTTTGCCTTTGCATAAATCCATTGTGGGAGCGAGCTTGCTCGCGAAGGCATCGGCACACGCAACATCTCATTGCCAGATACACCGCTTTCGTCGGAACGCCGCCCGGAGCAAGCTCGCTCCCACAGAGTTCAGTGGTGGATCTGAATTACAGTTTTTCCTCCAGCACCTTGTTGAGCTCGGCTCCGTCGATGCTCAGCGTCGCGGTGTTGAGCATGCCGTCCAGATACGCCTGGGCGATCTGCTCCTGACGTTGAGCCCGCAAGGCCTGGGTCAGTTGATCGCGCAGTTCGTCGAGGGTCGCGGTACGGGCCGGTTGCTGTTCGGTGAGTTTGATGACGTGGAAACCGGCGCTGCTTTGAACGGGATCGGACACCGCGCCAACCTTGAGTCGCGCCACGGCACCACGCACTTGCGGCACCAGTTGCTGCAACGGTTGCAGGCCGGTGTCACCGCCACGTTCAGCGGTCAGGCGGTCCTGGGAAAATTCCTTGGCCAGCGCTGCAAACTCCGCCGGGGCCGCCTGGGCTTTCTTGCTCAATTCCGTAGCCTGCTTGCGCACGGTTTCAAGATTCTGCGGCTCGTTCACCCCGAGGAAAATCTGGCTGACCCGATACAGCGCCGGCGTCTGCCAGTTGGCCTTGCCCGCGTCATACGCCTGCTGCAACTCGGCGTCGCTCGGGTAATCCGCCGGCACCTGGCTCACCGACTGCAAATAGTCGCGGAACACGATCTGCTCAGTGGCGGCACGGGTTTGCCGAACCACGTCCGGACGTTGCGCCCAGCCTTGGGCGTCGGCCTGTTCCAGCACGGCTTTTTCGGCCAGGCGTGAACGTATCCAGCGCTCCAGCGCCTCACGATTGCCGCGCAGTTGTTCGCGGGTCTGGGGCGGTACGGCGGCCAGCAGCGCCTGCAATTCTTCCGGCGAAACCTGCTGATTGCCTAATCTGGCCACTGCCGGTCCATTGTTCGCCGCAATCACCGGCGCCGGTTGCTGGGCGGCGACCGGGTCATTGCCCGGCCGCACCACCAGCGCCACGGCCACCACCAACAGCGCCACCGCAGCGGCGCTGATTACCATGGCAGGTTTCGTCACAGCGCAACTTCCTCTTGCTCAACCTTTGGAGCCTGAGCGGCAGCGGCGTTCTGGGTGAAATCACGCAGGTAAACGATGAATTCCTGCAACAGGCGATCCCACAATTCCAGGTTGCCGCGCAGGTGATCGTTGCTGACGCCAGCGGCCACCACCACGTCCATTTCCATCACCAGGAACTCGCCCTGCAACGACAACCGGGCAAAGCGGCGGGTCGCGTTCCACTGCTCCGCCACACCGGCCGGCAGCTCACCCTGCACGCGCAAGGCGCAGCTGAAGGTGAAGTCGACGTAGCTGCCCTGTTCCGCCACCGCCGGGTTGCCGAAACGCAAGGCGTAACCGATGCCCTGGCTGGCGCTGAGCAACTGGACGATGCCGTTCTGTTCGGTCTGGTTGACACGATAACCGGCGGCTTGCAGCACGTCGGTCAGGGATTGCGGGGATACGTGGGAGATCAATTGAGTCATTACGTCTTCCTTGTCCATGAGTCTTTTAATCAGTGCGCAATCGCGGCTTGCGGCGCATCGAATTGAGTCTTGTACAGTTCATCGCCAAAACCCTGAGCCAGTTCATCGAACTTGACCCGGGCGCTGCCGGCGAAGGGCTGGCGGATCTTCATCACCTCGGCCACATCGATGTTTTCGTAGGCGCTGAGAATCTGCTTGGCCACGCCGTACATCTGCTGATTCTTGACCGAACATTGCTGCACTTGTGTGTCACGCTCAGTCAATTGCGCTTGAAGCTTAGACCGTTCTGCCTCTTTGGCACGGGCCAGGACCAACAGCTCTTCGTAGGCCTTCTTGAACTTGCCGGTCTGCTCGTTGCTGGCCGCGACTTGCGCCTGGGCCTGGCTGTGCAAGGTTTGCTGCTGCCCGGCCAGTTGCTCGGCAAGGCCTTTGGCCTTGGCCAGTTCGGCGGTCAATTGCTTGATTTGCGCCTGGGCAGCCTTGGCTTCGTTCTGCGCCGCCAGTTGCGCGGCGCTGGCCTGGGCCTGCTGGCTTTGCAGGGTTTGCAGCTGCTGGGTAGTGCTGCGCAACTGGGTGCGCAGGCGTTCTTCCATGCCTTCGGCGCTCGCCCCGGTGGCGATCAACATGCCGAGCCCAAGCCATAAAAAGCGGATTTTCATAACCCTCTCCCGGCGCTCTAGAAGCGCGTGTTGATCTCAAGCTGCATGACGTCGATGTCGAACGGCGCACCGTACACCGCCTCGGTGCTCATCCAGCGGCCGGTGGCGTAAACGTTCTTTGCCAGGCCGTAGTTGCCGCCGAGGATATAGCCCTTGGCGTTGGTGCCGCCCAGGTGGAACGACGAGTCGTTGAAGCCATCCGGCAAGGCATCTGGCTGGATGTACTTGTAGCCGGCGAACAGGTTCCAGTCGCCCTGCTTCTTCAGCTCCAGCGCGTTGCCGAGGGTGAACTGGACCATCCACGCATTGGCGCCGCTTTCGATGTTGCCGCTGCTGTCGAGGTTGTTGACCAGTTGCCCGGCCGAACGCTTGCGCATGTCGCCTTCGTCGTAGCCGAGATTGTGGATGTAGTTGCCCTGGCTGCGCAGTTTGAAGTCTTCCGGCAGGTCGGCGTCCCACACCACGTTGAGGTCCAGCAGGTTGAACTCGGACGCCAGGCCAACGAACTGAGGTTGCGGCGTGGTGCTCGGGTTGAGCGGGTTCGGCGTGATGTCACGCAGCAGAAACACGCTGTTGCCCTTCTGCATGAACGCTGCGCGGGTGCCGTCGCTGTCGCAGCCCGGTGCGCCGGCCCACGGTTCGCAAGGACTGGAGCGCTGGCCTTCGATGTCGTCGAAGCGGTAGTAGGCCAGCGCGCCTTTCAAGCGGTTGTTGCTGTTGATCGCCCATTTGGCGCCGATTTGCGCGCCGTACAGCCATTTGTTATCGCTTTCTTCCTTGTCGAAGCCGTTGCTGGTGGTGGTGTCGTTGGTGTAATCCACCGGGAACGCGCCGACGGTGCCGAACAGGCCCCAGTCGCGGCTGAGCTTATGGTCGAAAATGGCTGCCACACCGTCGAAGTTCAGGTCGTTGGAATACAGCATGTCGGTGGACATGAACGGGTTGGCGAAGCGGCCACCGGTCAGGGTCAGCTCATCCGACGGCTTCCAGGTCAGGTAACCCTGATCGAGCCAGATGTCCTTTTTCGAGAAGCCACCGCCGAGGTTCTGGGTGGTCGACACCGGGTTGTTGTCCGAGCCGGTGCCGATGCGGATGCCGGCGGTCCATTGCGGTGAAATCTCCGCTTTCATGCCCAGCCGTGCGCGCAGGCGGAACAGGTTTTCGCGGTCTTCGCGGGTGTTGAGCAACGGCGGCAACGCGGTGCTGCTGTTGGGATTCACGTCGTAAGGGCCGTTGTTGTTGAGCTTGGCAAAGTCGACGATTTCGTTGCTGTTGCTGCCCGAGTAGTAGCGCGATTCGTCACGCAGACGAATGTCACCGTCAAAGCTGATGCGTGACGCCCAGTCCGGGAAAGTGTTGGGCGCGGCCCAGTTTTCCTGTTTGGCGGTGGCCATGACTTCGGCCTTGACCTGATCACGGATCTGGTCGCGCACCGCAGCCGGCACGTATTGCACCCGCACATCGCCCGGCGCCGCGACCGGCCCGGCTGCCACAGCGGTGGACGCCGCAGCCTGCTTGGCCTGGGCCGCTTCGTTCTGGGCCTGGGCGATCAGCGCGTCGGCCTTGTCCTGTTTCAGAATGCCCTGCTCGACCAGCAAGCGGATCAGATTGATCGTGGCGTTCTCCGAGGGCGCTGGCGCTGCCGCGGCCTGACCGACCAGGGTCGCGATGACCATGCCGACCGCCAGGGACAATCGATTCACGTTGGAAATCATCTGCACACAACTCCTTTTCATACAGCTTTATGAATTCGGTTAACCCGGACGCCGCCCTTGCAGGGACATGCGCACAGGCAAGGTGATGGAGGCCGGTGGCCGTTCGCTTAAAGCGGGCGCGTTGCGCAGCGCGGCGAGCACTTGCGTATCGATCTCGGGGTTGCCGCTGGACTTGATCAGCTCGACCCGGGTGATCTCGCCGACACTGCTCAGCCACACATCGGCCTGCAGCGAAAACGCCAGGTTGCGCAGGTCGGGTTTTTCGCGCAGCAGCTTCTGGAAGGTGAACGCTAGGAACTGGCTGTAGGTGCCGTTGCCCAGTCGCCCACCGCCGGCGCCGGCCATGCCGCCGCCCTTGCCCGCGCCGATGTTGAACGCGTCGCTGCCGCTCTGGGCGTCGCCGTCGATCTGCATCGGGTTGGCGAGGTCGTCGGCCGGCGATGGCGGTGCTTCCTCTTCAGGCTTGACCTCTTGCGGCTCTGGCGTTGGCTCGGGCTCGACGACTTTTTCCTCGACCGGGGTTTCCGGCTCCGGCGGTTTTTCCGGCGGCGGAGGTGGCGGTGGCGGCAAGGGAATGATCGTCGGCACCTTCGGCGCTTCCCGACGGATACCGCTCATGTCGTTGGCCCACTGCCACAGGAACCACGCGGCGAGCGCACCGAGGATCAGCCCGGCGCCCCACTTCACGTAGCGCAGTGGCGACTTCTTCACCGGTAGAGGCTCGATTGGCAGTTGTGCAGTCATCACTCAGCCCTGCGTCGGTTTGCCGGTAACGAGACCGACCTGGGACAGTTCGAGCCGGCGCAACAGATCCAGCACTTCGATGACCTTTTGGTATTGCACCGTGGCATCGCCGCGCACGATCACCGGGAAGTCCGGGTTCTGCGCCTTCTCGATGCGCAGGCGTTCTTCCAGCTCCGGCAGCGTCACCGGGTAGGCGTCGAGGAACACCTGGCCGCCATCGTTGACCGAAATCGCCTTGGTCTTGGCCTCGGACAGCGACACGGCGGCGCTGGCCTTGGGCAGGTTGATCTGGATCCCGGAGACCTGCGCGGTGGCAGTGAGGATGAACATCACCAGCACCACCATCAGCACGTCCACCAGTGGCGTGATGTTGATGCTGTCCACCGCTGCATCTTCGTCATCGTCGTGGGAGGCATTTACGGACGCCATGTCAGTGCTCCTCAGGCCGGTACGGAGTGATTGGCGTGATGACCGCGCTGATGCGCCGCCTCACTGGACTGGCCTTCGCCGTGCATCTCCGCCAGACGGGTGATGAACTCGTCGACAAACACACGCATGTCGGCGCTGACTTCCTTGTTGCGAGTGATCAGGCGGTTGTAGCCAAACAGCGCCGGGATCGCGACGAACAGGCCCATGGCGGTAGCGAGCAATGCTGCCGCCATGCCTGGCGCGATGGCGTTGATGTTTACGTCACCGGCCATGGCCGTGCCGAGGAACACCACCATGATCCCCAGCACGGTGCCGAGCAGGCCGATGTACGGGCCGCCGGCGATGGCGTTGGACAGGGTCGAGAGTTTCGAACTCAGTTGCTGGTTTTCCCGGGTGCGCACGCCGTCCATGGAGCAGCGGATCGCTTCGATGGTCGCCGCCGAAACCGACGAGGTATCGGCGCCCTGCTCGCGGCGGGTGCGGATCTCTTTCACCGCCACCTGATACAGGCGCCACAGCGGCGAATGCTGCAAGCGCTGGGCGAGCTGGGTGTCGTCGGCGAACATTTCCAGGCGAGTGCCGACCTTGGCGAATTGCACGCGGAAGTCTTCGTTGGCGGCGGTGACGCGGCTGAGGGTGCGGTTCTTGCGCAGCATGATGATCCACGACTGGAACATCATCAGCACCAGCACCGCGATGATCACCCAGGCATCGACCGGCACGGCGTTGAGCAGGAAACCGAGGCTGCCGAAACCGAAGCCGGACTGTTCTTCATCGACGCCATAGGCGACCAGTTTCGACTCGGCGCCCTGGGAAGTGGCGTCAGCCAGCAACAGCGGCGCCGGACGGGCGACTTTCGACAGACGCAGTTCATCGATGGCACCCACGAACGGCTGGAAAGGACCTTCATGCAGATCAGCGCCGATGGCCATGACCGAGTTGAACGCCGGCATCGCTTGAGCGAGCGATGCGCCTTCGCGACCGTTGATGTACAGCGTCACTTTGGCGCCTTCAGCGGTCAGTGCAACGTGCTGCCATTGACCTGGATTCAGCGGTTGCGTGGCGACGGCGCGCTGGCCGTCGATTTCCACGAACGGTACGCCCTGATTCACACCGACCAGCAGGCTGTGGGCGCCTTCGCGACGGGCCAGAATCAGTTGCTCGCCGTTAGCCTGATCCAGTCGCAACCAGGCACTGAAGGTGAACGCGCTGCCGGCGTTGTGCTGCAGCGACGGACTGGCCGGCAACAGCAACGGCTGGCCGCTGAACTGCAAGGCCCGCCCTACTACGCCGTCAATCGCGCTGCCAGTGGCGCTCTGCGCGGTGTTGCCGTAGGCGGTGGTGTCTTTCGCCGGGGTACCGGTGGCGCCCTCGAAGTGATAGAGCGCGGTGTAATTCGGATCGAACGTGAGTTGGCCGTTGCCGGTGGCCGGGGCTTTCTGGTTGCCGTAGTACATCCAGATGTCCTGACGCTGACCGCCCTCGACATTCGGCACGTCGACCCAGATCAGCGCCATGCCCATCAGCGCGTCGAAGCTTTCGATCTGGTGGTTGAGCACGGTCTTGTCATCGGCGGCGACGAAACGCAGGTCCGAGCCGTCCTCTTTCACGCCGTCAAACGTGAAGTTGCCGGTGTGCAGGCGCACCAGCAGCGCGGTGCGGCCAAGGGTTTGATTGATCGCGGCGCCTTGCGGCGTGGTGTCGACGGCGATCTGTTTGCGGTAGTGCCAGTCGTCCTGCCACCAGGCCTGAGCCGTGGCCGGGAGCACAAAGCCCAGGCAGATCAACAACGAAAGGAAAAGGCGCTGCATGGAGGTGCTCCTTGTTAGAAAGTGGCCTGAAGGTTGAAGTGCAGGCGCGATTCCTGTTTCGAGGTGTTCGGCCCTTCGAGTAGCGGGTAGCCCCAGTCGAGGCTGCCGGACAGCCACTTGCTGAGGCTGGCGCGGGTGCCGAGGCCGACACTGGCCAGGGCGTAATTGGCATCCTGGTCCGGCAGTTCGTCGCGCAGGTAGAGTTGCGCGCCCTCGGCGAAGGCGTAGAAGCGCCAGTCCTGCATCCAGCCGCCGACGTACTTGGCCAGCGACGGTGTGCGCAGTTCTTCGCTCAGCAGAAAGCCGTCATCGGCGGTACGTTCAGCGGCCAGATAGCCGCGCACCGAAGTCGCGCCGCCGGCGGAGAATTGTTCGTTGGAAACCAGTGGCCCCGACGCCAGTTGGAACGCCGCTTTGCTTGCGCTCTGCCAGTCGCTGTCGAAGGTCCAGGTGAAGTTGGTATCGCCCTTGAGCACGGCGAAACTCGGGTTGGCGCGGTAGCGTTTGTAGTCGAAGTCTTCGTCGGAGCTGCCGTAACCGAAGAAGCTTCGAGTGGCCGCGACCAGGCTCAGGCCGAGGCCGAGCTGGCTCTTTTCGCTGTAGCGATAGCCGTTGTAGGCGAAGGTGAACGGCGCGTATTTGAGCGGCACCTTGTCGCTTTCGCCGGACAGGGTCAGGCGCTCGTCGAAGTCCTTGAAGTCGATGCCGGCCGACAGCGAGTTCGACCAGTTGCCGCTGGACGGGATCGTGTAGATCGCCGCTAACCCGTAGGAATGGCCCTTGCCGAGCACGTTGCTGCCGCCGAGGGTGGCGACGTTGCTGTCGGACTGGTAGCCGGAGAACTGCACGCTCCAGCGCTCGGTCAGCGGCGCGGTGTAGGAGCCCGACCAGACCTTGGCATTGTCGGTTTCCTGGGGCGCGGTGAAGAACGTCAGGTTGACGCTGTGCCCCAACTGCCAAAGATTGTTGTAACCGAGGCTGGTGACAGTACGCAGTTTTTCGGTGTCGGCACTGTAGTCGTTGTTCAGGCCGACGCTGGCGGTCCACGGGTTCTGGTCTTCGACCTGCAAATCCACGTCCATGGTGCCGGGGCGCTGCCCTTCGCGCACCAGCGGCATTACCTGCCGGCCCGGGGTTTTGTTGAGTTGCGCCAGTTCGCCCTGGACCTTGGCGAAGTCCGGCACCTCGCCTTCCTTCAGGGCCGGGACGTTGTCGCGGATGTCCAGCGGCGAATAGTGTTTGGCGCCGACCACACGCACCCGGCCGACCTTGGTTTCGCTGACTTGCAGATACACGATGCCGTCGGCCACGGCTTGCTCCGGCAGTTCGACGAACACCGATTGGTAGCCGCGTTCCTGATAAGCCTTCTGCAAGGCGTCTCGCGCGCCTTCGATGTCGCTCAAGGCTTTTTGCGGGCCGAGGAACGGGTACACCGCTTCTTCGATGGCCCGGGCATCGAGCACGGTGTTGCCGCGCACGAAGTATTCGTTGACGTCCACCAGACGTTGCGCACCTGCGTTTGCGGCCTCATCGGCGAGCGCCGGCTGCACGCCGGCCGTCACCAGCAGCCAGCCCCACAGCGCCAGCCGTGACGTGAAAATCTGCTCCACACTACCCCCTGAAATTCGCGATGACCTGTTGGCGCTCATGCGTCTTGCGTGTGCGTCAATTACTGGCGTTGTTAATTGCTGACGTGCGGGGCCCGGTGTGTTTGCCCAGCCAGGTGTGCAGCAGCGCGAAGTTCAGCGAGAACTCGGGCATTTGCAGCAGCGCGCCGCAGAACACTTCACCGATGATTTTCTGGATGAGCTGCACCGCACGCGGCTCGTTGAGCAACGTGGCGATGTCGCGACTGAGGACGTTGAAGCTCCAGACTTTCTGGTTCAGGCCGAGGCCGACAAACCAGCGGAACAGCAGGTTGTAATTGAGCTGTTCATAGAGCTGCTGCTCGCTGGGCACCGAATACAGCAGTTGCAGCAGCAGGATGTGCATGACCGTCTGCGGGGCGATCAGCATGCCGGGTTGGGCATCGAGGTCGTGCAGGAGGTCGCGATGGGCGTCGAGCAGGTCATCGATCTGCGGGCGCAGCAGCACCAGCGAATGACCCGGCGGAATATAACTGGAGACCTCTTTCAAGGCGCCCTGCCAGTCATCCTGCGACACGATCCAGACCCACGGCGCACCGTAGCGATACACCGAAACCGGCTTCTTGCGCGCGGCTTCAACGATCTTCGACAGGCGTTGATCGAGTTCCTGCATGCCTACTTTCGAGTAGCGTTCCATAGTCCCCATTGCCTCACTCCCGGCGTCCCGCCTCGGCTTGTGAAAAGCGCCCAAAGGGCCCCTCAAGCGCGTTACATAGGCATGACCGGACTGGCGATGTGCTACCGAACTTTTGTCATAAAAGCTTCATTACAGAAATCGAATGAGATCGATCAGGCACCATAAAAACCTGTGGGAGCGAGCTTGTTTTATTGGTCAGGAATAAACCGGCCAGGTATCGACGATCTTGCCGCCACGTACCGCCAGCAAATCACCGAATTGCAGGAGGACGGCTTCGGTCTGGGTCGGTCGCAGAAAGACTTGATCCTCCACCGTCAGCCCCACGGCATTCGAACCATTGACCATCTCCTGATTCGAGCTACGGCCGTAAACGCCATTGCTTTGAAGCCCCGGCGGCGATTCGAACTCGGCCATCCAGTTACCGCCGTAGATGAAGAAAGTCTGGCGCTGGTTGGTGTCCCACCACGAAAACAGTTTCGACTTGTCATCCAGCGCCGGGATGTTTACTGCTCCGGTGCTTTTCAACACCGGCGTGGCGATGTACGCGGCGGGTTCGTGTTCAACCAGAGAAGGCAAGTCGTAATGAGTCGGCTTGAGCATCGCCGTGCCCACCGACACCTCAGTGCTCAGGTGCTCGTTTTCATGCATGCGGTAACTCGGGCTGCCGGCAGTGTTCAGGCACAAGCCGTCGTGCCACAGCGCCGGGTATTGCTGCCGGATAAAGTCGACGCAGCGCTGATAAATCACCATCACCCTGGCGAACAGTTCCTCGGGCGAACCGAGAATCCCCGGCACACCCATACCCACGAACGGGTCGTAGCCCATGAACCCGGCGAATTCCAGATGCTGCGGGTTGGCGGCGATCAGCGCGAGCATTTGCCCGAGCACGTTCAGATCGCTGACGCCGCCCCGGTGCAGGCCGACGTCCAGTTCGATGTTGATCAGCATGCGAGTGCCCAAGCCCTGGGCCAGCGCGAGGTATTGCTGCAAGCGTTCGGGGTTGTCGATCAGCCATTGCAGTTGTTTCGCCGGGGCGAACGGGCCTTTGTGGGTCTGGTAGAAAATCTCCGCCGAACGCACCGGTAGCGGCTTGCCGAGCAGGATGTCCGAATGCGGAAACATCACCGCATCATGATTGAGAAACGGCTGATGAAACGACATCAGTCGCTGCGTCCCTGCCCGTTGGCCGATGTAGCTGAGCAGGCCCGGTGACGGCAGGGATTTCTCCACCAGCCGCAACTGCTTGCCCGCACGATTGACCGAACGCATCACCACGTCGATGTTGTGGTCGAGGCGATCCAGATCAATCAGCAACACCGGGCGCATCGGGCCTTTGCTCTTGAGTTCATTGTTCAGCGCCCGGAAATAGTCGCTGTAAGGCCCGCCGCGATCCCCCGGCCGCAGCCATGCGCCAACCCCCACCAGCAAAGCGCCGACACCCAAAGTCCCGAGCACGAAATTACGTCGATTGACCGCCATCAGCTCACCCCCAGAATCGACGACAGATGCCCGTTGAGAAACTTGCCGCTCGGGTCCAGCGCCTGGCGTACCTGAATGAATTCCTGCCAGCGCGGATAGAGCGTTTGCAACGTGCGGGCGTTGAGCGTGTGCAATTTGCCCCAGTGCGGCCGGCCGTTGTACTTCCAGAAGATCGGCTCGATCGCGGCGAAGAAGTTGTGGTGGTCCATCTGGTAATGCTGGTGGACCGAGATCGAGCAGCTGTCGCGGCCCTCGAACATGCTCAGCGGAATGTCGTCGGCCTTGACGTAGCGGTACTCGATGGGAAACCAGGTGCGCAGGTCCTTGTCGCGGATCAGCTTGAGAATCTCCCGCAGACACGCCGGGCCATGTTCAGCGGGCACCGAATATTCCATTTCATTGAAGCGCACGGTGCGCACGTTGGCGTAGATGTCGAACGAGTCACCAACCCGGTCATCAAAGCTCGCCAGATGCCGCAGGCTGTTGAGCAGCGAGCTGCGCAAGCCCGGGAAATCGCTGCCGTACTTGTCGATCTTCTCGATCAGGGTCACGAACTCGTTGCCGCCCTCCTCTTCAGGCGGGATCGGCGGCGTGGGCGGGTCGGTGGTTTCGTTGAGGGCGATCGACAAGGCGTAGTCGGAATGGGTGACGACGAGCATTTCCCAGTGCTGGTTTTCGCTTGTGTTCTTGTCGATGTCTTCCAGCAACTCTTCGGTCCTGGCGATCCACTGTCGCTCGCGCAGGCGATAGGCCGGGCGGTTTTGCAGGCGGATTTTGGTCGCTACGCCCAGCGCGCCCAGGGATACACGGGCGGCGTTGAATACCTCGGGGTGATGCTGGCGGTCGCAATCCAGCACCTCGCCGCTGGCGGTTACCAGTTGCATCCCGCAGACGTGGGCGGAATAGGACTGGAAGGTTTTGCCGGTGCCGTGAGTCGAGGTGGAAATGGCCCCGGCCAGGGTCTGGTAATCGATGTCGGCCATGTTTTGCAGGGCCTGACCGACGTCCTTGAGCGGTACGCCCATGCGCGACATCGGCGTGCCGGCCGCGAATTCGGCTTGCAGGGTTTTCGGGTCGTGATCGAGCAGGCCGTTGAAGTAGCTGAGCGACAACAGCGTACCGTCGGTTGGCACCAGCGCGCTGAAGGAATGCGCCGAGCCGACCGGGCGGATCTTGCCCGGTGCCTGCTGAATGATCGTCGTCAACTCATCGAGATTCTTCGGCGCCACCCGCGCCGCCGGCAGGCAGCTCTGCCCGCCCGACCAGTTGCGCCAGGGAATCAGTCGAGGCGCGCGCATCAACTGGCCCAGCGCCGGATTGGAAGCCAGCGCGCTGAACGCCCCGACGATGCTTGCCCGTTGCAACAACTGCCGGCGTGTCAGATCTATCGGCATGCCAGGATCCTTATTGTGGGAGCGGCTGGTCGGCCATGAAGCCGATCAACTGAAGGAATTGTTCTTCCGAGCACTCGACGCACTGGCCCATCGGCGGCATGCCGTTGTAGCCGTTGATGGCGTGGTCGAGCAGCGTGTCGGCGCCCTGCTGGATGCGCGGTTCCCAGGCCTGGCGGTCACCGGTCAACGGCGCATTCGCGGCAGGGTTGGCGTGGCAGAGCTGGCAGCTGTTGGCGTAGATCTGCGCCAGCGCCGGGTCTTTGGGAATGGCGTTGTTGGTGCTGGCCGGGGGCTTGGGGTCTTCGCCACAGCCAGGCAGCGTCATGGCCAATGCCAGTAATAATGTGAGTCGGATTGCCCGCATAACGGCCTCGCTTATTGTTGTGCTCACACCTTAAGGCAGGCAGGTCGGCGGGTTGAGGGCATTGCGGGACATTGAGGGGGGCAAACGGGGCCAGCCCATTACCGAAGACGATCGTTCCCACGCTCCGCGTGGGAATGCAGCCCTGGACGCTCTGCGTCCGCTTGGAACGCGGAGCGTCCCTTGAGGCATTACCACGCAGAGCATGGAATGATCATGTGTGGATGCCCTCTCTGCTGTGCGGTTTCGCGTGACATTCGCGTGACATTTGCGGGTTTAAATTTCGGCGCGTTCAGGCGTATAACCGTTACAGACTTTTTCAATGACGCGGGGTAGCGACATGACCACAGCAAACATCCTTGGCAACCTGTTCCCTTCTGTCAGCGACATCCCGGAAAAATACCGCCTCGACGGTCAGGTCGAGCAACGCGAATACCTGGTCGATGGCGAGTTGCGCCGCTGGGACGGCCCGCTCGCCACCGTGCGCAGCCCGGTCTATCTGCAGGGCGACAACGGCGACGAACAAGTGATCCTCGGCAGCACGCCGCTGCTGGACGCCGACACCGCCCTCACCGCCCTCGACGCCGCCGTGCGCGCCTACGACCGGGGCCAGGGCCTGTGGCCGACCCTGCGCGTGGCCGAACGCATCCAGCACGTCGAGGCCTTCCTCGGGCGCATGCGCCAACAGCGCGATGCCGTGGTGAAACTGCTGATGTGGGAAATCGGCAAAAACCTCAAGGACTCGGAAAAAGAGTTCGACCGCACCTGCGACTATATCGTCGACACCATCAATGCACTGAAAGAACTCGACCGCCGCTCCAGCCGCTTCGAGCTGGAACAGGACACCCTCGGCCAGATCCGCCGCGTCCCGCTTGGCGTGGCGCTGTGCATGGGCCCCTACAACTATCCGCTGAACGAGACCTTCACCACGCTGATTCCGGCGCTGATCATGGGCAACACCGTGGTGTTCAAACCGGCCAAGCTCGGCGTGCTGCTGATCCGCCCATTGCTTGAAGCCTTCCGCGACAGCTTCCCGACCGGCGTGATCAACGTGATTTACGGCAGCGGCCGTGAGACCGTCAGTGCGCTGATGGCCAGCGGCAAGATCGACATCTTCGCCTTCATCGGCACCAACAAGGCCGCCAGCGACCTGAAAAAACTGCACCCGAAACCACACCGTTTGCGCGCCGCGCTGGGGCTGGATGCGAAGAACCCCGGCATCGTTCTGCCCGAGGTGGATCTGGACAATGCCGTCAGCGAAGCGGTTACCGGCTCTCTGTCGTTCAACGGCCAGCGCTGCACCGCGTTGAAAATCCTGTTCGTGCATGAAGACGTGGTCGAAAACTTCATCGAGAAATTCAACGCCAAACTGGCCAGCCTCAAACCGGGCATGCCGTGGGACAGCGGGGTTTCGCTGACGCCGCTGCCGGAGTCGGGCAAGGTCGATTATCTGCATGGTCTGGTGGCCGATGCGCAGAGCAAGGGCGCCCAGGTGGTCAACCCTGATGGTGGCGAAGCGCGGGCCTCGTTCTTCTATCCGGCGGTGCTGTACCCGGTGACGCCGCAGATGCGCGTGTATCAGGAAGAGCAATTCGGCCCGGTGGTGCCGATCGTGCCGTACCGTCACCTCGACACCGTCATCGACTACGTCCTGGAGTCGGACTTCGGCCAGCAACTGAGCATCTTCGGCACCAACCCGGTGGCGGTCGGTCGACTGGTCGACACCTTTGCCAACCAGGTCGGTCGGATCAATCTCAACGCCCAGTGCCAGCGCGGTCCGGACACTTACCCGTTCAACGGGCGCAAGAACTCCGCCGAGGGCACGCTGTCGGTACACGATGCACTGCGGGTGTTTTCGATCCGTACGCTGGTGGCAACCAAGTTCCAGGAACCCAACAAGGATCTGATCAGCGAAATCATTCGCGGGCGCGATTCGAACTTCATCGCCACCGACTACATCTTCTGAGGAGGAATCAGCGCTGAGTACTTTCAGCTCCCATCGCTGGCCGCCGCTGTTTCGGCGGATCCTGCGGCCATTGCTTGATCCGTATCGACGCTATCGCCATGCACGAACCATTCACGCGGTGCGGGTCGCACTGGGGTTGTTGGCGACGATCCTGCTGACCACCGGCATCAATCTGCCCCACGGCGAATGGGCGTCGGTGACCATGCTGGTGGTAATCGGCGGCTTGCAACACCACGGCAACATCGGCAAGAAAGCCGCCGAACGCGCCACCGGCACCTTGATCGGCGCCGGCGTCGGCCTGTTATTGGTGGCGCAGCATGCGTGGCTGGGCATGCCGTGGCTGACCTATTTTGCAATGGCGGTGGTGTGCGGATTCTTTTCGTATCACGCCATCGGCAAGGGCGGCTACACCGCCCTGCTCTCGGCCATCACCGTTTTCATCGTCGCCGGGCATGGCGACAACCCGATCACCGACGGGCTGTGGCGCGGGGTCGATATCCTGATCGGTATCGCCCTGGCCCTGGCCTTTTCTTTCGCCCTGCCGCTGTACGCGGTGTACTCGTGGCGCTACAACCTGGCCGATGCGTTGCGTGATTGCGCCACGGTGTACGGGCGGATCATCGGTGGCCAACCGGTGACGGCCGACGAACACTTGAAGTTGATGAGCCGGCTGAACGCGGTGATGGTGCAACTGCGTTCGCTGATGCCGTCGGTGTCCAAGGAAGTCAAAGTCTCGATGACCGAACTGGACGCGATCCAGCGTAACCTGCGCATGTGCATCAGCACTCTGGAAATCCTTGGCAACATCCGCCCGGACGCCAACGATCCCGACGCCATGGCGCACCTGCAAGCGGCGCTCAGGGCCGAGCACCGGCATATTCGCGTGCAATTGATCGGCATGGCCCGGGCGTTGAAAACCGGCGCATCCCAGCGGTTGGGACGCCCGGTGGAATTGCCGGACGCCAGCCTCGACACGCCGGTCTACAGCCCGCTGGACGGTTACCGTCTGTTGACCCGGCAACTGGCAGCCAACATCAGCGAGATGCGCCAGCGTCTGGCGAAGACTGCGCCGCGCTGGAATATCTGAGGTTTACTGCGCGGCCAGGCGCCGCGCCTTCAGGCCCCAGCCCTGTTGCATGCCGGCAGCGGCCAACAGGATCGCCGCCACGCCGATCCATTGCAGGGTTTGCAGTTGATGACCGAAAGCAAACCAGTCGACGAAAATCGCCGCGATCGGGTAGATGAACGACAGCGCGCCGGTCAATGCGGTCGGTAGTTTCTGGATCGCACCGTAGAGCAGAACGTACATCAGGCCGGTATGGACAATGCCTAGCGTCACCAGACTGGCCCAAGCGCTTGGTGCCTCGGGCATTGCCGAGAAATGGGCGAACGGCGCGAGCAGCAACACACCGGTGCAGACCTGGATCAGCGCAATCAGATGCGGCGGCGTGCCGCTCAGGCGCTTGATGATCAACGCAGCGATGGCGTACAGAAACGCCGCCCCCAGCGCCAGCGCGATCCCGGTCAGGTAGTCACTGCCGCCCTCGCCCTGCACGCCGTGGGCACTGACGATGGCCAGCATCCCCATGAAGGAAATCGCCAGCCAGAACAGCTTCTGCAGGGTGATCTTTTCGCCGAGAAACAGCGCCGCCAGCCCCACCAACATGAACGGCTGCACGTTGTACACCGCCGTACCGATGGCAATCGAAGCCCGTGAATAAGAAGCGAACAGCAATACCCAGTTACCGACAATCGCCCCCCCACTGAGCACAGCAAGCAGGAATGTGGCGCGGGTCAGAATGCCTGACCGCAGGAAGCCGAAAGCGGCGCAGATCAGCAACAAAGTCCCGGCGCCGAACACGCAGCGCCAGAACACCACGTCCAGCACCGGTTGCCCGGACACCAGCACGAACCAGCCGATCGTCCCGGATATCAGCATGGCGGCGGTCATTTCGAATGAGCCGCGACGGATTGTTTTGTCCATCATCAATCTCCTTAATGTGTGGCAAAAGTATGCCAAGCGAGACCGAGGCTTCTCCAGCGCAAAAAGCAGGCTAAACTCGATTTCTGCCTTTTTTATCAAGGGTGGTTTGAGCCATTCGCCTAATGCAGGAGTTTTGTATGACCGACGATATCGACCAGATCCTGATCGGGGCCTTGATGGAGGATTCACGGCGCTCGCTCAAGGCGCTGGCGCAGATCAGCGGGCTGTCCTCGCCCAGCGTGGCCGAGCGCTTGCGCCGCCTGGAAGAACGCGGTGTGCTCAAGGGCTACACCGTGGAGATCGACCCGAAGTGCTTCGGTTATCAGTTACAGGCGATTGTCCGGGTACGGCCATTGCCGGGGCAATTGCAGGAAGTCGAGCGGCAGATCCTGTCGATTCCCGAATTCACCGAATGCGACAAGGTTACTGGCGAGGATTGTTTTATCGCTCGTCTGCATGTGCGTTCGATGGAGCAGCTCGATACCCTGCTCGATCGGCTGAATACCCTGGCGGAAACCAATACCGCGATCGTCAAGAAGACCCCGGTGAAACGTCGATTGCCGCCGATGGGATAAGCGGCGAAGATTGAGTTTTTCCGGCGAAGGATTGGCGGCATGAAAATTCAGGCAATGATGCTGGCGGCGTTGATGCTGGCTGGGTGCGGGACGGTGCAGACCGTAGCATTCAGTGACAAGCATTCCACCGAGCAGTTGAAGGCTAACAAATCCTACTGCGGCGCCGTACCGCGCATCTACAGTGGCGTGACGTACGACTTCTGCCTGCTGCACGCCGAAAAGCCGGATGACGTCGATGCGTTCAACTACAAGAACGCGACGCCGGGCCTGCTGGTCGATGCGGCCGTGTCGGGAGTGCTCGATACATTGCTGTTGCCCTACACGATCTATAAGCAACAGGCTGATGGCAGCATCGTGATCAATTGATCGCCTGCTCTCTTTTTCGCAGGCAACAAAAAACCCGCTTTCGCGGGTTTTCTGTTTATAGCGGTGCAGCGATCAGTCGTCGCGGCTCATGATGCCGAAGATCTGCAACAGGCTGACGAACAGGTTGTAGATCGATACATACAGGCTGATGGTCGCCATGATGTAGTTGCGCTCGCCGCCATGGATGATGGCGCTGGTCTGGAACAGGATGCAGACCGACGAGAACAGTACGAAACCTGCGCTGATCGCCAGTTGCAGACCGCTGATCTGGAAGAACATGCTCGCCAGCGTCGCGCCCAGCAGGACGAAGAAACCGGCGGTGATGAAACCACCGAGGAAGCTCATGTCCTTGCGGGTGATCAGCACGTAGGCCGACAGACCACCAAACACCAGTGCGGTCATCGCGAACGCGGAGCTTACGACTTCAGCGCCGCCCTGCATGCCCAGGTAACGGTTGAGGATCGGGCCGAGCAGGAAACCCATGAAACCGGTCAGGGCAAACGCCGACACCAGGCCCCAGGCGGAATCACGAAGCTTGTTGGTGAGGAAGAACAGCCCGTAGAAACCGATCAGCACCACGAAAATGTTCGGGTAGCCGACCCGCATCTGCTGGGCTACGAACGCCATCACACCGCTGAATGCGAGGGTGAGCGCCAGTAGACCGTAAGTGTTGCGCAGGACGCGGCTAACCTCTAGCTGCTCAGCCTGCACGCTGTTGTGAACTGCGTAATCCTGTTCGCGCATGGCGACACTCCTGTTGGTTTGAAACGTTCAGTCGCAAAGATCATAACAGACGCTCTGTAACAAGCCATGCACAGAGTTTGACAGTGTGTTTCATTCAGGTATTATGGCGCCCGCAACGCAACGGAGGTGTGGCCGAGTGGTTTAAGGCAACGGTCTTGAAAACCGTCGACTGTAACAGGTCCATGAGTTCGAATCCCATCGCCTCCGCCATATTTGATGTGACAAAGCCCTGATTATTCAGGGCTTTGTCGTTTCTGGCGTTCTGAAAAATATGCGGTCATCGAGATGTGTTCCATAACTATTCTGGACGTGTTCCATAACTAGCAGCTTTTCACTCCCTTCTCCGGCGTCCTGCCGAACATAAAACACTCTTCATGTAACACGGTGCTACGCTGGGCTCTTTCACGGAGGAACACGCGATGTCTAACTCTGATCTGCTCCCTTCCCTGCTCTACAAGATTAACGAGAATCAACTGGCCCTCGAAGCCGCCATCATGGAGCTCACCCTTTGGGTTGAGCAGCGCGGATTCGCCGAAGTCGGGGAAAACGTTCGCGTGTCACTGGGCGCAATCGATCGAAATGAGGAGTTCATCAAGATGACCTTGGCCGTGTTAATGACGCCGGATTGACCTTTTATACCAGGTCAAATGCTGATATCACCTCGTCCAGCGCTTGCCAGGGATCGGTGCTTGGGTTTTGAAGAAAGCAAAACGAAAAATGCTCAAATCGCTCGGATTTAGCCTTTTCTGGTTGCGTAGCGCCGCAGCATTTGCACCTCACGGTTGCATTTGAAATTGACCAGTGCGCATGCCATTTAAGTAGCTTTTCCAGCGGAGTCATGTCACTGAACCAAGAACCTATACAGATGCACTGTATATGTACAACTTATGCCATTCAAGAAACTTAAACTCTTCTACTGCTCGTCGCCTCACCCTCGCCCACCAGCCTTCCCTCGCTTACTGTATATCCAAACAGTACAAAGCAAGGCACTTCCCGTGGATCTCTCCGATATCGAAAACACCGACGACTGGCTCGGCTGCCCGACGCCGCTCGAAACCTGCCGGCATCAGCTCCGGATGTATGAGAACGAATTCGAAGCGCTCAACCTTAACCTCAAGCGCGCGCTGGAAAATGTTCATGGCCTGGTCCGAGACAATGATGCGCTCAGGCAGGAGAGGGATTCTCTCAGAGCGAAGCTTCAGTACACCGAAGGAGATTTGCTGAGCGAAAGGCGAAGACTCGCCGACGTCGAGCACAATAGAAACTTCCTATTCAATGAAAACCAGCGCTTACTCAGGGATGCTCGAGAGCGAGAAGAGTCGTCGTATTTTTGCGAAAACTGCGACGAAAGACGTTTGTGACGAAGCCGACGCCCGCTGGTCTACGCTGAAGGCTCATGTGAGGATCTGACAATGTGCGGACGACTCTCCCAGTACAGCGGCATTCACGACTTCGTGGCAGCGCTCAGCATGCCGAACGCCCTGATCAATTCCACCGGCGAACAGCCTTTCGAGCGATACAACGCCGCCCCGACCGCCCAGCTTGCGCTATTCCACCAAGAAGGTCAGTTCCTGCATGCGGACATGGTTCGCTGGGGATGGCGCCCGCACTGGGCGAAAGACCGCGCCGCACCGATCAATGCCCGTGTCGAGAAAGTCGCCCACGGCCCATTCTTCCGCGCGTTATGGCCGCACCGGGCGATCATTGCGATCAACAACTGGTTCGAGTGGGTTGACGAAGGTGGCCCGAAGAAGCAGCCGTATCTGATCCGGCATCGGGACCAGTCGCCAATTCTCTGCGCCGCGATCGGCCAGTATCCTAACGAAGAACATGACCCGGGCGAGCATGATGGCTTTGTCATCATCACTGCCGATAGTGCTGGCGGCATGGTCGACATTCATGACCGGCGGCCAGTCGCCCTTTCGCCGGAGTTGGCCAGAGAATGGTTGGACCCGGCCACACCGAAAGAGCGCGCCGAGCAAATCGTGCTGCACTAGGGCGAGCCAACAGAGGTTTTTGAGTGGTTCAAAGTCGACCGGGCGGTGGGGAACGTTCGTAATCAAGGTCCGAGCTTGATCAAGCCGGTCGAATGATTCAGCTGCGCGACAATGTTTTCAAGCGCTCCAACAGAGCCGCTTAAAAAATGATGTACAGCCTTTCAGAATCGCCAGCGCGCCGAGCCCCGCCGGTTTCCAACCCGAGCACGAAGCCATCCGCACGTGCGCCAGCCTTCACAGCGATGATCATCGAATCGACCCGGACAATCTGCGCCAGCAGCCGATCCGCAACTTTTCGTGCCTTGGCGCCCAGCACCACGCCTTCCACATCGACCATCCATTACCTTCAGTGCGACATCCAATACATCACGGCAACCACCGCTGAAACCCAGATGATCGTCAACACAATCGAATATCCAGCCAGTTGCTTATCCATGCCACCGCTTCATCAACCTGAAACTGAATGATGGGTCAAGGTCGCTCACCCCGCAACAATAGCTCTGAGCCATCAGTCAACGCGCGGATATAGGCCTGGCACGCCTGTAGCGCAATCAGTCCCCGGTCGCCTTCACTGGTGATGGCGACAATTCGTTGAGCATGCGCTGGGTCAAGTTCGGCTCGTACGGGGTCATGAACCACGCCGCCGGCGCCGGAGGTGGCAGGCACTGAACAGCCACCGGTTGAACCCGCGTCGAGGAGGACTGACAGCCGCAGATCAGAAGTGGCAAGGCGATCGCGCAGAAGAGCCTGGGCTTTTTGAGCATTGGTCATTTTCTCGGTGTGGGTTTTATCGCTGGCCGCCAGCCGCTGCTCAAGCGCCAGCCGCTTGTCCTGCTCGGCCTGTTGCGCGGTAGCGGCTGCCATGGTCATCTGATTCAGGGTTTCGGTGTGCAGTCGGGCTTGATTTGCCAACTGCTTGCCGTAGCGCCAGTCCTGAAACTGCCACGCGCTACCGGCGCCGATCAGCACCAGCGCCACCGCGCAGACGGCCTTCCACGGCACCACCATCACGGCACATCCCGGAAAAAAACGTGGCCACCGAGCAACAGCGTCTGCTTCGCCTTGGCCGCCCAGGCGGGCGGAGTCTTCATGCTGAGCGCGTAGTAGTGCGTGGCTCCGCCCGTGGGATCAGGCACCTTGCCGTCGATTACCTGGTCAGCAGCAATCCGGCACTGCGCCAGCTCGCGGAACGGGATCTGCTTCACGCCGATCAGGAACTGATAGTTCGGATCGGTCTTGTTCCAGCAGCTGAACTGGTAAGGCTTTTGGCAGACGCCGGCGTACCCTTCTCCCCACCACGACTTTTCCTTTCCATCGAACACGCGGTTGCGGATCGTCCAGGCCACGGCGATCTGGCCGGCGATTCCTTCGCCGCGGGCCTCGCCCCAAATCGTGCGGGCGAGGATGTCGCGGTCTGTTTCGGTCGCAGTCATCATTTTTCTCCTGGCAAAAAGAAACCCGCACGATGGCGGGCCAAAGGTAGAATGAGGCTAATTTTCAGAACCGCAAATATTCCGAACGATGAATCAAGAGCCTATGAGTACGAATCTATCAACTAAAAAAAATCGAACACTTCACCTTGATGGTATTCGAGGTGTAGCAGCATTGTCGGTTGCACTCTTTCATTTTTTCAGGTCGTTCGATAACTCGCTTATCTCTGGAAACCATTTCATAAATCACACATTAATAAGCGCATTATGGAACGGGCACTTTGCAGTCTCACTGTTCTTTGTTCTAAGCGGGTATCTTTTTTTTGATAAATTTAAGTCTGAGAGTTTTTTAAATGGCGTAAAGGCATCAGTCAAACGTTTTCTAAGACTAAGCATCCCCATATTATCTATATGCCTTCTAGCATACGTCATGCATAAAACCGGATTTTTCAAAAATCAAGCGGCGGCAAAGCTAAGTGGATCTGACTGGCTCGGGCGCTGGTACGTATTCGAACCAAGTCTTAGCTTGGCAATTTTTGAATCCTTATGGTTCGACTATGTATCATTCAACCCAAACCGCACATACAATTCGAACTTATGGACTATATCATACGAACTATTTGCCGTAATCGGAGTAATATTTATTGCGATCATTACTAAAAATATCAAAAATTCTATTCGAATAGCGATATTAATTTGCTTAGCAGCAACCTCCTACGGAACGCACTATTTCGAATTCATAATAGGAGCAGTGCTAGCCATAGTGGTTTCAGAAAGAAAATCAAGCACCTCTCTACGAGCATCAATTATAACCCTAGCACTCGCGCTCTCACTATCCTCACTTGCTTTACCGAATGCCATATCTGGTTTTGCTAGCGATTTCTTCTATCCTGTAGGTGCGGCACTGCTAATTATATCTGTTAGTATAAACGAAGCATTGAAACTTGCGTTCTCCAATAGCTTTTTTCTGAAACTTGGCGAGATATCTTTCGGGTTATATCTAGCCCACTTCCTAACGTTAAACAGCGTAGCATCATCAGTATACATTGCCACAGAGTCGGCCCCAATAACATTTATATGTTATGTAGCATCAACTGTTGCATTGTCGATTTGTTTCACCTATATCGTAGATGAGCCTTGGACAAAAACACTTAACCTATTGTTCCGCAAGAAAAAACAGGCGATGAACCAAGATTTAAATATCAAGGTATAATTGCTGGCCAATCCGGGTCGAGCGGCCACCCAGCCCGATCCGGCGTCTTGATTAGAGCACTGCGATATCTCTTCCAAGCTTTCCACTTCGCAAGATTTACTTCCGTGATATCTCCCACGTCGTAATCATCCTGCAGTGGCTGGATTACGTTGTCAGCTTCAGTCATCAGAGTACCCAGTGTGATCCTAGCAGCCGTTTCGATTCGCTGCCCCTCGGCAACCATGAGCAGCCACTTAGGTATTTCCTCAGTATAGGTTTCGCCTTCGGCCAACTCCCATCCCTCGCCGATAGCTCTCCAGCCAGTATTCGTAATCGCATAAGACATGATTTATCGCTCCAGTCCGTAACCGTGCACGCCAATAGAGCTACCTGTCGTAACAGCAGCATTATTCCTGTAGTTGATCGTCTGAACCGTGCTGCACAAGGTATCAGCCTGATAACGATTTCCAGCAGGGCAGGACAACAATTCGATCGTATTCGCGTACCCGACAATTAGTGTGCCGCCGCTCGGCGCGGCATAAAGCATCAAAATGCACCTTTGCGTTGTAGGAGGGATAAAGGAAGAACAGCTAACTGATGTAGAGGTTGTGGCTGTGCCTCCTGATAATGCCAGAGTGGTCGATGTGCCTTCGGTGTAAATAAGCGCGCCACCGGATAACAGAAATGGTCGTAAGCCGCTCGCGCCGGAGCGCACGGCGGCAATGAAACGCCGGTTGGTATCGCCAGTTTTGGTTCTTGCAGTACCGAAGTAAGTTGCCGCCGGTGCGGTCGTTACCAACTCGATTGCCGCTGCGCCCGCGCTCTCAAAAAGGTAAAGGTAGTACCAGGTGTTTGCCGCCAGCGTGAGGCCAGAAAGTGTCAGCGGTGCCGATACCTTCAGTGTTTTGGCCAATCCAGGAATGAATGCAGCACCGGAGTCCACGCTGATGGAGTTTGAAGAGTTCCAGATCGGGTTGAGGCCATCGATGTACCCGTCCGACACGCCACCCTGTAACGGGGTGATCGGTTTCGTCAGCCCATTCAGTTCAGTAATGTCCGAGTTTGCGCCAGACTTCGCCGCCACCAACGTTGTCCGGGCCGCAGCGGCATCCGTATCATCAACCAAGGTCTTGGCGAAATTGGAAAATCCTAAGTTGGTGAGCGCTGCCGAGCCGGTGATGGCGCCCGTCCCTCCCTTTTCAACCGGCAAGATGTCGTAATTCCCAGTCGTCCCGAGTTCCGCCAGCTTGGCGCCCCATTGATTGACGAGTGCGCGCAAGGCGTCTGCCGAGTCTTTGACATAACCCTGCATGGGAGCCAACGCGTATGCACCAGCGTTGTCGGTCGCGCCTTGGTAGTTCGGCGAAATCGAAAGCGCTGTATCGCTGGCGATGTTGGTCACCTCGTACCAGCCACCATCCGGGCCGCGGAACGCATCACCGACTCGGGCGTTGGCGATGAACGCAGTATTGGTGCCGATCACCGCATTGGAATTTTGGACGACAGAAACCGTCCCGGTTTTGTACCAGGGCATGGCGTGTTCCTATTGGGAAGTTAGACAGCCTGCTTCGCAAAGACCGCAGGCAAGAAAAAGGCGAATGGGTTGTTTGCTGCAACAGTTACCGCATAGAGCGTGCCAGCGGAAAAATCCCAAGTGCAATACAGCTGCCGAGGGATCGTCCCTCCCGAAACCATCGTCATGCCGAAGTTATTGATCAGCATGAATTCGTTCTGGGGGAAGCTGAAAGGCACCGAATAGTAATTGCGGTATAAGCCTTGATCGGTCTGATCCGACTTCACGTATGTCCAGTTCTGGAAAGCTCGCGTGAACGTTGCGTTTGGCGTTCCGGAGTCGAAAAGCAACTTCCCGGCCCCGTCCCAAAGCCGCATGCCGTACTGAGCGACCGCTTGTGCAGCAAACGCTGCCACGAAATATCGGCCGTTCGGCTGAGCGGTGGCGTTGCTGTACGTCCTGACGTAGAAGCCGGTCCAGTTACCGGCCGAGCCGATTAACCGCATATTGCTCAGGCCTGCGATCAAAGCGCTGTTGTCCGGGCGTACAAAGACCAGTGGCGGCTCCTGGGAAGTCACTGGCCTCTCGAAGTAGGTTGTTGAACCCATGCCTGCTTCTTCAGTCGGCGCATACCTTCCGCTGGAGATCACCATCAACCGGGCAAACTCCGAGTCGATAGTGACCACGTTGCTGTTGTTTGTGAATTGAAGGCCGTATCCCGCCATCAGTTGAACCTCATTACGATCAGTCGCATCGTCCCTGACGCGATCGTACTGGCGTACCCGCGCGTGTGGTTATAGACCCTCGCCACGTTGTCGACGAGCTCGGTTTCGAACTGCTGTTGCTGGTCGGTGTAAGGACCGATGGGCACAACAATCGCTACGCCGTTCCCAGGTCCAACGCCAGGCACCGAAAAGTCCTGGTTGGTCTTCGCGGCATTACTGAAAGTCACCAGCGTCGACAGCACCACCCGAATGGTGAATGAGTTCTCATCGACCTGAAGGGCGCCGTCGGCGCCCCAGATCCGCATTCCATGTGCCATTGATCACCCCAGATAGCCGAGCCGGACCCGCAACACGTTATTGGCGTCGTAGACCGAGACGTTCAGCGAGTTGATCACCAGCCGGCCCTGACCGGGCACGATTCCGTTGATTTCCAGCGTTCCGTCTTTGTTGAGAATCCAGCCTTGCTGGCCGGCGATGTAGTTGGTCGAGCTGATATAGCTGCCAATCTTGGCGTTGGTGATCGTGCCGTCAGCGATGAACGCCGAGTTCATGAAAACCTGCCCACCCTGCACCGCGAACGGCACCGAGATGGCACCGCCGGCAATGGTGTTCACGATCGCGAACCGATCAGCCGCAACCAGAAACTGGCTTTGCAAGCCGGCGCCCGTGTTTTCAATGCCAAGGCCAATGCCCGCCGCGACGTACTGCCCATTCTGGGTGACCTGCATCTTCACCGACCACATCGTCGAGAGCTTGCCGCTGGTATCCGAGTAGGCAGTCGAGGTTTCCTGAATGGCGGCGGTGTTCTCGCCGACCTTCACATTGACCTGGGTGATAGCCTGCGCGGTGGCAGCCTTGTCTGTGGCAACCGTTTCGCGAAGATCAATGACCGACGCCTGGTTCTCGCCGACCGTGGCCGTCAGTTCGGTTACCGTCCGCGCAGTGGCTGCGTTTTCCGATGCCCGAACCTTTTTCTCGGTCGCGATGCTCGCCGTGCTACTCCAGCCCTGCAAAGCATCATTGAGATCACCCTCCCCTCCATCGTCCCGAGAGGATGCCCGCAGCGCCTCGAACGCAGTGGCCTGCGCGGTGACCACGCCGTCGAGTTCGGTGATATCGGCGGTGTTGGTCGCCACCTGCTGGGCAAGTCCGTTTGCCGTTTCCACGGTCTGGCCTACATCGAGCCAATACGCAGGATTCGGCGGAGGAGTGTCGACTGGCACGGGGCCGGTGGCCTGATAGATCCGCTTGCCCTGCACCACCAGGTCGTATTCCTCGTAGGTGGCCTCCGGGTTGTAGCCTTTCAGGCCATCCAGCGCATCGATCTGAGCCTGCAAACCCGGGATTTTGTCGATTTCGTCAAGGATGTCCTGGCCCAGTTCAGTTCTGCCAATCTCCCCAGCGATCATTTCCAGAATCGCCGCCGCATCCGCACTCGACTGCCCTTGAACCCCGGTGCCGATCGGAAACCACGGACCGATGTTGCCGATCTTGTCGACGATCCGCCCCCAGAAATAGAACGTCACGCCGGCGCGAAGACCGAGCATCGAGAAATCGCTCTGCGGGTACGCGAGGTCAGTCAACTTGGTAGCGGCGTCCAGCTCCGTGGTCGGGCCGTACCAGATCTCCGTCCGCTGGCTGTCCTCGGCGCCGGCCGGGAATCCCCACTTCAGATAGATGCCGAACAGCAGCGGCGTGGCGGTCAGATAGCTCAGCGCCGGCGGCAACCCCTGCTTGCCGCTGAGGTTGGTCAGGATCGAGTTGCGCCAGATTGACGTGATGTCATACGCGCTCACCGCACGCACTCGGGCCACGTAGGCGCCGGCGTAAATGCCGACCACATCCACGTTGGTCATACCAGTGCGCTGGAGCTTGATCCAGTTGCCGCTGTCCTTTCGCCATTCCACGTCATAACCGACTGCGCCATCCACGGCGGGCCAGCTGATGGTCATGGTGGCAACGGACAAGCCCTGAACCACCGACGACGTCGACGTGATGGTCACGCTGGCAGGTTGCGGAACAACGGTGATCGGAATCACGCTGATCGGCCGCTCTTCCAGGCGCGCACCGGTGTCGATGTGTGCGAACTTGCTCGGCTCGAACCGCAACGCGCTGATTTCGAAGTCGCCTTCGGTCGTACGCTTGGTGCGAAGGACGCGGTATAGCGGGATTGCCAGGTCATCCGCGTCGAGCGCCCATTGCAGTTGTGCCACCGGCGGCTCGCTGTAGTTGGTCGTGACGGTTACTGCGCGGCCGTTGACGCTCTGCACCGTGCGGCCTTCAGCACGCCCGCCGGGCAGGTTGATGATCAATCGATCACCGGCCTTGGCCTGGGTATCCCGATCAAGCGTCACCACGCGGCCAGCAGCCGACGAGATCCGTCCACCGACCTCCCGGCCCGCCAGCAACGAATCAGCCACCGGGATGATGTGCCCCGGCAACGGGATCACGCCTTCCATGCCCGTCTTGAACGACACGGTGCGGTCTTGGTTGTTGCTGAGGATCGCCCACTTGCCTCGGCGCTGCGCCTCGGATGCGCGGGTACAGCCAATCGCGCTGAGCTCGGTCGGCCGGTCGCCGTAACGGCGTTGAAGATCTAGATCAGCGAACGGAATGACGTCGGTGTCGTAGTTGTTGGCCGGGTTGTCGTAGCTGACCAGGGCCCGGGTGTAACGGGTCTTCGCCGAGGCGCTGCCGTACGAGAATTTCCCGTCGATCACGTTGGCCCGGGTAAACACGTAGTCAAAGTCCTGCGCGCGCGGCATGTCGGCTTGCATCACCAGCTGGCCCTGAGCCCAGTAGGTCATGCCTCGGTAAATCGCCGAGATATCGCGCAGCAGCGACCAGGCATCAGCCTTGCCCTGCAGGTTCATATCGCAGAGGAAGCGCGGTTCCTGACCGCCAAGCCCGTTAGGCACCAGCTGATCGCAGTACTGGGCAATCCGGTACAGCTCCCACTTGTCGACCATGAAAGGCTTGATGCGCTTGCCCAGGCCGAAACGCTCTTCGGTGCAGATCCCGTAGGTGATCCACGCCGGGTTGTTGGTCCAGGCCGACTTCATCGAGCCATCCCACGTCCCGGTGTAAGTGCGCAGAATCGGGTCGTAGTTGCTCGGCACCATCCAGCGCCGGGCCTTGCACTTCACGGTCACGGCCGGAATGTTGGTGAACTGCTCGGCGTCGAATTCGATGTAGAGCAAAGCGGTGTTCGGGTAGCGCAGCTTGGCGTCGATCACTTCGGTGTACCCGGCCACCAGCATGGTGTCGGCGATCTTGTTACTGTTCTGGTTCGGCGTCAGGCGGCGCACGCGGATCTGCCAACCGGTGGTGGCGTCCGGCAGATCGATGCGGCGCGAGCGCTCGTAGCGTGTTGTGGTCTTGCCGTCGACCGCGTCCGTCAGCACCTGCTGATAGGCACCGCCATCGGTGGCCACGTCGATGGCATATTCGATCCGATAGCCGCCGATGTTGCCCTGATCGTCAGACTGCTGAAGCGCTGGCCAAGCCAAGCGCATGCGCACGGCCGACAGCTGGGTGTTGGTGATCGAGCGCACCCACGGCGAGTCGCTGCGCAGCTCAATGTTCAGCGACGTCTCGTTCTCAACGGACGGAATGCCCGGAATGTATGTCTGATCCACGGATCCCGGGCGCCAGTCCCACTTCACGCCCGGGAAATTGTAGTTGCCGCTGGCATCGCGGATCGGCGTGTTGTCTAGGTAGATGTCGTATTCGGTCGGTACCGCGTCGAACTCGCCCTCACCCACGGCGATCAGCAGCTTTGCCAGGTTGGTCGAGCGCAGGCTGTCGCTGGCTTCAACCGGCGACTTCGGCTTGCTGCTGCCGCCCTTTTCGCCGTAGATCTCGATCTGTTCCTCTGCGCCCATGCTTTCCTCCAGACATAAAAAAACCGCCTCGCGGGCGGTCGGTGTGATGCTGTCCTGCTTACACTTTGTCTTCGGCCAGGATCGAGGCCGAAATGATCATCCCGCCCCACCGCCTTTCGCCGATGCAGATCGGCACGGGGTTGCCGCTGGCCGTGGTGTTCTTGGCGCTGCCGAAGGCATAGGACGGGGCGTTTTCTGGGGATGCGCTTTGCTTCAGGCCTGAGGCTTGGGGGCTGAGCATCTGGATTACGCCGCCGATCGCCATCGACGCGCCGGCCGCATACAAAAACGGCGATGCGGCTGCAAACGGAGTAAACGACAGTACGTAGGCAGCGGCGATCATCACCGTGCCGATGATGGTCTGCAGTCCACCGGCGCGCTTGCTCCCGGCAATCACCGGAACAATGCGAATTTCGCGCGTACCGCCGAGATCGAATCCATCCATCCCGATGTTTGCGCGATTTCGAAAGATCGCAAACTTCAGCCCAAGGCGCTCCAGCCGTTTAATTTCTTCAGCGAAACCGTCGATGGTTGCATTGAGCGCTCGGAACACTTCCACGGCGGATCCGCCGTCGAGAAGGAATTGCTTGCTTCGAAAAAACTTCTTGGCGAGCGAACCGGACAGCATCACTTTCGTCATCGGTGTGTAGGTAATTGCTGAGCACATGCCATTCTCCAGGCAATAAAAAACCGCCCGGAGGCGGTCTGTTCAGAGGGTCGTGGGCAGTATGTCGATCTGCCCATCTCCCCCGGTGAAAACTCGGTATTTCTTGACCGCTCCGTCTTTCACGATCGCTTCCCGCTCCACTCGCGCAGCCCCCATCGAGCAGATGCCAGAGCCGGTGTAAGCCGCGCCGACTGAAACCGAATCCGGCGGCAGGTAGAACGATGCTTTCTGGCCCGGCTCGAGCTTGGCGGCCTGTTTGCCATCGATAAAAACCGCCATCGCGCAAAGGCTCCCGGTCTGCCCAGAGTCACGGATCACTTGCAGTGTCCCAAATGCCCCTGTTGGCTTGGCCTGGTATGCCGAAAGCTGACTAGCCGGCGCCTGCTTGGCCTCACTGGAAGGCGTTGGCGAAGTCGCACACCCCGCCAACAGCGCTAACGCCAGCGCCCCTACGATCAATTTCATGCAGGTCACTCCTGTGGAAAGGTGGGCAATGTAGCATTGGGCGTCAAAAACAAAAAAGCCCAGCGGGTTAGCTGGGCTTTGCTAGCTGGATTCAACTTATTATTTAGCAATCGTCTTGAGCTTGTGCACTAACCAAGCAGCATCTCCACCAGCGCTGATGCTGTCGTAGAACATCGTCGTGTCGCAGTAGAAGACGTTTATCTCATTCATCACCGCAGTGATAGATTGAAGCATCTCCTTGACTAAAGTTCTACTGACTCCGCCCAATGGCTGCGCCTCTCGGTCATAGAAATACTGCTGATCTTGATGTGCTATGCGCTTATTACGGTGATCCCTCGCACGCTCCGCCTTTATCAACGCCTCGTCGCACAGGTCGGATACACGACCTCGTAGCGTGCAATCTGCAATCAAGTCGGGCAGAGAGCGGATGGAAAGATTTTTGTTTTTTCCAGTCTGCGCAGGGTCGGTTAGCTTTGACACTCCCAGAAGCACGCTATCCCACAGCCCATCTTGCACAACCATGAAGAAAAGCCCTGCAGTCCTGTTCAACAGATGAACCGTTTCCTCGCTTTCACCGAAAAGCTGCGTGTATTGCTCCCAAACAAGATGCAGCTCAAGCACTCGCTGATTGAGGTGCCCAAACGCCGTTCCAAGTGGCTCGCCCATGGTTTGCACGTAATGGGCCATGACTTCTTCATTGTTTCTGGTTGTCACAGTGCCTCCACACCCAATTCTGTTGCAAGCAACATAACTCGAACCTGTCTGTCCATCCAGTGTGGACGAAAGGCCAGTGGCAAAATTGGATCCCTTCATAGTAGCGTTGTGCCTTAACTCTTTCGAAGGATTCGGGATGGATCTCGCAACTGATCTGCCTAGCTACAAAGATTTATATCTCCCGGTTCTGGTCGCTCTGGCTTTTTGGGGCTTCAAAAAAGCTTTCGTTCCTGCGCAACGCTTCGTCGGGAAAGTCCTACGAAAATCCCGTAGTAAAGAGCTGAGAAAGGCGAAGGCGATTCGTGTAGATGCCTTCGCAGTACAGCGACAGCTTCAGAAAGAAGGCGCGCTTTTTGTAGCTTTCATGTTGTCAGCAATCATATCGATGGGAATCATGTTAATAGCGGTTCAAACTACTACGTCAACAAGTCGAATTATTTACCAACTTGTTTACATGGGTCCACCGCTGGCACTAGAAGTATGGTGGTTATCTCAGAAAACGTTTGTTGAGACGCTCCTTCAAGAAGCGGGTCGCCTTGGACATGGTTTCATGAGGACTATCCCCTCCAGATATCGCTCGCCCAGACGAGCAAAGGATCGTGAAGTTAGGCAAGAACAAATCAGGATCGTGAAGAAAACGAAGACCACCTGGAAGCAAATCAAACAATGCTGATTGGCTAAAAATAATCAGTCCTTTGCCTGCAAGCCCAAGGACTGGGATTGCGCCAATTTCGGCGCGGATAACGCAAGGAAAGTGAAATGAGCAGAGAATTTCCGAAGGACCCAGATAACGCCGGGTGGGTGCTTGGCTGGGGTGTTGTTAGAAACTCGCCGTGGAGTTTCCTCGGCATATACCCAAGCGAAGAGGAAGCTGAGTCTGTAGCAGCTGATGCTGGTGAAGGCTATCTAGTACGTCACGGATCGCACAGGCCAGGTACAGATGACTTCGTCTGGTCCTCTTAAGCAAGATTCGTCAGCATAACGGATCCGGGGCCCGAGATGATTTCGGCACTCAGCCCTGGCTTCCCGGTATAGCTGAGACTGAAGCCATCACCACCGGGACCAACTTTGCCCTTGAAGTTCAAACGATCGATCTCGGTGCCCCCGTCGAGAAGAGCGACAACAACCTCCACGCCGCATACCACGCCGCTGGAGGTGCCAAATAAATTTCGAATGTTCAGCATGTATTTCTGAGCGTTTTCCATTCCCTGCTCCAGCGGTGCTACCGCATCATGTCATTGGTTGTGCGTCTTTGTGCCTGAGAATCAGGCGTGTTTTGTCCAACCACGGCCCACCGAAAACGATGACCTCGGACGGCCTGCCGTACAGGTGGTGCAGCAGGAACGGGCCAGGGCCGAACGTCGCGGCATCCTCCCCAGGCAGTACCGGATCGGCGCCGAGGAAGATCCCGGCGTGGTTCGGGTAAGCCGTCCGCCCCACTTCCATTACGATCATGTCGCCGCGCTGAGGCTGATCGACTCGGTAGAAGCCGGCGGCCTCATAGTTCGCCTCGTACAGGCTGGTGTTGTCCTTGCTCTCCCACCAGCCCTCGGTGCGCTTGAAGACTTCGAACTCCAAACCCCATTCGCGCTTGTACCAATCTGCACAGACTTGCCAGCAGTCCCAGGCACCGTGTACGAATGGGCGCTTGAGCAGCGGCACCTCACCGGTAGGCATGACAGTACGCAGGTCGCCCTCGGGCCAACTGATGATGTGCCAGGGCATGGCCGTTGCCTCGCACATGGCCAAGTCGCGAGGAGAAGGTCGGCTGGTGGCGTCCGGATGCGAGTGCACCACGCCGATCACCTCGCCTACGTCTTCGGCCGCCGCGTATTCCTCTGGGTCGATTCGGAACTCTTCGTTTGGCTCAGTCGATACATTGCGGCACGGGTAGTACTGCTGTTTGCGGCCCACAGCCAGCAGCAGCCCGCAGCACTCCTTCGGGTACTCGGCCGCCGCGTGCACCTGGATCGCGTTGAGAATGTGTTTGCGCATGTCAGCTCCGTGCGATCAGTGAAACAGCGGGCATCCCACCGAATGACAGCGGGTTTCCCTCGCCGAAGCGTGGGATGCATCCCTTGCCCAGCGTGGCATCGCACTCGTCCAGTTCAGGGTTGTCCGTGACGACGCCGTCCTTGGTCACGTACGGGCCTGTGTAGCCACAGTTCGGCCCTCGGTATCCACCGGTGAGGCACCAGTGGCACAGCGTCGTCGCCTGCCGGCCGATGGACTCGTTACCGACGTCGCCCGGGCTGGCCAACTCCCAACTGACCGTTTCCCCGTCCTCGTTCGTTTTCTGGTCGATGTACCAGACCTCGATCGTCTCTTGGGTCGGATCTGCCGTTGGATTGCCGGCCGGGAAGTTCACCGCGTCCAGGTACGTGCCCAGCGTGTGACGCATCGTCAGCTTGAACTCGAGCAGATCCTCGAACGCCAGACAGAGCGCCGTGATGCGCCCGTTGACGTTGCCGACCGACAGCGTGGGCCGAACAGCTGTTCCGTCGCCGTTTGCTTCAATGCCGTCAATCTGCATCGGCCAGGCGCTGTACTCGTTGCCCTGCCAGTAGATCGCCTTCGCCGGAATCTGGTCCGCGTTGTCGCCGGCAGCGATCAGCTCGGCCGCCGTGTGCGGGATCGCGTGCCCGTGGAAGCGCAGCACGTCCGCCCCGTAGTCCGTGCCGTCCAATTCAAAGAGCAGCACTTCACTGCCAGGCTCAAGCACCTGGATGTCACTGATCAGCGGCATGATTGCCCCTTATGGTTGGAATGCACGCTCGAAGGTGGCGGTGAGTTTGAAGACGCCGCCGCCCATTGGTGTGGGAGCGGGATTTTTGCAGGTGAACAGGCCTAGCTCCCCGAGCGGCGTTGTCCAGAGAAACGCTTTCGCACCGGCGTGCCGGTCGAGGAACGCCATAATCTCCAGCACCTTGGCCTTCTGGCCGGCAAAGGTGATCGGGTAGGAGTCCTCTTTGTTGTTCGGCCCGTCTCCGACGTTCTGCGCGTAGCCATTGCCGAACTTCGAGGAACGCACCCGATAGTTGATATCGGGCGTTTCCCCGCGCTCGGTTGGCCAGGTGAATTTCTCGATGGCCATCAGGCCCTCCCATTTGTCAGGCGCCAGATTGATCCGCCTGGCTGCAGCGCTCTGGCAATCGCAGTTTCAGCCTCGGTTTTTGCTGCCTGTTGAATGCTCTTGCCGAGCTGGTTGGTTGTCTCTTGCGAAACACCCGCTCCGTCGCTCCCGGACGTCTGCACCGAGACCGCAACCGGAAAGTTGTACGTGTTACCCCCACCATCAGACATCGCGGCCAGTGCAGGCCCGCCACCGGTGGTCAGCGGCGTGACGCTACCGCCGTTGGCACCAGTCATCAGAAACGACCGGCCACCCTCGTTGTAGAGCTCCGGTCCCAGTTCGTTCACCTCGTACAAGGAGTTCGGTGCAACCGGGCCGCCGGTTGCTCTGTAGCCAGAGAAGTCGACACCGGTATATCCGGCCTGCGATGCACCGGCAGCCGACGAAGCAGCACCGGCAGAGCCCGCCGCCAAGCCATTGGTTGCGCCACTGCCAGTGAAATAGCTGGTTGCGGCACCGACCAAGCTGCTCAGCAACGCCGAGCTGGCTTGCCGAGTCGCGATCCGCGCCATGTCCGCCAGAATCGACTTGGTGAAGTCAGCAAACGACAGCTTCCCGGTCATGGCGAAGTTGACGACCGCGTCTTCCATCGAACTGAAGGCGTTGCCGAACAAGGTTTTCGTCTGGCCGGCAATGTTGCTGGCTGAATCCAGATAATTGGCCCAGGCCGAGGTTGCGCCTTTGGTCCAATCCCCCTGCGCCGCCTCCACGTCCGCGTAGTTCTGCCGGATCTGGTCGGTGGTCGCCTTGTTCGCGTCGGCGAGCGCCTGCGACTTACGGACGAACTCTTCCTCCGACATGTTCCGCGAGGGATCGGATTTCTGATTGGCGAGCTCCAGCGATTGCTGAGCGAACCGGTCTTGCTGGCTGTTCAGTTCGTTGTTGAGCGCGTTCTGGCGATCGCCCTGGCCGACGCCGAGAACGGCGCGCTGCCCCGCCAGCTCCAAAGCCCGCTGCTGCTGAGCCAAGGCCTGAACGTAGGTCGTGATCGATCGCTCTTGTCGATCAAGGCGGCCGGTCTCGTTCGTGGCCAGAATTTCGAGCTGGCTGTCGGCGTCCTTCTGGGCCTTGACCATCGCCGTGCGAGCATCGGCAATCTTTTGGTCCAGCTGGATGCGCTGAGCTCCCGTGGTGCTGGACTTGTTCTTCACTGCCTCCAACGCCGCAATCTCGGCCTCGTAGGCTGCCGTGATCTCATCTCGCTCATTGCCGATCAGGCCGTCACGCTTTTGCACATATTCGGCTTGGGAGATGAGACCAGCCTTCTGCGCTGCATCCAGTTGCTTCTGGGCGTTGCTGTACTCGGCCAGAATTGTCGTGAGCTGGTTTTTGGCGTCATTGAAACCGGTTACGTCGACCGTACCGGCGGAATTTGCTGGATCCTTGTTTTTCTCCTTGATGCTTTCAATCTGCTTCGCAACGTAATCATCCTTGACCAGAGGGCTATCAGGATTTGCCTTACGCAGTTCCTCTACAGTCCGCTTGTAGTCCTTTATGAGTTTGTCGCGTTTCTCGGCATTGCTGAGATTGGCGTCATTGATGGCTTTAAGCTTCAGTTCCGCCTCAATGCCTTTCTGCTGAGCTTCGGCTTGCTCCTGCTGGGCTGTTGCTCGCTGCTGATCGACGAACGATAAAAGCTGGAGATGGTAAAGCTCCTGCTTCGACGACTTCAACTTCGCCGCGGCATCGGTATCAGTGGGATCCGCATTTACCGCGCTTTGTGCATAGGCCACTTTCTGCGAAAGCTCAGTAATTCTCTGAGCCGTACTAGCCTGTCTGCCGACGTTATTGAGTGCATCAAGCGACTTCTTGGCTTCTTCGGTGATGCCTTTCCAGGCGCGCTCGACATAGCCAAGGTTATTCGTGATTTCTGTTGCGCGGGTTTTGACCGTATCTGCATAGGTATCGGTGAGCAACTTGGTTGCGCCAATCTCGTTACCCTGCTCCTTCAGGGCGACAATCTGTGAGTAAACCGATGCTGTCAGGAAATGGTACTGATCATTCAGCGTCTTCGCGGCAGCGACTGGGTCATCCGCAATCTTGACGAACTCAGCTACCGTTGCGTCAACTGATTTGCCTGTCGCCTTTTCCATCTCCAGCGCAGCTTCGGCAATTTCTGAAAAGCTGCCACTGGCGAGTTTTCCGGTTCCGGCCAGCGCTGCCAGTACATCAGCCGCTGCGCCAGTAGTGCCCACGGTAGAGCTGATTTGTCGAGCCATATCTGCAAGCTGACCTGCAGTTGTTCCTGCAAAGTTACCCGTCGAGACGATCGACTTGTTGAACTCATCTTGCTCTGCGCAGCCTTTGTAGTACGCATAAACGAGTCCCCCGATTGCGGCTGCCGCCAAAGCAATAGGGGCTGCCATAGCCAGGAATCCAACAGCACTTGCGCCAGCTCCCGCACCAAGCTGCGCAATCGCCCGCGCACCACTCCCCCAATCCCCAGACTGCAGAGCATTTGTCAGCTGCATCACGTTTTCTTGAGCCTGGCGGGTGCCTAGCTTCAGCTTGTCGAATGCAGTTTCTGTCGCGGTGAGACCGGAGCGCTCCTTTCCTATTTTTGCCAATGCTTCGTTGTAGCGAACAGCGTCATACTCACCGATCTTATGCAGCTCGTTGAGAGCCCGCTCACGAGCCTCAAGCTTGGCCAGCTTGTCCGTGACCGGATCAATGCCATTTACAGTCCGTTTCAGCGCTTCGATCCGGCGGTTTTCAGCCTCGATCAGCCGTTGCTTCTGAGCCACCTCCTTGGTTTCAGCTTTCTCGATCTTATCGAAGGATTTTCCGAGCCGATCCTGGTACGCCTCCTGCTGTTCAATCGTGACGAGACCGCCCTTCCTGGCTCGCTCCAGCAAGCCTTCAGCTTGGATCAGTTGCTCCATGCTGCTGAGGTTGCCGGACATCGCCTTGTCGAGCTGGCTGATGATCGCGATTTCACTGGCCGCGATGGCACCTGCCTTGCGGCTGGCATCAACCTGACGCTCTTTGGCGCCCGTGGCCTTGTCGATGCCCTGAGCAGCCTCGTTCTCGGCCTGGCTGATCTTCTTGCCGGTGTTGGCCAAGCCTTCGCCCGACTTGCCGAGATCATCAATCGCCTTTTCGGCATCAACTGCCGAGTCGACAAGCTTGTCGAGATCGTCAGCCGCCTTCGATGCCGACGAGGAGTTCACCTCGATACCGAGGGACGCGAAGGTGGTGCTCATTTACTGTCCCTCTGTTCTGCCATCACCCGCAGGGCTTCGGCTTCCATGACGCGGATATCTGGAAAGACGTCGGCGACCTCCGACCGGGTAAGCCCAAGGAAGCCCGCGACATGGCGAATTGACGTGTAATCGAGTCCGGTAGCGCCGCACGCGCCTGTACGCCACTGGGTGCCCATGGCCTCAAAGACCTTGAAGGCTTGCCAAACATCAGGCCAGACCTCACAGACTTCGTTGGGTATGTCACGAAGAGAAAGGCCGAAGGCCGCCAGCGATTCGGCTGACGGCCCCGGCTCGTACAGCTTGCGGGAGACGCTTAGGAGTTTCCCAGGCGTGCGTTGCTGAATGCATCGGAATAAGCGGCCAACACTGCGCCCGGAGTGGCGGCGATGGAGCTGACGAGGATGCGCAGGTTTTCGTCCGTAAACTCTTCGGCTATATCCCAGCCGGCGACGATCGCCTTCAACTGCTCAACCTGCAGATCAATCAGCAAAGTCGTGAACTGCTCAATGCCGGCCTCTTCCGCTTGTTCTTTTAGGGTCTTATGACGCTCGCCCCACTCCGCGTAGAGGCCAGCCAGTTCGGTCCGATCGCGATACTTGAACTCGAACACGACGCTGACCGGGTCGCCGCCGACTATTGGCAACATAACCATGTGCTTGAACGTTGGGTTCTGGGCGAGTGTGAACTTTGCCATGAGCCTTCCTTACGCCGAGGCGCTGTAACGGGTTGGTCGGCCGGTCAGCGCGATGCTGATCACGCGAGTCATCAGGTTGTTGCGCGACATGGTCGGGGTCGAAGTGATCGAGACGTAGCCGTTGTAGATGATGCGGCTACCGCCCGGCAGGTTCAGGCGCAGAACGCGAGCCTGCTTGTCGTCGTCCGCCGCCTCACAGACATCGACATAGGGCTGCGAAGGATCGTCCGCGACGGTAATGGTCAGCGTGATCGGGTTCTTGGTGGTCGGCATCTGGCGGTCATCATCGTCAGCCAGGAAGCCGAACGTCAGAAACTGCTGGTCGCCGCCGCTCGACCCGAGCTCGGTGATTTTCGAGATTTCAGTGAAGGTGGTCACCTCGCGCGCGGTACCGACGCCCGAACCGGCCGGATACTGCTGAATGCTCGTGGTGTTCACGCCATCGAGCGCGAAGGTGCCACTGGCAATCTCGCCGACTTGCACGGCGCGGCCGTCAAGGCGGGTCCAACCAGAACTGACGGCGATGATGTCGCCTTCGGCCAGGCCGTGCGCTGCGGCAGAAGCCACTGCCGGGTTGGCATTGGTCAGGGCAGTGAATGGGATTGCAGTGCCATAGGCGGAAGCAATTTCGAACGTTGCGCCGTTGGGCATTTGAATGCCGGCCATGGGGTTTTCCTCTCTTCAGAAATGACAAAACCCGCTCGATGGCGGGTTCTGGGTTTGCCCAATGGGCGGATTAGTTGGTGTCGGCCCGGTACGCGAACGAAACCGGAACGGTGTAGGTTGTGTCGTCGGGAATACCTGGCCCTTGGTCAGCCGGTGTCATGGTCACCACGGTCAGCGCGCCCTTCGTGTTTCGCTCGTACAGCGGAAACAGCGCGGCGATCTGGTCAGCCAACGCGCCGGCCGCGCCGCGATACTTGCCCGCAGGTGTCACGATGCTGATCTGAAACACACCGGTGAAGAGTTTGTGATCGCCGGCAAGCGTGTTGCTCACGGTATCGCCCGGCAACGTGATCGCTTTTAGGTAGGTCGCCCCGTCGACGGGCGTGTATTCCTCGTTCTCAACGGCCACCTTCAACGGTGTTGGTAGCGCCCTCGCCCAAGCGATCAACTTGGCCTCGTAGATCGAGGCAATGGTGTTGTGGCTCATACCTGGTTGTTCCTGATGGCTTCGTCGACGATCTGCTGGAACCGTGCGAGCGTGATCCGCACCATACCGCCCGGTGCCTGTTTGGAATGGCCGTACTCGAGCGGCACCGCGTATGGCAGGTTGTTCACGATGTATGCCGTTTGCCCAATGGTCAGCTGCTCAACCTGAAGCTTCAGCTTCGCCAGAGTGACATTGCCACCCGGATCGACTTGATCAAGCACTCCATCCGCAGGCGCCCCGATCAAGAACTGCCAATTTCCTCGGAACCGCCCGCCGACGTAGCCCTTGCCGGCAACCAGTCCATTCACGTTGAAGTTCTGGTCGCGCTCTGCCTTCGTCAGCGGCTTGGCGTACTTCACGCCGCGCTTGAGCTTGCCGGCCTTGGTGAAGTTGTTCTCATTGAGATTGATGAGGGTATTGCGCACAGCGACCTTGAAATCGTAGTTATCGGCGGCACGGACGTTGGTGGCACGATGCGCCACGTTCGCGGCCCAGATCTCGGGGTTACCCACCGGCGACATCCGGATAACGCTACTGCCGATCTCGATCACGATTTCGCGGAAGGTGGCGTCGAGCTCAGCCTGGGCCTGCTCGGCAAACTGGCGAATGTTCTCAGCGAAACTGCCGTTGAGGCCTGTGTATTTAGTCACGTCAGCCCCTCAACTGAACAGTCCAAGTGGCACCTGCAGGATCCTGAGCGACGTTGAGCGCGCGCTTGCCGCCAATGATGTCGCCAATTTTTGGAATGGCAGCCTCTCTTGTTGGCTCTCCCATCACGGTGATGAATAGCTCGCTTTGCAGTACCAGCAGCTTTTCGTCGGTGGTCTGGATCAAGGAGCCGTCGATTTCTTTGGCAAGGTAGTTGCCAAATACTCCACGACCGCCGTAGGTGGTGGTCACTTCGGGCGCACCGCCCAGCTCAGGGTCATACTCGCCCGCAACCTTGCGCACGCCTGTGACCGGCTTGACTGCGTCGGCAAGGCCATCAGGATCGTCGAACGCTTCAGCCATTTCAGCCTGAATCTCTTCGCGCATGCCCATGATCAGGTCCTCTTGAGCATCATTACGCCGGATCGCTTGACCCATGGATCGAGCAGCGCCAAGGCAAAATTCAAGCCCGCTGACTGATCGGTAGAGCCCGCCACGTAGGTCTTGCTTACAGACGTGCCGGACTGAGCCGACACGGTCTTGCTCTGCACTTCCTTCTGCGTGGACGTGTACAGCTTGCCCGCCGCCGCCTCTTTGGCGACCTGAGCGCCGGCTGTTTTGATCTCGGCCGGAACCGGATCTGGAACAGCCCGCTTAATCTTGGTCGTGAGCCAGGCATTGGCCATGGTCACGGCAAGGATCGGATCACCGGTGCCGGCCCAGCCAAGACCGAGCTGGGCGTCAACATCGGCAACGGTGATGAAGTCAGTCATGTGCTTGTCCTTATTCCGCAGGCACCAAGGCCTGCAGGTCTTCTTTCTTGGCGGTCGGATCGAAGGCGATGCCCTTCTCTGTCAGCCATTCTTTCAACTGGGGAACCTTCATTTTCAGAGGGTCAGTTTCCGTGACTTCCTGCTCATTGCCGTCGGATACCTTGATGCCAACCGCTTGATAGGCATCGACGATATCCGGGGCATCGCCATCGACGACCACCTCGGTAGCGGAGCCGATGACACCGAAGAATTCGCTCAGCAGCCGGTAGCACACACCGCGTTCTTTGCCCGGCGTGTCCGTGTAGATCACTTTCATAAGTCACCTCAAAAGCATCCGGCGCCATATGGGCGCCAGGTCGTATGGCCGAGTTACGGCGTAGTGGTACCGCTGATCACGGCGGCGAATGGGACCTGCTTGCGGCTGAACACGCGCTGCCAGTTGGCTGCGGCGGCGTATTGGGTCGCGGTCGGACTGGCGTTCTGGGCTTCAGAACCCTTCCAGCTGAAACCGGCAGGCTGGAGGATGTAGGTCTTCCGCTCCCACAGCACTTCCGCACCGCCGCCGTTGCCGCCACCCGGCTTACGCTCCAGCTCGACCGGCACCTTCGGGGCACCTTCGCCGTAGCCGAAAGCACCCTGGCCGAAGAACACGGACAGGTATTTGCCAGCGCCATAGACCAGACCGTCATCCATGAACACCGGTTTACCCAGGTAGGTGGCCAAAATGATCTTTCCGTCGGAGTCGCGCAGGTACTCGATCAGGTCTTGCTTGACCATCTGATTCATCACGACCGAGTGCACGCCGATCGCGCCGAACTGATCAGCAGCGTCGCCGGCGGTAAACGCGGCATCCTGAAAGGCATTGGCGTTGATAGTCGCGCCCGCGTCGATGACCATGTCACCGCCGTTATTGGCGATGTTCGAGGCGATAATGCCGCGAGCGGCACCGAGGGTGTAGCGCTGCCATTGGCGGGTCCAGTAGGTGCCGAAGCGGTTGCGGATCTGCTGTTGTGGTTCGGTGTTGGCCAGCTCCGCAGTCAAATCGGTTACGCCGTAGCCTTTGTTGAGGTACAGGACGCGGGCACGCATGCTGTCCTGCTCGACCTTACCGACTTCGCCCTGATCGTTCGGGTCATCGTTACTGATGTTCGGAGCTTCATCAGCGTTGAGGTCCTGCCAGTAGCTGATCTCCGCGGTGCCTTGGCTACCGGAAGCGATCGCATCCAGTACAGGCGAGCGAGTCACGATGCCCGACTCGTAAACAGCGGTCTTTTCCGGGCTGTTAACCGGCGCCAAGGAGGCGTAGTAGTCACCGACGAAGATGTCGGTCAGTTGGGTAGTTGCCATGGATTAGGTTCCTTTGGTGGCCTGGAGTTTTTTGAATGCTTCGGGGTTGTCACGGGCCAGCGCGGCGCGCTCTTGCTCGGTGTACTCACCCCATTTCTTCGTGGCCTTACCACCTTGATCGCCGGTCGGACCGGCACCCTGAGCCCTTGGCCACAGGTGTGTTGCTGTTTCACGCAGCGATTCCGCCCATTCGAGCGGCGACAGCGGGGTTTTGCCGTCCTTCCCGTAAACGACCTCGCCGTCACGGTCGGTGGCAATTGCCTCGCCGTCTTCACTGAGTTTGAAAGTGCCCCGTGCGCGCAAGATGATGTCCTCGGCAGCCTCTGGGAGCGCACCGGCCTTGATGGCGGCAGCGCGGATGGAGTCGGCCAGCACCTTGTCGCTGTACTTGGCAGCGAATGCTTCTGCCTTGTCGGCGCGCTCGTTGGCGGCCTTGATTTGCTTCTCGGAGTCGGTGCGCAGGCGCTCGGTACGGCGGTTGATAACCTCGTCGAGCTTGCCCTCGGCGATCAGCTTCGTTTCTTCGTCCTGACCGACCTTGGCGAGCAAGCCTTTCACCGCGTCGATGTCCAGGCCTTCAAACTGACCTTTCAGCTTGTCCAGTTCGGTTTTGATGGTCCGATTGGAGCCCAGCAATTCCTGATTCTTGGACTTGAGTCCATTTACTTCCTTGTCCAGATACTCCTGAACCTTTCCGCCAAGCGCCTCCTGGAGGGCTGCGGTCTGAGTTGCGTCGAGGGTGAGGCCAGCGGCGGCCGGGTCGAATTCAAATGGCATGGGTATCCCCTGGGGATTGGTTGGCCCGCCTGACGGGCATAAAAAAACCCCGGCATAGCCGAGGTTGGAAATACAACAAAATGCGGAGTGTGGGCTTACGTCCCTTCAACGCGGACTCTGATGTCCAAGATCACAGACTGATAAAGATTTGACTCTCCAAATGTGCCGGTAAAACCCAGCTCCTCGAAGTCTCTAATGCGTTCTTTTCTTTCGAATTCAATAAGCCTTGGATCGAAAGTGATCTCCTCAAAGATCGAATTAGGGTCGATTTTTACTTTAAAAACCGAACTCCCATTGGGCTGAGGAGCGATCACCCCCACTCGGACTTCTCTTTCATGGGAAAAACCGTCTCGCTTCAGCATCAACAAACGAATCCTGTTGGCCGGATCATCGAAGACGTGAGGCCCCGCTGTAGCAACCAAGCTGCTTAAACAACTATGCAACTCTTCGGTCGACAAATAGAGCACATCCCCTATAAACGGAGAGGCGTCTGTTCCGTTGGTGCCATCCAAAACTGCCCTAATCAGTTTCCTTGGAGTGGTTCTGACTTTTACGCCCTCTTCTCCAGGGCAAGTGTTCCGCCCATGATGAGGGTGTTTCACGACCCTCGAATACGCTCGCAAAAGCGTGTCTGATTCCGCTGTAGAAGACCAGCTTTGAGCAAAAATAGGAGTAAGCCCACCACCAAGGATTACCTGCCGACGAGCTATATCACCGTCCATTACGGTCACAGCAATTTTGCGTTCAATAATCTCGTAAGGATCCTCCCAAAAATGGGGAGGCACCAAAGTCAATTCCTTCAATCGAAGAGCTTCCGCGAGCGCCCATTGGGGAAAAATTCGATAAATCGGCTTATCCAGATCATCGATATCAAGCAGTTTTTCTATTTCTGACTCTTCCAAACGAGACCCCCTTCTTTCGAGAAAGGCGCACATTCAACACTCACTCGGATACAAGCCGCAACCCGCGCATCACTAGATAATCGGCAAATTGCGTCCTACTCGATGCATATGGCGGCGGGCGCGTGCGAAAGCCCGGCGTATCGCGATTGAGCCGAGTTCGTCGCCCGTTTGGCTCCGTGCAATGCGTTGGCTCTTCGATCTGAAATCCCTGCTCGGCAGCGTACAGCTCAACTGCCAGCCGTACCTGGCCCCATTCAAGTTCAAAGGGCACGAACGTCTCGGAAAGCGTCTGGTATTCGATCTTGCAGTCGCGCCGCGGCCAGGCCATAGCCTGATCGGGATTGGCCTTGCCGCCCTTCCATTGAAGAGCGTTGATGTCGGCTGCGGCGCGCAGCAGCAGTTCGACCTGATCGGCCTCGGCTTCAGGAATCCGGAACCCGTAGTAGTCGCGGTAGAAGGTCAGCTTCTCCAGCGGCACGAAGCTATTCGCGTCTGGCCTGCCCTTCCCGTCCTCAACGATGATCTGCATGCGTGATCTCAGATTGGTTGAGCGCCGAGTGTAACGCCTGCTCGGGCGAACATGTCAGGCTCAATGTCTTTCAGTTGCACTAGCGTCAGCGGCTTGAACGATTTATCGAGCTGCAGCTTGGAGAACTTCTCCGGCGTCAGCCCACCATCGCGGAACAGCTTGCCCCGGACCGGGCCAAGCGCATGATCCTGAAAGCTCGCCGGCTGCGTTGCCAGCCACTCGTAATAGTTCAGGCTGGCATCGACCTGCGCCCCGCCACTCTCGCCCACCGAGGCGCGCGTGGCGTCCTTGGCAAACGCCTCCGAAAGCCTGGTGGTCGGCACCGTAGTCGACCGGCAGTTGATGTGCGCCGGCGGCAACGGCCCTTTACCCAAGTCGAAGCGCATGCCGTCCAGGCCCTTGCACTGCTGCGAGGTCTTGCGGTCGAGCGTCGACACCCAGCGGTAGCCCAGAACCACGTCACTGTTGGCCTTCAGCGTCTCCATTCGCGCCGTCGTGGCCACGTGCTGGATAGCCGTCTGCACCACGGACGCAGCGTTGCGATTGCTCACCGCCAAGACGCCGTCCGTGAAGTTCTGAGCTGCGGTGCCGCGAATGGCCTGGATGATTTGGGCGTTGGTCTGGCCTTGGCCGAAGCCGAGGCGGATGGTGTTCGTGATCCGCATCGTCTCCGTGCGCGTCCAGCCACTGACGAAACTCTTCAGCAACTTGCCGCCGTCGATGCCCTTCACTTGCAGCGGATAGGAGAACACCGCTGCCCGGATCACGGCGTTGGTCGGCACGACCGCGTCAATCGACAGCGCGTTGCTTAGGCTTTTGGCTTCAAAGGTCGACTCATACAGCGCGATATCGACCAGATCGGCCTGCACCAGATCGCCATAGGCCGTGTAGATCTCCAGCAGCTTGCTGTCTACCCGGGCCAGGAACTGCTCAAGGCGAACCCGGCTGTAGGTGGTCAGCTCCTTACGGGTCAACTGCTCGCGCACCAGCTTGTCGATCTGGCGCAGGTACTTCTCGAACTTCTTGACCTCGCCGGCCTTAAGTCGCTCCAGCATTACCGAGTGACGGGTCGTCTGCTCCAGCAGTTGGCTGTCCGTCTGCGCCTGGCTTGTCGTTGGCATCTTCTTTGTCCAGGTTGATGCCGGCGGACTCGCGCTCATCGCTGATCAGGTCGGCTTCATCTTCATATGCGCGGTCCGGCAGCTTGCCGGTGGTGAGGTACTGCCAGTAGGTGTCGGCGCTGATCGTTCCGGCCATCACACCTTTCAGCAGCTCGGCGAGCACCTGGGCGTCGACCACCGGGGTGACGAACTCAGGGCTTACCTTGAACTTGACCTGCTTGGGGTCGTAGCCCTTCCACTCGGCGGCATATCGCAGTCCCTGCTCCACCGCCTCTGCCACCGTAATAACAATGCTGTGCAGCGTGGCGTGCTGATCGTTCTGGCGTGTCTTACGTGCCTCACCTGACTCGGTGCCGCCGATATCCATGACCTTGGCACCCGCTTCAAGCGCGGCGTTCTTCTGGGCATCCATGGCCTTGCGAACAGCCTCGACGCCGGCACCCTGGAATTCCAGATAGCCACACTGTCCGTTCGGACCAAGATCCCATGCCGCCGATGGCCCCGTGACGCTAAGCTCTACGGAGTCATCGAGACCGGACACCCAAGGCTGCGGATGGCTGGTTTGGTGCAGTGCAGTGAAGTAGTCAGCGCTCAGCTGGTACGACTTCAAAGCGGCCCGCGCCATGGTCAACAGTGGCACCTCGTCGACGTCTGGCGAGTTGTCGGTAGAGCCGCAGTAAATCACCGGCAGGTATGTCAGCCCCTTCACCAGACGGTTGTCGGTACCGGTGGTTCCGAGAGGCTTCTCTTCCTCGACGAGCTCACCACCCTCGTTACGCACTGCGGTGTAACAGGTATCGCCTTGCATGAAGAACTCACGAAAAACCGTGTCGCAGTCGTGGCTGTAACGATCGCCGCCCTTCTTTCGAAACTCGCGGAACACTGAGAGGACCAGATCCTGCCGGCCGCCCTGATCAGCGGTGTCCCAGTTGATGGCGTTGCGCGTGGCATACGTCGAGAAATACGGCTCGCCTCGCTCGTCGATGTTCACCACCAGCGGCACCCGACCGTGCGAGATCGCCTGGCGCACCATACGGAAGAACAGCTGCTTCAGGCCGAAGCCGTCCACCGTAGCGTTGTCCTCCAGCCCTTTCAAACCGGTAGGCAGTTCAATCTCCGGGATCAACCGAGACACCAGGCCCATCATCGAGCGAAGCGAGTCACGCACCCAGTGTTCGTACTGAGCGCGTGCCGTGTAGTTCGCGTAAAGGTACTTGTTGCCGGCGGCGTCGAGTTTCTCAGCTTCGACCATGCCGCTCGGTTTGGGCAGGTTGCGCTCGTTGCGCTTGACGGCGCACTCACCCTCAAGGGCGTCGTCCATCATCTCCCACTCGGCAATGTGCGCGTCGTAGTCTGGGTTTGTCGATTGCACTGGCATCAGGCCAAGCCTCCAATTCGGCGTGTTCCGCCTGTGCGTGTTTTGATCGGGTACCGCTTGGCAATGAAATAACCGGGCGCATCCACCAAGTGGTCATATCCGGCCTTCTTGTCAGGCTCGCCCTTATCCGTGTAGATCTGTCGTTCCAGGCACTGCGTGTATTTCGGACACTGGTCGACGTTGACCAGGTACCGGTGCTCGCCGTACGTGTTGGCGAACATCGCGCACATGGCGTTGACCCGGTCTTTCACTGCCGGGTTGGTCGAGTCCACCACCACGGTGAAGCCGGCCTTCCTGAGCAGCGACAGATCCGATTCGCTCGCACTTTTGCTGCTGGTGTTCTGGCCGCTGGCGTCTGGGTAGATCGCAATGCTGTGGTCGGGGAAGCGCAGCTTGATCTTCTCGATCATCTCGGGCGTGTCCCGCACATCTGAGAATTCGCTGAGCGCCAGTGGCAAGTCATCGCGAATCACGTGCACGACGGCCGCCATCTTCATGACGTTGAAGTCCATGCCGATGTGCAAGGCCTCGCCGCGCTTGATGGTTTCGCTGGTCCGATTCGCCTCACGATTGAACGTGTAATAGACGACACCCGCGTAGTTCTCGAAGCTGGCCTCGTATTCCTGTCGAAAGGTTCGAGGGTCCATCTTGCGACGGGCTGCTTCAAGCTCTTCAGCTGGGACGTTACCGCCATCGAGCGAGGTGTATAGCCAGCTCTTGTGATCAGGCTCATGACCTGGACGACCATCTTGGAACGTGTCGTAGCAGTGGTTGAAACCTTTGGGCGTACCAATTCGCAGCGCATGGCCACCCTTCCGGGCTCCTACTCCAGGAATCGTGTACTGACAGGTCGAAAGCATCGGCCGCAGGACTTCTTCCCAAGCCTCCCATGGGCAGTCCGCCCACTCATCCACTAGGACGAAGAACAGTCCAGAGCCGCGCAGGTTGTCGTAGTTGTCGAGGCCAACAACGCGCATGACGTGGCCGGACTTGAGCGTGATCGAGCACTCAGTCTCGTTCGGGCGGTGTGCGCGCCATGCTTCGGGGATCGCCTGTTTCAAGCGACGCCAGAAAACGCGCTTTGCTTGTTTGAACGTGGGTGCGCCATACCAGATCTCATCCTCAACGCTAACTCCCCACTCAGCAGCAAGTCGCGCGGCCCGCCGCATCTCGGCCTTGCCCAGGAACGTTTTGCCGAACCGTCGACCACACACCGCATCGCGGAAGCGCGCCTCTGGCTGAAAGCCCCAGCAGTAAATGTTCGCCTGTTTCGGCGTCAGCTTTACGGGCGGGTCATAGGTACGGGGTAGCGGGGACATTCTCATCAGGCTCCAGGGTGTACTCAGCAACGGCGTGCTGCTGGTCCGCTTGAGAGCCCAGAGGTTTTTCAGGTTCGAGGCGACGATTCACGTAAACGTCTCCGACTTCCTTCGCGGCCTGCTCGAGGATCTGCATGGCCAGACCGATGTTCTTCATCGACTCGGCCTTCTCCACGAACCGGTTCATGGCGCGCAGGCGATAAGCTCGGTTGGCGATCGGGATCTCGGCGGTCTCCTCCCGGAAGCGGGCGCGCGTGTCTTCAAACAGCGTTTTCCACTTCTGGTTCAGGCTCCGCCCGACGTATTTGGTGGGGTCGTATGCCTCGCACTGCTGGCGGGTGACATCGATCCCGAAGGTTTCTTTGACCGAAGCCACCACTTGAGATGGCGTGTCAAAGCAGGCCAGCGCCTGTACAACAAAGGCTTTCACCTCGTCTCTGAGTGCGGCCATAGATGGGCATCCGTCAAAGTGCTGTCAAAGTCAGGCCGACTTGAGCAGACAGGTTCCGCAGGCCCTCGATATGTTCAATTTCCCTACCTCAGCAGGATTGTTTGCAGCGTCCACCAGCTCTTGAACCGCCGGGCTCGCACCGTAGCGGCGGACAACACCGACGAACTCTTCAACGTCGTGTCCGCGCATCTCAAGCTTGGGTAAGCCGTCTTGGGTGAACTTGGGTGCGCCGTACTGATCCTTCGCATGGGCGATGTGGTAAAGCTCATGCTCGACCAGTGCGCAGAAGTCAGCGTCGGAGCAGTCAGCACAGTAATCGGCAGCCAAGGTGATGATGTAGGCCGGCACATCGCCGAACCAATCACGCATCTGCTGTTCCATTCGGGCCTTCTGCCAACCGCCGGCGCGGAACGCTACCTGCTCGGCCTGACCCACGACTGTGCGCCCCTTCTTCGCGAAGGCAGCAGACGCCCACATCACACGAATGTCCGCATCGATCAGATGGGCATGCTCCTCGTTGTGGATGCTGCCTGTTTCGGCAAGGATCTCGGATTGGAGCCAATCCCAGACCTCAGGTGCAGGGATCAGGCGAATGCCGAGTTCGGACAGCTCTGACAATTGCAGAAGTGAGGATGGTGGGCTTGGACGCATCCGCCATATCTCCCTCAGCGCAGCGATAAATTGAATAGATTCGTTGAATATGAAATGATGGCTAGTTGCCTGCACGCAGTAATGACACGTTGGTGCAGATGCTCTGCTCCCAGGTCACTCCCAATTAAAAGGAAATTCCAATGGGCTTCGCCATCTTTGTTAAAGAACACATGTACCTCACGGTATTTTTCTCCTCTGCTTTCCAAGTAATAGGCACCCTCATTCTTGGGCTATTTTCTTTCTGTGGGCTCAAAATCGAGACAAGTGACAAAGTTTTCGAAAAGGGCAAAGGGATCACTCATGTTTCCGTGGATACCAAGTGGCTCAACTGGGCGCGATTTGGACTACTCTTGTTGATCGTCGGTATTTTCTTAGGAGGAATGGCTAGCCTAGCCGGAATAGCGAGCCCAACTGCTGGCTAAACTGCTGAGAAGAAAGCTCCATCCGTGCCGCAGTCACCTGCGGCATACCTACCCTTCCCCGCCATCAAGCAGCACATCAATCAGCTTCTGCTCACCCAGACGCATCGCACCCAGGCATTGCAGGTCGTCGCACTTTGGACCGAGGCCGAAAACCGTCACTTCGCCTTTCGGCCCCATGAGTGTCAGCGCCCCTACCGTGCATTCCGGATGCACACCGGCATCGAGGTCATCCGCAATCTTGCGCAGCGTTTTGGCGGCATCACGCCAGCCTTCACGCTTGAGCTCAACGAGCTTTGCGGTCATGCAGCACCCTCTGGAACCACTCTTCAATAATCCGGCGCGGAACCGGCTCGGTCAGGATGGTCGATGGCTTGTCGCCGGCGATCACTGAGCCACCAGGTCAAAAGGCAGCACGTGGACACCGTCATCAGCAGTAATCGTCAGGTGTGGTCGCTGATCCGCGATGTCGTGGATTTCTGCGGTCATGCTCACTCCAGTGTCGCGACACAATTTGCTGATTGGCGAAACGTGTCGCGACTTACTCGGCCTTGCGGGTCGGTAGCTTGAAGTCGGTCACCCGGTCAGCGATGTTCCGGATCTTCTCCACCCCCAGGAAGCCAACCCAGCCGCCGGCGAAGGTGGCCATGCTCTGGGGCAGGCCGAAGAAGTCCAGGCCGCTAATGATGGTCAGTGTGAGCCCGCCGCAAATGGCGCCCTCCACCAGCATCTGACGACGTGTTCCGCCACCGTAAGTGATCCTCAAGACGGCCATGGCGCAGGACAGCGCAGCCGCACAGAGGATTGGCGAATGCTGGCTCAACCACGCAAGCGCTATCGCCCATGTGTCTGGTTTGTCTGGCATGTTTGGCATCTCGGTTCCTCCCCGTCAGGGAGTCAGTAATAAAAAAGCCCGCTCGGTGGCGGGCATATGGCTCCGTGCTATCGTCAAAGCCCCTACAGCAAAACGATGGACGGAACCATGGGACACTTTGTAATCACGTTTCGCATCAAAAGTGATGAGACCTATCAGGATCGATATGAATCTTTTACAAAAAAAGTGAGAGAGATTTCGGAAAAATTCTGGGAAGAAACCTCCTCCTTCTACGCGATCAAATCCACGGGCACGGCGCAAAGCGTATGCGATCAGTTGTACTTCGAAACCGATTTCACAGAGTCGAAAGACCAGATGCTTGTTATCGATTTAGAGAGGAATGAAAAAGCACTGCGAGGCCCCGATATGTACCCGAACACTTTAGGTGCTTGCTTGGGGTTCTAACCCCAGGTCCGCCTCAAGCTTTGCCAGTCTGTCTTCGCAAGCATTCAGACTGGCCTCATTTCGGCTGACCCACTCAGCGGTCTGAGCAACACGAGCAACAGCCTCAGCATGCAGCTTGGTCACCTCTCCCAGCTTCATTTCTTGCGCAATGACCGACTCAACGGCCTGGCGATATTCGCTCTTCATACACAACTCCAGAACGTTCGGATTTGAATCAGCTCCAACTGCACTCCCAGCTCGGAACAATGGGTGTGGGGAGCCGAAAACGGTAAGGCCCGATGGCGAACCATTTAATTTGGTGGATCAGTCCGCAGACTGTTTTATCTTGATCGTGCCGTCGGAGAGGAACTCGATGTTGGCAGGTTTGACTATGATGTCTGGCCTCCGAACAAGATCCGAGCCGACGCCGATACCAGCAGCAACGTACTGCCCCTGGGCGTTGAGCTGCATCTTGACCGACCAAATATCCGCGCTCTTGCAATGCTCAGGCTCTAGTGCGGCGAGATTGCCGATACGGATGCGAAGCACCCCGTCGTGACTGAAGGTTGTCACACCGCCATCGCTCTTGATCTGAATCCCAGCGCCCTTGGCCTTCTGGAGGCGATCCGCCAATTCATCTTCTGTTTCAAGGCGCCAGTAGCTGAGGAATAGGCGCGGGCTGAACGAGTCATCGCCGTAACTTGCATCGAAATCCTCAAACTCTGCAGCGTGCCGGTATTCCTCGGGCACTTTTTGCAGCTCGGCCTGCATGAACTGGAGCAGTTTGGCGGCATTCTTGGGCAAGTCGTACTTGCCATAGCTGGCGACCTCTACCGAAACCATCTGGCGCTCAGGCGTCTTGCTCACACTGCCGATGGTGCATGAGTTGATTTCGAATTCGCCCTTCAACGGGTCAAGTTTCCAGCCGGAGACACCCGGCACAGAGTCGTGGTTTTGCAGCGAATGCTCCAGAAACGAAAAAGCCCAGCGCGATGGCTGGGCTTTGCGGAGAATAAAGATCAACTCTATCTAAGGTTATCTAGAAGATCGTGACCAGACCAAGTCAAGCCGCTATAGATCGGTCGTTCCTTATCAAAATTCCTCTTCACGTAGCCGCTTTCGGACAACAGATCCAAATGAAACCTGACCGATGTCGACTCCTCACTACGAACGTATTGTCCGTCTTTCATGAGATGCGGAAAAATCTGCCCAAAAGAAAGAGAAGAACCATATGTGATGCTCTCGCACGCCTCAAGAACGATGCGCAAAACTGCACGATCTCTTTTCATTAGTCCTACCTAACTCAAATGGCTTATCCAAACTCAGAAAGCTATCGAGCAAGGAGGGAAAAGTAAATATCAAAAACAAGAAAGCCCGACTCTAAAGGCCGGGCTTTTTGCTTCACTCCTACACACGCAGAAATGACAGGATGGAGAAATAATCGGACATACGGACATCAATTGCAAGCCCTTTTGAGGGACTCTTTTCAGGCCGCTTCGCTGGTCAGCACCTCAGCCTCTTCCAGAAGCGATTGAGCCTCCACCAAAGCCTCGTCAACCAGCTTCTCCAGCGCCCCTTTGATCGCCTGGTTCCAGCGGCGGTAAGTGCGTTCGGTCAGGCCCTGATTGTCCCAGGTGTTCATGTCGTAGTTCGAGTCGGCGAGGACGATCATGTCGCTCGATCGCGTCTCCGCTTTCTGCTGTGAGTGCTGGTTTGCCCTGGCCACGGCCAACTGCGCCGCGTCATTGCGCCAGCCCCACTTCTCCTCGTCGTCACGGCGCTCAGGCACAGGAGCCTTCACAGCCTCTCGCCGCACACCCTTCACCTGCGGAATTGCCCACACAGTCACGGCCTTCTGCGTGAACAGCATCGGCGCAGGGCTGACCAGCACCGAGATCAGCCGGCCGATTGACTCGACCTTGCGCCCCTTATGAGTGCTGTACTTCGCGGTAAGCGCGTTCCAGTGTCGCGGCGAGAGCTGGGCGTGCAGCACCTTGTGAACCATGCAGTCGATCAGCAGCGCGGCATCCTTGCCGGTGATCTCGCCCTTGAGCTTGCTGGTCTGCACCTTGGGCTCGAAGTCGCAGCCGCCAGCGCTGTTGATGGTCTCGGCCGCCAAAGCACGAACGACCGCCGAAATTACGTTGTGGTAGATCATGCTGCCTGCCCCTTCTTCAGTTCGCGGGTCTTGGCCCGGTACTCAGCCTTGATGGTTTTGATTTCTTCCACGGTGTACTTGCGGGACTCATGAGGCCCTTCGAGCCAAGCAACAGTTTCGGCGCCGATGCGCAGCACCAGCCGGATCCGGTACTCGACCGCGTTACCGGAAAGGTTTCGATTGCACTTCACGCACTGGCGGTGGATGTTCAGCGGCTCAAAGCGCAGTTCCGGGCAGGCGCCGACGGATCGATAGTGCCCTGCGTCCCAGCGGCTGCCGGTCATGAGGCCGTTGTCATTCGGCATCGAGTCGCAGCTGATGCACGGCAGGTGCGCGTCACGCAGGCGGACGTATTCGTTCACGGCGGCCTGGGCCTCGCGCAGGTGATCTGCCCTGCTCTTCAGCTTCTCCTTTCGGACCTTGATCTCGCGGCGGTCGCGCTGGGCGATGGCTTTGCGGGCCTTGTCGTGATTCTTCGGCGCATCGATCAGTGCGCATGCCGGGCTGCATACCGCCTGCCCCATCCGCGATGGGACGAATGAGGCCCTGCAAGTAGCAACGCGGCATTTCTTCAGTTTGGGCTGCTTCCTTTCAAGTGTCATGCGGCCTCCTGGCTCAGCAGGTCATCGAAATACACTCCCTCTGGAGCGAAGCGCGCGACGATGCGGTCGGTGTACGCCACGCCCTGGGCGCGATTGAACAGGCTGGTCACCGGGAAACCGTCCGGTCCGAATAGATGGCAACCGCCCATCATGGCCAGCTTCGTCTCGTACGGAAGGTGACGCATCACCCGGTACCACTCGGCCTGAAACCCGGTATCCTCGTTCAGCAGGATCTGCACACCGACGTGCAGCTTGCAGTAACGACGGGCGTCGGCTTCATCGCCGATCTGGGTCATCTCGGCGATGCGCTTGTACATCGCGAACCACAACCGGTTCTGGTCGAGTGTGCGGTCCTTGCCCGGGCGCAGCGACACCACGACGAACTTCTTGTCGCGGTACATGGTGCTCAGTTTGGTGATGGCCTCGGAGAGCCGCGCTTGGCAGTTCACGGAGATTCTGTCAGCCATGGGCGGCCACCTTGTTGGGCAACCCTTCGATCAACACACCGAGTTGCTGTGTAAGTCGTTCGTTCTCGGCCAACAACTCCAGTGCCACCTCCTCCACGGTCTTCTCGCCAAGGAAGTCCTGAAGAGCCTCAGTATTACGCTTCCAGTTCGCGCAATCTGCGCGGTATGACGCGGCTTCAGCCCAGAGCAATTTCTGGAGTGTTTGTTTATCGATGTTCATTGAGCCGCGCTCCTTGCTTTCAATTGTTCGGCCTGCTGAATAAGCCGCGCCCGGCGATCCGCCAGTTCATTGGCTGCCAGAATTCGCAGTTCTGTTTTTTCCGCGGCCGAGGCTTTTCGCATGGCGAGCATCGAGTCCTTCACGGCTGCGAGTTTTTCCCGAAGCTTCGAAGATGGACGCGCGACTTCGCCGGTGAGCAGAGCCACAACCGCCCGCCCGTCTTCAGTGACCGGCGCGACACTCAAGTCGGCCAGGTACTGCTGGGCGCGCTCCTGCGGTATCCGCTGCATCTGCACAGCCTTGGTGATCGCCTGCGTGCGGCGGTTGGCGTCGAAGCCGACAGAGACATGCCAGTTCACATTCTTGTTGTCTTCTCGGGCCTGCCCCACCAGCCGCTCGTAAGCGCTGATGAACGCCATCCGGGCGCCTACCTTGTCGCCGGCGTCGAGGACAGGTTTTGCAGCAGCCAGCGCGAGCTGGATTTCGTCGGTCAGCACCACGGTTTCGAACTCGTCGTTCGTGGTCATGGCGATCGCCCAAGCTTCGTCCTTGCCGGGACGACCGTCGGCGGCCTGCACCCGTTGGAGAATGTCGGCCATGGCCAGCTTGCCCTTCACCTCGAAGCGGCAGGCCTTCAGGGCAGCCTTCACAGTGGGCACCGAGTAAGCGCAGAGGTCTTCAGCCATCATTGCCGCAGTACCTGGGTTCATTTCCTGACCCATGGCCTCGGCGGTGGCGCAGATCGCTGCGGCCAGTCCGGCAACCTGCTGATCATTCATTTCAAAGGTACTCATTGCGCTCTCCCCCTTGGCGTTTGGCCAAGACCATTTGCGCGGCCTGCTCGGCGGCGGAGACGTTTGCCTCGGTTCGCTCCATCTGGCGGGCGGTGGTCCCGTTGATGCGCTGACCAGTGACCCACTGGGTGTGGTAGCTCTCAGCGTTGGCCAACAGCTCGTTGAGGCTGTGGCACTTGCGCAGGACGCCAGCGTCGCTGGTCTTCAGGTAGTGAGCCGCGACGTGGTGGGCAACATCGGCACCGAGCCGGTCGACCAGTTGGCCGAGCTGTCCGCCGACCTTGGCGTTCCAGACGGGCCAAGTGCTGTAGCGTTTGCGGTAGGCCATGGCGTAGTTCGCCCAGACCTTGAAGGTTTTGCAGGACTGATCTTTGGGGCCCGGCATGTCAGCAGGAATCTCAACCCGTGGAGCGTCGGCGCGATCAACCACCAGCACTAGGTTGCGAGACTGAGCCGGCACAACCTCGGCGGAAGCCGGGGGTTCAATTGGTTCAATGACCGGTTCATTGACTGGTTCAGAAGAGTGACTGGTTCTGGGTGCAGCTCCTGCACTACCCCCTAGTGCAGGAGATTCACTAGGGGGTGAACCAGCTGCACTACCCTGGTGAATCTGCTGCACTACCCCTGGTGCAGGAGGTGCACCACCATCAAGAGTCAGGAAGTAAACATTCGACGAATTGCCCTTCGGCCCACCCTTCCTGATTTCCTTGCGCAGCAGCCCTGACTCACACAACGCGGTGATGTGGTTCATAACGGAACGCTTGCTGATCTCGCACTGATCGGCAATGTGTTGATAGGACGGCCAGCATTCCCCCATATCACTGGCATTGTCTGCGAGCTTGATGAGGACCAGCTTACGCAGTGGGTTACCGACGCGAAGCTTCATAGCGGCGACCATAAGGCCCATGCTCATGCGGCACCTCCGGTGATACCGCGAAAATCGATGGTCTGCACACCCTTCCAGCTATTGCAGGACATGCACAGTGTTTGAAGATTTTCCATGGATGCTTCGCCACCCAGGCTCTCTGGAATGACATGGTCAGCTCTCAAGCGGAGTCGCACCGAACAGCCACAGCGCAGGCAGACATGCCCATCTCGAGCAAAAACGAGAGTTCGCAATTCTGAAGGGATGGGCTTTTTCTTCGTTCGACGGCGAGGTGGCTGCACCGGAGGCTGGTATGCACTGAAGTGCCCCATGCGATCGGGATTCCACTCGATCGCCTTCTCAGTCAGTCGGAACAGCGTGATGTTCGAAGTACTAGAAAGCTCGATCAAACCGGCCTCTTCCAGGGCTTTCAGCATGCGGTAAGCGGTGTCTGGCTTATCCGTGAGCAGCGGCAGCTCCTCGATGATCTTGGCCTTGCTCAACGCGAAGAAGATCCCGTCGTCAGTCTTGATTGGCTTCGTCCAGCTCGGGCAGCCGTAGACGAAGGCGAACAGCAGGGCCTGCTGAGAATTCAGCCCCCACTCTAGCGCCTTCACCTGATTGATCGTAACGGTGAACTGCATGTCAGGTGTTCCTGACGTGAACGGAAAAGATAAAAGCTCGCGACACGTTTTGAGAATTCTGAAAACGTGTCGCAGCACTGTTCGTGGTATTGCTGGAATTGGGTTGGTCCTGCATAATCGGGCCTCTCTAGTTTTGCGAATCAGCCGACCTTCTCCGTCGGCTTTTTTGTGCCCTGGATTCAGGCAGCCTTCACGGAGGCATCCATCACGTCCAGGCTCTGCCGAACGTGGTTGATCTCCTGACGGATCAAGTTTTTCTCGAAAGTACTGACGTGGTTGTCATCCAGCGCTTGGTGCACCGCGATAGTCAGATCGGCGACCTCTTTGCCGACGTTGATCAGTGATTTGGTCAGCGCTTGTGGCTCCGGCGCAGCTTTCGCTACGAGGTCGAAACCAAATTCACTCGCCAGTGCCGCCAGAGGACGCATGTCTCCGGTATGTAGCAAGATCCCGAACAAGTGCTCCACCGTCAGGCGGTGTGCGTCGTTGTCCGGATTTGCGCGCTGAAGTAGGCCAACGTGCGGAACGCCCATCTTTGCAGCGAGGGTCTTGGCTTCGTTATCCAGCACAGCGCTCTGGCAGGCCCGCAGAAAATCTTCCATTCGTAAAACCTCAAATTTGTTTCCGTGGCGCCCTGCCATTGCCTGGGCGATTATTTGTTCAGGCAGCTAGCGGTGAATGCCTCAGGCTGCTGTGCGCTTGGGGCGCGCTGGGATCGGGCGAATCTCATTCGCCTCGATGCGCCCATCGTCATAAATGGTGATTTCGATGCTTCTGCCGGCTCGAACCATTTGCGAGATCGCGCTCTGGTTCACGCCGAGAGCAGCAGCGAGTACGGCTTGGGTGCCGTGCTCTTCTAGGTATTTGCTCAAAGGGATCTTTTTCATGGAAATTCCACGGCTTGATATCTGCCATGGATAGTAGCAGCGCTGCTTTTTATCAGCAACAAAATACTAGCAGCGCTGTTTGCTTGGATATCAGCTCTGCTAATACTCTTGTCCGTATGAAAATACGCCGCCCCCTTACCCCCGAAGAAATCGCCGAGAGCACCAGGCTCAAGGCCATCTACGAACAGCGGAAATCAGCTGCAAAAGCTGCCGGGCGTAGCCTGACTCAGGCGGATGTGGCCGAGGCTTGTGGCTGGTCTGGCCAGAGTGCTTTCAGTCAATACGCAACCGGCAAGGTACCGCTGAATGTAGAAGCGCTGCTGAAGCTCGCAAAGGCATTGAATTTCGACGCGAGCGAGGTCAGTTCTCGACTGGTCTCTACCGTCGCCAATGTTCAGCAAGAGCGCATCCAACCTAGTGTCAAATTAGGAAATATCGAAACCTGGGACGACGAGACCCCGCTCGATGACGATGAGGTCTACGTCCCCTTCCTTCACGAAGTCGAGCTTGCGGCAGGATCAGGCAGGTTCGCGATCGAAGAAAACGCCAACTCCCGTCTGCGCTTCAACAAAAAGGATTTGCGCCAAAATGGCGTTCAATTCAGCAACGCGAGGTGCGTGAAGGTCGGCGGCAACAGCATGATGCCTGTGCTGCGCGACGGCGCCACGGTTGGTGTGAACGTCGGCAAGAACTCACTGAGCGATATCGTCGACGGTGAGATGTACGCCATCAACCACAATGGTCAGCTTCGCGTGAAGCAGGTTTATCGGATCCCTACCGGGCTACGCTTGCGCAGTTTCAACCGTGATGAGCATCCGGACGAGGACTACACGTTCCAGCAGATCCAGGAGCAGCAGATATCGATTCTTGGGCATGTGTTTTGGTGGGCCATGTATTCCAGATAGGCTGAGCTTCTCTATTAAAGCCGCTGCGACGTCGGGCGAGGAACTTTTATTAGCATTGCAAAGGAGAGCAATATGCCAGTTGTGGCCGTTTTGAACGATGAGTCAGATTTAGGTCGGATTGTCAGCGTTTTAAAGGCTTATGGATGTGTGGTGGCGAATCATCACAATCGCCCTGGGGCTTCCATCCTCACAAGTTCACTTCGAATTGCGCTCGGTCCGAGATCTGATGAGGATGATCTGCAGTGTCACGAGCTTCCCCTGCTGATCGACGGAGAGCCTTGGTGGACTAGCGTGTTAGTTATGCCTCCGCGCTACGATTTCGACCATCATGAAACCACGGCACTTGCCGCTCGAGCCCTGACGGCTTCAAACGAATGCGGCGAGGAAGGAATGTTTCTGTACCACGATTCCTAGCTGCAGTTACCAGGTCATACTGCAAACGAACGGACACCTTGGATATGGAGTTCGGAAGAACAGAGATAACCGGATGTAACTATCTTGGCGTTCGTAGCAAGGTCTGGGCGTTTGTTAGGCTATCCTTCTTGGTGCTGGCCGCCAGCGAATCGGGTGTGAGGTGGATGGGTGAAGGCTCGCAAGGCCGTAAGCACATTTCCGTCCTGTCTTTATCGCGCTGTGCGTTTTTGTGGTTATGTGAGAGCTGGTAGCGCTAATTATTTTTATGGGCGCTGATCACTTTTGACTGGGCGGGCTTGCTGCAAGTTTTGAAAAATGCTCATGTTATATGCCAAATCAGGCAGAAAAAGTAAAAATATATAACAAAACAGCTACACACCACTCGCAAAATAAAAGGGATTTTTCATGGCATTTGAGCTAATCCACGTTGTAATTCACTCCTTCGAAAAAGAGAAGGGCGTTACAGCCATCGACAAGTCAAAAACAGTCATCAAACCTCTTTTCGACCCCAAAATAGACACGCTCACGTCTCTCACAGAAGGAATCAATAGCCTATTAGGCAAAAAGGGAAACAATGTTGTTTGGGGACAATTTAGCTCTGACAACAGACAAGGATCATTTCCTGAAGAAAACCAAAAATTCACAAAAAATATTAACGCCGCCAATTTTGAGTTATTAACTCACGTGGCAATTAACGAGCTCGTCAAGCAAGCCTCGGACGAAATTTTCGCTACTGGAGGTCATACGCTCTTCGCGTATTACATGAGCGACGCAATACCATTCGTTTTAATAGCGAACATCAAACAACGTGACGGACTGCGTTTAGGGGCAGATTACATACCTATAACAAGCGTCGATATAGACATGAGCAAAGTCCACCAAGCTTGCAGGATAAATTTAGCTCGGTATTCTGAATCTATTCTTGAAAACAATAATGACGAAGAGGAAGCTTGCGAAGCTGACAAGACTTATCTGTGCTTTATAAGTAAAGGCAGAGACAGTGAAGCATCTGCTTACTTCATCAAAGCTCTGGGTTGTACGCCCGGCATCGCATCAACCAGGGCGACCGGTAATGCCATCGATGTAATCGAAGATTTTTTTCGAGACAACACTGACTTGGCGCCATTCAGCGCCCAAGCCAAAGACAATGTTATCGCTTACTTAACTAAAAAACATAAGGACAATGAAAAGGCAACCATTCAAGGACTTCAGACCGCAGCCTCATCTGCTATACCTCCAGAATTATCAGATCTAGTAGAGCAATTAGAAACGCTGTCAGAAGTGCTGAATTCGGAAGACTCAAAAGTTCCTGAAGAGTTTTCAGTGAGCAAAACCATACTTGACAAGAAAACAAAAATAAAGGGCAAGTCTAATCGTTGGTCAGCACAATTCGATAGAAGCGCATTAGGAACTAGCATTGATAGCGTCATATGCTACAATCAGACCGACGGCAAGCTTACATTCTCAGACATACCAGATGACATGAAAAAACATATTGAAGCTGAAATAACAAGTCGTAGCCTAGACAGGTAAGCCATGTTCAATTACGTAGTTGAACTTTACAGGATGATTGGACGCCCAGCCCTTTCCAGCGCTGGGTCCTTTGATTATTCAGGCTCGCCTAACGAACAACTTCAAGCTTTAATTAGTCGGGTCATGGACTTACCTTCGCATTATGGCGAGATGAACTATCATCGAGTTAGGCCCGGACTTACGAGCTTCGAATTCACACCGATATCTTCCGGTGAAAACTCTTTTTTCATCGATTTTACTGCACTAGTCCAGAAAACACCTTCGCTCGGCTGTGGGAACCCTCTTACTAACTTTTACATAATATCAGATGACTGGTCGTCCAGTGAAGGTGTTATTAACACGAAGAATGAACAAATACTTAAGGTGTGCAAGCTCATAAAAGACCTCACAAAGGTCGCAGTATCAGAGCATATACAGACATCATCCTATAGCTTGGTTTTTTCAACTTCAACCGGGAATAATAAACCGCCAAAAACGACAGTCCTGGACACCAAGATTTCGCCCGAAATACTTGAAATCGATATCAAGAAAACCTCCTTGATTGGCAGCCTGGCCAGCGAAGAAAACAAGGGGAGAATTCATCTGGAGGAGCGGCGCGCCATACTAAATGGCGCGATATGCGAAGCGCTAGATGCGCTACCAGAGGGCCAAACGAGCAGATTCATGTCTCTGCTGGAGCGATGGGATTTTATACTGGATAGTTACTGGCAAAATTTTCAGATCTACATACATTCATTTTCGTTCGAAAAAGTCAGAAAAGAATTTGCACAAGCCGAGCTCGATTACGGCACAAAACTTAGCTCTGCTTTTAGTGACATCGCAGGAAAAATGCTAGCCCTCCCAGTGTCACTGATAGCACTCGTCACTTTATACAAAGCTACGAGTCTAGTCGAAATAACTGTAACAGTATTAGGACTAATGACGGCTTCGATCATTCTAATTGGAATTCTTGTAAATCAACTCTTAAATATTCAGCGACTGAATAGCAGCCTTTCGATATCTTTCGAAAACCTTACAAAATCAATAACAACCTACCCACGAAATCTACAAAACCTTATAAAAAGCGCACAGAAAAATATTAATCGTCAGAAATTTGTTGTGTCATCAACAATCGTCGTTTTCGCTGTCCTTTCGCTAGCACCATTTATGGGTGCCTTAATATTTCTCATGGAACATTACGCTCAGTATTGGCACGAGTGGCTACTGCTCAATTTCCATTCGAGCTAACCTGCAACTGGCGGATACTTTCGCTTTTCACCCGCGGTTCGCAATCTCGACCCGCTAACTTTTCTCCCACATCAACCACTTGATCTAATATTGTGGTCTGGCATCAAATATCCTTCGGAGCCCGCCAACATATAGTCCAGCCCGGGGCAAGAGCTTCCTGCGCCCCCCCCTCCTACGTTCCGCGTTCAAGCCCTTCAGTGGCTTGAGCGAACCTCGTACCAGCCTCTCTGACCAGCTGACGCCACTCTCCTGCAGTAATCAGCCCTTCCTGCTCCATCGCGTCTGCCATCTTGAGCAGCTCATCATACTGCTCTTCTACATCCATCCTGAGCTCGGGCTCCTCCAGCAACTTGCGCCAGGCAGACAGTGCTTTCTGTTTCTCTTCGACTCTCATGGCGATTCACCTAATGATCTGTGAGTCGGTAGAGGCCGCACGTTACGTGGCGGTTCGATGTCGGCGACTGACGGTGCAGAAGATGGTGGCGCTCGGCCACGAATGGTAAAATCCGCGTCTCCCTCAATGGATCAGGTTTTACGATATGGATAGTGGAAGTCCTATGGCTGGCTTTCTGTTTCTGATGGTTGGCTTCGTCATCTATTTCCTGCCCACGTTTGTTGCCTCAAGTCGGAAGCACCTCAACGGAACGTCGATTTTCCTGGTCAATCTTTTCCTTGGCTGGACGTTTCTAGGATGGGTTGTCGCATTGGTTTGGGCTTCCTCCGCAAACACAGAAAAACCGAAAAACAGTTTGGCTCTAGGAGTCGGTGCTACCGCCGAGCGAGCCTGCCCTTTCTGCGCCGAAACGATCAAGAGCGCAGCCATCAAGTGCAAGCACTGCGGTGCAGATGTTGAAGCTATTCAGGCTCCGCGTCTCCGGAACGGATGGGTCGCATCCGTACCCTGCAAGGCAGGTGCAGAGCAGCTAAGCACCATCGAGGCGATCAAGGCGCTCGGACTTCCTGTGGTTCCAATGATTGGCGCGGCAATTGGAGCCGGCCCTTTTGAAACGAAGGACGAAGCCAAACAAGCCTCAGCGCTCCTACGGAATGAGCCAAGGCTTTTCAGTGAAATCATGTACCGCGATTCCGTAAGCGGGAAATACCCGCCAATTCTCGACTGAACCCGCTTTTCCCAAGCCCGCCATGCGCGGGCTTTTTTACGCCCGCAGAATTTATTATTAGCAGCGCTATTTACTTTAAATAGCAGCACTGCTACTTTTATTCGCAAGCCGAGACAGCAACGGCCCAGCAGCGAAAGCCGCGCCGCTCTTTAACAATCCGCGCCATAAACGATTACCCGGCTCACGCTGGGAGGTCAGCCCCGGCCACACCTGTGGGGCGAGAAGAAGTCAGGTGAACAAAATCGCGCTGCCACTACTGGCGACCGGCGATCCGATAGCCCCGAAAGGCTACCAACGCGCAGAACTGCGACGGCGGACGAGGTGTTGACCGAACTGGCGAATGACCTGGTAGGAGGCGCGAGCAATTCCCAAAGAGTTATTGATGCCGCTTTTCTGAAGCGGCATCAATCCATAGCGCAGAGCTCTCCTTGCCCTAAATATCAGATGAAGGGGACAGTCAGGGAGCGCTCTGCGGTATGGATTGAACAATCGCCGAAGTAGAAAAAATGAATTAGCAACTTGCCCGCTCGGTCAAGAATTATGAACGCAGTAAATCTGACGAGGTGACAGCAATGACTATCCAAGCAGAGACACTCGTACAACTGACCGAAGCGCTGCAAGAGCGAGGCATGAACCTGGTTTCAGATGTCCACTTTACCCGCGCACCATACCGGCATAACCACCGCTGGATCTGCACCGTAGAGTGACCATGCTCTTTGCCGGCGGCTCGGACTAAGACTCCACCGTCGGCCCCACTGCCCCGCTACACCGTTTTTCTCCCCATCCCCTACGACACCCACCCGAATGCACTCTCCTCCGCGCCCAACGGCAACCAGCGGAGCGGATGAGTGCATCCGAGTTTTGTTGGATCAACACTCCGCCACCCTGGAGGCGACCATGTCAGCTCTACGCAAGCTCATCCCGGAAGACGATTTTCTCGATACAGAGGCTGGCCAGGAATGGTTGACCGAGTCGGTCGACGATCTGCTGCGCCGGCGCCATATCGAAGCGCCGAATCCGGTGGGACGAAGCAAGGTTCTGGTCAACGCTGATCACCTGCCGGAAGCGCTGGCGGATCACATGGCTGCTAATCCAGACCCAGACCGCTGTATCGAGAAAATCCTTATCGAGCTGGTCCGGCGCGGCGATGGCGGGATCTTGCACACCTGGGCCGTCGAAGCCGTCGGCGGTGATCCGCTGATCATTCGAACATTGGCTGGCGACCTGGTCGCGGTGCACGCCAACGAGTACCGCGATGCCAAGCGCGAAAGCGATCGCGTCGAGCAGGAGTGTGGCTTTTGAGCCCGCACATTCTGATCGACAAAGCACTTGATGGTGTCACCGCTCCCTTCGCCCATGAGGAGACAGGGCTGCTCGTACAGGAGCTGATCACCCGCCTCTTCACCGACGGCGCCATCACCATTGACGAGTTCAACCACTACTGCGAACGGCTGCGCGACGTCTGTCAGCAGCGCAAGGAGACGACATGAGTACGGCACCGGTTAAATCGCTGATTGATGAGCAACTGGAGGACATCGAACACAAGATCGCCCTGCTCGGCTTCGGTCTTCCTTTCAACGAGGTGATCGGTCGCAAGCGCGATGAGTTGGTTTCGAATCTCCCGCAACGCTTGGCGCCGTCCATGAAGGGCAAACGGATCGCTGTGAAGGTTCGGCCGTGACCGGTCGCCAGCTTGCCCGTCGCGTGCTAATTCGGCGCGGTTCTTTCTCCGCCATTGGCGTTTTCACCTTCCTGATGCTGCTCAGCGCCCTCGCCGATCGCATCACTCAATAAACCAAGCATTCAATCGCTGCGCCCAGCGCGGCAAGGAACAGTCATGTCCGCTCAAAGTGTGTCGCCGGTGGCGCACGACCGAAACCTCCACGTTCTTCCGCACGCTGCAACCAGCACCAGCGCTCTGGTGTTGGACGGCGACAGCCTGGACAAGATGATGCGCCTGGCCGAAGTCATGGCCACCGGCCGCGCCACGCTGCCGAAGCACTTCAACGGCAACCCGGCGGATTGTCTGGCGGTCGTCATGCAATCGATGCAGTGGAAGATGAACCCGTTCGCCGTGGCGCAGAAAACGCATTTGGTCAATGGCGTGCTGGGCTACGAGGCGCAACTGGTGAATGCAGTGATCACCACCTGCGCACCGGTGCTGGATCGCCTGCACTACGAGTGGTTCGGCGCGTGGGAGAAGGTGATCGGCCAGTTCACCATCAAGAACGGCGACAAAGGCGAGTACCGCGTTCCTGGCTGGAAGCTGGAGGACGAGCAAGGCCTGGGCGTGAAAGTTTGGGCAACTTTCCGGGGAGAAGACGAGCCTCGGGTACTTGAGCTGCTGCTTGCCCAAGCTCGCACCCGTAACAGCACACTTTGGGCTGATGACCCTCGCCAGCAACTGGCGTACCTCGCTACCAAGCGCTGGTCGCGCCTCTATTGCCCGGACGTAATCCTCGGCGTGTACAGCCCGGATGAGCTGGAAGAAACCGCACCAACCATTCGTGACGTGTCACCGGCGCGTGGCGCGGCACCAGCTGAACTTCCGCCCTACCCCGACGAGAAGCTCGCGGAAAACCTGCCCAAATGGCAAACCGCGGTCGACGCCGGACGCTCCGCTCCTGATCACCTGATCGCAACCGTCAGCAGCAAATTCACCCTGAGCGAAGAGCAGATCGCCAAGATCAAAGCGCTCGCGCCAATTGAAGGAGACAAAGAATGAAAATCCACAATGTCGCTCAGGGCTCCGAAGCCTGGCATGCGCTCCGCGCCAACTACTTCACCGCCTCCGAAGCGCCGGCAATGATGGGTGCATCGAAACAGATGAAGCGCACCGAGCTGCTGCACGCGAAGAAGACCGGTCTCGACCGAGACATATCGTGGTGGGTGCAGAAAAACCTGTTCGATAAAGGCCACGAAGCGGAAGCTCTGGCCCGCCCCATACTCGAGGCGCGTATCGGCGAAGATCTGTTTCCGGTGGTCGGCACCGAAGATGATCTGCTCGCATCCCTCGATGGCTGCACGATCCTTGGCGACGTGCTTTTCGAACACAAGATGTGGAATGAGCAGCTCGCTGCTGACGTTCGCGCCGGCAGCCTCGACCCGCACTACTACTGGCAGCTCGAACAGCAACTGCTGGTGAGCGGCGCCGAGAAAGTAATCTTCGTCTGCTCCGACGGCACCGAAGAAAACTTCGTCTCGACGGAGTACACGCCGGTCCCGGGTCGTGCCGCAACACTCGTCGCAGGCTGGAAACAGTTTCAAGCCGATTTGCAGGACTTTACTCCCGCCGAGGTTGTGCCGGAGGCCGTTGGTAAAACGCCGGAATCCTTGCCAGCGCTGCGCATCGAAGTGACCGGCATGGTGACGGCGAGCAACCTTGAGCAGTTCAAGGCTCACTCGCTCGCTGTCTTTGGCTCGATCAACACCGAGCTGGAAACGGATCAGCACTTTGCCGACGCAGAGAAAGCGGTCAAGTGGTGCGGCGATGTCGAAGAGCGCCTGGAAGCGGCCAAGCAGCACGCCCTGAGCCAAACCGAAAGCATTGACGCACTGTTCCGCACCATCGACGAGATCAGCGCTGAAGCCCGCGCCAAGCGCCTGATGCTCGACAAGCTGGTGAAGGCCCGCAAGCTGAGCATCCGTGAAGACATCGTCATGGATGCAGCGAAAGCGCTGCAGGCCCACATAGACCAGATCAACGCTTCACTGAGCGGCAAGGCGCGAATGCCGGCGGTGCCTGCGGATTTAGCCGGAGCCATCAAGGGCAAGAAAACGATCAGCAGCCTGCGTGACTCTGCCGACTCCGAACTGGCCAGGGCGAAGGTATCCGCCAGCCAGATCGGTGACGGCATCCGGAGTAACTTGGCCAGCCTGGCTGAGCTTGCCGCCGATTACATGTTCCTCTTCAACGATGTGCAACAGCTGGTGATGAAGGCGAACGACGACCTGGTCGCGTTGATCAAGGTGCGCATCTCTGAGCATCAGAAGGCCGAGGAGCAGAAAGCCGAAGCCCAGCGCGAGCAGATCCGCCAACAGGAGCTTCAACGAATTGAAGCCAAGTCGAAAGCCAAGCCACCGGTCGAACCCGCGCCGGTCGCAAGCCCGGCACCGGTGACAGTCGCTGCGCCGGTTCAGTCTGCCGCGAAGCCAGCAACCACCACTGCGGCGCTGGTAAACCTGCAGGCTGAAGTCTTCGATCTGGAAGCGCTAATCCATGCCGTCGCTGGTGGCCACGCTCCGATTTCGGTGCTGACCGTGGATTGGGAAAAGCTTGATGCTCTGGTGGCCGCTCAGGGCGCCAAGTTCAGCATGGCCGGCGTGAAGCTGGTCAAGGTGGCCGCATGATCAGCAACCACCTCAACGACGTCGAACAGCGGCGCCAGGACGCCAGCGAGCTCTCCGAGCAAATCGCCCAGTTCCTAGCGGCCGGCGGAAAGATCGATGTGCCAAAACCCGCCCCGATCAAGTTCACCAGCACCTCTGAGCGAAAGCATCCGCCAAGCTTTCAGCGACCGAAGGTGAAGGATGAAACGACTGCACGCGTTGCGCGGATCCGCGAAATGGCCAAGACGCTGACCCGAAACGAGATTTGCGAGCGGGAGGGAATCGCCCTGGCCACGCTGAAAGCGATCGCCTCGAAGCACGCCATCAAGTTCCAGGTGCGGCAGAAGATCGGCACCGTGCCGAACAAAACCACGCCTGAACTGGAGGCTCGACTGGTCGTACAGATCAAGGATTGCATCGCCGGCGGCATGAACCGGAGCCAGTGCTGCAAGGCTCTGGCAATCAGTTACAACATGCTCGACCGGATTGTCCGGGATCACAAGATCGACTATCCGAAGCTGAAGTCCGCATTTCGATGAAACGAACCACCATCCGGGCGGCCACGCGCTGCCGACAGACCTGGCTGGACTTGCCGGCCAGCGGAATTGAAGAGGTAGGCCATGGCCAAGAGCAATGCGGAACGCTCAGAGAAAGCCGCGGCGAAGAGGAAGAGCCGCGGCGAAGTAGAGGTTCGGTTCCACACCCTGCCAGCTACGCGCCAAGCACTTGCTGATCTGATGGCTTGGAGCGGCATCGAGGAGCCGGGCGAGGCGATGACGTTGATGATTCACCACCTGCACGGCCTTGGCCCGGGCGGCGCCCTTCCCCTGCTCACCCCGCCGCGACACGAATACGTGATTCCTGAAAACGTATCGCGGAAATTGAAACTCGCTTACCAACGTGAGGCAATTCGTAAGCCTATTGAGGAAAGTTGATGACTACTTCGAGTCAACAGGGACAGGTGCCTCGATTACCGCTTGCAGAACAGTAGAAAATATTCTGTAGCTGTAACCGTTTATATCCGAGTCAAGCAGAAGAGAACCGTCGCTGTTGAAAATTGATCCGTCACGTCGGACATTGAATCGACCCAGTTCTGATTTCGCCCCTCCATTTTTGTGCAAAAACAGGACCGCCTCAGCGAAACCAGCTTTATCAACAGAGATCGGGCTTAGCTCAATAGAAAACTGCTTGCCGAGTACCTCTCCTTCAATACTGCGTTCCTTCGCAGATATAGCTGTCATGCCCGCAAAATGATTCAAAGACAGATCCTGCCAATGATCTACAAGGCCTAAGAATTCGGAAGATGCACGAGTCCAGTCTCGTTTTACTTGCGCGATGTAAGTGATGAAGTTTTCTGGGTCTCGCGTGAAGTCCATAGCACTGCTCCGAATAAGTCCGCTGTCGGACGAGAAGATGACTTTTTAACTTATGCACCACTAATTTGCCACCATGCCGCGTATCCGGTCACGGAGGGCGGCGCCTGCATTGGAGAGCACCATGACCCACAACTGCGCATACGTCCGGCAGCACTATCAGGTGCCCGCCGAAGTCCGCCGCCGCGTCAGCGCCTACGGGAAGCCCGGCGTCATCCTGGCCGATCGCGGCCATTACATCGGCGTGGTGCTGGACGAAGATCCGAAGAAGCGAATCAGCAACTATCACCCAACCCATGAAATGCAGTATGGCGAGATGGCGGAATCGCTGCCGCTCAAGGAGTGGTTGGTCCTAGCGTTCAATCATGATTGGGATGACCTCGACTGGAGCCGGGAAGCCCGTGAAGATCTGGTCAGGGTTTGGGCGGCCACTCGAAGCCAGGCCAAATACAAGGCCTATGAGAGGCTTCAAGATTACTGCCATAGCATCAGGGCGATGCTTCATTTCAAAGTTCGGCGCGCCTGACGGCACTCAAGTACTGAGCACGCTGGCTGCAATCTGGAGCAAGACTGTTGCCGCCGCTGCAAATGCCGCTCTACTGTTCCACTTTGACTGTAAGCGTAGCGTCCCAAAAAGCTCACCACCGTCAATCACCGCGCACTTCCAGTAGTCGCCATCTGGCATCCCCTTGAACTCTGGCGGTACAGGTGCTTTTACGATCGCCGCAATCACCCAGAATCCTGCGGAAGCCAGTCCAACGAAAAGCGACGCGACATTTGCTACTTGTGCGCAGTCCACGGAAATCTCCTTGATATGGCCCCATGCTGGGCCGAACACAAATACCGCAATGGCAGTCAATGCGCCAGCTCAGACGAAATTCGGCGGCTCAACGACTCGATGCGCCGACTCCATGTAGCTGGCCAGGTCGATCACCTCCCGAAGGAACACGGCCATCTCCAGCTTCACTGCGTCGTCTGGCAGTCCTATCCGTTTCAGCATTGCCTTGGCGTCCTCTTCGATCGCCGCCAGCGCATCTACATCGCTCTGCAGTCTCATGTCGGCCTCCTGCCAGTGTGAGATTGCAGATAAATAAACCACTTCTACGAATCACGCCAGCCGGCGAGGATCTACACAAAAAAATAAAACCTGGGGAGTTGGCGCCAAAAAACCCTACCAGTCGTTATTGGTTTCGTAAGGAGTCTTAACGAAAATCCAACGCTTCTCAGGAATCGCCTCATAACTGAATATAGCCGTCCTTGCTTTTCTATCGTTTCCTACATACTCGATCTTACACTCACCCTGCTTATGCCCAGGCTCTACCCCTTCAAAATAAACGCTGATGGTTCTGCTTTGCTCCGGTCGAAAAAAAGGATAGTACGATCGCCCAGATGGACCAATCGCTGGCGAAAATTGTAGATAAACATGATGTGCCCAGCCACCGTAGTTTGTCATTTTCAGGTGAGCCATATTCGGAAAATTGCCATGTGGATCATCGACAAAATCAAACGAAAAATACGCAGACATTGATCTTTCACGCTCTTGCAACTGAAGATCGAAAGCTAACGATTGTGACTCAATCTGCTTTAAAGCCGCAGAAGCCATTATTGATTGTTGCTCTACAGAATTCTTAAGTTCCTCGGCTTGCAGCCGAAGCGCATCAGAGCTTAGCTTTAGCTCACGCCCCTGCTGTAGAAAGCCGAGAACCAACCAGAGAAATCCAACTGGGCCAAAAGCTCCAGCCAAAAAGTCCCCCAATTCATTTAACTTTAACTTAAACAATTCATCGAGATTCGCAGCAATCACCAAAACTATGATGCCGATATAAATGATGGTTCCATAACCCGCATACCATTCGACTTTTTTAGATTTCCACCAACAAACTGTTTCTTCCCACCAGGCGCACAATCGCTTCATATCGGTTCCGTCCAAGATAATCGCGCAAAGCTATCTCACTTCTACCACTCACGCCAGCCGACGAGGATCCCCTATGCAATCAGCAATCGACTTGTTCGCCGGGTTTGGAGGATGGACAAAGGGCGGCCGCAACGCCGGCCTGAACGTTCTCTGGGCTGCAAATCACTGGCCCGAGGCTGTCGAATGGCACACGCGGAATAACCCGGACACCATCCACGCCTGTCAGGATCTGCATCAGGCGAACTGGGCGGACGTGCCGAAGCACGATGTGATGCTCGCCTCGCCGTGCTGCCAAGGCCACACGAAGGCACGCGGCAAGGCTGCCGGCAATCCTCAGCACGACAACTCGCGCTCGACAGCCTGGGCACCGGTGCAGAACGCCGAGGTCAACCGGCCGGAGTTCGCGGTGATCGAGAACGTACCGGAGTTCATGGACTGGATTCTGTACCCGGCATGGGCTGACGCAATGCAGCGTTTGGGCTACTCACTCGCTCCGCACATTGTGGACTGCGCAGATCTCGGCGTCCCACAGCACCGGGTGCGGCTGTTCATGGTCTGCTCGCGCAGCAAGGCGCCTCTGCACCTGCAACTACCGCGACACCAGCACGTGCCCGCTCGCGAGATTATCGACTTCGACGCAGGCAAGTGGTCACCGATCAACAAGCCAGGCCGCGCCGCGTCAACATTGACCCGAGTGAAGAATGGTCGCGAGCGATTCGGGGATCGTTTCGTGATGCCCTATTACGGTTCTGGCTCCGGCCTCACCGGCCGCAGCCTTGATCGCCCGATCGGAACCATCACGACGCTGGATCGATGGGCCGTAGTCAACGGCGACATGATGCGGATGATCAGCGCTGACGAAGCTATGGCCGCACAGTCGTTCCCGAAGGACACGCTCCGTCCGGACAACCACAAGCTGACCATGCACATGACAGGAAACGCCGTACCGCCGCTCGCCGGGCAGCGGATCATCGAGGCGTTAAAGGCGGCCGCTTAAGGAGTGGAGAATTCATCTCACGTCTTCTTCAAGTTCATCCAGCTCATTCATCCAACGCATTATTAACTGACGGTTAGCTAATACCTTATTGCGAATGCCATGAATGTCGAGAGGGTCTAACATTGGATTATGAATAGTCCCACTTACAAACTCACCAAAATTTGCTACCTCCCGTAGACCTATGACAAATATAACCATCTGATTCGAAATGGCCGTGACCGGTATCTCTCTAAGCATGGCTGCAGCTTGATTTAGCTCGTGCAGCAAGGAATCCGTTTTTTCTCCCCGGATACGATTGCCGAACGCAGAATGTCGAACTTCTGTATATGCCTCTAGCCGCTTGTACAACCCTTCCATATGATCCATAAGTGCGTAGGTTGCATTGAAGCTTTCTAATCGAGCACTGCGATTCGATTCACGACGCTCTCTTTGCTGTTGTCGATTCTGAAAATAAGGAAGGGCTAAAGCTACAACGATCGCAACAAAAGCGCCGATTGCTTGCGCCCAGCCAGCCGAGTCAGCGGGCAGCCATCCTTTTCGAACCCAATATGCGACCGAACCTACGAGCAACCAAAGTGAAGCTCCCACGATAAAAATAGTCCACAGTGCCCAAATTGAGTTGTGAACTATTCGATTTAAAAGCCTTTTATCCAACACTCTCTCCTTATAAAGTTTAGTTAAAGACCCTACCCACCTTCATAGCAAATAGCCACCCCCCCTCCACCGCCCGGGCATGCCCCGGCATAGGACGCCATCTATGCTGAACCTCTTCTGGCGAATGCTCGCCAAGTTACTCGCGCGCCCCGCAATCGCCGACTGGCTCATCGCCCGCGCCAAGCTGACCCCGTACCAGCACATCATGTCCGCCGATGGCACCGAGATGTACATGGGCCGCTGGTGGCTTTTCAACCCGTACAGCCTGGAGACGCACAAGCCGGCGAACTGGTGGTGCCCGTGGTCGTTCCGGATCCACCACATCCTGCGCGAGGGCAACGACCGGGATCTGCACGATCACCCGTGGAACGCCCGCACGATCATCCTGCGCGGCTGGTACACGGAGCAGCGCCTGCTTCAGCCAGATGATCCGGTACTTCACCAGCTGCTGATGAAAGCCTCCGAGCTGCGCCAGTCGTCCGACGCTGCCTTCCAGGCCACCGAGTACATCGAACGCCAGCCAGGCGACACCGCCCGCCTCAACCACGGCGAATATCACCGCATCGACCAGGTATCCCCCGGCGGCGTCTTCACCCTCTTCATCACCAGCAAGTGGCGCGGTGACTGGGGATTCCTCGTAAACGGCGTGAAGGTGCCTTGGCGCACCTACACAGAGACAGATGATTGATACGGTTTATGAAGCAAGTTTCCCAAGAAGAGTCCTGCTTTGCTTTTCCATATCCGAATAAGCGCTTTCGATTTTGATCGAGTGCACACGATTTATATTTTGAAGTCCGATCAATTTCTTGTCTTCACGATCTAAGTTATTAATATCTTTCTCACCAAATGTTATTTCGATCATGGCGTCCTTGGCGACCCTCACCATGTCACCAAGGATAGTGGGAGAGCAATCGAACTGTTCTAACTCGGATTTAGATAGAAGAACCATCATCACATCCCAAGCTTTACCAAACTCGGAAACATGGTTGAACCAATTCCTTTGATCTTCTTCAGGAAAATCATCTGCCAAAGCCCTGTCATTGCGAGATCGGAGATATTCGGCAAGGTGATTCGACAAGCTAGCCAAATAGATACGGGGATGAGTTGCGCCGTGCAAAAAGCCTCTCACTGCGATAACCGCATCGTATTTTTTTTGAAGCTGGAATTGCGCCTTCCAAGAGCGCAATGCAAAAACCGCGGTTATAGCGGCTCCTACCGTAGCAATACTTGATATTGCGCTCAGGAAAGCAATGAAGCCAAGCTGAGTATCTTTCGTGAAGATAAAGCCGAACACACAACCAGAAAAAAACAGCAACAAGCAATAAAAGAATATTAACCAGCGCTCACCAAAAACGTTCCCCATATATCCGTCCTTCCGCAGTAATGCATTGGAGAATACTCTCATGTCTGAAATAAAAGAACGCCGGATCCTGTTCTCGGCGCCGATGGTGCGCGCCATTCTGGATGGCAGGAAGACGGTAACGCGGCGACCGGTGAAAGGGGCAGCCCTGAAATGGCTGGAAGAATTTGTGCCGGAGTTCGTGGTGCATACCGCGAATGGGCTTTGCCCCTTTGGGCATATCGGCGAACGGCTGTGGGTGCGCGAGACCTGGTACTGCGACCACGACGACGTGATGCGCGGCCCTTATCTCAAGCCGGATGACTTGGATGTCAGCGAGGCGCGCGACGACGGAACATTGGTTTACGCCGCCGATGGGCTGACCCCGTATGAGGCCGATCAGCCAGTTTGGAAACCGAGCATCCACATGCCCCGCTGGGCCTGCCGCATCCTGCTGGAGATCACCGACGTGCGCGTCGAGCGGTTGCAGGACATCAGCGAAGGCCAGGCAGTCGACGAAGGCCTGGTCTGGGAAGGAGTGAAAGACGGGAAAACCTACTGGAATCACGTCGACCACAGATACCCACCAGGCTCCCACCAGCAGTTCAGCGTTTCCGGAACCGACGCAGTCTCGGCCTTTCGCAATCTCTGGAAATCCACCGGCGGCGACTGGGACGCCAACCCGTGGGTGTGGGTCGTCGAGTTCAAGCGGGTGACGCCATGATCCTTTCCTGTGTCGCCGGCAACTTACTCTTCTTCTGGCTTCCATTGGCCCTGACCATAAAGGCGGTGATCGGATGATCGTCCATTCAAAACTGAAACAACTGGCCGAGGCTGCCACAAAAGGCAAGTGGTGCACCGATGGCCAGCGACAGGTCATGTCGGCAGAAAGCGACCAGCTGAACAGTGGCTTTGTGATTGTCGATTGCCAGGGGCCGGACAACTTGAAGAACGCGGCATTCATTGCCGCCGCCAACCCAGCCGCAGTGCTGGCACTGATCGCCGAAAACGAAGCATTGCGCGAAGAGCGCGACGGCCTACTCGAAGCAGGAGCGCACCTACTATGATCTTCGCCCCGCTCTACATGGCCTACCTCATCTACAAGGGGCCGTGGCGATGAAAGCTAGAATCGAGAAAAAACTCAGCAAGCGTCTGGTACTGATTCATCCAGCGCTGTATCGCGATGCTTGGATTGATGAGGATATTTCAGAACGCGCTTACGAGCAGGGTGTCCGCGTCAGCCACTACCCAAGCGTTGGCGGCGGCCTGGACTACTGGGGCGAAGGCCAAGATGCCTACACCGTGTGGGAAGACTGGAAGATGAACTGGGAATGGGGTGGGCCTTTCGGTTTATTCCCGGCCGGACACCGTTTTGAGGATTGCCCGGACACTGGAAACTTCAGACCGACCACGCGAAATCTGCTGAAGCTGGCGGCCGACTGTGAAGCGGCCGAGCTAGCCAAGTGGCGCCCGCGATGAGTCGCGTAGTCAGCATCCGCACCGAGGAACTGGCCAGCCCGGCGATGGACTGGGCAATCAACGCGATCGAGGCTGACCAGCAGCCGGTGGCGGGACAGTTGGACCTCTTCGCCCTGCCCGACGCCGAGCAGCTGATCGAGAAGTACGGCGTCTGGGTCGACGCTGGCCACCGGCACCTGTGGCTGGCCGACATGACAAACGACCCGTTCAACCGCCAGATCGGCGAAACCCGAGCTATCGCCGTGTTCCGCGCCGTGATCTTCGCCAAGCGCGGCGCCACGGTGGAGGTGCCCGCCGAACTCATCCAGCAGTAATCCCCCCCCTACTCAACAGCCTGCCGCCGCCGGCGGCGTGGAGAATCCCATGGGAACTGAAATCCTCTCCGACGAGGAGCTGGCCGAACTCACCGGCTACAAGGCCAGGGCCTACCAACGCCGCTGGCTGATTGACCGCCAGTGGGTGTTTGTCGAAAGCCGGGGCAAGCGCCCGCTGGTGGGCCGTATGTACGCCCGCATGAAGCTGGGCATGATCAGCCCTACCATTGCCGACCCGAACCCACCGCCGGCCGCGCCGGCATGGACGCCAGACTTCTCGCGAGTGAACTGATATGCGCCCCCGCAAGACCGAGCACCACCACCTGCCACCACGGATGTACAAACGATCCCGCAAACGCAAGAACGGCACCATCTGGACGGCCTACTACTACCGCGACCTGCTCGGAAAAGACATACCGCTGGGCAAGGATCTCGACAAAGCCCGGTTGAAATGGGCCGAGCTGGAAGCCAAGGAAAAGCCGATCGATCTGCGCACCATGAAAGGCATCTTCGATCGGTACATCCGCGACGTGGTACCCAAGAAGGCGCCGCGCACGCAGAAGGACAACCTGGCAGAGATCAAACAGTTGCGGCCGATGTTCGATAGCGCGCCGATTGACTCGATCACGCCGGCAACGATTGCCGGCTATCGTGACGCCCGATCGGCAAAGGTCAGGGCCAACCGCGAGATCGCTACCCTCTCCCACATTTTCAACATTGCCCGGGAGTGGGGCCTGACGACAAAGGAAAACCCCTGTCAGGGCGTGCGCAAGAACAAGGAAACGCCGAGGGACTATTACGCGAATGATGTGGTTTGGGAGGCGGTGTACAAGAAGGCAGCTCAAGAACTGAAAGAAGCGATGGACCTGGCATATCTGACCGGTCAGAGGCCGGCAGACGTGCTGGTCATGAGGAAGGATGATGTTGAAGGCGGGTATCTGACCGTTCAGCAAAACAAGACTCAAAAGAAGCTTCGAATCCAGATCACGACCGGCGGGGAATTAAACAGTCTGGGCAAGCTGATCGCGGCAATCACAGAGCGAAATGCCCAGCACCTTTCGAGTTACCTGATCATCAACCGGAGCGGTAAACGGATGACGGCCACGATGCTCAGGAAGCGCTGGGACGCGGCTCGGGAAAAAGCAAAAATGGAAGCGCTTGAGAAAGGTGACGAGCTGCTCGCCAGCCGGATCGTGGAATTCCAGTTCCGCGACATTCGCCCCAAGGCCGCGTCGGAGATCAGCGATGTCGGCGACGCAAGCCTGTTGCTCGGGCACACGAAAGGGGACATCACCGAGCGGGTTTACCGTCGCGTCGGGGCGATCGCGAAACCATCAAAATAGTCCGAAAATCGGCTCCATAGCTCAAAGCAAGCCCCTTTTAGAATTCGGTCTGTTCCTCTGATAAGTATCGGTGGCGGACTCACGCGACTCCCGGGGATCCCCCCGCCATTCAAAAATGGACTAATAAAAAATAATAAAATTGGATCTACACCCCGCCGAGCATAGCCTTTAGAGTCAACAAAATAAGCTCTTTCAAAAGCTTAGCTTGTCTATTTACCCAATCTTGAGGAGTTCAAATGTCTCGCGAAAATTGGTTCGAAGTATCTCCTGGTGCAGCAAAAGCCATGACCGGTTTGCATCATTACGTCACCACGGGTACTGACCTGCCGCCTTCAATAATTCACTTGGTGTTTCTTCGGGTATCACAGCTCAACGGCTGCGCTTATTGCATAGATTTGCACTCTCGCGATCTAATCAAAGAGTACATGTCGGTAGATAAAGTCCTTATGGTTCCAGTCTGGCACGAAGCAGCATATTTATTTTCCGATCAGGAGCGTGCTGCGCTGGCTTGGGCTGAAGAAGTGACTCGGGTTGGAGAAACTCACGTATCCGACGACGCATATGCGGCTGCCTCCGCCGTATTCGCGGCTAAAGATCTAGTCGATTTGACCGCGACAATTGCCGCCATGAATGCATTCAACCGTATGGGTGTCACTTTCAGGCTGAAGCCATCTGCGAAGGCTTAATCACTCTTCAGACAATCCCGATTGCCTGGTGAGACAAGTTTGCTGCTGTTTCATGCCAAAGTCGACATCATTGGCCGGCCTTACCGTCGGATCGATGCCATAACCAAACCATCGAAATAGCCAAAAAATCCGTTCCATAACTCGAGGCAGGCCCCTTGTAGAATGCGGTCTGTAGCGATGCTAAAAAGTGAAAGTAATGGGACGGAAAATCGCTACAAGCCGCAGTCTGATTACGTCGCTATATCGGTCTTGAAAACCGTCGACTGTAACAGGTCCATGAGTTCGAATCCCATCGCCTCCGCCATATTTGATACGACAAAGCCCTGATTATTCAGGGCTTTGTCGTTTCTGGCTTTCAGGAAAAATTCTCCTCTGTCTAAGGATCATTTCCACATCTTTTCGCCAGTTTCCGCAACTTGCTCAGCGGTTTATCAGATCCGCCCACAAATCAGTGCTGCGTATGCGACCGCTACAGCCGGCGCAAATTGCCTCACCTGCTGCAATAACGCGGCAGGTGAGGCGTCTACCAGCGCTGCACGGTACAAGATGTAGGTATTACCGTCTTTGCACGGTTCGCGGCGCCCCCGGACAGCCATAGATGTTGCCAAACGCGTCGAACAGGTTTTTCACTTCGATATTCCGAAGGTTGAAGCTGTTATTCGGGATGTTCATCAGCCGCGAGCCTGAGCGCAGCACGTTTTCCCTATTACCCGCCATTCAGGCGTCAGGCTGCCGGCAACGTTGACGTCGAATCCACGACTACGCCTACCTTGGGCGAATCGTCCTCGCGCTTCAGCAGGCGCTCCGTCAAGAGCAACCGCAGCGGGATGCCGCCTGAATCAGGCGCATCCGCAGCAGTGACGTAAGAGGTTCAAATGGCTTGACGCGATCGTCTGCGAGGAAGGCTTTCAGATCCAAGTGCTGGTGCGGTTTGGCTCATCATTGCGACGAACTCTTTAGCTCGCTCGAACCCCCATGCCATTGCACCGGTCATCGTTTCGCCCGGTCGGGAATCGAAACCCTCCTCCAGGAGCATGGTGCCGGCTTGCCCGTATACCCCCAGAAACAGCTGAACGTCGCCAGTTTTGGACGTGCGAACTTGCACGTTTACCAGCTTCCCGCCCGGGAGTATTTCATCCTTGTTTCGAAAATGGATCTCGGGATTGGCCCAACCCCAATAAACGCTTCCACGTGTGCGCATTTCTGATCTCCAATTTCGGTGATCGAGTATGCATCACATTACATTCCGCATCCTATGAACAAGATGAACTCATCAGCGCGAAAACTCTTACTGAGTGGGTTTTAAGAAATTATTGCTGGAAGACTCATCGATAAGTTCTTCGTCGATGGCTGGCACGTCTGGACACGTCAGGCTGTCTGCAAACGCGATCCAGGCTGCGTAGGAACACTTTTGCCTGCTCAGCGCATCCTCCCAAATTTTGCCGGTCATCTCATCTGACACGACCAGCATCATCAGATGATTTGTTGTGGCTTCCAGATCGATCAGATGTTGATGGGATTTGAAGCGAAAATCATCATAAGCCTTCATTAGGACACGCTAACCGATTAGGGCTGGCTCGGAATTACGAGCCGCTATTCCTATGAAATCAGTATGGCACTAACCCTATAGGTTAGATACGAAAGAGAAATCCCCCTCTCCTTCACAGTCAGCCGTTATAGCGTCAAGGACGAGCTCGCCCATGGAAACGATAAAACTGATTCAGCCGGCCCCGGTTGTGCGCGATGAAAACGGGATGTACCAGCACCCCGACATGCCCGACTTCGAAGCATCGGGACGCGGCGCGGGAAAAAGCAAAACTGGAAGCGCTTGAGAAAGGTGACGAGCCGCTCGCCGACCGGATCGGGGAATTCCAGTTTTGCGACATTCGCCCAAATGCGCGTCAGAGATCAGCGATGTGAGCGACGTCCGTTCCATAACTCAAAGCAGGCCCCTTGTAGAGTGCGGTCTGTAGAGGACAGGGCCGTAAGGTCATCTCTGAAGACCCGGTGCCAGATGTATGCGCAGTCGTGCCGCCACGCAGCCAAGGAAAGCAACCTGTTCGCCGATCATTGCGCCTCGAAGCGTTGTTCATCGAGGCGCAAATCACTTTCTGCCCTGCGGCATTTCAATCGATAAGTTCTTTGGCCGTGGCTGCCAGCTGACTGCCAACACGATCTTTCAGCGCTTCAATAAACCGGGTGATTTTCGCATCGACAAACTGCCGGGAGGTATAGACGGCGTACACGTTGCGCTCATAAGTATGGTAGTCAGGCAAAACCCGCATGAGCTTGCCGGAACGCAAATCGTCGATGGCCGTGAACCCGGCCAGCAAGCCAATCCCCGCACCCTCTCGAATGGCATGCGCCATTGCATCCATATCGTTGACGCTGAAACTTGGCCCTGTCGGGACAAATGTCGCGTCCCCCGCTTTGCTCTTTAGCTGCCACTCATCCCGCACATAGTCCACGGTACTTAACAACAGACACTGGTGATCGCGCAGATCTTCAGGCGTCTGCGGGGCCGCATGCCGTGCCAGGTAATCTGGCGACGCCACCAGCACACAATGGCTGACACCGATCTTCTGGCTGACATACGCCGAATCGGGGAGCGCGCGGGCGATCAGAATCGAGACATCCAGTTGGTCTTCCAACAGGTTAGGCATGCGTTGCGAGAGCAATAAATCCACGGTCACTTCAGGAAATTGCTGGCGGTATTCCAGTACAGCCCCGGTGACCAGATGCCGAGCCAGTCCAGGGACGCAATGTACCCTCAGTGTTCCCCGAGGCTCCAGCGCGGCATTGCTGGCTTCGGCTTCGGCACTCTCCAGGTCAGCCAGAATTTTCGTGCAGCGCTCGTAGAACCGTCGCCCCGCATCGGTGACCGAGAGGCGTCGGGTCGAGCGCTGCAACAGGCGCGTATCGAGCACGTTTTCCAGCGCAGAGACCGCACGCGATACGTTACCGACCGTTGAGTCCAGATGATTGGCCACGGCCGTGAAACTGCCCATCTCGACAACCTTTATGTACACCGACATGTTCGAAAGCTTATCCATCGCGACCTTCCTGTAGATCTGACGCTCACCCGTGATAAGGCGCATTTTTTCCGGATGCTACACGTTCGGCCCGAGGCTCGATATTACCTCTGGCGACAACAATCATTCCCTCTGGCCCGTCTAAATCGATGGGCGCTCCTTCCATAGACTTGGTTGCACAGGCCGCCTGAACAGGCGCCGGGTTTGATACGAATCTCCGACAACCAACTGAAGGGCACATCATGAAGATTTCCTACGATCCGCTTTATCTTTTCATCGGGGGTGAATGGATCAGTGCCGACGGGCGCGATACTGCCGCCGTCGTTAACCCGGCTACCGGCCGGGAAATCGGGCGCGTCCCACTTGCCACCGCAGGCGATCTTGATCACGCCTTGGAAGTGACTCGCCTGAGCTTCGAGCAGTGGCGCCAGACCGTACCTGACCAACGCGCCAGGATCCTCAAGCGTGCCGCCGACCTGATCCTCGAACGTGCACCGCAGATTGCCGCGCAGATGACCCTGGAGGAAGGTAAACCGCTGGGTGAAAGCCTGGATGAAGTGACCCGCGCGGCAGAGTATTTCGAATGGTTCGCCGAAAGCGCACGGCGTATCGATGGCCGTGTGGTCCCGGCCAACCGGCCAGGCGTATTGCAACTGGTCAAACGCCAGGCTATCGGCCCAGTGGCCGCATTTACACCGTGGAATTTTCCGGCCATTACCCCGGCACGCAAGCTCTCGGCAGCGCTGGCCGCCGGTTGCAGCGTCATTCTCAAACCTGGTGAAGAAAGTCCCTCCACAGCGTTGGCCCTGGCGCGTGCACTCGACGATGCAGGATTGCCCAAGGGTGTGTTGCAAGTGGTCTTTGGCGTACCGGACCAAGTGTCCAGCCATCTGATCGCCTCGCCGGTCATTCGCAAAGTGACCTTCACCGGTTCGGTGCCCATCGGTCGTTTGCTGTCTGCGCGAGCTGCTGAAGGCGTCAAGCCCATCACCCTTGAACTGGGGGGGCACGGACCGGTGCTGGTGTTCGAGGATGCCGACATTGAAAAAGCCGCTATCGAAGGCGTCGCCAACCGCTTTCGCGGCACCGGGCAGGTGTGCATTTCATCCACTCGGTTTCTGATCCAGCGTGGCGCCTATCAAGCCTTCGTCGATCATTTTGTCGCGGCGACCGAAGCCCTGAGGATCGGTGACGGCCTGCATCCGGACACTCAGGTCGGCCCCCTGGCCAACCCAAGGCAATTGGCAAAAATGGAAGAACTGGTCGCCGATGCCGTCGAGAAAGGTGCACGGGTATTGGTCGGTGGTGAAGCCTTGTCAGGCGAAGGCTACTTCTTCCAACCCACGGTTCTGGCAGATGTGCCGATGAACGCCCGCGTCATGCACGAAGAACCCTTCGGCCCCATTGCCGTACTGATGCCGTTCGATGAACTGGCCGATGGGCTGCAGGAAGCCAACCGCCTGCCCTACGGACTCTCGGCCTACGCGTTCACCTCCAACGCGCGCACGGCCATTGATGTCGCTGACGGATTGGAGGCCGGGATGATCGGCATCAACCAATATCGCATCGTCGCAACCGAGCTCCCGTTCGGCGGCATGAAAGAAAGCGGTCACGGCTCCGAAGGCGGCATTGAAGGCATCGAGCACTATCTCACCCACAAATTCATCAGCCAGGTTTAAGGAACTCGCCCATGTCCAAGCTCGATTTCAGCAGCCCTCGCGAAGCAGCGCGCGCGTTCACGCCGAAGCTGTCGCAATTCGTCGACTCGACGCTTTATCCGCAGATCTGGAGTGACCCGGCGCTGTCCCCGCGCGACCGTAGCCTGATCACCGTGGCGGCCTTGATAGCCGGTGGTCACTCGGAAGAGTTGCCTGCCCACTTGCGCCGGGCGGCTGGCAACGGAGTGACCCGCGACGAAATGGAAGCAGCGATCACGCACCTGGCTTTCTATGTGGGCTTGCCTGGCGCCATTACCGCATCGGCGATCGCCAACGCCACGTTCAGCGAAACGGAGAACAATTGAATGAAAGCCATCAACATCAAGCAGTTTGGTGCGCCAGACGTCCTGGAATTAGTAGAGGTCGCCAATCCTGAAGTCCGTCCTGACGACCTGCTGGTGCGTGTCTATGCCGCCGGGGTGAACCGTGCGGACCTGACTCACCGGACCGGTGGGTACGGCCATCCGAACTTCGGTGACTCCCTGATCATCGGCCTGGAAATCGCCGGCGAAGTGATCGGCAAAGGGAGTGCGGTTACAGGGTTCGAGGTAGGAGATCGAGTCATGGGCGTGGTCGGCGGCGGTGCCTACGCCGAGTTGGCCCGCGTCGATTACCGCATGGCCATGCACATCCCCGCGCAGCTTGATTATGTACACGCGGCAGCCATTCCCGAGGTCTTCGTCACGGCCCATGAAGCAATGATGCATCTGGCTCGGCTCAAGGCTGGCGATTCAGTGTTGATTCACGCGGCCGCTGGCGGCGTCGGGTCTGCCGCTGTGCAGTTGGCTTACGCCACCGGCGCCACGGTGTATGCGACAACCGAAGGCAGCAAGTTGGCGCGTGTCGAGCATTTGGGCGCTGACGTGGCGATCGATTATAAGACGCAGGACTTCGCTGAAGTGATCGCCGACAAAACCCAGGGTCGCGGCGTCGATGTGATCATCGACTTTATCGGAGAACCCTACTTCGCCCGCAATATTGCATCCCTTGCACGGGGCGGTCGCTTGGTTCAGGTCGGGATTCTCGCCGGTGGCGGGAACGTCACGGTGGCACTGGAGAACATCCTTTACCGCCACTTGCAAATCATCGGTACGGTCATGAAGTCGCGCACGCAGCCGGAGAAGCACGCGATGATCAAGCGTTTCCGCGAGCACTGGCTTGATCGCTTCGAGGGTGCCGGAAGCCTTGAGCCGGTTGTCGACAGCACGTTTGCGCTCTCAAGGGCTGCCGATGCTCACCGCCGGATGGAATCTTCCCGGAACGTCGGGAAAATCATTTTGACGATGCGACCTGAAGACTTGATTCAAGTATGACCACAGGGGGGATATAGCTGAAAAACGGTGCCCTTGATGGGCACCTTCAACGGGTGTGGGGAACACCTCTGAGCAGTGCGCTCCTAATCGGCTGAAGAGGGATTGCGACGGCGAAAAGCCCTTATTCCAGGCGAACGCAGTGGCGCTCGAACAATCTCGGTCGGTGCCCAAGTGGTGGTTATAGGCGAGAGAGCCACTGCAATGGCGAACGCATTCAGTCCCCCTGTGCCAATAACATCAGAGCAGATAGCGCTTTTTTCGCCATTGAAGGTACACGCGGCAAGATTATCAAAGAGCATCCGAGTGCGAGTGCAATCGCAAACCCGATCCCGGTGGACGCGCCGGTAACGACGGCAACCTGATCAGCGAATTTACCTGACATAACTGACTCCTCAATCTCGGTTGTATGGCTCGACTGGAACCAAAGTGCGGCCATTTTGCGAGGAGTCAGGCGCGCAGCGGCACTGCCATAAATGAACATTGGCCGTTCATTTATGTGAGGCGTCAGCGAAGGGATGATCGTTTAGATTGAGGTCAGCTGATTAAAAGCATGACCCGCAATCGAGAATATTCCGGAACCGAAGGGTTCCAGAAAGGAGACCTTATGCCTCACAAAGAAGTAGCTCTGGCGGAACCGCGGCGCTGGCTGATGTTCGCCATATTGTTGGTCGGTGCATTCTTGCCGCCGCTGGATTTTTTTATCGTCAACGTAGCGCTGCCCTCGATTCAGCAATCGCTGGGCACAGCCTCCTCCGCTGAACAGTTGATCATCTCTTCGTATGCAGCCCTTTATGCCGTGACACTGATCACCGGCGGACGCCTTGGGGACATCTTTGGTCGCATGAAAATGTTCTTCGTTGGCCTGATTGGTTTTGCTGTTGCCTCACTGATCTGCGGTGTCGCCGAGTCACCCTGGGTGTTGATCGCCGGACGCTCGCTGCAAGGCGTGACGGCAGCCATCATGGCGCCTCAGGCACTCGCCTCAGTGCAGGCGATATTTCCGGAGTCCGAAAAGGCCTTGGCGCTGAGCCTGTATGGCGCGGTGTTTGGCTTGGCGTCGGTAATCGGCCAGGCGCTTGGCGGGATTCTGATTTCGCTCAATCTGATGAACCTGGGCTGGCGGGCGATATTTCTGGTGAATCTACCGATTGCGTTGCTGGTCATCCTGATCGCCATCCCTGTGGTCAAGGAAACCCGCGCCCCCCAGCCCAGCAAGCTGGATCTGGGAGGAACGCTGTTGTCGATGGTGACGCTTGCGGCGCTGATCGTTCCACTGATCGAGGGACGTGAAGCAGGCTGGCCGTTGTGGGCCTGGCTGTCGCTGGCAGCGGCGCCACTGCTGGCCTGGCTGTTCTGGCGCTACGAAACCCGGTTGTATCAGGCGCAAGGCGCGCCGTTGCTGAGCCCTGCTGCACTGCGTGCGCCCGGGCTGGGTCGCGCATTGCTGGTCGCGCTGACCTTCTACGCGATCGGCGTGTTCTTCCTGTTGTTTTCCATTTATTTACAGGGAGCCCTGCATACGAGCCCACTCAGTGCAGGCCTGGTCTTTCTGCCATTCGGCGCCGGTTTCTTGCTGGGTCCGCTCGCCACCCATCAGTTCCGGCGTTTGCTGGGGTCTTATGTGAATCCCTTCGGAATGGCGCTCGAAGTGCTGGGTTTTGTGCTGTTGGCCTGGCTCGTGGCGCACACACCGACGGCCGTCACGCCCTCTGCGCTGTCCCTTGCCGTGATTCTCTTTCTGATCGGCTTCGGACAAGGACTTGCCGTTCCGACATTGATGCGCATGATCACGGGACGCGTGGCACCGGCGTATTCCGGCATGATTGCGGGCATCACCAGTTCCACCTTGCAAATCAGCACGTCGCTGAGCGTGGCGATCATCGGTGGCATCTTTTACACGCTTCTGGGCACGAACACGGATGCGGCGGCCGTCACCCACGCCTTCACCGTCGCCATACTGTGCATCGCGGCCTGTCTGGCGGCAGGCGCAGGACTGAGCCTGACGCTGGCACGTCAACCTGCTGCATAGCCCCAAACGGTGGCCATGCAGCCGGCAGCGTGAATCAACCGCCTGCCTGAGTGCCGATCATGACGGAGGCCAGGTCGGCAAGCGCGCGCAGACTGTCCATCTGGCGCATGTCCTGGTGGTAGCCCATCCAAATGTCGCGGCCTGGGGGTGGTTCATCCGAATCGATCAGTCGCAACGCTGTCAACCTGTCGCCCAACGCGCGGGGCAATACCGCGACGCCCTGCCCCTGCGCGCACATTTGCGCCTGGACTGTGCGGCTGCTACTGGTAAACACGGTACGCGCCAGAGGGTAACGCTGCTGCAGCCACTGCACATCGGGATAATGGGACTGGGCAACACTCATGGTGATCAGCCCCAGCCCGTCGCCCTGTGGCTCAGGGTCAGCAGATCCAACGGCTGCGTATAACCCGTAAGTCAGGGAGATCAGCTTGCGGTGCACGATATTGGGCTCGGTGAACGGAACGATTCGAAACGCGATGTCGGCGTCGCGGCGAGCCAGGTCAAACAATCGATGCCCGGCGATCACCTCAGGCACGATCAACGGATAGCGCCGGACCAGTTCACTCAGCACCGGGGCCAGCACATAACAGGCGAACCAGTCCGCGCAGGAAATGCGCAACACACCTTCGGGCTGTGTGCTGTCCCCCGCCAGGCGTCTTTCGATGGCCAACGCACTTTGCTCCATTTCCTGCGCGAGGCTGAGCAGCTTTTCTCCGCTTTCGGTCAGGACCAGACCCTGGTTGGTACGCAGGAAAACGGGCTGGCCACTGGACTGTTCCAACACCTGCAAGCGCCGCCCCACGGTCGGATGGCTGCCCCCCAACAGCTTGGCGGCGGCGCCCAATGACCCGCTTCGGGCAATCGCGAGAAAGACCCGCACATCACTCCAGTCCATGCTCTGCCCCCGTACAAAAATGAACAGTGAGAGTGCAGCAATGGCAGTGCCGTAGCAATCCCGTGCCCGACATACTTGTCTGCATTCACCGTCGTCGAATACCAACCGGAGACTGCAAATGAAGATTGGTTTTATCGGAGTGGGAAGCATGGGCAGAGCGATCATTCCACTGCTCGTCCGCGCTGGCCATCACGTCTCTGCATGGAACCGCAGTTACGCGGCGATCAAGGATCTTGAAGGCATCAGCGTTCTCGAATCGCCGGCCTCGGCGTTCCAGCAAGAGGTGGTCGTCACTCTTCTGGCCGATGATGCCGCCGTCAGACAAGTGCTGCTCTCCAGCGCTGCTCTGGAAACTGCAGACAAAGCTTGCGTGCATGTCGTGATGTCGACCTTGTCGCCTTCGCTGATGTTGGAGTTGCAGCGCGAACATGACGCCGTCGGCATGCCATTGATCGCGGCACCGGTCTTCGGGGTGCCTGCCGTGGCGGCCAAGGGCGAGCTGAATATCCTGGCGGCCGGATCGCAGGCAGCGGTCTCGGCCGTCCAACCGCTGTTCGACCTGCTCGGGAAAAACACCTGGTATCTGGGCGACCAACCTGAACAGGCCTGTATCGCGAAAATCGCCGGCAACATGATGATCACCCAAGCCATCCAGTCGCTGGGCGAAGCCAGCGGACTCGTTCAACGCCACGGACTGAGTCCTTCGATTTTCATCAATCTCATGACCCAGACCCTGTTCGCCTGCCCCAGTTATCAACGCTACGGGCGGAACATCGTCAGCAGCAATTTTGAACCGGGTTTCAAACTGTCGCTTGGCCTCAAGGATATAAATCTGGCGATCGATGCGGGTCGTCTTAAGGGGCTGGAACTGCCAGCGGCGGATGCCGTGCGATTGAAAATGACGTCGGCGGTAGCCCGGGGGCATGGCGACAAGGACTGGTCGGTTTTCGCTCAGCAGACGAATCATTGAGAAGCTCTTTCGAACACCTGCCACGAGGTCATTCATGGAAAACTTCGACATCGCGCGTCAACTCACAACATTCAGGAAAACCATCGACAATATCGACGCCGCCCTCATCCACCTGCTCGCGGAACGGTTTCGCTGTACCGATGAGGTGGGCCTGACCCCGGCGCCACTTATCGAAGCAATCAGACGAGCAGAACCGCATGAAATGGCCAACGATCGAGCAAATTCGCAGCTTTACCGATTTACCCTCCAGCTACAGTTGGGATTACCTGAAACGTGAGGAGATCAATGTCGCGACAGATTTTTTCCGCGCATGGTTTCCCTCCATTTCGGTGGGGTTGGGAAGCCCATTTCTGGACCCGCAGTTCTACGCAGACAACGTGGTGCTCGAAGACGATCCGGAGCCAAGAATAATCGCCATAGTCGTCCGCCAGAACGATGAGATTGTCGCTATCGCCACGTGGGAAAAAATTGACGGTGCTGACGTTATTTTCGGGAGGGTCGGCGCGGTAGCCAAACCGCATAGGCAAGCCAGTCTGGCCGTTGCCGCCCAGGACCTGGGAGAAAAAATCGGCAGGTTCATCGGTGCGGGGCTGATCTATGGCATGGCAACAACCCGCACGCCGTATATGCAACAAGCACTGGAGCAAGCCGGTTACAAGGCCGTTGGGATAATGCCAGGCCTCGATCAGGAAGAAACAGCGCCCGGAATCGTGCGCAGGATTTACGAAGTCATCTATGTAAAACGCCTCGCCCCACACGCCGACTTTCTGATTCCTTCCGCTCATAACCTTACCCCTACAGTCGCGCGACTTTACGCAGAGATTTTTCAAGGTGATGACGACACGAACTGACGAGCCAGGAAATCTGCTGGGGTTCGCGCTTATCCCGGTTCGCGACGACAGTTGACGGGGCTGCCCGGCAGGGGAACGCCAAGCAAGCCGGTCGCGGCGCTGAACACCGCGACCGGGTAATCGAGCACCTTAGGCAAAGGAGCTCTCGTGCTCGCTTTCATGCACGTAAATCCACGAGATTCCCGACGGCGAGGCCGGGTCGAGGCGCATGGCCAATGCGTCGTACAAAGGTTTTATGGCGCCCTCCGATTGGGAAGCCACGCCGCGCGACCACGGAAAAAAGAGGTTGTACCATCGATACACCTCCGCTTCGACGAGCGCAGTTTTATCCGGGGTTTCGAGTAGTTGCTGGTGCTCAGGGCCAGGATCTGCGAGCACTCGAAACACTGCCCGCAACCACTCCAGCAAATCCATTTCCCAGGCTGCCGGGCCTGGGGCTACACAACGATACATAACCTCCCTTGGCACGACACATCCCAGGTACATGCCGATGCAAAAGTGTGGGCCATCGGAACCTGACGTTCCGACTCCCTCACTCACTCAGGCAGAGCAATTCATGATCAATCAAATCGACACCGTGCTGTACACCGGCAAGACCCGCACAACCGGCGGCCGCGATGGCGCTTCGCGCAGTTCGGACGGCAATCTGGACATCAAACTGTCACCACCCGGTTCGCACGGCAGCGGCACCAACCCGGAACAACTGCTGGCGGCAGGTTGGTCAGCCTGCTTCATCGGCGCCATGGGCAAAGCGGCCACTTCGCTGAAGCTCAAACTGCCGGTTGATGTGGCGGTAGAAACCGAAATCGATCTGGGCAAGACCGGCGATGCGTTTTTCCTGCGGGCCCGTTTGAATGTCAGCCTGCCGGGGCTGGAGCCTTCGGTCGCCCAGGCGCTGATGGAAGCCGCGCACCAGACTTGCCCCTACTCCAAGGCCACTCACGGCAATATCGATGTCACCCTGCGCCTGATCTGAAACAGGTCACGCCGGTTTCATCCTCAAACGCCCGGGGCAGTGCCTCGGGCGTTTTGTTTTTTCGCGAACGCGATTTCACATTTTTTTCACGAATCGCTTTGTCGCTGTAAAAAACCCTGACACAATTATTGGCAATGATTCTCAACTGCTCTTTATTTGCTATTTAAAATCAGGGAAATTTCATGTCGCGTCCTACCTCGCAGCATCGTTTCACCCCGTCACGCAACCTTCTGTCCATGGCCATCTGCATGGCGGTCATGACGCCGGCGCTGGCCGATGAAACGCGCGAGACGCAGGACACCGCTCCACCCGCCACCCTCGAACTCGGCGCAACCGCCATCACTTCCACCCAACTGGGCAGCACCACCGAAGGCTCCGACTCCTATACCACCGGCACTATGGCCACCGCCACCAAACTGCCGTTGACCCTGCGCGAAACGCCGCAGGCCGTCACCGTGATCACCCGCCAGCGCATGGACGATCAGGCGATGACCAGCATCAATGACGTGGTCAACGCCACGCCGGGGCTGTTCCTCAACTACTCCGACGGCCCCGGCCGGCAGTCCTACAAAGCCCGGGGTTTCGACATCGACAACCTGATGTACGACGGCATTCCGAGCGGCTACAACGGCGTGAACGTCGGCTCCCAGCCGAATCTGGCGATGTTTGATCGGGTCGAGGTCGTTCGGGGCGCGACCGGTCTGGTCACCGGTTCCGGCAACCCTTCGGCAGCGATCAACCTGGTCCGTAAACGGCCATTGGCCGAGCAGCGTGTCACCCTCACCGGCGCTGCCGGGACGTGGGACAACTATCGCGGCGAACTCGATGCTTCCAGCCCACTCAATGACAGCGGCACCCTGCGCGGCCGGGTGGTCACGTCCTATCGCGACGCCAACAGTTTCATCGATGACGTGGGCGAGCGACACAACCTGTTCTACGCCGTCACCGAAGCCGACCTGAGCGATGACACCACGCTGACCTTCGGTTTCTCCAACCAGAAAGACAAAACCAACTACTTCTGGGGCTCGTCGATGATCGGTCTCGACGGTCATCACCTCGATCTGCCGCGCTCCTACAACCCCGGCACCTATTGGGAGAACAAGGATCAGGAGATCAACACCGTCTTCGCCGAGATCCGGCAGCAACTGGCCAATGACTGGAAGCTGCAGGTCAATGCCAACTACTCCGAACAGGACGCGCTGTTCTCCGGTTCGTACCAGTCGCGCTGGGTCAACAACACCCTGGCCCGCACGGTTTACCAGTCAAGGGCCGATGAAAACCAGGCCGGTCTGGACGCCTTCTTCAGCGGCCCGTTCGAGGCCTTCGGACGTAGCCATGAATTGGTGGTCGGCGCCAGCAAACGCATCTACGACCTGACCACCCACAACTATTCGCCGTACGACACCAACTGGCCGATCAACGCCGGCAAGCCGGACTTCGTCCACACCAACAACACGCGTGAAGTCACGACTCAGGACGGCGTGTACCTGACCACCCGCCTGAGCCTGGCTGACCCGCTGAAGCTGATCCTCGGCGGACGTCTGGACTGGTACGACTACGACAACCGTGATGGCGACGGCGACTACAAGGTCACCCGCAACGTAACCCGTTATGCCGGCCTGATCTACGAACTGGACGACCATCACTCGATCTACGCCAGCTACAGCGACATCTTCACGCCGCAAAGCAACAAGGACACCTCCGGCAGCCCGGTCAAACCGATCGTGGGCAAGAACTACGAGGTCGGCATCAAGGGCGAATACCTGGGCGGCGCGCTGAATGCCAGCCTCGCCGTATTCCGGGTCGATCAGGAAAACCGCGCAGTGCAGGTGTTCGTGCCGAACTGCCCGCAGTCGTCCTGCTATGAAGCCTCCGGCGAAATTCGCAGCCAGGGTATCGACCTGGAACTGCAAGGCGCGCTCACCGACAACTGGCAGATCGGCGGCGGCTACACCTACGCCCGCACGCATACCATCAAGGACGAAGCGAATCCGCAGAACGTGAACAAGCAGTTCGACACTGACACGCCGGAACACCTGTTCAAACTGACCACCCGCTACGACTTCCAGGGCCCGCTGGAAAAACTGCGCGTGGGCGGCAACATTTCCTGGCAGAGCCGCATGTACAACGACATCGAACTGCTCGATGGCGGCAACTACCGCCTCAAGCAAGGTGCGTACGCCGTGACCGACCTGATGGCCGGCTACCGGGTCAATGAGAACCTCGATCTGCAACTCAACGCCAACAACATCTTCGACCGCAAGTACTATTCCGCCATCGCCAATTCCGTCAGTTACGGCGGCGACAGCTACGGCACCCCGCGCAACATGATGTTGACGGCCAAGTACAGCTTCTGATTTGTTCTGGCGCAGGGACGCGCCAACCCCGCCAGGATTCCTCCCGCCACGCCCTACATACCAAAGCGTTAATTTCGAAAACCCATGTCTGGTTTTCAGCGGCTCTCCTTTGCCCAAAGATTGCCTTCGGCCAAGGCAGCAGCCCTTGCCGCCTGTGCGACTTAAACAACTCAATGGGTGTTCAAAATGACTGACGAGAAAAACGGGACCACGCGTCGTGGCTTGATCACGACCGGGGCCATGGCCGCAACCCTGGCGATGGCATTGCCGGCGCTGGCCACACAGCAGACACCGACTTCCGCGTCAGGGGTCAGCAAAAGCGCCGGCAACGGCAGTGGCTCGGGAATGTTCACCGTCAAGGATGGCACGCAAATTTTCTACAAGGACTGGGGTCAAGGGCAGCCGATCGTGTTCCACCACGGCTGGCCCCTTTCCAGTGATGACTGGGATGCGCAAATGTTGTTTTTCCTCGGCAAGGGCTTCCGCGTCATCGCCCATGACCGACGTGGCCATGGGCGATCTTCCCAGACGGCCAGTGGCAACGACATGGACACCTACGCCGCCGACGTTGCCGAGTTGATGGCGCACCTGAACATCCGCAACGCCGTCCACATCGGCCACTCCACCGGCGGCGGTGAAGTGGCACGCTACGTGGCGCGTCATGGACGCGGGCGGGTGGCCAAGGCCGTGCTGATCGGTGCCGTGCCCCCCATCATGCTGCGCACCGCAAAAAATCCCGGTGGCCTCGCGATGGATGTGTTTGACGGATTGCGCAAAGCACTCGCGCAGAACCGCAGCCAGTTTTATCGTGACTTCCCGAGCGGGCCTTTCTACGGTTTCAATCGTCCCGGCGCCAAGGTGTCTGAAGCGATTGTCGAAAACTGGTGGCGTCAGGGCATGAACGGCGGGATCAAGGCGCAGTACGACTGCATCAGCGCGTTCTCCGAAACCGATTTCACCGATGACCTGAAAAACATCGAGGTGCCGACTCTGGTGTTGCACGGCGAAGATGACCAGATCGTGCCCATCGCGAATTCGGCCCATCTGTCCATCAAACTGCTCAAGCACGGCACGCTGAAAACCTATCCCGGCCAGCCCCATGGTATGTGCACCACGAACGGCGACACCATCAACGCAGACCTTCTGGCGTTTATCAATGCGTGATGTTCCGGGGCCGCGTCCTCACGACAAATCACGTACGACCCTCTAAAAAGAAAAGCTCCGACCCAGTCGGAGCTTTTTTATTGGGCGATTGACACAGCCATTGCCATTTCCTACCGGGCGATCGTCAACGTCTGATCGAGGGGCAACGCCTGGCGCAACCTGGGCACTACCTGCAACTCAAGCGGTGTGCCAAAAAACGCCTGGCAACGCGAACGCAGCCAACGTTGAGCACAATCGTTGTGCGCAGCCGCGCGCCAGACCATGGAAAGCTCCCGCGATGGCAGTAACAGAGGGGCCGGTTCGGCCCTGATATCCTCCACGGAGGCCATGGCCTTCGCCACATAATCCGGCACGATGACCAGCATGTCGCTTTGCGCCAACAGTCTTGGCAAGGCGCTGAACTGCGGCACCGCCAGCACCACTTTGCGCCGACGCCCCAGCAGATCCAGGGCATGGTCGGTGTCATCCTTGACCTTGCCCATGGACGACACGATGGCATGCGGTCGCTCGCAGAATTCATCGAGTGCCAGCATGCCCGGCCGAGTGTCCGAGCGCAAAAGCATCGGCCGGATCAATCGCAGACTCTTGCGTCGCGCGTTGGCTGGCAGATCGAGCGTAGGGCTGATCCCCAGAGCGATCTCGCCATTGAACAGCCGCTGCGCCATCTGCTGCTCATTGACCCGCAGCACCACCAATGCAATGTTCGGCGCCTCGATACGAAGCTGGCGTAACAGTCGAGGAAGAAGCGCGTATTCGACATCGTCGGACAGGCCAACTTGAAAGGTCGCTTCGCTGGTGCCCGGATCAAACGGCTGGCAACGGCTCAACGCCGCGACCACGCCATCCAGCGCCGGCGTCAGATTGGCGAAAATTTCCTCGGCCCGTGCAGTCGGCTCCATCACCCTCCCCGCGCGCACGAACAAGGGATCGTCGAAAAGCACGCGCAAACGCCCAAGCGCCGCACTGATGGTCGGTTGGCCGAGAAACAGCTTCTCGCCGACCCGGCTGACATTGCGCTCATGCATCAGCGTCTCGAAGACCACCAGCAGATGGATGTCGACACGACGGAGATCATTTCTGTTCATGAAGTTCACCACCCGGCACGCGGCCATTGAGATCGACGGAGAGCAGGTAAAGGTTAAGGGCGTGCCTGCCGGGCGTCTGTGGTACTTGGGGACAGCGAGATCATGCGTAAGGTGAGTGTTTTGATACTTGCGTATGAACCGTTTGAACCTGACAGCTGCATCGGGCTGCGAATAGACCGCTGCGATGGCCGTTTTTTCGGGTTTTTTGTCCTAGCTGACGGAGTGTTGCCCCTCTACGATGCTGAACCGTTTATCTGCTCCCCGCCCAAACCTGCGGCGTGACCGTGTCTTTGGTCGGGCATACACTCGAAAGAGCAAACACAGGTACCCGGGCCGAGGGATAGGCATATTTTTGATGGGGCTTCACCGATACCACGACGAGCTCCACAACGTCACAACCTCTTGGGAAAAAAGCAATGAACAACAATCCCATCAGCAATAACCCCAGCGAGCCAGTGGTATTCATCGTCGACGACGATGCAGCGCTGCGTGAATCCCTCGGCAGCCTGTTGCGCTCCATTGGCCTTAAAGTCGAACTGTTCGGTTCGGTCGCCGAGTTCATGAAACATCAACGTCCCGACACCGTCAGTTGTCTGGTACTCGACGTGCGCCTGCAAGGCAGCAGCGGGCTGGATTTCCAGAATGAACTGGCCGCTGCCGGCATCAACGTGCCGATCGTGTTCATCACCGGGCACGGCGATATCGCCATGACCGTGCGCGCCATGAAAGCCGGCGCGGTGGACTTCCTGACCAAACCGTTTCGCGAGCAGGACCTGATCGATGCTGTCTGCGCCGCACATTCGCGAGACAGGCAACGTCGCGAATCCGGGCGACATGCCGATGAACTGCGCGCGCGCCACGGGACGCTGACACCCCGTGAGCAGACGGTCATGGCGCTGGCAGCCTCAGGCCTGATGAACAAGCAGATCGCCGGGGAGATCGGCCTCAGCGAAATCACCGTGAAAATCCACCGAGGCCAGGCCATGCGCAAGATGGGCGCGCGCTCATTTGCCGATCTGGTGCGCATGGCCGAGGTCATCGCGGCGCAGCCTGTCAATCGGTGACCACATGAACCAGAACGGGACGGCTCAAGGGGCCGGGATGGCGCATGTTTGTGCCATCAGGCAAGGCACCGAAAAACTCGGCACAACTAACACTTAGGTATATCCCGTTCATACGTAGTCATACTTCGATTGACCCAATGCAGCGATGCCAGAGAATAAGTCTTCGAATAACATCTTTATTCAAATCAATATTAATCAATACAACGATTGGTGAATGACAGACAGTCGCCAACAACGGTCATGCCTGAAAAAAAGTTCAGACTTTTCAACCTCTTCATTAATACGCCCTTCATAGCATTTGCCTGTTTCATCGAGAGAACACGACCTGCCGTCCGATAGCAAAAATCTGGAAGAATAAATGTCTATCATCAAACGTCGCGCACAACTTCTTTGCTCAGACGCTTTCGCCTGGCTTGCCGCCATTGCAGTCGGCAGCATGATCTATATCACCAACGCTTACCTTGATCTGGACGTTGCGCCGACGTTGTTCTATATCACGCTGGTGTTCATGTCCGCGAACATCTTCCCGGTTCCGGTATTCCTGGCCGTTGCGCTGGGTTGCCTCACGCTCCTGACGGCCGACTTCCTGATCGACCAAGGCTATCGCGATCACAGGAGCATCGCCGGATTCGTCAGGTGCGTGATCGCGCTGACGACCATTTCCCTGTTGGCGCTGCGCAGTAAACGCGCCACTGAAACGTTGCGGCGCAAGGAAGCCTTCTTTCTCGGCGCACAGAAACTCAGCCACACCGGCAGCATCGGTTTCATCATCGATAAAAAGGTCAGCGTGTCCTTGTCCTGGTCGGAAGAATCCTCACGCATTTTCGAGTACCCACCGAACGTCACTCCGACTCTCGCCCTGGTCAAGTCACGCACCCATCCCGATGATCTACCGGTGATCGATCAGGTGCTGGACCAATTTGCGCGCCGCCAGGAGCTCATCGAAGCCGAGCATCGACTGGTCATGCCGGATGGTCGGATCAAGCATGTGCAGATGATCGCCAGCCCTTTGCCCAGGCATCGCGGGCGCACGCAATACGCCGGCGCGCTGATGGAAGTCACCGCCAGCAAACAGTCCGAAGAGGCGCTGTTTCACTCGCAAGCCACCCTCGCCCACGTCACACGCCTGACCTCCATGGGCGAACTGGCAGCCTCCATCGCCCACGAAATCAATCAGCCGCTGGCAGCGGTCATTACCAGCGGCGAATCCTGCAAACGCTGGATCAACCGTCCCGAGCCCAATCTGGAAGAAGCACGCCGTTCGCTGGACCGGATCATTCAAAACTCGGTCAGGGTCTCCGACGTCATCGCCTGTATCCGGGCCTTGTCGCGCCACAGCGAGGTGCAGCGCAATGTCGAAGTGTTTGACGAGATCGTCAGTGACTCGCTGACGCTGATGCAACACGACATCTGCTTTCACGAGGTTCGCCCGCACGCACAACTGGGCACTCGCGGCGCCCTGATCAAAGGCGATCGTGTGCAACTGCAGCAAGTCATCATCAATCTGATCATCAACGCCTGCCAGGCCATGGCCAACGTGCAAGAACGAGCCCGGACACTACGGATCAACACCTCGATTTTGCACAACGAGGCTGTGCTTGAAATCGCCGATTCCGGCGTCGGTATTGCCGCAGACATCCTGCCTTCGCTGTTCGACCCGTTCTTCACGACCAAACCGACCGGCCTCGGAATGGGCCTCTCCATTTGCCGGTCGATCATTGAATTCCACGGCGGGCGCATCTGGGTCAACAGTACCGAGGGCGTCGGTACGCAGTTCGTATTTGCAATTCCCTTGGCGGCGCCCCAACACGATCAATGACTGTCATCCACCCCTGACGTCGCCGGCCGGCGATATGGAGATCCGCATTGTCTACTCAACGCACAAACCCCGACCCTGAATCCGAAAATCCGCTACGAGAACGAACCGTGGTTTTCGTGGCGTATCCGCAAATGGGCCTGCTGGATCTGACCGGTGCCCAGACCGTCTTATGGGCGGCAAGCTGCAGACTGGCGCAACTCGGCTTGCCCGGTTACGCCTTGCACACCGCAAGCCTGCATGGCGGGCCGGTGCAGACCGGCGAAGGCCTGGTGGTGCAAACCCGGCGGCTGGATGAGCTAAGCGGCGAGCCGATCAATACGCTGATCGTTCCGGGCTCGGCATCCATTCGCCAGGCCATGCTCGACAACGCGCCGCTGGTGGACTGGTTGCGCGTCACGTCAGCCACGGCCAGCCGTACAACGTCGGTATGCAGCGGCGCATTTTTCCTGGCTCAGGCGGGACTGCTCGACGGCCTGCGCGTGGCGACACACTGGCTGATGGCTGACACGTTCGAGCGGCTGTTTCCAAAGGTCGAACTGGATCGCGAAGCCATCTTCGTTCGCCAGGCATCGGTGTGGACTTCGGCCGGGGTCAGCGCGGGAATCGATCTTGCACTGGCACTGGTCGAGGCCGACAACGGCCGTGATGTGGCCATGCAGGTCGCCCGGCGTATGGTCGTTTACTACCGGCGCCCGGACAACCAGGAACAGTGGAGTCCGCTGTTGCACTCACAACATTCAATCGCGCTCGAGCGCTAGCTGGAGACGGTGGTCATGAACGCACCGCACAAACTGCTCTTGGTCAGTCACCCGCCCTGCGTCAGCCGCTACGGCAAGCACACATCGCTATGCACCGCTGAGCGCGTGGAGATCATCGACGCGTTGACGCAGACTCTTGGCGCTACGCTGAATATTCTGGCGCGACTCAAACACAGCCAGCAGACATTGCGCACCGTCAGCTTCTTACCGGTGCAGACACTGTTGCGCAGGTTGCTGAATGCCAATACCCGATACGCCGACTTTCTCGTCACCGGCATCACGGATCTGGGTGGCCATGCCCAGCCTGACGCGCTATACCGCCTCAATGACGCGGCAGAACCGTTGTGTTTCGCCGACTGCCTGAAAGGCATTGATCGCGCCATACGCCGGCTCGGGGCCGCCGACGCCTTGTTCCGCGACTGTCGCGCCAGTGCAATTGCCAATAACGACTACGCCAGCCGACAACTTTTTGAAGCCTGCATTCGGCATAACGGGTACTTTCTTTCGTTAATCAACAACCACTTGTTTGCTGAACATTAATTAACTGTCGCAACTAACAAAAAAACCGACCAAACATACCCACGTATACTATTCCACAACTTTTGAAGGCGTATCTTGCAAGTATGGCGGGCGCTACAGCCACCCGCAAAGACGCAAGGTTTCCCCATGTTCAACTCAGCTATTATTTCAGTTGTCGATGATGACGAACTTGTTCTGGTTTCACTGGACAGCTTGTTGCGGTCTTGCGGTTATACAGTCAAGACGTTCACCAGCGCGTTTGCTTTTCTTGAATCAAGCGCGCCAGAGCAGACCGGGTGCCTGATCTCCGACATTCAGATGCCCGGCATGTGCGGGGTCGAAATGTACGAGGCGCTGGCGGCCAGGAAGATCCACATTCCGACTATCTTCATCACCGGCAAGCCGGGCCTGCCCCCTGAGTTCAGCAGCCGTGTGAAGACGCCGGAGGGCTATTTCTCCAAACCGTTCCATACCGACGCACTGCTGGCCTGCATCGAACAGGCCCTGATGCGCCGACGTTGAGCGGCCCCCTCGAACAAGGCGATGCAGAGCTGCCGCTGCCCGTTCGATAAACCTCAAAGCAAAAAAAGGCCCCGCAAGCTCATCACCTGCGGGGCCTGATTTTTAGCGAGGCCGGCCGAATGCAGCCGGGCCGCCAACAGCCGATCAGTAATCCCAGAACGCTGCAATCCAGCGGAACGCGTCACCATCGACCGCTACTCGGCCCACCGAAGGGAACGGCAGGTGCGTGGCGACAAACCACTCACCGCTCGCCGCCGCCTCGCGCATCAGACGCACGCGCACCCGCACCGATTCTTCAGGGTCATGCTCGAAGCCGTTGTGCCATTCCGGGTGTTCGAAGGCCACCGGAAACAAGGCATCGCCGGCAAAGGTCAGGCGTTCACCGCCGGAGTTGACGTAAACAATGCTGTGGCCCGGCGTATGCCCACCGGTCAGCTTCACCAGCACGCCCGGCGCCACCTCGTATTCATCGTCGAAAGTGCGCACCCGGCTGCGGTAATCGTTGATGAACTGATTGGCTGTCGCGCGCAGAACGTCAGGCACCGGCGCCGGCATCTCGGTCTGGGTGAAGTCCGGAGTTTCCCAGAACTCGACTTCTTTCGCTGAAACATGGATCCGCACATCCGGACGCAGCCGGCTCTTCACTTCGTCGACCAGCAGGCCGCCGACATGGTCCATGTGCATGTGCGTGATCACGATGTCGGTCACGGCTGCCAGATCAATGCCGGCCGCTTCCAGCCGTTTCGGCAGCTGGCCGGCCCGGGGAAAGCCGGGAAACTGCCCGCCCAGTCCGGCGTCGACCAGGATGATCTGCTCGCCGCTGCGCACCACCAGCACGTTGAGTGCCCAGTCGAACGCGTCCGGCCCCAGAAACATGTCCTTGAACCAGGCGGCACGAGCCTGCGGGTCAGCATTGGTCGACATGGTCGAGGTCGGCAGCGGCAGAACGCCATCGCTGATCACCACCACGTCGATGTCGCCGACCTGCAGTGCGTAGCGCGAAGGCACCAGCTCCTGAGCCTGGCCGAAATTCGAGGTGAATGGCAGGCTGGTGGCTGAGTGGGTTTGTTGGGAGTGATTCAGATAGGTAGACATGGTCGCTTTCCTGTTGGCTGAGTCGAAATTGCTCGGAGCAATGCCGCAAGAGCGGCATAAAGCTCCTTGAAAGCGAGTGTGCATCGCGACCCTGACGACCAATACCATACGCGGGTATAGGGATTGCGCCGGATCGAGCGAGTACGGCCGGCGCTGAAGTGGCTGCGTCCCATACCAATGTATATTCGCGCTGGCGCCCGCAAACGCGGACACTAGGGCACACCGGATCGTCGAAAACTGGCGGTCACCAAGCCCTCAAAGCCGTCATGAACTCAATTTTTCATCACCCCGACCCACTCACCTGTCTGCTCGCGCAGCCGCGCACGCTGGTGTTCCTGGCCTATCCGCAAATGGGCTTGCTGGACCTGACCGGCGCACAGACCGTGTTCTGGGCAGCGTCCAAAGCCAGGGCCGAACGCGGCCTGCCTGGCTACGCGATGCACACCGCAAGCCTCGCCGGTGGATTGATTGCCACCGCCGAAGGGCTGGCGGTCAACACCGTCCCACTGAACACCTTTGACGAAACCGCGATAGATACCCTGATCGTGCCCGGTGCACCGAACATCCGGCAGGCCATGCTCGACAACGTTGCGCTGGTGGACTGGTTGCGCGCGGCGTCGGTTAAGGCGGGACGCACCGCCTCGGTGTGCAGCGGCACCTTTCTGCTGGCCCAGGCCGGGCTGCTGGAAGGGTTGCGCGCGACCACCCACTGGGGGATGTGCGACATGCTCAAGGGTGGTTTTCCCAGTGTCGATGTCGATCTTGATGCGATCTACATCCAGCAAGGCAAGGTCTGGACTTCCGCCGGGGTCACCACCGGAATCGACATGGCGCTGGCACTGGTCGAAGCCGATTGCGGCAGGGCCATAGCTCTACAGGTCGCGCGGGAGCTGGTGGTTTTTCTCAAGCGGCCCGGCGGTCAGGCGCAGTTCAGCCAGTTGCTGCAATCACAGATCGACGACCGCGGCAGCTTCGACGAACTGCACCTGTGGATCAGCGAAAACCTCGGCGACACGGGCCTGAACGTCGAAACCCTGGCCCGACAGGCACAGATGAGCCCGCGCAATTTCGCCCGGGTCTACAAACGCAAGACCGGTCGCACACCGGCGAAGGCGCTTGAGCTGTTTCGCCTGGAAGCGGCGCGACGGATGCTCGAAGACTCCCAGCGCAACATCGACCAGATCGCGCAGTTGTGCGGGTTCGGCGACGAAGAACGCATGCGCGACACCTTCTACCGTCATCTCTCGGTCTCGCCTCGGGAATACCGCAGCCGGTTCTCGCGCTGACGCCACACACCGCAAGGGCATCGGGCTCGCAGGCGTTCAAATACTGTCGCTATACACACGTATAAGTACGCCGCCGGATCGAGCGGCGTATCGTGCGGCAATGGCGGGCGTCCTCGACGGGCTACCCGAGATCAGCCCTGGTAAAGCAATGTCCCACACCGCTGTTGTTTCGGTTGTCGATGATGATGAATCCGTGCGCATGGCGCTGGACAGCCTGTTGCGCTCTCACGGCTACAGCGTGCGGCTGTACCCGAACGCCGAGGCTTTTCTGGCGATGACCGCACCGCCCCGCCCCGGCTGCATCATCTCGGATATCCAGATGCCCGGACTGTCCGGCATCCAGATGTACGACGCACTGTGCGCCCGAGGCCTGCGCATCCCGATCATTTTCATCACTGGCTACCAGGGCCCACCGCCAAAGGTCAACGCAGCATTTCCCGAGCCGCTCGCCTACTTCCCGAAACCCTTTCCCTGCGGCGAACTCATCACCTGCATCGAAAGCGCGTTCAATCGCACCGTTTGAATGCCCTCTTCCTATACCTGTGTATACCCGCCTCACACCTAAGCATGTCGGCGCTGACCCTATGTAGAAGTGTTCCGCCGCGCCTTCCTCGATAGCATTTTCTCCAGCGAATCGAACCGGTTCTGCGGTTGCTCACAACAACCTGCTTCGTGCAGACCGGGAGACGGTCACGCGTGAACAGTCAAGTCGTTCAACGATCAGAATTTCTCAGGAGTCATCCGATGAAACAGCACATTTTAGTGATAGGCGCAGGGTTTGGTGGAGTCTGGAGCGCCTTGAGCGCCGCACGTCTGCTGGACCAGCATGATCGTAACGACGTGCAGATCACCGTCCTCGCGCCCCAGGCAGAACTGCGTATCCGCCCACGCTTCTACGAGCCGGACGTCCACAACATGAAGGCGCCGCTGGGTGAACTGTTCGATGCGGTCGGCGTGAGATTCGTCAAAGGCATCGCCGACAACATCGACACCCAAAGCAAGCAGGTGACCTACAGCGATGCCTTCGGCGCGCAAGGCAAGCTGAACTATGACCGGCTGGTATTGGCCGCCGGCAGTCGCGTGATTCGCCCACCGCTCAAAGGCATGATCGAACACGCTTTCGATGTCGACCAGATAGAAGAAGCCGCCCGCCTCGAAGCCCATATCAAATCCTTGAAGAACCAGCCGTCGAGCGCTGCGCGAAATACCGTGGTGGTCGCCGGTGGTGGTTTTACCGGGATCGAAACCGCCACCGAAATGCCCGCCCGCCTGCGTGCCGCTCTGGGTGACGATGCGCCGATCAGAGTCATCGTAGTGGATCGTTCGCCGCAAATCGCCGCGACGTTGGGTGAAGGCATTCGCCCTTCCATCGTGGAAGCTTCCAGGGAGCTGGGCATCGAATGGATAGTCGACGCCTCGGTCGCCTCGGTCGATGCCGGCGGCGTGACCCTGGCCGACGGCCAACGTATCGAATCCAGCACCGTCGTCTGGACCGTTGGTTTCCGCGCCAGCCCGCTCACCGAACAGGTGCCGGGCAGCCGTGATCCGCAAGGGCGCCTGCACGTCGACGGCCACTTGAAAGTGCTGGGGCATGTGGATGTCTTCGCTGCCGGCGACGTCGCTTATGCCGCCACGGATGATCTCGGAAACTACGCCGCGATGTCCTGCCAGCATGCGATCAGCCTGGGCCGTTATGCCGGCAACAATGTGGCGGCTGACCTGATCGGTGTCGCGCCGATAACCTACAGCCAGCCCAAGTACGTGACCTGCCTTGACCTCGGCGCCTGGGGCGCCGTGTTCACCGAGGGCTGGGACCGTCAATTGAAACTGGTCGGGCAAGAAGCCAAAGACCTCAAGACTCAGATCAATACCGTTTGGATCTACCCGCCGGCCGCCGATCGTGCAACCGCACTGGCCGCTGCCGACCCGTTGATTCCGGTGGCCTGATCCCGCGACGCTTGACCCTTCTCTACTGCTGCGCGCATTCCCAGGCGCCCGCCACGGTTTTTTTGGCGGGCGCTTTTTTTCTGCTCACGGAAGCAGAACGGGATCGGCCGGCAAGACAAACTGCACGACGGCACCGCACGGCTGATTGGCCTCGATCCACAATTGACCGCCATGGGTCTCGATGATCGAACGGCAGATCGACAGCCCCATGCCCAGCCCCGTGGGTTTGGTGGTGTAGAACGGCGTAAACAGCTGCCCGATCGAATGCGCGCCGAACCCCGGCCCCGAATCGCTGACACACACCCACACCTGCCCCGCTTCATTGGTTTGCGTGCGGATGCGCAGCTCCCCTTTGACGACACCTGCACCGCTCATGGCTTCCAGTGCGTTCATCACCAGATTGAGCACCACTTGCTGCAGCTCGACCCGGTCGCCATCGACCCGTGGCAAACCGGCCACCATCTGCGCCTCGACCGAAACCCCGGCCTTCTGCGCCTGGCTCCGGGTGATCTCGATGACTTCGCCAATCACCTCATTGAGGTTGACCGGCTCCTTTGGCTGAGGGGCCTTGCGAATCAGCCCGCGAATACGATCCAGCACCTCACTGCCCCGATGGGCATCCCTGACGATCCGCTCCAGGCACAGGCGGGTTTCTTCGAGGTTCGGTGGCGCCGCACCCGACCAGCGCAGCGCTGCCTGGGCGCTGGCGAGTGTCGAGGCCAGCGGCTGGCTGACTTCATGGGCAATCGAGGCCGCGAGTTGCCCCATGGTCGCGACGCGGCAGGCATGGGCCAGCTCAGCCTGTATCTCGCGATAACGCTGCTCGCTCTCGCGGCTTTTGACCTCGCGCTCGGCGACATCGCGGTACAGGCGTGCATTGACCAGCGAGATCGCCGCCTGTGAGGCGATCAGCCTCAGCGAGGCGATCCGTGAGGGGCTGAACACCCGCGAAGTCAGGTTGTTTTCCAGATACAGCACGCCAATCAGTTTCGCCTGATTGAGCAACGGCAGGCAGAGTACAGAGCGCACACGATGCTGGCGAACATACGGGTCGGCCGCGAACGATGGTTCGGCCAAGGCATCAGCCAGTACCAGGTTTTCCTGAGTGCGCAGCACCTGGTTCAGGACCGACTCCGGCAACAGCCTCGCAGCCACCGGCGCATCGCGCAGATCCAGTTGCGTCGCGTCATCACGAGTGATCGCCTCGGCGACGATCCGCTGCTCGCCCTGCTCCGTCAGGATCAGCACGCCACGCTGCGCGCCGGCCTGTTCGATTGCGGTGCGCATGATCATGTCGATCAGCTTTTCGAGGACGATTTCACTGGAGGCCGCTTGCGACACCTTTAACACGGTCGCAAGATCCAGGTGCTCCACCGGCGTGGCGATGGTACTGGTGGGACCGGGCAGCGGTTTTTCGACCCGCAGGAACGTGTGCTCGGCTTCCAGTTGTCGCACTTTGCCCTCGGCGCCCCAGCGCTGATAGCCGTAGCGCGCATCCTGAAGATAGACCCGGGCAATCTTGTGCAGCCCGCGGTTTTCATAGAAACGCGCGGCGAGCTCGTTGGCCAGCGCTTCGATATGCAGGAAGCCGCTGCGCTGAGCTGATTCGATTGCGTGTTCGAAGCAATGCTCGGCCTCTGGCAGCCGGCCCTCCAGACGGGCAATTTCACCCGCCAGCAATGCGGCGTGGCTGGCGAAATTGTCCGGGCAGAGTTCGGCCCAGACCTGCAATTGCCGGTGTTGCGCGGTGATGACGTCGAGTTGCGCCTGCCGTTCACCGGCGGGCCTGGTGCTGCACAGGGCAGCGAGGGTCAAGGCCTGGTAGAAGCAATATTCGGCTTCCTCAAGAAACGAGTGCGATGACCTGAGCAATTGTCGAGCGGCGGCGCCGGCCTCTGCCGCTGCTTCGTAGTGGCCGGCGAAATAACAGGCCTGCAAGGTGCGAATCCAGTGCCAGCAAATGGCAACCAATGAGGTCTGGTGATCCTCGCAGTGGCGCTCGGCAAATGCGCCCGGGCCGATGCTGCCGAAAGTTGGCGTCTGGCCCCGGAGCATCCGGATAAACGCCAACTGCGTTTCGATGAAGTCGATGACCACGCCGAACCCGATTTTTCTGGCGTAAGCCAACCCGCGCTCGGCCTCCTCATGCAATTCGGCCAGGGGTTCGCCGGTGGCCAACAGGTTGGAGACCCGGCTGTTGCCGGTAAACGCGGCAATCGGCAGATCACCAGTGCGGTTCGCCACTTCAAATATACGGGCCAAAGGCTCAAGGCAGGTTCGTATCGGTTGAGCCCAGCGTTTGGCAAACAACCAGAACGCCAGTTGCGTACGTGCCTGATAGCGTTCCAGATCGCGCCGTTCGACCAGTCGACAGCCCAGCTCGGCGAACGCCACGCCGGCCGGATAGTCCGCGAACCGCCGCCCGGCGATCCGCGACACGTTGGCATAGGCCACGCACGAAGCATCGCTGTTGCCGTATTCAATGCTCAGGTTGATCGCCCGGCACATGGCCAGGCCTGGAAGATTGCCGTCCATATGGACCGCTGCAACGATCAGCTTGGTCAGGGCTTCAAGAGTGGCAAGCGCGGTTTCATCCACCATGGGCGGCAGATCGATCAATGCTTCGATAGGACGCTCGCCGAGCCTTTGCCCGATCTGCCGGTATTCGTCACGCACCTCGTCGTCATCGGGATGAGGCGACCACTCGATCCCCAGATAACGCAGGAAAGCCAGGCAGACCGTCACCGCGTTGTCGCTCTGATTCAGAACCAGGTAGAGATCCGCTTGCAGGCAGGCGACCCGGGTGCGTTCGATCAGCGTCTGCGCACGGCGTGACAATTGCCGCAGACGCGCTTCGGCGCTCCCCAACTGGCGGGTAAGGAATTCGCAAAAGGCCCGGCCGGACTCCAGCGCAAACATCAACTCACGCTGATGTTCCCAGCCGCCCTCGCCCAGCAGCGCTGCGCCCTGGGCGAAGTACGTCAGCGCCGAAGCATAGGCCGTTGACGCTCTGGCCCGTTCGCCCGCCAGCAGGTTCAATTGCGACAGGTGTTCGCGCTCCTGTTGTCGATTCATCAGCGCGGCACCTCGATTGAGTTGGCCGACCATCTCGAAAATCTTTTCTGCATGCTTGTCTGCCGGCGTCTTTTCCACCAGCGAACGTCCGATCCGCAGGTGATGCTGCGCTCGGGCAGCCTCATCAATCAGCAGATACGCCGCTTCCTGGACACGATCATGAACAAACCCATAGGCGCTGTCCTGACGCGTGATCAATTCATGACGAACCGCCGGCCACAACACCCCGTGAACCTGTGCGACAGGCAAGTCCAGAACGGTAGACAGGGAGGCGACATCGGCGAGGTTGCCCAGGCACGCCAGTTGCTGCAACGCCTGCTGCGTTTCAGCGGGCAGCCGTGCCATCTTGTCGAGCATCAGGTCGACCACATTGTCGGTGTAGCCCCTGGTGTGTATGCGCTGTGCGTCCCAGACCCATTGCCGGCGGTCATGATCGAAAGTCAGCAGATCCTGTTCGACCAGGGTTTGCAGGAACTGAATGACGAAGAAAGGATTGCCCTGCGTCTTGTCCAGAATCAGCTGCGCGAGCGGCGCGATGTACGACGGCTCGGAGCGCGATGACTCGGCGATCAACTGCTCGATGTGCGATCGGGCCAGCGGCAACAGGGTGATCTCATGTACCCGCCCCCCAGCCGCTTTGATGGCGCTCAACCGGGTGGTCAACGGATGCGAGGCATCCACCTCATTGCTGCGGTAAGCGCCGATCAGCATCAAGTGCTGCAAGTGGGAATGCGTCAGCAGTTCCTCCAGCCAATTGAGTGTCGCGACATCCAGCCATTGCAAATCATCCAGAAACAGCACAAGTGGATGTTCGGCGCGGGCAAACACGCCGATAAACCGTCGCAATACCTGCAAGAACCGGCGTTGCGCCTGTGGCGGCTCCAGGTCTGCTACCGGCGGCGTATCGCCGATGATCAGTTTCAGCTCCGGAATCAGGTCGCTCACCAGCCGCGCCTCGGCGCCCAGCGCTTGTCGCAGCGCGTTGCGCCACTCGGCCATTTGCGAATCGCTCTGGCCCAGAAGCGTGCGCACCAGCCCTTGGAACGCCTGGGCCAGAGTCGAGTAAGGAACGTCGCGTTTGTACTGGTCGAACTTTCCGCTGGCGAACAACCCGCGCACCGGCACCAGGGTTTGATGCAGCTCGTGGACCACCGAGGATTTACCGATGCCCGAATAGCCGCAAACCAGCACCAGCTCCGGTCGGTGGCTGACGGCAATCCGTTCGAACGCGGCAATCAGCGTCTGGACTTCGGGCTCTCGGCCGTAGAGCTTTTCGGGGATCAGCAAACGATCGCACGTCCCCTGCTCGTCCAGCGCAAACTCATCCATATTCTGCTGGTGCCAGCCTGCCAGACAACGGCGCAGATCCTGCTCGACGCCAAGCGCAGACTGATAGCGCTCCTCGGCGGTCTTGGCCAGCAGCTTCATGACGATTCGCGACAGCATCTCGGGCACCGTCGCCACGCGCGCATTCGGCGACATCGGCGTACGCGCGATATGGCAATGCAGCCATTCCATCGGATCGGCAGCGCTGAACGGCAGCGACCCGGTGAGCATTTGATAGAGCGTGACGCCGAAGGCATAGAGGTCGCTGCGCGAATCCACCAAGCGGTTCATCCGGCCCGTCTGTTCCGGGGCCATATAGGCCAGAGTCCCGGACAACGTTTCTGGCGGTTCCGCGGGCTGCCGTTCCCGGGGCAGACGCGATGCGAGGCCGAAGCCGGTGAGTCGGGCGTGCCCATCGGGGCAGTTCACCAGAAGGTGAGCGGGCTTGATGTCTTTGTGAATCAGGCCACGTCGATGCAACTTGCCCAGTGCAACCGCCACGCTGATGGCCAGCGGCAGAAACGTCGCAACGTCCAGGGGTGCCGTCAGCAAACGGGCCAGCGGCACGCCGCCCGGGTCTTCGAGCACCAGCTGCAGGCGGCCCTCGTCATGCAACAACTCAAGGGGACGGGCAGCCCAGTCGCTCTCCAACTGGTCTTTCAGGGAAAACTCATGGGCAAGCCGCTCGACGCTGGCGCCCGAAGGTTGCTCCGTAGCGAGCGAGGCGATCAGGACATCAACCTCATGACCGCCAGAAGCACGTCTGCCCCGCAGGAGAATGCGTTCTGCGTCGTCCCACAGCATCTGCATGCCTTCATTCATCGCCGTCGCAGCCGTTGGTAATCGCTGGATCATGGGGCACCGTTACCTGTATGCCGTTTGGCACCCTTTGCTAACCGTAGCTGAGGGAAAGGCAGGGAGAAAAACCAACGAAAATCTTTGCAGTAAAACCGACGCGCGGCAATCAAACGAAGGTGTTAAGGGAATGGACCACGACCGGCGCGACAAACCTGACCCACCGGCAACGCAGCGACAGTAAACGGCAATCTAGCGCTGACTCGATGGCTGCGCCGCCAGAATCTCTTCCAGAAAGTCGATGAACACATTGATACGACTGGAGCCCCGATGATTGGGCAGGTACAACGCATTGATGCAGCAGCTCGCATTACCGGGGTTGACCTCATACCCTGCCAGCAGCCGCGTCAACCGACCCGCCTCGACATCGGCGCGCACCAGCCAGTCGGCCAGCAGGGTCACCCCGCGCCCCGCCACCGCTGCTTCGCGCAGGATGTCGGCGTTGTTGCTTTGCAGGCGGCCGTGCACATTGAGCTGGATGGTTTCCTCGTCGCCCTGGAATGTCCAGTGCTGGTGCGAACCACCGTAGTCGAAGCGCAGGCATTGATGCTCAAGCAAATCGCGCGGATGCAAAGGCGCAGCGTGATGAGTCAGGTAATCCGGACTCGCCACCACCCAGCGCTGGAAGCCGCCCACGCGCTTGCTGACGATATCGTCACTAACCACCGACGATCCCAGTCGCACCGAGACATCGATCTGCTCGCTCAGCAGATCGCTGACCTGATCGCTCAACGACACACTGACTTCCAGCCCCGGATGGCGGTCGAGCAAAACCCCCAGTTGCGGTGCAATGATCTGGCGACCGAACTCGACCGGCACGCTGATGCGCAGCCGGCCCTGCGCCTCGCTGCCACGGTCGGCGACAACCGCGTCGGCCTCGTCGATGGCATCGAGAATGGCCACCGCTTTCTCGAAATAGGTTTGGCCGGCGACCGTCACGCTGGTGTTGCGTGTCGTGCGATTGAGCAGGCTGGCGCCCAGCTCGTTTTCCAGCCCCGCCACCTGGCGTGTCACCGAAGAGGTGGAGATGCCGAGTTTGCGCGCCGCCGAGGAATAACCACCGCAACGGACGGTTTCAACGAACATCTTCAGTGCCAGCAACTTGTCCATAAGTGGAGCCCGATCGAAAGGAAACGGTGATGATTGTGCATCACCGTTCGCCAATCGTCTTGTAAGACCGTGCTTGATCGGACTTACCGGTGTCTGAGGCTCAGGCATCGGTCTTGCGGCTCAGAAACATCGCCAGGGCCAGCGCCGGGAGCAACGCCACGGTCACGGCGGACAGGTTCCAGCCGAAATGCTCGTAGAGCGGACTTGCGACCAGCGACCCCAGCGCGCCGCCGACGAAGATGCTGGTCATGTACACGGCATTCAGGCGGGCCCGGCTGTGCGGATCAATGGCGTACACCTCGCGCTGACCCAGAACCATGTTCAGTTGCACGGCGAAGTCCAGCAGCACCGCGCAAACCACCAGCCAGACATAACTGCTACCCGGCAGCGCGGCGATCAGCAAGGAGGCTGGCGCCAACAACAGTGCAACGAGCGTCCCGCGCCGACCGTGCCCGGCATCGGCCAACCGCCCGGCAATCGGCGCTGCAACCGCGCCGACGGCGCCGACCAGTGCAAAAATCGCCACCTGTGCCTGACTGAAACCGTGGTGCCGCATCAGCTCGATCGGTGCGAGGGTCCAGAACAGGCTGAAGCTGGCGAACAGCAAGCCCTGATACAGCGAACGCTGACGCAGGACCGCGTGCCGACGGGCCAGCGCAAACACCGAACCGATCAGCGCCACATACGTCGCCTGATGAGTCGGGACGCGGCGCGGCAAGGCAATCGCCGTGACCAGGGCGATGACGGCCATCAGTGCCGCTGCGCTGAAAAACACCCCGCGCCAGCCGAACACTTCCACCAACAGACTCGACAGTGGCCGCGACAGCAGAATGCCCAGCAACAGGCCGCTCATGATGTTGCCCACCACCCGCCCGCGGCTCGCCTCGGGCGCCAGATGCGCGGCCAGCGGCACCAGGATCTGTACCGCCACCGAAGTGAGGCCGATCAGCAACGACAGGACAAGGAACATCGACGGCGAATGCGTCAGACCGGCGCACAACAGCGTCACACTCGCCGCGAGGGTGAAGCCCACCACCAACCGACGGTTTTCCATCAGATCGGCCAGCGGCACCAGCAACAGCAGGCCCAATGCATAACCGAACTGCGTGAGTGAAACGATCAGACTGGCATTGGCACTGGACAGGCCGATTTGCGGCGCGATCAGTTCGACGATCGGCTGAGCGTAATAAAGGTTGGCCACGACCGCGCCGCAGCAGAATGCCAGGAACGCGACCATCAGGCCGGAAAGAGAAGCGGATTGTTCGGCCTTGGCCGCCGCTGCCGGATTGCCCGTAAGCATGATGACACCTCGATGAGTTTGGAAAGTGACGCCAAGGCTAGGGGCTGCGCCGGCCTTCGAGTATCCATCTGCCGGGCAATTGAGTGATGCGCCAAGTGCAACGATCTCCGGGCGTTGCACTTGGCGCAACGTGCTATTGCGCGGTCTGGCAATACTCGGACGGATGCACCTTCTCTACCCTTGGGCACTTGGCGCAGGGCTTTGCATCGGCGCCCTTTCCCGCTCTTTCAAGGAGTTGTCGAGATGCCGAATCCGTCCTTCACGCCTACCGCGTGCCTCTTGGGCAAATGCTCATGAACGGCCACTTCATGAGATCCAGAGCGCTGTGGATCAGCGCGGCAGCCCTCGCGTCGATCGGTGCAATCGCGGCTTTGGCGCTGATGTGGCGTCCGGCAATCGCGCCGGTCGAGCGTCCGCAAACCTTCGACTCCGCCCAACTGCAACGCGGCGCGCGCGTCGTCGAGGCGGGCGACTGCGCGGTGTGTCATACGCGGCCCGGCGGCCAATACCTGGCCGGCGGACTGCCGCTGGTGACACCGTTCGGTACCCTCTACAGCACCAACATCACCTCGGATCCACAGACCGGCATCGGCCAGTGGTCGTTGCCGGCCTTTGAGCGGGCGATGCGTGAAGGCATCTCGCGCGACGGCCACTTCCTGTACCCGGCCTTCCCTTACGTTCATTACCGGCGCATGAGCCAGGACGACATCGCCGACGCCTATGCGTACCTGATGAGCGGCCCCGCCGTGGACTCGCCGCCACAACAGAACCGCATGAACTTCCCGATGAACATCCGGCCATTGGTGTCGTTCTGGAACCTGCTGTTCCTGCACGCGAAGCCATTGCCGCCGGTAGCGCAGCAATCGCAGGCGTGGAATCGCGGGCGTTACCTGGTCGAAGGTCCGGGTCACTGCGCGGGCTGTCATTCGCCGTTGAATATGATCGGTGCCGAGAAGTCCGGCGAAAGCCTGGCGGGCGGCAGCGTGGATGGCTGGGACGCGCCGTCACTGCTGGGCATGGCGCACCGGGCAAACCCGTGGAGCAGCGAGCAACTGGTGAGTTACCTGCGGGGCGACGTGGTCGACGGACACGGCACGGCGGCGGGCCCGATGCGCCCGGTCAGCCTCGGTCTGGCGCGCCTGCCCGCGGAAGATGCCCAGGCGATTGCCGAATACTTGCTGAGTCTGCCGGCGAAAACTGCAATCAACGAGATTCCGAACGTCAGCGCCAGCACGGAACCTGCGGATCGCTCCTCTGGCGCGCTGCTGTTCGCCAGCGCCTGCGCCGGCTGCCATGCCCAAGGCGCGCCGATGCGTGAAATCGACGGTCGTCCGGCACTGGATCGAACCTCGGCGTTGCAAGCCGCCAGCCCGCGCAACTTTTTGAAAACCGTACTCGAAGGCATCCCGGCAGAACCCGGCCATCCGGGCCCGGTGATGCCCTCGTTCGCCGCCAGTCTCGACAACGCTCAACTCACTGTTCTGGCGACCTGGCTGCGCCATCAAGCCAACGCCGAGCAACCCTGGACCGACCTTCCTGCCACCCTCCAAGCACTACGTCAGGAGACGAAATGACTCAGATCACCCTCAACGTCAACGGATCCTCCCAGGCTCTCGAGCTGGAACCCGACATGCCGCTGCTCTATGCGTTGCGCAATCACCTGGGCCTGAACGGCGCCAAGTATGGGTGTGGCCTGGGCCAATGCGGCGCCTGCACCGTCATCGTCGATGACAAACCGGTGTTTTCCTGCCTGACACCCTGCGCCGGTCTCGAGGGCAAAAAGGTTCGGACGGTCGAAAGCCTGGGAACCGCCGAACGCCCCGGTTCTCTGCAACAAGCGTTCATCGATAAACAGGCCGCTCAATGCGGTTACTGCATCGCCGGCATGTTGATGCGTGCGCAGTCACTGCTCGAAAGCAATCCGCATCCCGACGAGCAGACCATTCGCGAACACATGGCAGGCAACCTGTGCCGCTGCGGCACACACTTGCGCATCATAGAGGCGATCAGCCTTGTCGCCCGGCAGAACGGGAGCGCGCAATGACGACAATCAACGAGGTCGATCACAGTCGCCGTGCGTTCCTGCGCGGGGGCGCTCTGCTGGTGGCGTTTGCTCTGGTGCCGGTCGCGCGCCGCGCCCTGGCCGACACCGAAGTCGATACCCTGGGCACAGTCGTGCTGGCGCCGGACCTGCCCGGCAGCCTGCGCACCAACCCTTGGCTCGATGCCTGGATTCGCGTCGGCGCTGACGGCATCACCGTCTACACCGGCAAGGTCGAACTGGGCACCGGAGTCAAAACCGCGTTGCTGCAAATTGCCGCTGAACGCCTGGAGGTCTCGCCGACAGCAATCAACCTGCTCACCGCCGACACCGCACTGACACCGAACGAAGGCTACACCGCCGGCAGCCACACGATTTTCGACAGTGGCACCGCGTTGTTCAACGCGGCGGCACAGGTGCGCGAGATGCTGCTGGAATCGGCCGGGCGCAGCTGGAACGTTGCGCCGGCACTGCTGACGACTCGGGACGGTTTCATTCTCGGTCCGACCGGGCAGCGCATGTCCTACGCCGATGCGGTCCAGCATGTCGATCTGCACCGCTATGCAAAATCCGAATCGCCCTCGATGCCGCCGAGCTCATTCAAGCTCATCGGCCATTCGCTGCCCCGCCTGGATATTCCGGGCAAAGTCAGCGGCGGCGCCGCGTTCGTGCAGGACATTCGCCTGCCGGGCATGCTCCACGCCCGGGTCATCCGCCCGCCGCGTCCCGGCAGCACGCTGGAAACCATCGATATTGAATCGATCCAGGCGCTGTCCGGCGTGGTGCAGGTGATTCGCGACGGCAATTACCTGGCCGTGGTGGCGCGGGACGAATGGCAAGCGATCAAAGCCATGCGCCACGGATACGCTTCAGCACGCTGGAGCGGCGGACAGGCGATCCCCGAATCGCGGGACATCCACACCTTGCTCAAACGCCTGCCATCACGGCGTTATCCGATCAGCCATGAAGGTACGTCCCAGGGCGCGACCGACATCGAATATCGCGCCCGCGTGACCAAGCAATATCTGATGCATGGCTCCATCGGACCGTCCTGCGCCGTGGCCTGGTTCAAGGACGGTGCCCTCACCGTCTGGACCCACACCCAGGGCGTGTATCCGCTACGTGCCGGGATTGCCGAAATGCTGCGGCTGCCACCCGAGCGCGTGCGCTGCATCCACACCGAAGGTTCCGGCTGTTACGGCCACAACGGCGCAGACGATGCAGCGGCCGATGCCGCGTTGATTGCGATGCGCGTGCCGGGCACGCCGGTGCGGGTGCAATGGATGCGCGAGCAGGAAAACCTCTGGGAGCCCTACAGCTCGGCGATGGTCACCGAAGTGCAAGCCAGCCTCGACGCCCAGGGTCGTCTGCAAGATTGGAACTATGAGCTGTGGACCACGCCGCACAACGAACGCATCGTCAACGCCGGGCGCTTGCTGCCCGCACGCCTGCTGGCCCGGCCGTTCACCTCCGCACCCTCGGTGCCGATCGCTCAGCCCGAAGGCGATGGCGATCGCAACGCCGTGCCGCTGTACACCGTGGCCTCTTCGCGGATCGACATGAACTTCGTTACCGAGATGCCGTTCCGCACTTCTGCCATGCGCTCGCTGGGGGCGCACATCAACGTCTTCGCCATCGAAGCCTGTATCGACGAGATGGCCGCCAAGGCAGGAATTGATCCGGTTGCCCTGCGTCTGGCGCACCTGACCGATCCCCGGGCAAGGGCCGTTGTCGAGCAAGTTCGCGATGCCGTCGGCTGGCCACAAAAAAGCAGCGAACCCGGCGCGGGCATTGGCTTTGCGTTCGCGCGCTACAAAAACATCATGGGCTACTGCGCCATCGCCGTGCGCCTGCAAGTGCATCCGCAGACCGGCGAAGTGCAGATCGATCACGTCGTCACAGCGGTGGACGTGGGGCAGATCGTCAGTCCCGATGGCCTGCGCAACCAGGTCGAGGGCGGGATCGTTCAGTCCACCAGTTGGACGCTGTATGAAAAGGTCGCCTATGACGCCGGCGGCATCCGCAGCTACGACTGGAGCGGCTACCCGATCCTGCGCTTCTCGCAAGTCCCCAGGAAGGTCGACGTTCACCTGCTCGACCAGCCGGGACAACCGTTTCTGGGGGCCGCCGAAATCGTTCAGGGCCCCATGGCGGCAGCCATCGGCAACGCCGTGGCGAACGCCACCGGACGACGCTGGTTGAACCTCCCTCTGACCCGCTCGCAACAGCCTTCCTGAGTCGCGCCCTGTTGCATTTCACGCAATGCAGCGTGGCGTCGCGGGTGGATTATCAAGCGCCGGACAGCCGCTTAACGTAGGGCCATCCGGTGCCGGAGCCAATGTCCGACACCGCCCTGCCGACCCATTTCGAAGACTGGAGAACACCCATGACGCAGCATCTGTTCCGCCCCATCGCCCTCGGCCCCTACACACTTCCCCACCGGGTGGCGATGGCGCCGTTGACGCGCTCCCGTGCCGGCCAGCCGGGCGATATCCCGACAGCCATGAACGCCGAGTACTACCGCCAGCGAGCAAGTGCCGCGCTGATCATTACCGAGGCGACGCAGATTTCCCGTCAGGGTCAGGGTTATGCGTGGACGCCTGGCATCTACAGCAATGAACAGGTGCAAGCCTGGCGTGAAGTCAGCCGTCAGGTACACGAGGCCGACGGGTTGATCTTCATGCAACTGTGGCATGTGGGCCGGGTATCGCACCCAAGCTTTCAACCGGACAATGCACTGCCGGTGGCCCCCAGCGCATTGCCCGTACCGGGCAAGACTTTCATCGTCGATGCCGAGGGCAATGGTGTCTGGGGTGACGTGCCAGTGCCGCGCGCACTGCAGGTTTCGGAAATCGCCGACATCATCAACGACTACCGCCGCGCCGCACGCAATGCGCTGAACGCCGGGATGGATGGCGTGGAAATTCACGCCGGCAACGGCTATCTGCTGGACCAGTTCATCAACAGCAACAGCAACCAGCGCACTGACGGTTATGGCGGCACCCTGGAAAACCGCGCGCGTCTGTTGCTGGAAGTCGTGGCGGCGGTGGTCGACGAAGTCGGCGCTGACCGTGTCGGCGTGCGCCTGACGCCCATGGGCCGTTTCATGGGCATGGGCGATGAATCGCCGCAAGCCACATTCGGCTACATCGTGCGCTCGTTGAACCGCTGGAAACTGGCCTATCTGCATCTGGTCGAGCCGGCCGTGGTCGGCACCGTCAAGGACGAGAATTTCGACCCGCGCTGGGACGCGATCATCGCTCAGTTGCGTGATGCGTGGGGTGGCGTGTTGATGATCGCCGGCGGCTACGACCCCGAGTCGGCGGAACAGGCCCTGGCCGACGGTCGCGCCGACATCATCGCGTTCGGCCGACCGTTCCTGGCCAACCCCGATCTGCCTCGGCGAATCCGCGAAGGCCTGGCGCTCAACACACCGGACCCGAGCACGTTCTTTGGCGGTGATCAGCGTGGCTATACCGACTACCCGGTGCACGCCCACTGATACGCTGAACGGCGGACGCAAAAAGGCCTGCCAGATCGGCAGGCCTTTTCGTTTAAGCGACCGTTACTGCTTGAGAATCAACAAGGGCTCGCCCTTCTTGACGATATACGTCGCCAGCTCCGAACCCTTCTCGTTGCCGACATTCCTGGCGATATGCGCCACACCCGCCGGAATGAACAGCGAATCCCCCGCCTTGAGCGTCACCGGCGCCTGCCCTTCGAGCCGGTACTCGAACGTGCCACTGATCACATAAGCCACTTCCACACCCGGATGCGCATGGTTGGGCGAAGTGACGCCCGGTTCGAAATCAACGCGAGCCTGAATCACCTCGCGATCCGCAGCGCCCAGGTCCTGATGCACCAGATCGGTACGGCTCAGGCCCTGCTGCCAGCTTTTCGCCGGGGCGGCGGAATGGGTGTCAGCCGCGTGGACAAGGCCGGTCATCGAAACAAGTACGGCGGCAGCGGTCATCAGAAGTGTACGGCGCATGGTGTTGCCCTCTTGGAAGTAGTGATGTGTTGGCACCTACTTTGGGCGAGGCATGTACGCGGCATGTGTCCTGAGGACGGGGTTTGTTACCCGATTGTGTATGGCGGCGAGATGGATACACGGTCATACAAAGGGTTGGGCCAGCACCTGTGAAAGCCAGCTTCTGAACGCCACGATCTTCGCCAGGTCAATCCGAAGGGCTATCTGGCCGCGCTGATGCTGGACAACGGTGAGGTGCTGACCGTTGGCCCGGAGATTCTGCAGTACCTTGCCGACCTCCGTCGCGCAGTCAGGCGCCCGACTCCGGGTCGCTCGCCGGCAGGCCACGCGCTTCTCTGTCTTCATCATCCTTGGCGGGGCTCTGCGGGTCGGCGTTGGCGCTTGCTGAGCGGTTGCCGTCGTGTGGATGTTCAACCGTCACTGAATCGGTGGCGGCCACATCGCTCATGTCTTCTTCCAATGGCGCTTCATCGTCCGGCGGCAATGGGACTGGCGATTCATCCTTGCGGGGATCATGGCCGGTTTCATTGTCGGTGGTGCGGGTCACGGCCTGTTGCGAGCGGTTGCCGGGTGCATCTTCATCGATTTCCATGGGGCTCTCCTTTCTGCTACGGGATATGCGTACCTGAACGTGTGAAACAAGCGCGTGATGGTTAGTGCCCCGTTTTGGACGAATGGCGCCCCGGTTGCCGAATGCCCCGGCGCTTCTATAGTGAAAAGGTTCAAGCCCTCCTCCATCGAGCACCCCATGGCCAGCACCGATCTACCGATCATCTGTGAGCATTGCGACTGCGTGTACGAAAAAGTCACGCTGGCCAAGCACCAGAAGACTCTCTGCGTGCGCTGCGGCGGCGTGCTCCAGCGCTACAACGGCCTGAGCGTGGAGCAACGTCTGGCCCTGAGTTTCACGGCGGCGATGCTGTGGCTGTTCGCCAATTTCTACCCGGTAATGAGCATCAGCATGAAGGGCCTGAAAAACAGCGCGACTCTGTGGGATTCAGTGTTGGCCCTGAGTCAGGGGCCGATCACCTTCATGGCGATGGTTGCGGCGATCTCGATCATCATCGCCCCGGCCTTTCAGTTGGTTCTGTTGATTTGGGTCTTGAGCTTCGCCCTCGCCTCGCGCCGTTCGCCGGGGTTCAAGCTGTGCATGCGCTGGCTGGAAACGCTGCGGCCGTGGAGCATGCTCGAAGTGTGCCTGCTCGGCGCGATGGTGGCGGTGTTCAAACTGGCGGGGATGCTCGACGTGATTCCCGGCATCGGCCTGTTTGCGCTGGCCGTGCTCAGCCTGTTGCTGATCCGCATCGCCGGGCGCGACGTACGTGAACTGTGGGACATCCTGTGAAACGACCACCGACGGCAACCGAACTCAACCTGTGCCTGTGCCACAGCTGCGGGCTGGCCTGCGACATGACCGGCGAACCGCACCAATGCCCGCGTTGCGACGCACCGCTGCATCGGCGCAAGACCAATTCGCTGGCGCGCACCTGGGCCTACATGTTCGCCGCGCTGGCGTTCTACGTGCCGGCCAATCTGCTGCCGGTGATGAACACCACCCTGCTCGGCAACGGCGCCGACAGCACCATCATGAGCGGCGTGCTGGAGTTCTGGGATCACGGCGCGTGGGACATCGCCCTGATTATCTTCATCGCCAGCATCGCGGTGCCGGGAGTGAAATTCGTCGCGTTGACTTTGCTGCTGGTGACCGTGCAACGGGACAGCCATTGGGCGCGCAAGGAGCGTTCGAAGCTGTACCGCTTCGTCGAGCTGATCGGCTATTGGTCGATGCTCGATGTGCTGGTGGTTGCGCTGGTGGCGGCGCTGGTGAAATTCCAGGCACTGGGGGATATCGAACCGCGCGTAGGGATTCTGTTCTTCGGCCTGGTGGTGGTGTTCACCATGCTCTCGGCGATGAGCTTCGATCCGCGTTTGATCTGGGACAACGCGCCGGACGAAGAAACGGAAGAACCCCGGCACTCGACTGAACAAGTGCCGGGGCATCAAGCGACTTGACTCAGATCTGATCAGATCTGCGCGGTGCCGCCGTCGACGAACAACTCGATGCCATTGACGAAGCTGCTGTCATCCGAGGCCAGGAACAACGCAGCCTTGGCAATCTCGCTCGGCTCGCCCAGACGCCCGATCGGCACGATCGACGCCAGTTGATCAAACAACCCTTGCGTGTGTTCCGCCGGCACCAGCCCTGCCAGACCTGGGGTGCGCACCGGGCCAGGGCTGATGGCGTTGACGCGGATGCGCCGTGGTTTCAGGTCCAGCAGCCACGACCGGGCGAAATTGCGCACCGCCGCTTTGCTCGCGCTGTAGACGCTGAAATTTTCCGTGCCCTGCACCGAAGTGGTCGATGAGGTCAGCAGAATCGAAGCGCCATCGCGCAGCAGCGGCAGTGCTTTCTGCACAGTAAACAGCGTGCCCTTCACATTGGCGCCGAAAATCCGGTCGAAGTGCTCTTCAGTGATCGAGCCCAGCGGCAGCATGTCTCCGCCGCCGGCGTTGGCGAACAGGATGTCGAGGTGTCCGGCCTTCGCGGCGATCTCGCTGTAGATGCGGTCCAGATCCTCCAGTTTTGCCACATCGCCCTGAATGCCGATGGCCCGTGGGCCGATGGCGGCGACCGCTTTGTCCAGCTCGGCCTGACGACGGCCGGTGATGAATACCGTGGCGCCCTGGGCGACGAATTCCTGCGCCGACGCCAGGCCGATGCCGGTGGTGCCGCCAGTGATCAGTGCGATTTTGCCTTCAAGTCTGTTGCTCATGATGAATCTCCAGTAACCGTTTCGAGGTAGGTGACGGGTCTTAGGTGAGCCGTTGAAAGCGACTTTAGGCTGATCGATTGAATTGAAAAATCCGCCAAATCAGTTTTGTTTGTACACAGACATGCACAATACTCAGCGCATCTACACCACTGAGCCCGAACCGATGAATCAGTTAATGGCGATCCGCACCTTCGCCCGCGTCGTGGAAAGCGGTTCGTTCACCAAAGCCGCCGACTCGCTGAACCTGCCGAAAACCACGGTCAGCAAACTGATCGGCCAACTGGAAAACCACCTCGGCGTGCGCCTGCTGCAACGCACCACCCGCCGCCTCACCGTCACGGCCGACGGCGCTTCCTATTACCAACTGACCCAACAACTGCTGCATCAACTGGACGACATCGATCAGGGTTTCAGCCAGGCGCAAGGCCTGCCGCGCGGCAAGATTCGCGTGGACATCGGTGGCTCGACCGCGACGATGCTGGTGATCCCCGAACTGCCGAAATTCTTCGAACGCTATCCGGACATCCAGATTGATCTGGGTGTCAGCGATCGCCCGGTGGACCTGATCAGCGAACGCGTCGACTGCGTGATTCGCGGCGGCCCTCTGACCGAACAAACCCTGGCCGTGCGCCGCCTCGGCGAAGTGTCCTGGACCACCTGCGCCACGCCCGATTATTTGCAACGCCACGGCACCCCGAGTCACCCGCTCGAACTGGCCAGCCATCAATTGATCGCCTACCGCTCGGCCTCCACCGGGCGCATCCTGCCGTCGAACTTCCAGCGCAACGGCGAACGCCATCAAATCGAAGGCAAAGGCCTGATCAGCGTCAACGAGAGCAACGCGCACCTGGCGGCCGGCCTCGCCGGACTTGGGATCATCCACACCTTCAGCTACACGGTGAGGACGGCGATCGAGCGTGGCGAACTGGTGCCGATCCTTGAGGATTGGCGGCCGTCGGCGTATCCGTTTCATGTGCTCTACCCGCCGAACCGGCATTTGAGCAATCGGGTGCGGGTGTTTATCGATTGGCTGGTGGAGCGATTTGCGCAGGTTGATTAAGGCGTTGCGGGGCATTGCTGATTTTTACGCAAAACACCTTTGACCCAGGGCCGGTTCTTCTCATGTCCGCAGACCGGGATACTGACGGCCATCGAAATCATGGGAACCGCACAATGCAAACCGATTACGCAGCCTGGGCCTGGACGTCCGGCCAAGGGCTGGATGGCCTGACACTGACCCGCAAACCCCTCGTGCAACCCGGCCCCGGCCAAGTGCTGGTGGCCAATCGCGCCATCGCCCTGAACCCGGTGGACTGGAAAATCATCGAGTGGGGCCATCCCGCATGGAGCACCGGGCGTGTGCCGGGTGTCGACGGCATGGGCGTGGTGGTCGCGGCCGGCGCCGGCGTGACGCTGCAACCCGGCAGTCGCGTGGCGTATCACCAATCATTGGCGAGCGATGGCAGCTTCGCCGAGTACTGCCTGCTGGACGCCGCCACCGTACTGTCGGTGCCCGCCGCGCTTGATGATGCAACTGCCGCATCGCTGCCCTGCCCCGGTTTGACCGCATGGCAAGCCGTGGAGAAAGTCCCTGCCGGCGAGGCCGCTGATGTGCTGGTGATCGGCGCCGGCGGTGCGGTTGGTCTGCTGCTGGTGCAGCTGGCGGTGCAACGCGGCTGGCGGGTCTGGGCGACCGCGTCCGGCGCGCATCATGCAAAGCTCAAATCCTTGGGGGCGGTGAGCGTATTCGATTACCGCGAACCGGACTGGAAAACCACACTCACCGCCAGCCTCGGCGAACGCCGTTTGCACGCCGTGTTCGACACGGTCAGCGGCGCTCACGCAGCAGAAATGGCCAGCATGCTGGGCTACAACGGTCATCTGGTGTGCATTCAGGATCGCCAGGAAACCGCGCCGGTTCCGGCGTTCAGCTCTGCGATTTCGCTGCACGAAGTGGCGTTGAACAGCTACCACACCCACGCCAGCCTGCAGGATCGCCAGACGCTGCGCCGCAACGGCGAACAGCTGCTGCAAGCCCTGCTCGACGGCAGCCTGATCGGCCCGGCGCTGCAAACGTTCGACTTCCGCGAACTGCCCCAGGCCCTGCGCGCCTTGAAGGACGGCGCCGGCGGCGGGAAATGGGTGGCGCGCCTGCCCGCCGTTTGAAGCGCGTCAGTCGAGGCCTTCCCTTGCGCCTTGACTGACCTCCCGGGTCAGACAATCAATCAGCGCCCGCGCCGATGCCGACAGCTGCCGATGTGGCGGGTAGATCACCGAGAACGGTCGGGAGCGCCCGCCCGACTGTTCAAGCAATCGCACCAGCCGCCCGCTTTCGATCCGCTCGCGAACGATGAAGTCGTAGGTCTGGCAGATGCCCAGCCCCTGTTCCGCCAGCGACACGATCCCCAATACATCGTCGGACACCTGGATATTGGCGCTGGGCAGCCATTCGCGATCTTCGTCCTGTTCACGAAACAGCCACGGCCCGACGCGGCCGGTGCTGGGCATCACGAACGGCAGGCACGCATGCCGCTGCAGATCGTCGACACTTTGCGGCGTCCCGGCCCGTTGCAGATAATCCGGCGCGGCAACCACACACAAACGCGCATCTTCCAGCTTGCGCCCGATCAATCCGCTGTCCGGCAGCGCGCCCAACCGAATAGCCAGGTCGTACCCTTCGGCCACCAGATCGACGTTGCGATTGCTGATACTCAACTCAACACGCACTTGCGGATATTGCCGGGTGAATCGGGCAAGCATGGCCGGCAACCGATAGTGTCCGTAAGTGGTCGGCACGCTCAGGCGCACACGGCCACTGAGTTCACCGTCCTGCCCCTGGATCGTGCGCTCCGCATCATCGATCAGGCCGAATGCGGCTCGCGATTGTTCCAGATACAACACACCGGCATCGGTCAGGCTCAAGCGCCGCGTAGTGCGCCGCAGCAACTGCACGCCCAGACGCGCTTCAAGTCGCGAAATCGCCCGGCTGACCACCGACGGCGTGGTTGCGAGAAACACCGCACCGGCGCTAAGCGAACCCTTTTCCACCACCGTAACGAACACTTCGACGTCAGCCAGATAATCGAATCGGCGGCTCATCTTGATCCCCAGAGAACAAATGCTTTGCTGTGGCGAGAGTTTATCGCCGCCATGAGCATCAATACAGTGAGCCGCACTTTCCTTCACGTTCTGGAATCGCCATGCGCTCATTCACTCGTCTTGCTTTCGCCTTGTCTCTCTCCGTTGCCGCGTTGAACGCCCAAGCCGCCAATGTGCTGGTGGTGCTGTCGGATTCCGACCATCTCGATCTGAAAGACGGCAAGGTATTCAGCACCGGTTTCTACCTCAACGAACTGATGCAACCGGTCAAGCTGCTGCTCGATGCGGGCCACACCGTGACCTTCGCCACCCCGACCGGCAAGGCGCCGACGCTGGACCGGTCCTCCGACGACAAGATGTATTTCAACAATGACGTCGCGGCCCTGCAGACCCACAAAACGCTGCTGGATCAACTGAAGATCACCTCGCCCGGCGAGTCGCCGGTCATCAGCCTCTCGCGGGTCGAGCAAGTCGGCTACGACCATTTCGATGCCGTCTACATTCCGGGTGGCCACGCACCGATGCAGGATCTGTTGCACAGCCAGGCGCTGGGCAAACTGCTGAACGACTTCCATCAAAAAGGCAAAACCACAGCGCTGGTTTGCCACGGCCCGATTGCGCTGCTGTCGACCCTGACGGATCCGACCGCATTCACCCGGCAACTGGAAACCGGCAAAGCCAAAACGGCGAACGACTGGACGTATGCCGGCTATAAGTTCACGGTCATCAGCAATCAGGAAGAAGAGATCGCCAAAGGACTGCTGAACGGCGGCACGATGAAGTTCTACCCGCAGACCGCGCTGGAAAAAGCCGGCGGTGTATTCAGCAGCAACACTTCGGCGTGGGCCAGTCATGTGGTGGTTGATCGTGAACTGATAACCGGGCAAAACCCGGCGTCTGCACTGGGTGTCGGCAAGACGCTTGTTGAACGGTTGAAGTGATTGCCGGTTCCGGGCCCGACACTGGTCGGGGTTTGCCCGGGCTGACGTCATCGTGAGCAGGCTCGGTCCTACACTTAAACGCGTACTCCTGTGGGACCGAGCCTGCTCGCGAAGGCGATGGTTCAAACACTGCACACTCATGGACATCCCCAACAAGTCCCCCGTTTCGGCTAACCTGACGGTGCACACGATGACCTTTGCCCCAGTCGGCGCATCGTTCCTGAAGCCCACGAAACGGAGAATTCCATGCTCAAGCGAACCCTGGCACTGACCGCAGGTCTGGCCCTGTCCTTTACCGCCGTGCTGGCGCAAGCCGCCGACGTGTTGAAGGTCAGCGCAATCCCCGATGAAGCCCCGACCGAACTGCTGCGCAAGTTCGAACCGCTGGGTGCTTATCTCAAGCAGAAACTGGGGATGGACGTCGAGTTTGTGCCGGTGGCCGACTACCCGGCAGTGGTCGAAGCCCTGGCCACCAACCGCCTCGACATGGCGTGGCTCGGCGGTTTCACCTTCGTCCAGGCGCAACTGAAAAGTGATCCTAAAGTGATTCCGTTGGTGCAGCGCGAACAGGACGCGCAGTTCACCAGCAAATTCATCACCGCCGACCCGAACGTCAAAAGCCTCGCCGACCTCAAGGGCAAGACCTTCGCCTTCGGCTCCGTGTCGTCCACCTCCGGCAGCCTGATGCCGCGCTACTTCATGCTCAAGGACGGCATCAAACCGGAAAGCTATTTCAGCCGCGTCGGCTACTCCGGCGCCCACGACGCCACCGTCGCCTGGGTGCAGGCCGGCAAGGTCGACGCTGGTGTGCTGAACGCCAGCGTCTGGCAAAAACTGGTGGACGCCGGCAAGGTCGACACCAACAAGGTCAAGGTCTTCGCCACCACCCCGGCCTACTTCGATTACAACTGGACCGTGCGCGGCACCCTCGACCCGGCGTTGGCGGCGAAGATCAAAAAAGCCTTCCTCGACCTCGACCCGGCCAACCCCGAGCACAAGAAAATCCTCGACCTGCAAGCCGCCAGCCGTTTCATTGAAACCAGCCCGGACAACTACAAAGGCATCGAGGAAGCCGCCCGCGCCGCCGACTTGCTGAAATGACGCTGCGTCTCAAACAAGCTTTTTTGCACCACACCAATGGCGTCGCAGCGCTGCGCGGTGTGGATCTGCAAATTGATGCCGGCGAGCAGGTGGCGATCATCGGCCCGTCCGGCGCCGGCAAATCCAGCCTGCTGAATCTGCTGGCGACCGCCATTCGGCCCAGCAGCGGCGACATCGAAGTGCTGGGCGAACGCGCCTGGCATTTGTCCGCCCGTGGGCGGCAACGCCTGCGCGCCCGCATCGGCCTGGTGCATCAGGCGCCGCCCCTGCCGCCCCGGCAACGGGTGGTGACGGCGGTGCTGGCCGGCAAACTCGGCCAATGGAGCCTGGGCAAAAGCCTGATCAATCTGCTCCACCCGCTCGACGTGCCCGGTGCCCGCGCCGCACTGGCGCGGCTGGATCTGGCCGACAAACTCTTCAGCCAGTGCCAGCAACTGTCCGGCGGGCAATTGCAGCGGGTCGGCATTGCTCGCGTTTTGTATCAGGCGCCGGAGGTGTTGCTGGCCGACGAACCGGTCTCGGCGATGGACCCGGTGCTGGCCGGACACACGCTGTCGATTCTGTCGCGCCATGCCCAGGAACATAACGTGACGCTGGTGGCGAGCCTGCACGCAGTGGAGCTGGCGCTGTCGCACTTCCCGCGCGTCGTCGGTCTGCGCGAGGGGCAGATCCTGTTCGACTGCCCGTCCGCGCAGGTCAGCCGCGACATGCTCGACACCCTCTACGCCAATGAACAGTTGCAATCGCCGGCGCCTGCCGTCACCCCACTGATTGTGCAGATTCCGCGATGCTGAGCGCCGACACCCGCGACCCCGCCGCGCTGCCACGGGTGCTGCTGACCGTGCTGGCGATTGCCTTGCTGTGGCCCGGCATCCAGCTCAGCGAACTGGATCTGGGCGTGCTGTTTCATGCTGACAGCCAGAGTGAAATGGGCCGCTTCGTGTCGATGTTCTGGCCGCCGGCACACGACGAAGCGTTCCTGCAGATACTGCTCAAAGCCACCCTGCAAACCCTGGCCATCGCCACCGCCGGCATGGCCCTGGCTCTGTTGTTGGCAGTGCCGGCCAGCCTGCTCGCCAGCCGCGCTTTGTCGCTGACCGCCGCCTCCCGCAGCGGCCGCCCGAGCCTGTTGGGCCGCCTGCTGCGCTGGCCGGTGCGCGGGCTGCTGATCTTCCTGCGCAGCGTGCCGGAAATCGTCTGGGCGCTGCTGTTCGTGCGCGCCGTCGGCCTCGGCCCGGCGGCGGGCGTGCTGGCCATCGCCATCACCTACAGCGGCATGCTCGGCAAGGTCTACGCCGAAATCTACGAATCCGCCGACCAACGCCCGGCCCACGCCCTGCTCCAGGCCGGCAGCGGCCGCCTCGCCAGTTTCGCCTACGGCGTACTGCCCAACGTCGCGGCGGAACTGCTCTCCTACACCGTCTACCGCTGGGAATGCGCCATCCGCGCCTCGGTGGTCATGGGCTTCGTCGGCGCCGGCGGCCTCGGCCAACAGATCGACCTGTCGATCCGCATGTTCGCCGGCGGCGAAGTCGCGAGCATGCTCCTGACCTTCCTCCTGCTGGTGCTCGGCGCCGACCAACTCAGCCGCCTGCTGCGCTGGAGGCTGACATGAAACGCCTGATCAACACGGCGCTGATCCTCGCCATCGTCTCCGCCGTCATTGCCTCGTTCACCTACCTGGGCCTCGACCTCAAAGAACTCGGCAGCCCGACCGGCCTGAAACACATGGGCTCCTACATCGCCCGCTTCCTGAGCCCCGACCTCAGCCCCGGCTACCTGACTGCCATCTTGCGCGGGTCGATGGAAACCCTGGCCATGTCTGCGCTTGGCACCCTGCTCGCCGCCGTGCTGGGCCTGCTATTGGCGCTCCCCGCTGCTGGCCGGTTTGGTTGGCCATTGCAAAGCGTCGCCCGCCTGCTGCTGAACGCACTGCGCGCGATTCCCGAACTGGTGTGGGCTGCGTTGATGGTGCTTGCGGCTGGGCTCGGGCCGAATGCCGGGACACTGGCCCTGGCCCTGCACACCACGGGCGTGCTGGGGCGGTTGTTTGCTGAAGCGCTGGAAAACACGCCACCGGAACCGGCGGATGCGATTCGGTTGCAAGGGGGGAGTCCGGTGACGGCGTTCTGCTACGGCACGCTGCCGAACCTGGCGCCGCAGTTGCTGGCGTACTGTTTGTATCGGTGGGAGAACAACATCCGGATGGCCAGCGTGCTGGGGTTTGTCGGCGCTGGGGGGCTGGGGCAGATGTTGTATGTGAGCTTGAGTTTGTTTCAGGAGGCGCAGGCGGGGACGGTGATTTTGGCTATGCTGGTTTTGGTGTGGGGGGTGGATTGGTTGAGTGGTTGGGGTCGGGGGCGGTGGGTTAAGGCTTAGGTTGGATGGTGTTTGAAGTCGGGTAAAACAAATATTTGCCGAGGCTTTCTTCCGGCCAAAAACCGACGTTCTGGAGCGTCCGCTGTCGGCCAAAAGCGGACAATCAGTCTTACAGGAAATTCTCCATTTTTTAATACCACGAACGAACAGGAAGTAATGTTTTGGCGGCTTGAGGTATACTCAGCTTCCTATAATCGCTATGTGGTGCAAGGATGCCTTCCAAATCAAAACAAACGTTCGAGACCAATAAAGCTGACATCGAGCAGTTGTGGCAGATTCACCAAGATTACGCGGGCGAAGGTCGAGGGCGAAAACGTGGCGTTGAGGTGCTGAACCGATCCGCAATTATCTTTGTGACAGCTTGTTGGGAATCTTACATAGAGGACTTAGCCGTGGAGGCTTTCGACTTTCTACTTGCCAACGCCACCAGTGCAGTAAGCATTCCAAACAAGGTCAAGAGTCTTGCGGTGAAAGACATTAACGGTCATCAAAATCCTCTCACACTGTGGGGACTAGCTGATAATGGCTGGCGGGCGATTCTACTGAATCACAAGCAAGATGTATACGATAAGTGGCTCGGAAAGTTCAACACACCTAAGTCCGAGCAGGTCGATGGCCTGTATCAGGAGATGCTTGGGTTAAGTAGCTTAAGTGGTCATTGGAAGTGGCGAAAGATGCCTTCAGTTCAGGCAACTGCGAGACTTGATAAATATATTACCATTCGAGGTAATATTGCTCACCGAATTCGGGATGCTAAACCGGTCGATAAGAATACTGGTTCACGCTATCTGAACCATGTAAGCCAGATCGTTGATCGCTGTGAGATTGCGGTCGAAGCTCATCTGCTGGCACAGACAGGTGTAGCTCCTTGGTAGGTAACCCCCCCATTCGTTTATCTTGCGGTTGTGATGATCTGCTCGGAGCTATGCCTTCGAGCTGCAACTCAAGGCACCTCTTCTGTCTAGATATTAAAATATCAGAGCATTCCCTCCATGTACTTAATAATAGAATTTGTCTCCGACCGTAGATAGTCTAACCGGCAATTAGATAATTCTTCGACGTATCTTGTTTGCATAAAAGCTGAAACCATCCAGCCCTTGTAGTCATTATTTATAAAGCTATCGAAAAAATTACTCAAACCAACCTGAGCGACAATCTGTACTGCCAGCTCGTACTCTTCCATGGACATAATGATATATGGATAATTTTCGATTATTTTTCTATCGAGATTAGATTCATCGATTAGAAATAACACCCTTTCTTCTAGTCTTTTGAAAACTGAGGGGCTAGACAAGTACCAGTTTGAAAGCGTGACCACCACAGGATAAAGGACTCTTCCCCCTGGCTGCCACTGAGTATATCCAGCAGTTATATCAAGAAGATTCTTATAGTTTTGAAATATAAACTTGGCAAGTAGATCGATTTCCTTAAATAAAGCAGCTTCTTCAAGTTGGTATCGTGCATCAAGCCTCAATCCTTTGGACTTGCATTCAATCAGCATCGCCGCGTCCTTATCGAAAACTAACCAGTCCACCCCTTTCTTTCTGTTTTTCTTTACTGAATATTCTCGCCCCGCTTCAATCTGGATCGCTTTAGAGGTAATTAGCTCTATGCTGATCTCTCCGAAATAGTGCTCAAAAGCAGCGCCATAAGGGTTCTCAAATCCCTTAGCTTCACACAAATCAAAAAAAAGCCCTTCTGATATTCTCAATAACATAAATTCAGGTATTGGACAGATCACAACATTTGGGGCGTTGGAGCTAATCCTTATTAGTGGCGTTCTTCGCAGAGGATTAATTGTATAAGACCAGTTTTCATTATACTCCTGTACTTTCTGCGTCCTCTCCTTCAAGCTCTCGAAATCAATGGTGACCAACCCAAAGAACGCATCTCGCTGTTCATTACTAATGCCGAACTGAGTAAAGTTGGTATTAAGGTCGTACCAACTATTCGAAAGGAACGCGCCAGTCATAGCGCCTCCCAACAAGAAAAATTTTCTGACAGTCAACCCTGTTCTTTCCACCAGAAGAGCCTCAACCTCTGGGAATCTGTATATTCTCAGATAGCGACTCAGCCTAAGCTCGACGCTTTTAGTCTGCCAGGGAAATTGCTGCTGAAATAGGCGATGCAATTCTTGATAAATCATTTTTGGAAGTCGATCACCTATTTGCCGATCTTGAATTTTTCGAATCAGGGCGATCACTGTAACAAAATCTTTAATTATAAATAAGTTCTTAGAGCTCTTGCTTCCGGAGTGCAATATAACCTCGCGAACAAGAATGTCGAGTTCCCATTGAAATACGACCCCTTTAATTGAGTTTAAACCTTTTGGATTCAATCGCGCAAATTGGTTAGGCAAGGGTTTGTCATATTGGATATTCTGGAAAAATTGAAACAGTTGCAAAAAAGCAGTGTTTCGATCTAATTCTCTCACAAAGTTACGCAAAGGCTTATAGTGGCTATACATTTGCACATCCTTGTTTGTTTTACAGACAATAGCACATGATTGATCCGAGTCATGTAGATCCTTTCGAACTTTTCTGACTGCATAAGGATTTAATAGCAGCCTATGGCCGGTAGCGGTCGGCTTCCGAATGTCCGCTTCTGGCCGATAGCGGACATTCGCGAAGAAAATAGAGGACCCATTGATTTTCCGATGACGAGTTCACCTTCCTTGGACAGTGAAGGCATTGTGATAGCATGCTTGCGCCTCCCCCCGGAGAGGGGGATTTTTTCTACATCCCGCAAGGAATATGCCCCGTGAAAGACTTCGTCATCAGCGTCAACAACACCGTCCTCTATCTCTCCCTGGCATTCATCTGGCTGGTCGCTATCGTCGCGATTTTCACCAGCGGGTTCTTGCCGGCGCTGGGTATCTTCGTGGCCGGCACCCTGTGCTGGTGCATCATTTCCGGCTTCTGGTTCGTCCAGTCGGCGACCTACGAAGAACTGCGCAAGCTGAACGCAGCCAATAAAGGCTGAAACGTCAGGGTGGGGCCACAAGTGCCCCGCCCTACCCTGAGTGCTTGGTTCCGTGCCAAGCGTTTCTCTCTGCTGCGAACTACTCGCACGCCCCCGCCTCCTCCGACCTGCAAATAACTTCGCCCTTTCCCTTTCAGCCAATAAGTGACCGGACTGTTTATCAGAAAATGAGCCCTCACCTTTGAGCGCTTAAACAGGTTCGTTTAAAGCAACCCGCCGTAACTTCCTCGAGGCTACAACGCCTTGCGTCATTGCCTACGACTACGCCAGAATCCGCCGGCTTGTGCGTCTACGACGCGGGTCTTATCGTTTCCCGGTCACTGAAAACAGTGATGGGGTTTGGTAGCCCCGGATTATCGTAGGTTGCATAAGCATCATGATGTGCAGTGTCTGAAAGACTCCGCGTCATGGTGGTCATGCACAGGGCGTCTTCGGGCGCGCCGGTTCCTACGTCCCGGTCTACCAACCTGAGCATGGCCGCCACCCATCGTTTGGTAGCGAGAGTGTCGGCTCCCATTTGACGATGTAGGAGTTTCACCATGATCAAACCAACACCCAACCCACCCGAAACCGACACCACCTCTCCCTACGAATCCCCCAACTCCAAAAAACTCCACGACGCCGCAGAGCGCGCGCTGGATCACTACCTCTGCCCCGCCGCCGGGATCATGTCGTCCTGCAACGAACCCGAGCGGATGTACCTGGCCAATCCGAAGTACAACACCGAATGCTTGCTGGCCAACGCCAGCGAAAACCTTGGGGCGGCCAGTGAGATGCTGAGCAATTTCGCGGCAACGCTCGATCCGTCGCATCGCAAGATGGCGATCGGTATTGCGCAGGTCGTGATGATTGCCGAGCTGGCGGTGAATCAGGCGCTGGATCACGTCGAGGCCGCGTAATCTCACGATGGCTGCAGGAGCAGTCCTTGGCTACTTCTACAGCGAATCATCGCGGTCCGTATTGTGACTGGAACAAGTGCGACTGAGGCCGGCACGGGATATCGTGCCGGCCTCAAAATCGCCAATGAAATGAGGCAGATCCGTTATCCGGTAGCGGGATAAAAGGTCTGCCTCATTTTTTGCGTTAATGCCTGCCTCAGTCTTCAGTGCGATAACGTGCAGCCGCCTTACTCAACGACAAATTGGGCATGAGCTTCTGACGCGCAGCCTCATAGGCATCCAGATCGGCAATGTCCGGAAGCGCCGGAATGGTGACGAACTCGCCCTGATCGAGGCCGGACAGTGCCGCGTCCACCATGTCTTCCGCGCGCATCACGATGGCTTCCGGCAGATGCTCCAGCGGTGTGCCGGCCGCGCCCCAGAACTCGGTGGCCGTCGCGCCGGGCAGGACTGCCTGAACGCGCACATTCTTGTCCGCCAGTTCATGACGCAAGGATTGGCTGAACGCCAGAACGAAGGCCTTGGAGCCGCCGTAAACGCCGTTCAACAACTCCGGAGCAATGCCCACGATCGAGGCGATGTTGATCAGTGTGCCGTCGCCACGGGTGACAAACCCCGGAACAGCCGCGTAGGTCAGTCGCATCAGCACGTTCACGTTGAGCGTGAGCAAGTCTTCGAGTGTGTCGACGTTCGATTCCAGCAGGGGCTGAGTCGCGCCAATCCCGGCGTTGTTTACCAGCAGAGAAATGCTGGCATCGGTCTTCAGCCGCTCCTCGACCCGTGCCAGATCGGCACGGTCGGACAGGTCAGCGGCCAAGACTTCTATGTTGCGACCGGTTTCGTCACTCAGTCGTTTGGCGAGGGCATTGAGGCGTTCGCGATTTCGCGCGACCAGGATCAGGTCGTGGCCACGTCGGGCCAGGCGTTCGGCATAAACGGCACCGATGCCGGACGAGGCGCCGGTGATGAGGGCAGTACCGAGGCGGGATTGAGTCATGTCGAGTCTCCAGGGTGGTGGGAAGCACTGGACGACAGCATGCGACGGCTAGGCGATATCTCAAATGACGTATAAGGTAGTGATTCAGGACATTCGAGATAAAACCATGCATCGCATCGGCTATTTGCTCACTGACGGCTTTCAGGTGCTCTCGCTGGCAACCCAGGCAGTTTTCGAGTTCGCCAATCAGGTCGCCGAGGAGCCCTTCTACAGCGTCGAGAATTTCTCGCCGGACGGCGGCATGGTGCGATCCTCGCTGGGGCTGGCCCTGGAAACGCGTCCGCTTCAGGCGCCCGGGCTGGCCGATACGTGGATCGTTGTCGGGGTCAACGACCCCGTGAAAAACGAAACGCCCACGGCAGTGCTCGATTTCGTACGCAAGGCTGGCACGCAAGCCAGGCGCACCGTCGGTATCTGCACGGGCGGTTTCATCCTCGCCGAGGCAGGTTTGTTGAGCAGCCGACGTGCGACAACCCACTGGGCCTACGCCCAGACCTTGCAGAAGCGCCATCCCGAAATCAGCGTCGAAGTCGATCGCATCTATATCGTCGATGGCCCTTTCTGGACGTCAGCGGGCATGACCGCAGGCCTGGACCTTGCGGTCGGCATGGTGGAAAAGGATCTGGGGGCCGAGGTCGCCCGCTCGGTGGCACACAAACTGGTGATGCACCAGCACCGGTCCGGCGGGCAGTCGCAGCACTCGGAAATGCTCGACCTCGCGCCCAAGTCCGACCGTATCCAGAGCGCTCTGAACTATGCGCGAAAACATTTGAATCGCGCGCTCAGTGTCGAAGAACTGGCCGGCGTAGCACACCTGAGCCCGCGCCAATTCACCCGTATTTTTAGCGCGGAAACCGGTCAGTCGCCCGCCAAGGCCATCGAAGGCCTGCGATTGGAGGCCGCTCGTTTGATGATTGAACAGAGCCGGCATTCCCTCGATGTCATCGCCAGCGAATCGGGTTTTCGTGATCGCCGGCATATGCGTGAAGCCTTCATCCGAGGCTTCGGCGTGCCTCCGCAAGCGGTGCGGCGCGATGCTCGTCGGGTTGTGACGGAACTGCATTCCTGACAGGAATGCCCCCATAAAAAACATGAATTTTATTTAGGCCGCCCAATCTTTTAGCGTGGCCACTCCGCATATGGAGATGACGCTATGAATGATTCAAGCCTGCGCCTTTACGTCGATGCTCAATTCACCAGTCCCTACGCAATGTCGTGCTTTGTGGCCCTTCGAGAAAAGGGAATCGAGTTCGAAATGAGTACCCTGGATCTGGACAAACTGGAGAACCAGGCCAGCGATTACGCCCGTCTTTCGCTGACTCAACGGGTGCCCACCCTCGTGCGGGGCGACTTTGCGTTGTCGGAGTCATCGGCGATTACGGAATACCTGGAAGACGTGTTTCCCCAAATACCTGTTTACCCTGAGGCCCCACAGAAACGCGCAGCGGCGAGACAAGTTCAAGCGTGGCTTCGGAGTGATCTTCTACCGATCCGACAGGAGCGCTCTACGCTTGTCGTGTTCTACGGCGTCAAATACGGCCCGTTGTCAGCGTCGGCTGAGGCTGCCAGGCAAAAGTTGGTTGATGTCGCTCAATGGCTGCTGACCGACAATCCGGATTACCTTTTTGGTGAGTGGTCGATCGCCGATGTTGATCTGGCATTGATGCTGAACCGGTTGATACTCAACGGGGACACTGTGCCGGCTCAACTGGAGGATTACGCGCAGCGCCAATGGCAGCGCCCGACAGTACAAGAGTGGGTCAAGCTGCAACGACCTCGAATCTAGGAAAAAACGGGGACTCAGTGAAAATGGAAATGGGGACAGATTTATTTTTTCAGAAAATAAATCTGTCCCCTTTTCTCCGCCGAGGGAATGGCGGACATGTTCAGCGCTTATGTGCTGACACTCGAAGCCCGTCGAAGCTGCTGATACGCCGCCAACAGTTGCGCTTGATTGAACGCCAGGTTGCGGCCGCTGGGATTGGGCAGAATCCAGACTCTAGCGCCGCCGAACGTGTCCTCTTGCAGCCCCCATTCAATCGACTTCCTGCCGGATAAACCGGCGTACGCCGCCTTGCCGAGAAACGCCACGAAGCGTGGCGCGTAGCGGGCGATCTTGCGTTCGAAGCTGGTAGCGGCTGCGGTGAATTCCTCGGCAGACAGTTGATCCGCACTCGCTGTCGGCCGATCGACCACGGCGGTCAGGCCGCAATCAAAGTGCAGAATCGAGCGGTCGTCTTCCGAACGCACTTCATGGGGTGTGAAACCGGCCAGGTGCAACGTGCGCCAGAAGCGGTTGCTGCGGCCGGCGAAGTGATGGCCCTGCTCTGCGGCCACTAACCCCGGATTGATTCCGCAGAACACCACGGACAAACCTTGAGTGAGGATGTCCTCAAGCCCGTTCAACCGCAGATCACCTTCACCGCATCGCGCGCCTGCCCCGCCAGTTCTTCGCGGGATTTACCGGCGCGGGCGCGGATCGAGATGCTGTGCAGCAGCGATGACGCGAGCATGGCTCGTGCGGCGGCATCCACATCGCCGGTCAGTTCGCCGGATTCAATCGCCCGTTGCAGGCGGGCTTCAAGATCGGCATCGAGCTGGCTCAAGCGCTGGGACAGCACGTTGCGGATTTCCGGATCCTCGACCGCTTCGGTGGTCGCGGTGCCGATGGCGAAACAGCCGCGTGGCTGGCCGTCGCCGGAAAAATAGATCGCCAGTTGCCCTTCGTAAAAACCGGTCAGGGCCTGTTCCAGGGTCAGGCTGCTGTCGTTCAGCGCGGCCTGCATGGCGGCGTGGGCGGTGTCCCAATACTGATCGAGGGCCTTGATGTAAAGCGCGTGTTTGTCACCGAACGCGGCGTACAGGCTGGGGCGGTTCATGCCGGCGGCGCTGGCGATGCTGTCCAGTGACGCGCCGGAATAGCCTGTGTTCCAGAACACGCCAAGTGCCTGTTGCAGAGCGGTTTGCGGGTCATAGGCCCGTGGACGGCCACGGCCTTTTCCTTCTGTCGGTTTATTTTGTGCCATGTCGTACAAATTCCTTGCGGGGAAATGAAGTCGCTCATATTCTTACACCATCGCACAAAATTAAGGAATCAGAAATTCCTTGATCGGCAGGTTTGTTGTAACAGCGCTCGAACCGAGGCTGGCGACGACGAAACAGCGGCAACAGAGCACCCCTCCTGCACCGCGCACTGACTTGATGACGCACCGCATTCAACGCCGCCCAGCACTTTGGAGAGAGCCGTTCATGAATCAGCCATTAGATCTCACCGCAGAACAAGCCCGCGCTCACCCCGTCGACGCGCCGCCGAAGAAGCCGCTCAAGCAGCATCTGCGCCCCGTATTGATGTTCGGCGTTCCGGCGCTTTTCGCCGCGATTGGCTACGGCCAGTACGTTGCCAACGAGCCCTTCGTTTCCACCGACAACGCCTATGCCCGCGTGGCCAAGGCCTCGATAAATGCGCGGATTTCCGGGCAAGTGGTCGAGATCGCGGTCGACGACAACCAGCCCGTGCGCAAAGGCCAGGTGCTGTTTCGCATCGATCCCAAGCCGTTGCAGATCGCCGTCGACCGGGCCGAAGCACAACTGGCCAATGCTCGCTTGCGCATCGACGGCCTCAAGGCCAGCTATCGCCAGCAGCAAGCCGAGCTGCAATCGGCGAAAGCTTCGACGGATTACGACCAGAAGGAGTTCGCCCGCAAGAAAGCCTTGATCGCCACCGAGTTCGTGTCGAAGGCCCTTTACGAGCGCGCCGAAACCGACCTGAAAGTCTCGCGCCAGCGCATCGCGTCCATCGAGCAACAGATCGCCAGCACCGTCGTCGCGTTGAACGGCAACCCGGACATTGCCCTCGACGATCACCCCACCGTGCGCGAGGCCAGGGCGCAACTCGACGAAGCGCAGTTGTATCTGTCCTACGCCACGGTCACCGCGCCGGACGACGGCATCGTCGCCAAGGTCGATGATTTGCAGGTGGGCAATTACGTCAACAACGGCGCACCGGCGTTCGCGCTGATTTCCGACCGGGAAATCTGGATCGAGGCGAATTTCCGCGAGACCCAGGTGACGCACATGCGCCCCGGCCAGACCGCGACCATCACCCTCGATACCTACCCGGATCGCCCGTTCAAGGCACACGTGATCAGCATGAGCCCCGGTGCCGGTGCCGACTTCGCGCTATTGCCGCCGGAGAACGCCACCGGCAACTGGGTCAAGGTCGTGCAGCGGGTACCGGTTCGTCTGGAACTGGACGAGGCCGATCCTGCCTTGCCGCTGTTCTCCGGCACCAGCGCCACGGTCAAGGTCGATACCGGGCACCGCACGCCATGGTGGCATCCGCTCAAGTCGTTGTTGTCTGCGGGTAATTCGTGATGAACAGCTCAACAGCCGATGCGCGGGCACTGCGGTTTGTCGCCCTGCTCGCCACCTATATGCAGTCAGCCAACCTGCCGTTGCCGAACGCCGCGCTGCGGTTGATTCAGGGCAGTCTGTCGATGACCGACGATCAGGCCGGATGGATTTTCACCGCTTATCTCGCGGCGAGCGCCATTACGATGCCCGTGGCGCAATGGCTCGCCGGACGCTTTGGATTGAAGCGGGTTTACCAGACGGCGCTGGTGCTGTTCGCCCTCGGTCTGTGGCTCGGCACGCTGGCCGGCGCGCCGCTGGAGTTCATCGCCGCACGCATTCTGCAAGGCCTGGCCAGCGGCGTGATTGCGCCGTTGTCGATGGCTATCGCTATGGAGTCACTGCCTGCTGAACACCGCCCGGCGTTCGGCCCGAAATGGACCGCGCTGGTGCTGTTCGGCATCGTCAGCGGCCCGAGCATCGGCGGCGTGATCTGCGAGTATTTCGACTGGCGCCCGATGTTCTACCTCAGCCTGCCGCTGACCGCGTACATCCTGATTGTGGTGTCGTTGCTGCTCGCCGAGAAGAAAGCAGACTCGCGCCCAGCGTTTGATTTCTTCGGTTTCGCCAGCTTCACGGTCGGCATGATCGGCCTGCAGATGCTGCTCGATCGCGGCGAACGGCTGGACTGGTTCGACTCGCCGGAAATCTGGATCGAAGCGCTCGCCAGCGCCCTCGGCCTGTACCTGTTCGTCGTCCATGCGCTGACCCGCAAGACCCACTTTCTCAGCAAGGGTTTGTTCGGCGACCGCAACTTCATGTTGTCGACCGTGATGTTCTTCGCCCTGGGTTTCGTGTTGCTGTCGACCATGGCGCTGACCTCGCCGATGCTCGATGAAATCCTCGGCTATCCGCCGGACACCACCGGGTTGCTGACCGTTCCCCGTGGCATCGGGCTGGTGGGTGCGTTTCTGTTGATGATGCGAGCGCCGGCATGGATTGACGCGCGACTGTTTGTCGCCGCCGGCATCGCGCTTGTGGTGTACGCCAACTGGCTGATGCTCGGTTATTCGCCGCTGATGGACTGGACGCCGGTGGCCGTCACCGGGTTCATCCAGGGCGTGGGGCTGGGCATTCTGATGCCGGCACTCAGCAAGACCGCGTTCAGCACCATTGACCCCAAGCTGCGCCCGGAAGCCACCGGTTTCTTCAACCTGATGCGGGTCTACGGCAGCACCCTCGGCGTGGCCGTGGTGCAGATCTTTTTCTTCAACAACACCCAGGCGATGCACTCGGCGCTGGTCAGTCAGCTCACGCCTTATCGCCTGGCCATGCCGACGTCGTTGCCGGCGCTCGAAGGCCTCAACCATCTGGTCACCCATCAGGCGGCGTTCGTCGCGGTGATGGGCCAATTCAAGATTCTGATGCTGGCGATGCTCGTGGTGAGTCCGCTGGTGATGTTCCTGCGCAAGCCCGTTGCGGCCAACTGATGACGTGGAGTCTGAACCATGAAAGCTTCTATGCGCCTCACACCGCTGGCGATGCTGGTGATGTTGTCCGCTTGCACCGTCGGCCCAGATTTTCAACGGCCTGCCGAGAGCCCGTCGCTGCATTACGATCAAGCTGCCGAACAGCATTTCGCGATGGGCCAGCGACTCGACGGCGATTGGTGGTCGGCGTTTCGTTCACCGAAACTCGATCAGGTTGTGCGTCGCGCCATCGACGGCAATCTCGAACTGGCCGCCGCTGACGCGACTATTCGCCAGGCCGCTGCTTCGGTCGCGGCGGCGGAAGGTGTGCTTTATCCGCAGGTCGATTTCGGCGCCTCTGCCGGTCGCCAGCGTACGCACAACGGGCCGCAACCGGTGGTTTCCAATTTCTACGGGATCGGGCCACGGGTCGTGTTCGATCTGGACGTTTTTGGCGGCAACAAACGCACGATCGAACAGCAGCAAGCGCTGACCGATCTGCAAAAGCATCGTTACGAAGCAGCCTGGCTGACGTTGACCGGTGATGTCGCCAGCCAGGCTTTGCTGCTGGCCTCGGCCAACGCGCAGATCAAGGCCGTGGAAATCCTGCTGGCCAACGACGCGAAAAACCTCGATCTGGTGCGCCGAGCCCAGGCAAGCGGCAGCACCACGCAAATCGACGTGTCGCTGGCCGAAACCCGCCTTGCTCAGGATCGCACGTTGCTGCCGCCCCTCGCCCAGCAGCGCGATGCAGCGCGTCATGCGTTGTCGATTCTGGCCGGCAAAGGTCCGGCGGACTGGATTGCGCCGGACTTCAGTCTCGACGAGTTCGCCCTGCCGTCGAACATTCCGGTCAGCCTGCCGTCGACCATGGCCCGCACCCGGCCGGACATCCTGCAAGCCGAATCCGAACTGCACTTCGCCAGCGCGGCGGTGGGTGTCGCGACGGCCAATCTGTACCCGCATGTCGAGCTGTCGGCCTCGCTGATGCAAGCCGCGTCAGGCAATGGCGGCGCCGCGCTCTGGGGATTTGCCGCCGGGCTCACGGCGCCGGTCTTCAACGGCGGCACGCTCAAGGCTGAGCGCGAAGGCGCCGTCGAAGGCTACAACGCGTCGCTCGCCCGCTATCAACAAACGGTGATTCAGTCCTTCGGCCAGGTTGCGGACACCTTGCAGGCGCTCAACCACGGCGCCGAGCAAAACCTGGCGCAGGACGATGCCCTGCGCGCCGCCGACGCCAGCCTGCGCCTCAATCGCCAGGCCTACGCCCAGGGCGAAAACAGCCTGCTGCAGGTGCTGGAAGCCGAACGCGCCTATCAGCAAGCCTTGCTCGGACAGATTCAAGTGAAGACCGCGCGTTATCTCGACTCGGTGCGCCTGTTCGTGGCGCTGGGTGGCAACTCGGTGGGTGTGCTTGACCAGAAGCTCGCCGCACGCAAGACCTCATCCCTTCTATAACGGCAGATACCGGAGACACGACATGACTTACGAAGCCTTTCACGATGAACTTCGCGACACCCGCATAGCGTTGAACAACGGCGCTGGTTCGATGCCGGCCGTGGGGTTTGGCACGCTGTTTCGCGACTTGAGCACCACCACCGAAGCAGTCAAATGCGCGCTGGAAGTGGGCTTTCGCCACTTCGACTGCGCCGAGCGCTATCGCAACGAGACGCAGATTGGCGAAGCCTTTGCGCAGGTGTTTGCGGCGGGCCAGATCCGTCGCGAAGACGTGTTTGTCACCACCAAACTGTGGAACACCAACCACCGCCCCGAGCGGGTCAAACCGGCGTTCGAAGCCAGTTGCCAGCGGCTGCAGGTCAACTATCTCGACTGCTACCTGATCCACACGCCGTTCGCCTTCCAGCCCGGCGACGATCAGGACCCACGGGATGTGTTCGGGCACGTGATCTACGATGGCGAAACGCGTTTGATCGACACTTGGCGTGCCCTCGAAGCGCTGGTGGATGACGGTCGCTGCAAGTCCATCGGGCTTTCCGACATCAACCTCGACGCGCTGAAGGACATCGTCGCCGCCGCACGAATCAAACCGGCGGTGGTGCAGATCGAATCCCATCCGTACCTGCCCGAGTGGGAGATGCTGGAGTTCTGCAAGGAACACGGCATCATCCTGCTCGCCTTCGCCCCGCTGGGCCATGGCATGGAGCCGAATGTGCTTGAGGATTCGGTGCTCACCGGGATCGCCCGGCACGTACAGAAAACCCCGGCGCAAGTGGCCCTGGCCTGGGCGGTGCAGCGGGGAACGGCGTTCCTGACGACCTCGGCGAACCCGAGCCGGATTCAGGAAAACTTCGATATCGCGACGTTGCCGCACCGGGCGATGCGCGAGATCAGGGAAGAGATCACGACGCGAATCCGCTTCAACTCGGTGGTCGAGACGGGCGTACCCGGTTTCATTCCCCGCAAAAAGTGACCATGGCGAAGGGGCGGTCTACTGTGAGGTCGCCCCTATATTCTTTCCACCTGACTGTTGAGACGACACCGATGGACGTTTTCCAGAGCATGCGTTTCTTCATCGCCGTCGCCCAAAGCGGCAGCTTCACTGCCGCGGCCGAGTTGCTGGACACCAACACCACCAACGTCTCCAAAGCCATCTCCGCCCTCGAAGCGCGTCTGCACACCCGGCTTATCAACCGCACCACCCGGCGTCTGGCCCTGACCGAGGCCGGCATGCGTTATCTGGAGCGCTGCGAAAAAATCCTCGATGACGTGCGCGAAGCCGACGAAGAAGCCGGCACCGCCCAGACCTTGCCCGTTGGCCGCTTGAAAATTCACACCATGTCGGCCATCGGCAACCATTACGTAATCGACGCCATCGCCCGCTATCGGGAAATTCACCCCACGGTGATGTTCGACCTGACCCTGACCAACCGCGTCCCGGACCTGCTCGAAGAAGGCTTCGACATGTCCATCGTGCTGGCCCGCGACCTGCCGGATTCCGGCTTCGTCGCGCAACGTCTGGGCATCACCTACAGCATCCTCTGCGCCTCGCCCGCCTACGTGGCAAAACGCGGATTGCCGCAAACACCGGGTGAGCTTTGCGAGCACGAGTGTCTGCGCATCGTCAACACGGTAATGCCGGTGGAGAACTGGACTTTCGAAGGGCCCGAAGGCATGGAAACCATCACCATTCCCGTGTCGCCCTTTCACATCAACACCGCCGACGGCATGACCATCGCGATCGGAAAAGGCATGGGCATCGGCATTCAGCCGATCGCATCGGCCGTGGATGGCCTGAGGGCGGGAACACTGGTGCGGGTGCTGCCGGAATACCGGCTGGAGGAGTTGAACCTGTTTGCGATCTATCCGTCGCGCAAGTTCGTCGATGCGAAGATCAAGACCTGGGTTGAGTTTCTGAAGCAGTCGATCCCGCAGTTACTGGCATCGGATGAAGACGTGGTTGGAGCGAAAGCGGTTTGAGCGTGGCAAGTATGGAGTGTCGACCCTCCATCCTCTGCACCTGACTCAACTGGAACAGCCAGTGCCCATCACCTGATATTGCAGAACGTGGCGCTCGCCATGGGAATCTTCGTAGGTCATCTGCACCGGCACCGGGGCGCATTCGTTGGCCGGTTCGGTAATGGAGATGACGTGCTCGATATCCAGATTTGTCGAAGAACTGTAGGTCTCGACCGGGATATTCGCCGCGTCCGTGTTATCGGCGTAAGCGTGTGCACCGAAACTGCCAAGCATTAAAACCAGCGCGATTTTCTTGAAGCTCATGATGTTCACCGTCTCGTTGAGGACCGTGTTTGTTCACGGGTTGGAGACGATGCTAAGGGTTGGGGTGGCGAGGAAATATCGGCGGGTTGGACAAACACTGTTGCTGGATTTCGTATGAATCGGATCAAGCCTGCAAAACCGCCTTCAACGTCATCCATCGACCGTCCAGGTTGACGCACGCCCACCCGAATGTTCAGATGCCGCCCTGTTTCAGGTGTCCCATGCCGCCGTGCATGGGGTGAAACGGGAAACCGGTACGTTCTTTTCGAACAAGTCCGGTGCTGCCCCCGCAACGGTAGGCGCGTGATGCTTTCGACACACCACTGTGGCCAGTCGGCCATGGGAAGGTGAAAGCGTCCAGACGCGCGAGCCCGGAGACCGGCCTGAAATGCTTTTGGCAAACTCCTGCGGTGGGCGGGCATGGGCCGGTGTCGGCGTGTGCGCGATGCCTTCTCCTGCATGCTCTTCTGCGAAGATCCTTTCGAGAAGACGATGATCAAACCTTTCAACACTCCGGCTCCATCCCTGTTGTTCGGCTGTCTGTTCAGCCCCCTGTTGCTGGCGGATGACACGCCGCTCGAACTCCATCAGCAAATCGTTTCCGCGCCGTCCGTGGAGTCCACCACGGTGGCCGACATGGCGCAGTTCGGCAGCAAGGTCGAGATTGTCACCCGTGAGCAGATTGAGCGCGCGGGCCCCAGCGCCGATGTCAGCCGCGTGATGCAGATGTTCATTCCCGGTCTGTACGTCGCGCCGAAAAACGGCCCGTTCGACTACGGCACTTATTCCCTGCTGGGCGGGCGCAACGACGACACGCTGATCCTGCTCGACGGCGTGCGTCTGAACAATCGCCTGTACGGCGGTTTGTACCTCGACACTTTGCCGGCCAATGCCATCGAACGCATCGAAGTGCTGAAGGGTGGGCAAAGCCTGTTGTTCGGTACGCAAGCGGTGTCGGGCGTGATCAACATCGTCACCCGCAGCCCGCACAGTCGCAAAGCCTCCGGTGAAGTGAACATGGGCCTGGACACCTTCGGCGGCACCACCGGTGATGCGCGGGCCGAGAACATTTTCAGCAACGGTTTTGGCGATCTGGGCTTGCTGGCCTATGTCAGCCATAACGTCTCGGACGGCTATCAGCCGTTTCGTAATCGCGACCTGAAAAACGTCTCCGAAAAGAAACGCGCCTATGAAGTCACAACGTTCGGCGGCAAGGCGATTCAGTCCTTCGGCGATGACAAACGACTGGAGCTGTTCTACCAATACGCCGACGCCAACCTCGATTTCGCCCGCCCGGTGGACAACCACAAGACCACCAACGACCGCGTCCAGCAGATCGCCACGGCGACCTTCGAACAGACCCTCAACGAGCGCCTGAGCTACTTCGTCAAAGGTCATATCAACGACTGGGACACCCGCTACACGCGCATCAACAACACCGCCAATGGCGGCACCCGAACCATCAATCACAACGACTACTGGGGCTTCACCGACTGGGGCGTGCAGGCCGAAGGCAAGGCGCAATTGCCCGGCGGGCACGTACTGGTGTTCGGCACGGACAACCAGTGGTTCAAAGGTCAGGACGATGTGCTGATCATCGACAACGACAAGGCCGAAGCCCATGCGCTGTATACCCAATTGCGCCCGCAGATTGACGCCCTGCCCGACTGGCACCCGAGCATCGGCATTCGTCACGAAGCCATGGGCGGTGGCGACAGCGCCACGGTCGGCATGCTCACTTCGCTGTATGACCTGAACGAAAACTGGGCCCTGCGCGGCCAGTACGGTACGGCCTACAAACTGCCGAACGCCGAGCAATTGTTCGTCAACGAGCCCGGTGATGAGTTGGGCAACCGTAATCTGAAACCGGAGAAAAGCCGCAACGCCGAACTCGGTCTGGATTACAAAGGCCTGCTGCTCGACCGCGAGTTCAGCGCCAGCGTCACCCTGTTCAAACGCAAGATCGACGACCTGATCACCCTCGACGACATCCAGTGGGTCAACGGCCAGGGCCGGGTGCAGATGCGCGGTTTCGAAGCGGACGCCAGACTGGCGCTCAACGAGCAATGGAGCCTGCAGGCCGACATGACCCGCAACCTCACCGAGTCGCGCTCGGGAGTAACGCTGAACGATGTGCCAAGCTTTTTCGCCCGCTCACGCATTGGCTACGAGTCGGTCGACCGGATGTGGGGCGCCGGCGGTGCGATCCGCTATATCCGCGACGTGATCAGCTCGAAACAGATCGAATACGGCCATTATTCGGTGGTGGACGCCGATGCTTATCGCTACCTCGACGGCGCCCATCAGCATCGCCTGAGTCTGTTGGTGGAGAACCTGTTCGACCGCGACTACGTCACCAGTCGCTCGAACAACGTCGACAACCTCGGGCGGCCGTTCACCTCCGAAGTCCGCTACACGTACCGCTTCTGATGACTGACATGATCACTACCGACGGCGTTGACTCGCATCCGGACTGGTCGCAGGTGCCCGAGCATGCGCGCCACGTGTTCCTTTGCACCGGCCCGCGCTGCACCCAGCGCGGCGCCTTGCAGTTATGGAAAACCCTGCGCCGGCACCTGCTGGCGCATGACCGCATAGAAACGCCGGGCGGCGTTCTGCTGACCCGCACCCATTGTCAGTTCCCGTGCAATCTGGGGCCGATTGTGACGGTGTATCCGGAGATGTGCTGGTACGGCGTGCGCAGTCACGCGGATGCCCAACGACTGGTCGAGGGGCATCTGGTGGGCGGTGAAGTGGTCGAGGATTTGTTGATCAGGGCGCGCTCATGAGAAGACTCGTTTTTTTGGGCGCCCTGCTCTGCGCGTGCCCGGTCTGGGGCGACAGTTACCGCAACTGCGGCGAGACCTGGAACGCGCCGGCCGCGCCACCGTCGCGGATCGTCGCCCTCAATCAGCACGCCGCCGATCTGGTGCTGGCATTGGGTGCAGGCCCGGCGCTGGCGGGCGTCGCCTATCTGGACGACACCGGCGCACCGCAGTCCGAATATTTCGGCGTGCCGGTCATTGCGCCCCGCTACCCGTCGAGCGAAGTGTTGTACGCGCAGAAGCCGGATCTGGTGATCGGCGGGTTCGCCTCGGCCTTCGGCAACGGCGTGACGTCACGCAGCGGGCTGGGGCGCAACGGTGTGGCGTCCTATCTGCTGGAGTCAGCGTGCAACGGGCATTCGCTGGACTACTTCGAACACATCCGCAACGACCTCTTGACCCTTGGCGCGCTGCTGCACAAGCAGCCGCGTGCGCGCGAGCTGAGCGATAAGCTGGACGCCGATCTGAACCGTGCGAGAGCACTGGCCGGCTCGGACAAACCGCTCTCGGTGTTCTATCTGGACAGTGAGGTCAACGGCCTCGACAGCGAGGGTCGACGGGGTTTCGTCACCCCGCTGCTGGCTGCTGCCGGCGCGCGAAATCTGTTCGCCGATATCAACCAGTACCGGGTAACCGTGAGCCGCGAAACCCTGCTCGCCAGTGATCCGGACGTGATCCTGCTGGCCGACGCGCAATGGTCGCCGGCCAGTCGCAAGCGTCACTTGCTCGGGCAGGATCCGGTGTTGTCGACCCTGCGGGCGGTACGCGAGAAAAGGATGATCGACATTCCCTTCACTCATCTGCTGCCCACGGTGCACAGCGGTCGTGTGGCCCTGGATTTGGCGCAGCAGTTCAAAGCACTTCGGGCGACCGAGACCGATCATTGAACGCATCAATAACAACCATTAATTCAATGAAGTTCTCATATCGAGTCCAAAGCGTAGGATCTGCTCCACACCAACCCACTGCACACCGAGTACAGAACCATGAAACGCCAGACCCTCCTTGGTATCGCCTTCTCGCTCTTCGCCCTGAATGCTTTTGCAGCGACTGAAACCGACCCGCTGTTCAGCGATGCGGTTGCCTCAGCGACTCAGACCGATCCGCTGTTTAGTGACGCCGTTGCCGCGACTGAAACAGATCCGCTGTTCAGTGATGCGGTTGCCGAAGGTGGTTCTGACCGTCTGATCGAACGTCGTAACGTCTGAATGCGGGGTTTTACCGCAGTACTCGACAAAAGCCCGGTCTTATCCGCCGGGCTTTTTCATGCCTGATGGATAGCTGTCGCCGCCGCCGAGGAGCCAACTTCACGCAAGATCCGTTCGATGTCCGGTCTCGTCCACTTCTCCCACGGGCACTCGTCTTTTGTATCGCCGCGATGCCAGTATTCTCCGGCATCAAATGCAAGGTAGATGGAAAAGGCTGGCTCAGGCATGTCGGCATGCATAGACAAATCAACGATATCGCTGAATAGAATATTCATGACGTGATCGCAGTCATGAAAGTCCCACGCGCCTTCACTGAAAAACCTGGCCATCGCCAGGGCGAGCTGATTCAGAAGATCGCGCAAATCGAGCTGCAAGCGAACGCATATACCGTTCAAGTCCATCTCGGGATCTTTGACCAAATCGCCCAATACGCCATGCAGCTCCGCGCTGCTTAAAAATCTGCTCATTTCGGAGTTCGACCGGGTTCAGGGTTCACGCTTACTTCATTCATAAAACTTTCCAGCGAACAGAATCGCTGCACAGCGCTGCCATACATTCGATTGAGCACTATCGGCCAAAGGAGATCGGTTGCTGGCATGCGCCCATGCAGCTGCCGCATCGAGAAACGCATCAACTGTTCCGTTTTCCCATTCCTGGCTATCTGATCGATCTATCGATGAGGGAGCGTTATGTTCCAACAAGCGCTCACTGGCAAAATCAGCCCCCAGCGCCTCGACAAATCGAATGAACGACTCCTCATCTCTGACAAGCGCTAACAATTCATCAAGATCGACAGGCGTGGGCATAGGTTTTCCGGATAGGGCTTTTCAAGTGAATGCATGCTGCGACAGGGAAACGCGAACGGTCAACTCTACGTCGGACGTTACGGCACAGTTCCTCCGGCATAAAGGTCTGCACTTTTGCTACGCTGGCGCGCCGCTTGCCCAAGGACCTATGGCACATGGAAATTGACCCGCACTTCATTCTTCATGAAACCGAGCACTGGATCGTCAACCACCATCTGGCCAGTGCACTTCCCGGCTATTTGATGCTGGGGACCAAAATCCAAACCAACTCACTGGCCGAGCTGTCGACCGAGGCATTGGCGGAGCTTGGAGGGCTGATCGCAAGAACCCAGCAGATCATCGAGCATCATCTGAAGCCCAAGCGTCTTTATATCGGCCGCTTCGGTCATGAACCCGGTCTGCCCCTCCACTTCCATTTCATACCGGTCTATGACTGGGTCGAAGACCTGTTCTGGAAAGACTCCCGGTACCGCGTGCTCGAATCTTTCGCCTATGCCGAAAATCCCCTGTCATCGACCGATGGCGCAGAACTGACGCTGTTCGTTTGGCGAGAATTTGGTGAGAATCCCACACCGCCGGCGATTCAGGGGTGCTCTGTTGAGGAGGTGATTGAAGAACTGCGCAGTGCTTTCAAGTGATCAGTTCATCGAGTCGCCCGCTGCGCTGATGACTCAATCGAAGGCGCCATTGAGCACCTCATAAATCAGCCCGGTGGCCAGTGCGACCAGGATCAGATCGGTGCCGACCTGCTGCCATTCGTAGCCGTCGTAGTGCGGCAGCCTGCCGACCAGTCGACCATCAAGCTTCTTCGCAATACCGGGCGGCAGCGGTTTGCCCCGGGCCAGGTTTTTCTGGATGCCGGGCGGCAACGCCGGGCCCGGCGTCCAGTAGCCGCGATAGCCGTCCACGATGCCGATCACCCCGGCGTGGTCGATACTCGGTCCATGCCCCTGATAGCCGCCCCCGCCTTTTTTCCCCTGATTGCCATGATCCTGGCTGTTATGCGGATTGCCTTTGCCCTGCCCCTTTCCGTTGCCAGGATCGGCCAGCGCTGTCAGCGAACTGCTCAGCACTGCAATACAGGTCGTGGTCGCAATCAATGTGCGTAAACCGGACATCGGTCGTTCCTTGAATGGACGGGTGTCTGTGGATTCTAGTCAGTTTTTTTACAGGCATGCTGAGACGGCCCTGTCATCGGGGTTCTGGGACGACTTTCAGCCGAAGGGGGGCAGATTTCAGCTTCATATCCTTGGGCAAATCCGACGCCGTGGCACTGCCGGGAGAAAATTCGCCATCGAATAGCCTTCATTGATTGAGGCTTTTGTCTACGCTCTGCGTTAGCCAACCAAACCGAGGACATCTGTGGCTGACCGCGAGCAACTCCATCGAAACGGTTACGTGCTGCTGCGCCAGGCAATTGCGCCAGCATGGCTGGACACTCTGCGTGCAGTCTTCGATGCAGGCGTGAAACCTTCCGGTGAATGGCCCGTGCCCCGTGGCATCGACTGGCGCCATTCGCAGCTGGACACTGACGCCACCGTTCAGGCCGTGTGCCGATTGCCACCCTTGCTGGCGGTGGTCGGCGAGTTGATCGGCGAGCGCTTCTTCCTCTCTCAGGTCGAGGGCCGCGAACCGCTTATCCATGGCGGCCACCAGCAGCTGCACCGCGACTTGTCGGCGCAACGCCCCGGCGACACGATCAATGCGCTGGTGTACCTCGACGCTTACGGCCCGGAAAACGGTGCAACCCGCATCGTCCCCGGCAGCCACCGCCCTGCCCTCAGCGACCTTCCGTTCAACTTCACGGACGAATCCCGATCCGTACAACTGACGGGCAGCGCGGGCGATATCCTGATCTTCGATGCCGACCTGATCCACGCCGGCAGCCTGAACTCCAGTGGCGCACGCCGTCGTACCCTGTTGATCACCTTTTTTTCCGAATCGCTCTACGCCACACACCTGGAAACGGTGAACCTCAGAAACATACGAATGGACACGTCTGAGCGGCTCGATCCGACGGACTTTGCGTTCGCGATTGCGGGATCATTCATTTGACTTGATTGCCTGAGGCAACTATATAGTTGCCTCAGGCAAACAAATGAGCGTCCACCATGTCCACGATCAACGACCGCGCCGACATCGTCCGGCAGTTCAACCGCTTCTACACCCACCAGATCGGCGTGTTGCAGGAACACTTGCTGCAAAGCGAGTACTCGCTCACCGAGTTGCGCATCCTCTACGAACTCGCGTCCCAGGGCGATCTGACCAGCACCGACCTGCGCCAGATGCTCGGCCTCGACGCGGGCTACATGAGCCGGCTCATCAGCGGTTTTGACAAAAAAGGCCTGATCCAGAAGGCCCCCTCCGCCACCGACGCCCGCGCCAGTCAGTTACACATCACCGACCTCGGCCGCGAGATCCTCGCGCCGCTGGAGCAAGCCTCGCGGCAAGAAGTCATTACTCTGCTCGAACGCCTGTCCGAACCGCAGCAACTGCAACTGATCGCATCGATGAAGCAGATCCAGACGCTACTCGAGGGCGGCCAGTCAACGACCTACCTGCTGCGCGATCCGCAACCCGGTGACATGGGGCTGGTGGTGCATCAGCAAACCGCGATCTACAGCCGTGAATACGGCTGGAATTCGGAGTTCGAAGCGCTGGTGTCAGAGGTCGTCGCCAAGTACCTGCGCGAATTCGACCCCACGGTCGAGCGCTGCTGGATCGCGGAGAAGGACGGCAAGGTGGTGGGTTCGGTATTCGTCATCCGCCACGACCAAACCACCGCGAAACTGCGCATGCTCTACGTGGATGCCAGTGCGCGGGGTTTGGGGATCGGTAATCGCCTGGTCGAGGAATGCCTGCGGTTCGCCCGGGATGTCGGCTACAAAAAGATGATTCTGTGGACCACCAGCAATCTGGTGGATGCCCGCCGGTTGTATCAGCGGGCGGGGTTTGAGCTGGTCGAGGAAGAGCCGATTCACAGCTTCGGCAAGGATTTGGTGAGCCAGACGTGGGCGATTGAGTTGTGAAGCTTGGGCCCGCAGTGAGTTGACGTAGTCAACGCTGACCGAAGCTGCTGTGGCAGCGATCGGCCAGAGTACACGTCGCCGATGGTGGCCAGATCCAATTTCCAGACGCTCGATGGCAGGACGCTGTGTTCGGCGTCGGTATGAACATCGGCTCAGCCGGCGCAGATCGCCCTACTCGCCTTGGGCACCCACCACGTCGATTCGAGTGATTCCGACCAGACCCGCCTGCTCGATTATCTCGTCGGGTGTGGAGTCTGCATCAGGCATGATCAGGCTGTTCTCGCCATCCCCGAAATGTAACTGCAACAAGTGCATGGCCGCGTCCTGAATGGGTAATTCAGGCTGCTTCAGTTCAAGCTGATGGGTACGGGGCTGGTCGTTGAACAGGTACGTGATCGTGTAATTGCGCATGGATGACTCCCTCAGAATAGTAATCGGCACCTATCCTGACTGAGTGGTCAGCTTATAGTTCAAGTAAATGCGGTTCATGAATTTCGATCCAGTCACCTGTTCTGATCAGCCTCGCGACAAGGACTTCAGACGCTCCACCAGAGCGGCCTCGAAAATGATGTACAACCTCTCGGCATCGCCGACACGCAAAGCTCCGCCGGTTTCCAGTCCCAGCACGAATCCATCCGCCCGCGCCCCAGCCTTGACAGCAATGATCATCGAATCTGCCCGGACAATCTGCGCCAGCAGTCGATCCGCTTCACGCTGAATCTTCTCGCCCAACACTACGCCTTCCACATCCCCACCCAAATACCTTTAATTCGACATCCAATAAACGACGCCGATAACCGATGAAACCCAAATGATGGGTCAGGATCGCTCAACCCGCAACAACAGCACACATTGCCCTTGGGACCACAGGTTGCCCGGTGATCTACGACGTGTAATAGAACCCCCTCCAGAAAGGACGGTCTGCTCTTTCATGACCTCTCGCAAGGAACTCCAATGTCCGCGCAGCGCAATCTGGTAATACTCGCCCGGGGTGGATACGCCTCTCGCGGAGTGCTCTATTTGATCATCGGTATATTCGCGTTAATGGCAGCCCATGACTCAACAAAACCGAAAGACAGTCACAAGAGCCTTGAGGCTTTGCTGAGCCAACCGTTCGGCTATTTTCTGGTGGGCGTTGTGGTGGCGGGTCTGCTTGCATTTTCGGCCTGGCGTGTCCTGCAAGCCGTACGCGATGTCGATCATCACGGCACGCAATTCAAGGGTCTGGTGATTCGTGCAGGCCTGTTTGCAGGAGGTTTGGTCAACGGTGCTCTAGCGTTTTTTGCGTTGGGCCTGCTCGTGAGCGGCACCCGAAATTCGAGCCATTCAGGCGAGCAGACCAAAGATTGGCTGGCGCACCTTCTGTCGTGGGAACACTCGAATTTATTGTTGTATCTGATCGCTCTCATACCACTGGGCGTTGGCGTTGCTCACATCATCAAGGGATGGAAGGCCTCGTTCGAGAAGTATTTTGAGGCCGACGAAGAGGTCATGCGCTATGTCCGTCCGGTGTCACAATTCGGCCTGATCGCCCGCGGAGTCGTGTTTATGGAAATTGCTTTGCTGCTGGCAGTGAGCGGTTCCGCTTATCAAGCCATGGACCCACCTGGCATGAAGGAAGCGCTGGACGCACTCCAGAATCTACCCGCAGGATGGCTCGTCTTGATGGTGATGGCCCTGGGGCTGATTGCCTTCTCGGTTTACAGTTTCTCTGAAGCGTGTTGGCGCAAGATAAATATGGATGTGCCAGGCGTTTCCAAAGCAAAAGCCCGGCATTGAGGTAAGCCATGCGCACCGTTCATATTGCTAAGATGCAACCGGCCGCATCCATCCGCGCCTGACTTTTCGGCTGGATCCCCCGCCTGAAACCGTTACCGTTCCCCATCCGGAACAAGGAACCCAAGCGCAATGTCCATCGCCGACAACCTCCTCGCCTTCACCCTCGCCGCCACGCTGCTGACGCTGACACCCGGCCTCGACACCGCGCTGGTGCTGCGCACCGCCACCGTCGAAGGCAAGCAACAGGCCTTGCGCGCAGCGTTGGGTATCAACGCCGGTTGCCTGTTGTGGGGCGCGGCGGTGGCGTTTGGGTTGGGGGCGTTGATTGCGGTGTCGGAGCTGGCCTACAACCTGTTGAAGTATTGCGGCGCAGCGTATCTGGCGTGGCTGGGGTTGAACATGCTGCTGCGCCCTCGCCGTTCGCTGGCACCGGCCGAGGCCGACGGCAAGCCGGGGGCGAACTGGTTTTTCAAGGGCATGCTGGGGAATGTGCTGAATCCGAAGATCGGGATTTTCTACGTGTCGTTTCTGCCACAGTTCATTGCGCAAGGTCAGCCGCTGGTACCGTGGACGTTCGGGCTGGTGAGCATTCATGTGGTGCTCGGGCTGATCTGGTCGCAGGTGTTGATTGGCGCGACGCAGCCGCTGTCCGGGTTTCTGCGCCGTGAAAAAGTGATTCGCTGGATGGATCGCACCACCGGGGTGATTTTCGTGTTGTTTGCCGCGCGGTTGGCGTTCAGCAAGCGTTGAAGTGCCCACGCTAAACAAACCTTCGGTCGAGACCTGCCACTACACCAAAATCAAGGCTTGCCCATCACATATGGATATCCGTATATTCGGCCAACCATATGTACTCAAGGCGTCGCCATGCTCAACCCCGCCTCCGTTTTCAAATGCCTCGCCGACGAAACCCGCGCCCGGGCCACGCTGCTGATCACCCGAGAAGGTGAGTTGTGTGTCTGCGAACTGGTCTGCGCGCTGGACGACAGTCAGCCGAAAATCTCCCGCCATCTCGCACAACTGCGCACCTGCGGTTTGTTGCTGGATCGCCGTCAGGGCCAGTGGGTTTACTACCGGCTCAACCCCGACCTGCCGACATGGATTCGCACGCTGCTTGAAACCACGCTCGCCGCCAACACCGCCTGGCTGGAAGAAAACAGTGCGCGGCTGGCTGCCATGGGCGATCGCCCGCTCAATACATCCGCCTGCTGCTGAGGATCAATCATGCGCGTTCTATTCATGTGCACCGCCAACAGCTGCCGCAGCATTCTGTCGGAGGCAATGTTCAACCACCTGGCGCCGGCCGGTTTCGAAGCGGTCAGTGCCGGCAGTTTCCCCAAGGGCCAGGTGCTGCCGCGCAGTCTGACTACGTTGCAGGCAGCCGGCATTTCCATCGCCGGGTTGAGCAGCAAGGGCAACGAGGCCTTCGAAGACAATCCGCCGGACATCGTCATCACCGTCTGCGACAAGGCCGCCGGTGAAGCCTGTCCGGTGTACTTCGGCCCGGCCCTGAAAGCCCATTGGGGGCTGGAAGATCCGTCGGACGTGCGCGGTGATGAGCGCACCATCGACGCTGCTTTCCGCGCCACCCTCGCCCGAATCGAAACCCGCTGCCGGGCCTTCCTCGCCCTGCCCTTCGCCCAACTTGACCGTGATGCCCTCAAGCGCGAGCTCGACCGCATCAGCACGCTGTAACCGGAGCCGACATGACCGACCTGCCCAACCTCGATCCCTCACTGGTTCAGAAAACCACTCGTGACGAAGGCGCCCACAAGCCGCGCATCCTGTTGCTGTACGGCTCGACTCGCCCGCGCTCCTTCAGCCGTTTGCTGGTCGAAGAAGCCGCCCGCCTGCTGGAGCACTTCGGTGCCGAGACGCGAATCTTCAACCCTTCGGGCCTGCCGCTGCCGGACGATGCGCCGGGCGATCACCCGAAAGTCCAGGAACTGCTCGAACTGATGCAATGGTCGGAAGGCCAGGTCTGGTGCTCGCCGGAACGTCACGGCGCCATGTCGGCGGTGTTCAAGGCGCAGATCGACTGGGTGCCGCTGGCACTTGGCGCGGTGCGTCCGACCCAAGGAAAGACCCTGGCGGTGATGCAGGTCTGCGGCGGTTCGCAATCCTTCAACGTGGTCAATCAACTGCGCGTGCTGGGCCGCTGGATGCGCATGTTCACCATCCCCAATCAATCGTCGGTGCCCAAGGCTTATCTGGAATTCGATGAAGGCAACCGCATGAAGCCTTCGGCGCTGTACGACCGGGTGGTGGACGTGATGGAAGAGTTGGTGAAATTCACGCTGTTGCTGCGAGATCGCCCGGATCTGGTGGATCGCTACTCGGAGCGCAAGGAATCGGCAGAAGAGTTGATGCAGCGGGTCAATCAGCGGTCGATCTGATGACCAGACCTCACAATAAAAAACCGGTGCGAACGTTCGCACCGGTTTTTTTTTCGTCGCCGGGTTACGGCTGGATGGAAGCATCGTCGCTTTGAGGTGACTTGTTTTCAGCGGGCAACCGTCGACGGCGCATCAGGCGATACGCCGCCGGTATGACAAACAGGGACAACAGCGGCGCCGTGACCATACCGCCGACCATGGGCGCGGCGATGCGGCTCATGACTTCGCTGCCGGTGCCGCTGCCCAGCAGAATCGGCAACAGGCCGGCGATGATCACGGCCACGGTCATCGCCTTGGGGCGCACGCGTTGCACAGCGCCTTCGCGAATCGCCGCGACCAGTCCACGTTCAGAGTGGTCGCCGAGGCCTTCGCGCTCGGCCCAGGCGTTTTTCAGGTAGAGCAGCATGATCACGCCGAACTCGGCCGAAACCCCGGCCAGTGCAATAAAGCCAACCCCGGTCGCGACCGACAAGTTGTAGCCCAGCAAATACAGGAACCACGCACCGCCGCTCAATGCGAACGGCAACGTGGCCATGATCAGTAGCGCCTCATCGAAGCGAGCGAAGGTCAGGTAGAGCAGCACGAAGATGATCAGCAGCGTGGCAGGCACTACCAGTTTCAGCCGCGCATTGGCCCGCTCCAGAAACTCGAACTGCCCGGAATAGCTCAGGCTCATACCGGGCTGCAATTTCGCCTGTTCATTGACGGCGCGACGCAGATCGGCCACTACCGAAGCGATGTCCCGCCCGCGCACGTCGATGTACACCCAACCGGACGGCCGGGCGTTCTCGCTCTTGAGCATTGGTGGGCCGTCCGTGACCTTGATCTTCGCCAGCATGCCGAGGGTGATCTGGCTGCCGGAAGGCGTGTAGATCGGCAATTGCTCCAGCGCGCCGGGCGAATCACGCCACTCTCGTGGATAACGGATGTTGATCGGAAACCGCGCCAGCCCCTCGATGGTTTCCCCGATGTTTTCCCCGCCAATGGCACCGGAGACGATGGATTGCACATCGCTGATGTTCAGCCCGTAGCGGCCGGCGGCGTTGCGGTCGATATCCACATCGATGTAGCGGCCACCGGTCAGGCGCTCGGCCAGTGCCGAACTGACGCCGGGCACACCTTTGGCCACCCGCTCGACGGCCTGGGTCGCGGCGTCGATCTGGGCCAGATCGTTGCCGGCGACTTTCACGCCGATGGGACTTTTGATCCCGGTGGCGAGCATGTCGATGCGATTGCGGATAGGTGGAATCCAGATGTTGGTCAGGCCCGGCACTCGCACCACGCGATCCAGTTCTTCCACGAGTTTTTCCGGGGTCATGCCCGGACGCCATTGATCGTGGGGCTTGAATTGGATAGTGGTCTCGAACATCTCCAGCGGTGCCGGGTCGGTAGCGGTTTCCGCACGACCAGCCTTGCCGAATACATGCTCGACCTCGGGCACTGACTTGATCAGCCGATCGGTCTGCTGCAACAGTTGCGCGGCTTTTTGCGCCGACAAACCCGGCAAGGCCGAAGGCATGTACAGCAGATCGCCCTCGTCCAGCGGCGGGAGGAATTCGCCACCAAGCCGCGAAATCGGCCAGGCCGCGCTGACGAATACCAGCAATGCCACCAGCAGAGTGAGTTTCGGCCGCCGCAACACCGCATCCAGCGCCGGCTGATAGATCCGGATCAACCAGCGGTTGAGCGGATTGTAGCGTTCATCCGGAATCCGCCCGCGAATCCAGTAGCCCATCAGCACCGGTACCAGCGTCACAGAAAGTCCCGCTGCTGCCGCCATGGCGTAGGTCTTGGTGAACGCCAGCGGACCGAACAGCCGCCCTTCCTGGGCCTGCAAGGTGAACACCGGAATGAACGATAGCGTGATGATCAGCAAACAGAAAAACAGCGCCGGCCCCACCTCCGCTGCCGCGTCGGTCATCACCTGCCAATGGCGCTCGCCCTTGAGCGCCTGCCCCGGATGGGCTGCGTGCCACGCTTCGATTTTCTTGTGGGCGTTCTCGATCATCACCACCGCCGCATCGACCATCGCACCAATGGCGATGGCGATCCCGCCCAACGACATGATGTTGGCGTTCAAGCCCTGATAACGCATCACGATGAAGGCGATCAGCACGCCCATCGGCAACGAAATAATCGCCACCAGCGAAGAGCGCAAATGCCAGAGGAAGATCCCGCACACCAGCGCGACGACGATGAACTCTTCGAGCAGTTTGTGGCTGAGATTTTCCACGGCGCGATCGATCAGTTTGCTGCGATCGTAGGTGGTGACGATCTCGACGCCGGGCGGCAGGCTGCTTTTCATGTCATCGAGTTTGGCCTTGACCGCCGCGATGGTCTCGCGGGCGTTCTTGCCGCTGCGCAGGATTACCACGCCGCCGACGGTTTCGCCCTGGCCGTCTAGCTCGGTGATGCCCCGACGCATGTCCGGCCCGGTCTGAACCGTTACGACATCGCCGAGAGTTACCGGCACCCCGCCAGCACCGAGCTTTAACGGGATAGCCCGAAAATCATCAAGCGTCTTCAGGTAGCCGGAAGCGCGCACGATGAATTCGGTTTCGGCCATATCCAGCACCGCGCCACCGGTTTCCTGATTGGCCTTGCCGATGGCTTCGCGCACCTGCGCCAGAGTGATACCCAAACTGGCCAGCCGCACCGGATCGGGCTGCACCTGATACTGCTTGACCATGCCGCCAACGGTAGCGACCTCGGCGACGTCGGGCAGGGTCTTGAGCTCGAACTTGAGGAACCAGTCCTGTAACGCCCGAAGCTGCGCCAGATCATGCCCGCCGCTGCGATCCACCAGCGCGTACTGATAGATCCAGCCGACGCCGGTCGCATCCGGACCCAATCCCGGTTTGACGCCGGCAGGCAGGCGACTCTGGATCTGGCTCAGGTACTCCAGCACTCGCGAGCGCGCCCAGTATTGATCGGTGCCGTCTTCGAACAGCACGTAAACGAAGCTGTCACCGAAGAACGAATAACCGCGTACGGTTTTCGCCCCCGGCACCGAGAGCATGGTGGTGGTCAGCGGATAGGTCACCTGATTCTCGACAATCTGCGGCGCCTGTCCGGGGTACGGCGTGCGGATGATCACCTGCACATCGGACAGATCCGGCAGCGCATCGATCGGTGTGTTCTGCACCGACCACACGCCCCAACCCGTGACGAACAGCGTCGCCAGCAGCACCAGAAAACGATTGGCGACGGACCAGCGAATCAGCGCGGCGATCATGGCTGGCTCCCCGAAACGTTCCCGCCCGATTCAAGCGGCTCGGCGACGATGCCCTTGAGACTTGCCTCCGAATCGAGCAGGAACTGGCCGGACGTCACGACGCTCTGCCCTTCTGCCAGGCCCTCGAGGATCACCGTTCTGCCGTCGCTTTCCTGACCGAGGCGCACCTCCACCGGGCGATAGTGCCCCGCGTCTTCGGCGAGCATGACCAATGCCCGCTTGCCGGTGCGAATAACTGCCTCGCTGGGCACCGACAAACTGTCTTGCCCGGTCGATCGGTTCAACCGCACTTGCGCCGTCATCCCCGGCCGCAATCGGCCGTCGGCATTGGTCAGCTCAACCCTGACGCGCAGGGTTCGGCTGTCCGGGTTGGTGTCCGGCAGAATCGCGCTGACCGTTCCGTTGAATACTCTGCCGGGAAAGGCCGGCAGGCGTGCTTCGACGGCCTGCCCCACGGCAACCGAGCCGGTCTGCGATTCCGGCACCGCCACAGCGAGCCAGACACTGTTCAGCCCGTTGACCCGCGCCAGGGTTTCACCGCTCGCCACGGTCATGCCCGCCCGCACATCGAGTGCTTGCAGCACACCGCCCAAAGGGCTGGTGACCGTCAGTTCGGACTGCACCTTGCCGCTGCGCTCCACTTGAGCAATCAAGCTTGCTGGCATCCCGGTCAGCCGCAAGCGCTGGCGCGCCGCCGCGATGAGGTCAGCATCGCCGCTACGCCTGAGCGCCAGAAACTCGCTCTGGGCCGCCGTCCATTCCGGCAAGAGAATGTCTGCCAACGCCGTGCCAGCCGTGAGCACGTCCCCCGGCGCACGGGCGTAAACCCGCTCGACAAACCCATTGGTGCGCGCCTGGATCACCGCGACATCGCGCTCGTTGAACCCCAGCACACCGCTCACATCGAGGCTTGAGGTGAAGGCGCCGCGACTGACCGGCGCCACACGCAGACCGAGGTTCTGACTCAGCCCCGGATCAATGCTGACGGTCGCACTGCCCTCCTCGCCGCTGGCGTATCGGGGCACCAGTTGCATGTCCATGAAGGGTGACTTGCCCGGTTTGTCGAACTTCTGCTGCGGGTACATCGGGTCATACCAGTACAAGGCCTTGGGCTCAGTGCTCGGCGCAGGGGCTGAAGCCGCTACTCCGTTCATTCGCTGATAGGCCAATCCGTAACCGCCACCCACGCCCACCGCCAGCGCGAGGCCGGCCAGCCACACGCCGTTCCATTGTTTACGGTTCACAGGCTGGTCTCCCCATAAGCGAAATGCAGACGCGCAGCGGTCAGTGCGCGCTGTTCTTCCATGTCGATCTGTTTGAGGCGGGCCTCGATGAGTTCGCGGCGGGCGTTGACCACCGCGCTCAAATCGCCCTGGCCGGCGCGATAACTGGCCAGGCTCAGATCGACTTTCTCTCTGGCCAGCGGCACCAGGCTTTCTTCGGTGCGGCGTACGGCCCGATCGAGGCGCTGGTAATCGGCCAACTGGTTTTCCAGTTGTTCGGTGTGCTCGCGGGACAGGGCCTCGCGCTCGGCTTGCAGTTGGCTGACCTCGGCCTGTCTGGCGGCGATTTTCGGGTTCTGCCGCGTCTCGGGAAACAGCGGCAGATCCCAGGAAAACTGCACGCTGACCATGTCGCCAAACTCGCGCCCCCGGTGCTGGTAATCCACCTCCCAGCTCCAGTCGGACTTTTTCTCGGACACCGCCTCTTGCACCCTGGCCTGGGCTTCGCGGGTCATGGGGGCGAAAGCAGCGAGTTCGGGATGGTGTTGCAGTTGATGATTGAAGGTCGAGGCATCGACCGGCCACACGGGCAAACCGCCCTCGGGCTTGTCGTTGGCGGCGCTGCCGATCCAGCGTTTGAGCGCGGCTCGGGCCAGAGTACGCTCGAGGGTCAGGCTGTCCTGTTGCTCGGCGAGTCGGGCCGCTTCTTGCTTCGGCGTCACCGCGTCGGCAGGTTGCGCGCGGCCACCGGCGATCTGCGCCCGGACGGTCTCACTCAGCAGGCGATTTTCCTTGAAGAGATCCCGGAACAGCGCTTCCTTACGCTCGACCGAATAGCCGCTGATCCACGCCAGCGCTGTCGCCTGACGCACCTTCAAACGCTCGACCCTGCGCTCGGCCGCCGCGCGCTCAATAGCGGCGTCGGCAACTTCGATGCGCGCCTTGCGTTTGTCTGCGTTGGGCATCTCCTGCCGGTAACCGACCATCTGCATGGTCATGAAGTCCTGATCGACGCTCCAGCGATCCGGGCCGCCCACGGGGTAGTTCTGCAAACCGAGCAACAGCTTGGGATCGGGCAACTCGCCCGCCGGAATGGCCGCGCTGCTGGCGGCCTGGATTTTCTGATCTTGTGCGGTCAGCGACGGCGCATTGTTTTCGGCCAGCCGCAGCGCTTGATCGAGTGTCAGCGCGGCGGCGAAACCCGGCCACGCGAGCACGCTTGCCGCAAGGCCGGCCACCAGAGGCCAACCCGCGCAATTGCACTTGAATGTCATGTTTACGATTCCTGTGATCGTCCACTGCGCGCGGCGTAAAACACGCGCACAGCCAAATCACTCCGCCTGGGCGGAATGAGCTTCGAGGGGGGGACAGGAATCAGGTGCGGGGCGGTCGCCAGACCCCGGACGGGGCCGCTAGCGGCAGGGAGTCACTGAAGAACGAATGCGTGACAGGGCTGAAAACGGTAACGGGCGGCTTGAGGATCGCGACTTGCAGCAGGCCGCCGGTCTTGCACTCCTGGCCGGGTTTGCAGGGAGAGCCATGGTCGGCAGGACTCTTCATGTCCTTGCAGCAATCCATGTTCATGCCGTCCATCATCGCCATGCCCATGGTTTGCATCGGGCACGGTTCTGTCGGTGCCTGCACGCCCGCCATCCCGCTGAGGGGAAGCGCCAGGCTGATCAGGAAAACGAGACAAAACCGCAGATAGCGTTTCATGGCCGGGAGTCTAGTCGTGAAAACGGGCGCCTACAATCGGCTGCCCGGCGATCTCACCGAACACGCATTAAGCCAGGATTAGCAGCAGAAAATGATGCAGCAGGCGCCCGATCACCTAACCTCAATGCTTGTGTGATCAACCGGAATCGCCCAGTCCCATGCGTAATGCATTGAAGTCATTGATGTTCATCGCCTTGATCGTGCTCGGTTCAGGGTTCGTGGCGGTGGCGGCCGCCGACTTGCCCGGCACACCCGATGTCAGTACCGGCGCCCCGCTCCCCGGCGTCTCGCAAAGCGATCTGCAAGCCCTGCAACTGCGCCTCGACGGCCTCAAGCAGCAGATCTCGTCCGCCAACAATTACAACCAGCTCGAAGGCCCGCAGGATCGGGTGCAGACGTTCATTCTGGACATCGATCGGCTGTCAGCCTCGCTGTTGCCGCAGCAGGCGCAACTGACCGTGCAATTGGGCGTGCTGGGTGCAGCCCCGACCGAAGCGGTGGCCGCCGAACAAGCTGATATCGCCGCGCAACGGGCAACGTTGATCGAGCAGAAAACCAAAGTCGATACGGCGCTGAAAAACCTCGCCACCCTCAAGCAAAGCGCCACGGATCTGATCACGCAGATCGCCGGAATCCGCCGCACGCTGCTCGAAAGCGAACTGATGCTGAGCACCCACAGCATTCTGAATCCAGGCTTCTGGACGCCTCTTTTCAATCCTTCGCCAGATGACCGCCAGCGCCTGCGGGTTTTCGTCGAACAGGTACAACAGACCGGCGCCGAGGCGTGGCGACCCGGCCAGCGCTTTTACACCGCGTTGCTGGTGATATTGGCGTTTATCGTCTGGACGTTTGGACGGCGGCTCGCTGACCGCTGGATGGCCTGGGTGTGCATTCACCGCATGCCGGAGGGTCGGCTGCGTCGCAGTTCGCTGGCGTTTGCCTCGGCGCTGGCAACACTTGCGACCACCGCCATCGCCCTGGAATTGTTGTACTACGCGTGCACCCGTCACGTGCCGTTGCCGCCGATGCTGGCGACGTTTTCCGATGAGTTCGAGAAAGTCGTTTACGCCTGCGTGTTGATCACAGGGCTCAGCCGCGCCTTGCTGTCCACCGAGCACCCGTCATGGCGGTTGCCGGCGGTGGCCGACGAGATCGCAGACACGCTGCAGCCATTCGCGCCGATCCTCGCCGCGACGCTGCTGGTGCTGGTGACGTCGGTGCAGGTCAGTAACGCCTCTGGCATGAGCAGCCAGATCGTGCTCGCAGGCCGAGGCATCATTGCGCTGGTGGTGCTGGTCATCGTCACGACGTTGCTGATGCGCGTCGGCAGGGTGCGCAAAGTGTTGGCGGCGGCTGGCGATACGCAGGTAACGGGCAACACGTTTGCCGGGGTGATTTACACCGTGGCCACCCTGGCAATGGTGCTGTCGTTCGGCACCCTGCTGACCGGGTATGTGTCGTTCGCGCGGTTCATCACCTACGAACTGGTGTGGGCGTTTATCGTGTTTTCCGGGTTTTACCTGCTGATGCAGTTGCTCAAGGACAGCTGCGAGTACTTCTTTTCTCCCCGCCATTCCAGCGGCAAGGCGCTGAAACAGCTGCTGGGTGTCGGTGATCGGCGTCTCGAACAGGCCTCGACCCTGCTGGCCGGTTTTGGTCGGGCTGCACTGTTGCTGTTGGCGGTGATCACGCTGTTTGTCGGCGGGATCGGCACCACCCTGGGCCAACTGGCCAACAACATCGGCACGATCCTCGGCGGCGCCGGCCTGCGCAAGCTGAACATCGTCCCCGGCCACTTGCTCAACGCCGTGCTTGCGCTGCTGATCGGCATCTACCTGATCCGCGCCCTGCGCCGCTGGCTCGACAACGAGTTTCTGCCCAAGACCGACATGGACCCGGGCATGTGCGCTTCGCTCAGCACGCTGTTTTCCAACATCGGTTATGCAGTGGTGATCCTGCTGACCCTGTCATCGCTGGGCGTGCAATGGACCAATCTGGCGTGGATCGTCAGCGCCCTGTCGGTGGGCATCGGCTTCGGCTTGCAGGAGATCGTGAAGAACTTTGTCTCCGGGCTGATCCTGCTCACCGAACGCCCGGTCAAGGTCGGCGACCTGATCAGCATCAGCGGCGTCGAGGGCGACATCCGCCGGATCAACGTGCGCGCCACCGAAATCCAGCTCAGCGACCGTTCGATCGTGATCGTGCCCAACTCGCAGCTGATCTCGCAGAACCTGCGCAACGTCACCCTCGGCGGCAGCGCCCAGGGCGTGGCGACGCTGGAGCTGATGTTCCCGCTGGATATCGACCCCGAACAGGTCAAAAGCCTGCTGCTCGACACCTACACCGAGCACGAAACCATCCTCGAAAAACCGGCTCCATTCGTGCGCTTCAGCAAACTCACGCCGGACGGGATTACGTTGACGGTAACCGGTTACGTGGCGAGCCCGAGGATTGTCGGCACGACCAAGAGTGATCTGTTGTTCGAGATTCTCAAGCGGCTGGGGGCGGCGGGGATTGAGCTGGCGAAGCCGCCGAGTACCTGAGGGGGAAACCTGATGGGGGCTTATACCGCTGCGCGCCTGCTCGATCAGGCCTCAGTGGTGTCAGTCGACTCCGGCGCCGTTTCCGCCGCCAGTTTCAGCCGATCCGCCTTGCTGATGTACTTCGGCTTGTTGCTCTTGGGGGCCAGTTTGGCGTTGGCCTTTCTGGATTTTTCCTTGAAAAGTTGCTGCAGTTTTTTCTGGCGATTCATGGTCATCTACCCGGCTGTAAAGGCTTGAATGATAACAGCTGAATCAGCCGGCGCAGAGGCAGGCGAAACCTCACGCTCAATCAAGCCTTCACGCTAACCGGCTCGCAAATCCGGTTAAACGCCGGAGAGCACCCCGGGGTCGCCCGTGCGCCACACATTGTCAACCGTGACGCTTTGAATCAGCCAGGCGTCGCCTGCCCGCACCAGTTTTACGTCGTAACGGTTTTTCATGAGGTAGTGCCGTGAGTGATCACTTTGCGGCACGTGCTGGGCTTCCACGAGTGCATCAACCTGCGCCCGATCGCCAACGACGCTGACTCGCGGATTGCTGACAGAGTGCGTTGTATCGATACCGGCAAGTGAACCTGAAAGCGACGCCAAGATGGTCTGACGCCCCTCCAGAACAGGGTATTCGAACCCGGCCTTTGCAGCGGCGGGCCGGAAGTCGGAAATCGCATCCTCGGTAAACGCCGACGCCAGTAATGCTTCGTCGCGCAGATCGATTCCAGCGGCAAACCGGTACAGCGTTTCAACCACCGCAAGTTTGTCTGCGGTGTCCTGCAACTGTGTGGATGACATACTTGAAGCCTTAGGTGAAGTGAGCTTGAGGATTTCGCCAGGCGCTAGGCCGAAGCGGACTCGCGTTTCAGAAATCAGTAACGGTTGTGCCTGCGATACTTTCGGCAAACCCGATGCCGAACACCCGGGCCGGCGTTTCAAAACCCGGCCGTCGCTCCCCGCTCAACACACGACGCGCGGCTTCGACAGCTGCGAGCGGCGTGTAGGTGTAGCCGTTGACGGTCTCGATCACCGAGCATGCAACGCTGCCGTTGGCGCCGCTGACTTCAGCCACCGCTCGGGCGCGATGTGCCTCGCGCTGTTCGACGCTTGGGCCGTCTGGCAGTTGCGCCAGATCGCCTTCCGGAAACGCGTCACCGCTGATGTGCACGAACATGGCGATATCGGGAATACCGGTGGAATGCCAGCCGGTCACCAGATCACCGAATGACAGGGGCGCACAGAGCACCGGCCCGTCACCAAAATCGAAGTGACGGGGCTGCGCGTCAGGCGCTGCGACCAGTTGTCCATCGACCCGAGCCAACAGGCCTGCACCAATGATTTCGCCGACACTCAGGGCCGAGCCGCGCGACATCGAGCCCGCGACCTGCAAGGCGATTTTCAATGAACGCGGTTGTGGCACCCGTTGAGCAACACGCATCGCCAGACAATCGGTCGGCACCACATCCCAGCCGACGCCGGGCAACAACATCACGTTCGCACTGGCTGCTTGAGCACCCAACTGCTCGGCACGCCGATAGACATTGATTTCCGCCGTGATGTCCAGATAGTCGACACCGGCCTGGATGCACGCCTGCATCAAGGCGTCTGCCGTCTGGGCGAACGGACCCGCGAAATTCAGCAGTACCGCGATACCCTCCAATGATTGAGCTGTCAGTTCATTGGGCTTGAACACCCGAAAAGGAACATCCAGTTGCGCAGCGAGCAACTCGAGCGTTTCGGCCGTGCGCCCAGCGATGACCAGGTCCAGCCCCAGTGCCTTGGCATGTTCGGCTGCCATGCGCCCGGTGTACCCGGTCGCGCCGTAGATCATCAGTGTGCTCATTGGCCGTGCTGCCATTTTTTGAAGACAAATTCGAGGCTGTAACCGTCCGGATCGAGGACATTGGCAGCGTAGTAATCGGGGTCGTAATGCAGACGTGCGCCTGGAGCGCCGTTATCGACAGCACCACTGTTGATCGCCGCCGCGTAAGCTGCGTCAACTTCGGCCTTGCTGTTGGCGACAAACCCGACGTGCACCGCCCGCCCTTCCACCACGCCTTCGCGCAACCAGAAAAACATCCGGCCATGGGCACCGAAACCTTTCAGATCCGGATGGCCGGGTGGGCCGTCCTTGCCGTCGTAATCAAGCCTGGCGGTAATGCCCAGCGGGGTCAGCGCGGCGGTGTAGAAATCAATGGAGCGCTCAATGTCGCTGACTGACAGAAAGATGTGATCAAGCATGGAGTTACCTCGCCTTCAAATGAAATAGCCGCCCGCGACTTCAATGGATTGGGCGTTGATCCAGCCGCCCTCCTCGGACAGCAACATGGCGATGACGCGCGCAACATCCTGCGGTTCGCCAACCCGGCCCAGAGCCGTTTGCGAGGCGAGCAATGCCTCGAATTCGTCGTTCAAACCACCGCCCAGCTCGGTTCGGATCGCTCCCGGCGAAACAGCGTTGGCCCGTATGCGCCGGTCCGCGAACTCCTTGGCCATGTAGCGGGTCAACACCTCCAGCCCGCCCTTGAACGCTGCATACGGCGCAACCCCGGCGGTAGCGACCCGGGTGGTGGCGCTGGTCAGGTTGACGATGCTGGCGCCCTCGCCCATCAGCGGCAACAAGGTTTGCGTGAGGAAAAACGGGCCTTTGAGATGAACGTTCAACAAACCGTCGAACTGCGCCTCGGTGACGGCTGCCAGCGGATTGAACAAGCCATGGCCCGCGTTGTTGACCAGTCCAGCCAGCGTAGCCACGCCCCAGAGGCTGTCGAGGTTATGTCGCACGGCCTCACGGAAACGGTCGAATTGACTGACATCCGCAACGTCCAGCTCAAGCGCCACGGCTGTGCCGCCCGACGTCTGAATCCGTTGCACAACAGCAGCGGCCGCATCGGCATTGCTCTTGTAGGTCAGGATGACGCCCATCCCGATGCGGGCACAGTGTTCGGCGGTACTTGCGCCAATGCCACGACTGCCACCGGTAATCACGATAACGCTCATGCGTTGCTCCAATGTCTCTGTGGTGAGTGACCACAGTAGCCATCGGCTTCGAGGTGAGCGCAGCCGTTCCTCTTCGAAACCTGCCTGTTTCTGCTTTTTGCTTGCGCGGGAGTGATCGCGTAGGTTCAGATGCCGGGCATGAATAATCAACTGACAGAACTTCGCGCCCTGGCGCAACACGCCGAAAACCGCCGCACGGAGACGGGTATCCCGCGCGTAGCCATGGTTCAGGGTGAAATCCCCGAGCACATGCTGGCCGCCGTTTACGAACCGATGATCAACCTGATTCTGCAGGGCAGCAAATCCATGACCATCGCCGACCGCACGCTTCACTACGACCCGGCGACCTACTTCGTGATGTCCATCGATCTGCCGGCAGTGGGACAGGTTCACCCCTCAGCGAGCGGCGAGCCTTACCTGGCGGTCAGCCTGACGCTGGATCCGGTGGTGCTGACGACCCTGCTGGCCGACTTGCCCAAACCGCTCGGGCAACATGAACAGGACAGCGGGTTTTCGGTCGCTGCTGTCACGCCTGAGTTGATGGATGCGTGGGTGCGCATGTTGCGCCTTATGGGGAGGCCGGAGGAGATCGCGGCCCTCGCGCCGGTCTACGAACGGGAAATTCTGTATCGCGTCCTGCAAGGCCCCCACGGCTGGATGCTGCGCGACATTGCGGCCCCCGACAGCGCCATGGCCCGCGTCAACCTGGCCATTCAGCACATTCGTCAGGACTTTGCCGAACCGATTCGCGTGGACGCATTGGCGCAGCTTGCGTCGATGAGCGTGTCAGCCTTTCATCGACATTTCAAAGCCGTTACGGCGCTGAGCCCGTTGCAGTATCAGAAGCGTGTTCGCCTGCTTCAGGCCCGGACGCTGATGGTGGCCAATGCCAGCAGCGTCACCCGCGCAGCGTTCGAAGTCGGTTATGAAAGCGCTACGCAATTCAGCCGCGATTACGCACGGGTGTTCGGCTTGCCGCCCTCGCGGGATGCGACGCGGATTCTCGCAGAGACCCGAAGCAGCGCGCAGCACTGATCACCCCTTCACGCCAGCACGCCAGTAATCCAGCGCACTTGCTGCTTCAGATCCTGCACCTTGCGCTCGCACACCCCATGCCGTGCCCGCCCGAAATGAGCCAGCGTCTGCTGCTTGTGCCGCAGCCGGTGCTGCCATTTGCTGACAAACGCCGGACTGCGCGCCTGCAATTGCAATGGCCCGAAGAACAACTCCTCGGCGGTGTAGCTCACCGGCCCGCCCCGCTCGGCCACGATGATTTCGTAGTCGAAGCGGTTCTCCCGCAGGATTTCCTCGAAGAGGATTCGGTAGCCGTTGTCCATCAGCCATTGTCGCAGCGGTTGTTCGCCGCCGTTGGGTTGCAGGATCAGGCGCTCGCGGCCGCTCAGGCGCGCCTTGCCGGCTTCGAGAATGTCGCGGATGGTCTCGCCACCCATGCCGCACACGGTGATCGCCGTGATCCCGTCGACCGGCTCGACAGCCATCAAGCCATTGGCCAGGCGAACGGTGATCTGCTGCTCAAGGTCGTTTTCGCGCACGGTGCGTTGCGCCGAACGGAACGGCGTCTCGGCCATCTCGCCCGCCACCGCCGCCGCGATCGCACCACGGCGCATCAGGGCCACCGGCAAGTAACCGTGATCCGAGCCGATATCGGCCAGCCGCGCACCAGCGGGCACGTGTGCCGCCACCTGCTCCAGGCGCATGGACAATGTCTGTTCGTTCAACCGCAACCCCTTTCACTCTGAACGCCCGGCACTGGTGGCCGGATCGGGGCGCGATTCTGGGGGGCAACGGCTGGCAATTCAAATTTATGTGACCAATCGCGACGGCTACACCAACACCGTCAACCAAGCCGACAGCAACAACAAAAACGCCAGCCCGGCGTTCATGCGCCTGAATGCCCGTGGCGAGCCAAAGAACCGTGCGCTGCCCACACCCAGCAGCGCCCACGCCGTCATGCATGGCAGACTGACCAGCAGAAACGCCAGCGACAACAGCACCATCCGGGCGCTGTCCTCGCTGCCACCGGCAAACACGCTCACCACCGCCACGGCCATCATCCACACCTTGGGGTTGATCAGTTGCAGGCCGGCGGCGCCGAACACGCTGAAGCCGCCATCACCCGTTGTCGCCGAGTCCAGCGACGGCGGCGTGCTGCGAAAGATCTGCCACGCCAGCCAGCTCAACCACAACACGCCGGCCCAGGCCATCGCCTGCTGCACACGGGGATAGCGCAGCAAGGTTTCCCCCACGCCGAGGCCGACCACCAATACCACCAGCGCCGCCGACACACATGCGCCGAAGATGATCGGCACGGTGGCCGTCAGACCGCGCCGCGAGCTGTGGCTCATCACCAGAATATTGGTCGGCCCCGGGGTGATCGAGGCGACGAAGGAAAACATCAGAAAAGGCAACAACGATTCCATGACAGGACTCCCGAATCAGAACAGGAAATCATGGTCGCGGTTGCGCGGGGTTCAGTCTGGAAGGTTTGAGCAGCGCTTGCGGTAATCCGCCGGCGTCAGGTGATAGGCACGGCGAAACCAGCGCCCCAGATGGCTCTGATCGGCGAAACCGAGGGCGCTGGCGACGCTGGCGGGTGTTTCGCCGCGCGCCAGCAACTGGCGGGCGCGGGCCAGGCGCAACTGAATCAGATAGGCATGTGGCGCCAACCCGAAAGCAGCCTTGAACGCACGGGTCAGTCGAAAGCGATCAATCCCGCAGGCCTGGGCCACGTCGTCCAGCCCGATGTCCTCAAAGGCGTGCGCATGCAGATAGTCCCGCGCCACTTGGGCCACTCGTGGCAGGCGCGGATCGAAAGGCTGGTGCTTTCGCCAGTCGAGGTGGGACGTCAGCGAACCGAGCAAGGTGTCGATGGCGGTCTGGCGCACGATGCGCAAATCGCCCTGATGCAGGGCGTTGAAGGCCTGGTTGATGGCGGTGGACAGGCGCGGATCCTGACTCAGAGTGTCGGTGAACCCGAGCTGGCTGTTGTCGGGCGCATGCTCGAACAGCACGCGCAATTCGCGCTCCAGCCAATGTGGATCGAGGTAGAGCATGGAATAGGTGAAACCCTCCTCCGTCGGCGCATGCCCGTCGTGGATCTCCCCCGGTTCCAGCATGAAAATCTTGCCCGGCGTACTCAGATGCCGCACGCGCCGGCAATGAAACTGCTGCACGCCCTGCTCGGTGACGCCCACCAGAAAGCTGTCATGCCAGTGCGGATCGTAGGCATGGCCCTGGAAATGGGCACGAATCGACTCGATACCGGTGTCGGCATCCTGAGACAGTTCGATCCAGTTGCGTTTGTCCACGCCAGGCTCCGAAAGCAGTGGTTGTTCGTCAAAGGCGTCTACGTTACCGCGACTTTGCCGGTGGGTTTAGAACATTTGTGCACGTGCGCCAGGCAGACCATCAAGCAAATTTAATGAACCCTGAGTGGTATGCCCCGCCTAAGCCAATGACCATCAGGAGGTAGCCCATGCAACTTGAAACCACGTGGATCGTACTGGCCGTCGTTCTTTTGCTCATCGAATTGTGGGCGATCAACAGGGTGCGCAAGAGTGAGGGGAAAGCCAGCAACAAAGGTGTCTGGATCGTATTGATCGTGTTTGTGCCACTGTTCGGGCTGATCGCCTGGGCGCTGGCCGGACCCAAGCACGTCACTCAGGCCTGAAGCCCAAGGCAAGCAAGAGCCCCGAACATTCGGGGCTTTTTGTTGGCCACGGGTTTGTATCGCAGTGTGTACGAACGCCTCCCGGATACATGCCCGCGCATCAGCCAACAAAAACGGAAACAGCCCGGATACGCGACCAGCCTTTAATGGACTCCAGATTCGAAGGGTTCAGCCAGAACCCGGCCCTCGCCGATCATAAGGAGACTTGCCATGAAGCACGCACCACTCGCCACCGTCACCACCGGGAAAAACCGTCGCCGCCTGCTGGGCCTGTCGATGCTCGCCACCGCGCTGCTGCAGTTCGGCGCGCTCGCCCAGGCACAAACCGCAGCGCCCGAGCCGGTCAAGACCGAAGCCGCCAGCGTCAAGGCCGACCTGCCCTTCGGCCCGCTGAAACATGTAAAGGCCGGCCTGCTGGACGTGGCCTACGCCGAAACCGGCCCGGCCAATGGCCCGGTGGTGATTCTGCTGCACGGCTGGCCGTATGACATCCACAGCTACGATGACGTGGCGCCGCTGCTGGCGGCCAAGGGTTATCGGGTGTTGATGCCGTACGCCCGGGGTTATGGCGACACGCATTTCCTGTCCGACAAGACCGTGCGCAACGGTCAGCCGGCGGCGCTGGCCAGTGACGTGATCGATTTCATGGATGCCCTGAAAATCAAACAAGCCGTGCTCGGCGGCTACGACTGGGGCGCGCGTTCGGCGGACATCGTTTCGGCGCTGTGGCCTGAGCGGGTGAAAGCGCTGGTCTCGGTCAGCGGTTACCTGATCGGCAACCAGGCCGCCGGCAAGAACCCGCTGCCGCCCAAGGCCGAACTGCAATGGTGGTATCAGTTCTACTTCGCCACTGATCGCGGTGAAGCAGGCTACGCCAAGAACACCCATGATTTCGCCAAGCTGATCTGGCAACTGGCGTCACCGAAATGGGCGTTCGACGACGCCACCTTCGACCGCAGCGCCAAGGCCTTGCGGAACCCGGATCACGTCGCGATCACCGTGTTCAACTACCGTTGGCGCCTGGGCCTGGTGCAGGGTGAAAGCCAGTACGATGCGCTGGAACAGAAACTCGCCACCGCACCGTCGATCAGCGTGCCGACCATCGCCCTAGAAGGCGATGCCAACGGCGCGCCGCACCCGGCCCCCGAGGACTATGCCAAACGCTTCACCGGCAAATATCAGTTCCGCCTGATCAACGGCGGCATCGGTCACAACCTGCCGCAGGAAGACCCGAAAGCCTTCGCTCAGGCGATCATCGACGCCGATCACCTCTGAAGCGGCACGCCGAACGGCTCGTCATTTGACGAGCCGTTTTTCTTTGGACGGGCGATAACCGAAGTAAGCGCTGTAGCACTTGCTGAAATGACTCGGTGACACGAATCCGCAGGCCACCAGCACGTCCACCTGGGAAAGCTCGGTGTGTTGCAACAGACGCCGGGCCTCGGTGATACGCAGTTCCATGTAATAACGCTGCGGCGTGGTGCCCAGTTGTTCCTTGAACAAGCGCTCCAACTGACGCCGGGAGCGTCCGGCGTACACCGCCAGTTGCTCCAGCTCCAGCGGTTCTTCGAGATTGGCGTCCATCAGCTTCACCACTTCACGCAGCGGCGCGCTGACACTGATGTTTTCGGTCGGTTTGATCCGCCGGTAACGCGATTCCTCGAACGCCAGAATGTCTTCGATGCCTTCGACCAGCGCCTTGTCGTGCAGGCCCTTGATCCAGTCCAGGGCCATGTGGAACGCGCCGGACGGACTGGATGCGGTCAACCGGTCGCGGTCGATCACGTAAGGTTCGCTGCTGACCTGGGTCGCCTTGGAAATCTCCGCCAATGCCGGCCGATGCTCCGGGTGAATCGCACAGCGATAACCTTCCAGCACCCCAGCCCGGCCCAGGAACCACGCGCCGTTCCACAACCCGGCCAGCATCACGCCGGCCTCGGCGGCCATTTTCAGCAGGTTGATGAACTCGTCGCTCGCCTTCAATTCCGTGCGGTAACCGCCGCAGATCACCAGCAGATCCAGTTCCTGCAACACGCTGGTTTCCAGACGCGCGTCAGGGCGGATCACCAGCCCCAGATCACTGATCACTTCGCCGTCGTTCAGGCCGAAGGTGCGCGTGGAAAACAGACCGGGGCGCAGCAGATTGGCGGTGACAAGGGTGTCCAGCGCCTGAGTGAAGGCCGGCAGGGAAAAATGCTCCAGCAACACGAACCCGGTGCGGGTCATGTGTCCCGGCCCGCTGGCGGGCTCGTTCAGGTAGCGAAGGTTCTTGCCCTTCATGCCACCGCTGAATTGGCGTCGTTCGATCAAGGTGTGGCCCATCGGTTTCATTGTTGTAGCGCCATGCTAACTGGCGCCGCAGCAAATTACTCGCAAACGACGCAAGCACCACAAGGTAGATCGTTCCCACGCTCCGCGTGGGAATGCCTCCATGGACGCTCTGCGTCCGCCGTTGGAAGGGACGCGGAGCGTCCCGGGCTGCATTCCCACGCGGAGCGTGGGAACGATCATCACCCAGCCCTGCCGGGCTGCGTCCCAACGTCGCAGGGCCAGCATCTTGGCAAACGCCAGACAACGCTTAAAATCGCGCCTCCTCTTGCAGTCGCCCGACCGGCGCCTGCCCGCAGCCATGACAACCCTCAGGTTTGAACAGCCGGCCACTTTCACGAAGTGCGCCAGGCTCAATCGTCCTGCCCGTTCGGCGGTCGTTTGTCTTCAACACACTTCGGCTTGGCACTCGCATGCGCAGAGGCGCACGTTCCGCTGTTCGATCACTTGAGGTTTTTATGACACCGCGTTTGCTGGCCATGGCGCTGGCGCCCCTGCTCGGGCTATTCATTGTTGCTTTGGGCAACGGCTTTCTGTCTTCCTTGACCACCCTGCGCCTGGGCGCGGCCGGCGAATCGGCGACGATGATCGGCATCGTGTCCTCGGCCTATTTCATCGGCCTGACCCTCGGCGCGATCTTCAACGACCGCCTGATCCTGCGCATCGGCCACATCCGCGCCTACAGCAGCTTCGCCTCGCTGATCGCCGCGACCATCCTGCTGCAAGGGCTGTTTTATGACACCTGGGGCTGGGTCGTCCTGCGTCTGATCAACGGCTGGGCCACGGTCGGCGTGTTTCTGGTGATCGAGAGCTGGCTGCTGCTGGCCGGTGACGCGAAGATTCGCGGCCGTCTGCTGGCGCTGTACATGATCGTCCTCTACGGCGCCGGGGTGCTGGGGCAGGCGTTTTTGGGGAAAATCACCGGTCTGGGCGATACCGCGCCGTTCATGGTCGCCGGCATGCTGGCGACCTTGTCGGTGTTGCCGATCGTGATCCTGCCGCGCGTTTCTCCGTTGCTGGAACAGGTCGAACCGCTCAAGCCACGGGCACTGCTGGGCGTATCGCCAACCGGTCTGGTCGGCTGCTTCGGCTCCGGTGTGACCATCGCGGCTATCTACACTCTGCTGCCGCTGTACTTGCAACGCATCGGCCTGAACGTCGGCGAAGTCGGCAGCATGATGGCCTGGACGATCCTCGGCGCGATGCTGCTGCAATACCCGGTCGGGCGCTGGTCCGACCGCAAGGATCGCCTGCAAGTGCTGACCGTGCTGTGTGCCGCGTGTACCGTGCTGTCGTTGGTGATCGTGCTGGTGCCGCTGTCCTCGGCCCTGCTTGCGGCAATGTTGTTCCTGCTGGGTGGCGGCGTGTTCGCGTTGTACCCGGTTGCGGTCAGTCACGCGGCCGACCGCGCGCCGGTCGAAACGTTGGTGCCGATGATTCAGGGCATGCTGCTGATCAACTCGCTGGGCTCGGCGATGAGCCCGCTGCTGATCTCGCCAGCGATGAACGCCCACGGCGAAACCGGGCTGTTCTGGGCCTTTGCGCTGGTCAACCTGGCCATGGTGACGTTCTTCTTCTGGCGCCGTGGCAAGCGTCCGGTGCCGGCCAACCCGGCGCCGTTTGCGGCGGCAGCAACGTTCTCGCCAACTGGCGCCGAGCTGCGGGTGACCGAAGACTTGCGTCAAGCGGCACAGGACCATCCGCCGATGGTCGATGCGTTGAGTGGCGAAGCAGCGCCGCCAACGGGATCGCGCTACGAAGCCAGTTGAGTTTCTGGCAGGCATAAAAAAACCGGTGACTTTCGTCACCGGTTTTTTATTGCCAGCTAATCAGTGCGGAGCCCGAGGAATGGTCTTCATCAGGTCCTCAGGGCTGATATGTCCCACCACACTGCCCGGCTGCGGCATGTTCAGGATGTGGCCCTTCATCTTGCCGATCACGTGCATCTCGCACGGTTTGCAGTCGAACTTCAGGGTCAGCACTTCATCGCCATGAATCAGCTGCATTGGCGCGACTTTGGTTTTCACGCCGGTCACGCCTTTGGCCTGTTTCGGGCACAGGTTGAAGGAGAACCGCAGGCAGTGCTTGGTGATCATCACCGGCACTTCGCCCGCCTCTTCGTGGGCCTCGTATGCCGCGTCGATCAGCTTCACGCCGTGACGGTGGTAGAAGTCGCGAGCCTTCTGGTTGTAGACGTTGGCCAGGAACGACAGATGCGCCTCCGGGTACACCGGTGGTGGCGTGGTCTCGGCCTTGCGCGAACCGCGCGGATGGGCGGCAACGCGGGCGGCGGTCAGCGCTTCGATCACTTCACGGCGCAACGACTTGAGCTGCGAGTTCGGGATGAAGAACGCTTGCGGCGCATCCAGTTTGATCGAGGTCGCGTGGTACTCGGTGGTGCCGAGCTGGCCGAGCAGATCGTGCAAGGTCTCCAGCGCCTGTTCCGGTTTGTTGGCGACGCCGAACGGGCCGTCCAGCGCGACGCTGGCGCTGATGCCCTCTTCGCTGGTCACGGTCAGTTCCAGACGCTCTTCACGCAGCTTCGCCAGCCAGCTGACGCCGATACGACGCTCGGCGGAGGTCTTGAGCAAGGCCTGCTGCCAGTTGTGATCGAGGTTGCGGTTCAGCGGGTGGTTCGGGCGCAGCTTGTACAGGCCTTCCGGCATTTCGTTCGGCTCGACGCGGTAGCGGTAGCGCTTCTCGCCTTCTTCCTCGAACTCGCCCTTGGCTTCGGCGATGTTGGCGCGGAAACCCACCACTTCGCGCTTGACCAGCACATTGAGACCGTCGCCGTTGGACAGCGGCTCGTGGGTGATGACCTGCATGTCACGCTTGCCGACTTTCTCGACCGTGCCCACCGCCAGACCGGTGAAGGTCGGCGAATCGAACGCGCCGATGTCGATCTTGCGCTCGCTGACAAAGTAGTCGGTGCTGCCACGGTGGAAGGTCTTTTCCGGGTCCGGCAGGAAGAAATGTGCGGTGCGGCCGCTGGAAGCACGGGCCAGATCCGGACGGTCGTTGAGCACGTCGTCGAGGCGCTGGCGGTAATAGGCGGTGATGTTCTTCACATAGCCCATGTCCTTGTAGCGACCTTCGATCTTGAACGAACGCACACCGGCCTCGACCAGCGCGCGGATGTTGGCGCTCTGGTTGTTGTCCTTCATCGACAGCAGATGTTTTTCGTAGGCGATCACGCCACCCTTTTCGTCTTTCAGGGTGTACGGCAGACGGCAGGCCTGGGAGCAGTCGCCACGGTTGGCACTGCGCCCGGTCTGCGCATGGGAAATGTTGCACTGACCGGAGAACGCCACGCACAACGCGCCGTGAATGAAGAACTCGATGGCGGCATCGGTTTCATCGGCAATTGCGCGGATTTCCTTGAGGTTCAGTTCACGGGCCAGTACCAGCTGCGAGAAACCGGCCTGATCGAGGAACTTCGCCCGCTCAAGGGTGCGGATGTCGGTCTGGGTGCTGGCGTGCAGCTCGATGGGCGGAATGTCCAGTTCCATCACGCCCAGATCCTGGACGATCAGCGCATCGACGCCGGCGTCGTACAACTGATGGATCAGCTTGCGCGCCGGCTCCAGTTCGTTGTCGTGCAGGATGGTGTTGAGGGTGGTGAAGATGCGCGCGTGATAGCGACGGGCAAATTCCACCAGTTCGGCGATTTCGCTCACCTCGTTGCACGCGTTGTGGCGCGCCCCGAAGCTCGGGCCGCCGATGTACACCGCGTCGGCGCCATGCAGGATGGCCTCACGGGCGATGGCCACGTCACGGGCGGGGCTGAGCAGTTCCAGGTGATGTTTGGGCAAGGACATATAGTTTTTAGTCAGGCTGTCACGGTCGAGGCGCGCATTGTAGCCGCGAAACGCGTGGCCGGCACGCCTGTGCTGCCGGGTGGCAGCCCTGCTCACGGCAGAGCTGCCCTACCGAACCGCAAACTCAGGCCTTGGCGGCCATCGCGGTGACTTCCACCTTCATCCCTTCAACCGCCAGCGCCGCCACGCCAACCGCTGCGCGCACCGGCCATGGCCTGGCGAAGTAGCGCTTGTACACCTCGTTGAAGGCTGCGCGATCAGCCATGTCGGTCAGGTAGATGGTCAGGTGCAGCACGCGGTCCATCGAACTCCCGGCCTTTTCCAGTGCGACTTTCAGCGCCTGCAACGTGCATTCGCTCTGCGCGGTGACGTCGCCCAGTTCCAGGCTGCCGTCGGCGCGGGTCGGAATCTGGGTCGACATCAGGATGCCGTTGAATTCGGTCACGTCCGAAGAGATCGAGTCTGCATCCGGGTCCGGGGTGTAGGTGATGTCTTGGTTGGCCATGGGAAAGTCCTTCGCTGGCAGTGAGGGCGGCGCCATCGCGCGCCGTTTCGGGCGGCCAGTTTACAGACACGGCGGCGGGTTTGAAGCCATGGCGGTTTTCGGGGTGGGTTCTGACGGATGTTTCAGTGTGTTTTGTGGGCCGCCAAACACGTTTCGATGCGTGTGTTTAAAGACACCTGGAGTTACGCGCAATTGCCCACAAATCCTTGCGCCAGAGCCTACGGCTACGCCAGAATCCGCCGGCTTGTGCGCCTTGGGGTCGGCCGGTAACTTGGATCGGGTCACTGATTCGCAGTGATCGGGTTTAGCAGCCCGGCTCATCTACCACGGTTGCACATCTCACCTTGTCAGGTTTTCGCCTGCATTTTGCGGTGGCTGTGCGCATGGCACCTTCGGGTGCGCCGGGTTTGGTGATGACCGGTCTGCTAACTTGCGCACAGCTGCCACCTTCCGTTTAGCAGCGAGACGGTTGCATCCTCAATGAGGCACATCACCATGTTTAAAGTAACGCCAAATCCTCCGGTCACCGAACCGGCCAGCATCACCGACCCGACTTCCCCCTACGAATGCCCTGACTCCAAGAAATTCAACGAAGCCGCCAACCGCGCCCTCGACTATCACCTAGGCCCGATATCAGCCCAAATGATGGCCGCGCCCTACTACCCCAACCGCCTCTACCAGGCCAACCCGGCCAGCAACAACGAATCCCTGCTCGCCGACGCCGTCGAAACGCTGGGTTCGGCCAACGTCATGCTCAACAACTTCGTCGACCTCCTCGAAGGCCCCCACCGCAAGACCGCACAGGGCATCGCGCAGATCGTGATGCTTGCGGAACTGGCGGTGAATCAGGTGTTGGATAACGTTGTGCCAACGGAGTAAGTCGCAGCGGCGAAGATGCTCTTTGCTATCACACAACATCAAAAGGGGACGATTAAATAAATCTGTCCCCTTTTGATTCAACTTCAGCCTTCAGGCAAAACGACGGCGGGATTCACTTCAAGGCGTCAGGCGCGGTAACACAACAGCACACCACCACTGATGTATGGCCAAGATTCGGCGTCCGTCCACAATGCACCGCACACAAAAATACGATCTGTTCCTTTCATCGACATGCCGCTGATAGATTCTATGAACAAATCGTCATCAAACACGGCAAAACCTGTACCGTTGAACGTAGTATCCGGAGAACCGTCAGAAAGATAACGCGCGGTTAGGATACTTAACTCTTTTGTGACAAAACCGTTGCCGGTAAAGCCGGAGACGACGATTGATCCATTGGCCTGTGTCACGCAATGCTCCCAACTGAGCCCCGCCGATACAAAATCGGCAAATAGCGGCTTTCCGTTATTAAATGGGAGGTTGTAGGACCCCGTAGAGTTCAGAGCGACTATCAGGCCTTTCCAAGGCTCACCTCTCGCCATTTTTGCTGAGCCTACCGCAATAACTCTGCCATCACTTTCCCGGACCGTCATAGCCCTCAACCTAATCAAAGACGGACTGAAAACGGTGACAGCAAGCCCCCCATTAAAGTCGGGATCGACCCTGCCAGTGGCAGTGAGACGGGTCACATAGGCAGTTTGACCGTCATTGGAATAGAAACTCCCACAAACCAGTATCCGCCCGTCCGCCTGTAATTCGATGCCATCGCTAGAACTATACTCGAATGCAAAGCCTTCAAGTTCAATGAGCGCAGCGCCTGTGCCGTTGAACGTCTCATCGGGAGAGCCGTCCGGGTGACGCCGCAGAACGATGCCTTTCGGTATTCCGAATTCATCTATGGCATTGCCGAGCAGCAGGATCTTGCCATCAGCCTGTACGCTCGCTGAAGTTGAACTGGCAAAAGAAGACTGCTCGGCATCATCTGCCTCTTTATTATCGCGAGGAGTCCCCTTCGCCATTACTCCTTTGTACCCGGAGCTGCCGAAATCCTCGTAGGGAATGTAGAGAATGCCGGTTTCATTCAAGGACGTGTCCAATCGACCATCCGGGAGATGGCGCATGATCAACAGGCCGCCTGAGGTGTCTGTGATAGCTTGACCAACAATCAGGCATCCGCCATTGACCGCCGGGCTGATACCGAAAACGCTCAGATCCTGAACGGTATCGAGCGGCACAAGCACAAAACCGTGTTTATTTGCACCAAACTCCTTATCCAGCGATCCGTCCGCGTTCAGACGCGCCACCGCGTAGCCAGCATTGATTCCACTCAACGGGATGACAGTGAGCAGTTTCCCTTGAGGCAGAGCCAATACAGCGCTCGGTTCGATACCAGAAATTTCAGGAATAGGAAATTCAAGAATGCCGGTTTTATTGAAAGCTGGATCCAGAGTGCCTGGACTGGTGATTCCTTGTTGTTGTCCCATTATCTTGCTCCATCAAGTCATCCATTAATGCATTAAAGGGGACAGATTTATTTTCTGCGCACCCACAATCAAAGTATCAACACGAAAACCCACAAACACACCTGATAGAAATAACAGTTTTTAATACTGATTCAGAACAACCAAAACCCTGAGCGATTATAAGAGGCCGCGAATTCTGGCTTATTTAATTCATTCGCTTAGCTTCGGCAGATACATTCTCTGACACATCCAACCTGCCTCAGCCTCGCCACCTTCTAAACTTCATCCGTCAAAACAAGGACGTAGGAAGACTCATGCCCAGAACGGGACGCATCGTGCTACCCCACTACCCACACCACATCGTGCAGCGCGGCCACAACAGGCAGGTTGTGTTCGCCGAACCGGCCGATTACGAACGCTATCTTTCTGACCTGCGTGAGCTCAAGGAAGCCTTGGGTATAAAAGTTTATGCCTACTGCCTGAAAATCAAAGGGGACGAAAATCAAAGGGGACAGATTTATTTCTGCGCCCCCACAAGCAAAGCATCAACACAAATAGCCGCAATCTCACCTGATAGAAATAACCTAAAATAAATCTGTCCCCTTTGATTGGTCCCCTTTGATTTGACCTAAAATAAATCTGTCCCCTTTGATTTGTCCCCTTTGATTAAAATTGAATCAAGTATGCCTGGTAATAGCTTGAACCTCAGCTACTGCATCATTAAAAACCTTAACACCTCCAGACAACAGGTTAATTGTAAGAACGAAACTCCCTGTCATGTGATTAGACCGCCAATCCAGTGATGGACTATTACCTTCATAAACCTGTCCATCCACATCATATACAGTTAGATATTTTTTACCTCCTAAATCCTGCAATTTTCCCGGTATATCGGGAGACGAATCTATATTAGTTTTTTGCAAAATTTTGCACCTCCATTTTTAACAGAAACAAAAGGGACAATTTTCTGCCCCCCCGGCAAACAAAGTATCTCCAACAATAGCCGCCACAACACCTGACAGAAATAACAGTTTTTAATACCAATTCGGAACAATCGAAGTCATGAAAAAACATAAGAAAACAAGAATGCAAATTCATCAAGCTCATTCCGCCACTAAACCGTCCCCCCTCTCCATCCACCGCCCCCACTGGATATCCCCACAATCCCAATTATGCTCAAAGAAACCCCGCCCTCCCGCGGGGTGGTGATTCTGTGCACGCTCCACGAAACACCTGATCCGGCATCCGCCACAGGCCTCGGGTACGCGACGTTGATGAAGTGCTCCGGCCTACAAAAACAAGCACGACGGAGAACCCCCATGGCCGTACTCGACAGCATGTCCACCGGCAGTGCCCCGCACCACAGCGTCAGCCGAGAGGAACGCAAGGTCATCTTCGCTTCATCCTTAGGCACCGTATTCGAGTGGTACGACTTCTATCTCTACGGCTCGCTCGCCGCGATCATCGCCAAGCACTTCTTCGCCGGGGTCAACGAGACCACGGCGTTCATCTTCGCCCTGCTCGCCTTCGCCGCCGGTTTTGCAGTGCGGCCGTTTGGTGCGGTGGTGTTCGGGCGATTGGGGGACATGATCGGGCGCAAGCACACGTTTCTGATCACGATTGTGATCATGGGCGTGTCGACGGCGATTGTGGGTTTCCTGCCGGGTTACGCGACCATCGGGGTCGCGGCGCCGATCATTCTGATTACCCTGCGGCTGCTGCAAGGTCTGGCGCTGGGCGGTGAATACGGCGGTGCGGCGACTTATGTGGCCGAGCATGCACCGAAGGGCAAACGCGGGTATTTCACGTCGTGGATTCAGACCACCGCGACGCTGGGGCTGTTTCTCTCGCTGCTGGTGATTCTGGCCTGCCGCACTGCGCTGGGCACCGAGGCATTCGAGGCTTGGGGCTGGCGGATTCCGTTCCTGCTGTCGATCCTGCTGCTGGCAGTGTCGGTGTACATCCGTTTGCAGCTGAACGAATCACCGGTGTTCAAGAAAATGAAGGAAGAAGGTAAACACTCCAAGGCGCCGCTGACCGAATCTTTCGCCCGTTGGGACAACCTGAAAATCGTGATCATGGCCCTGCTCGGCGGTACCGCCGGCCAAGCGGTCGTCTGGTACACCGGGCAGTTCTACGCGCTGTTTTTCCTGCTGCAAACCCTGAAGATCGACCCGCAGACCGCCAACCTGCTGATTGCCGGCTCGCTGTTAATCGGCACGCCGTTCTTCGTGATTTTCGGCAGCCTGTCCGACCGCATCGGGCGCAAGGGCATCATCATGGCCGGGTGCATTCTGGCGGCGGTGACCTACTTCCCGATCTTCCACGCGCTGACCCAGTACGGTAACCCCGACGTGTTCGTCGCCCAGGAGAAGAACCCGGTCAAAGTGATCGCCAACCCTGACCAGTGCTCGTTCCAGTTCGATCCGGTGGGCAAGGCCAAATTCACCAGTTCCTGCGATCTGGCCAAGACCATCCTGGCCAAACGGGCGATCCCTTACGAAAACGTAGTGGCGGAACCGGGTACCGTGGCTCAGGTGCGCATCGGCGATAAAGTCATCGAAAGTTTCGAAGGCACGGCCCTGCCGGCCGCCGACTTCAAGACCCGCAATGATGCCTTCACCGCCAGCCTCGGCACCGCGCTGAAAGAAGCCGGGTATCCGGAAAAGGCTGATCCGGCCAAGACCAATTACCCGATGGTCTTGCTCCTGCTGACCATCCTCGTGATCTACGTGACCATGGTCTACGGCCCGATTGCGGCCTGGCTGGTCGAGCTGTTCCCGGCGCGCATCCGCTACACCTCGATGTCGCTGCCCTACCACATCGGCAACGGCTGGTTTGGCGGGTTCCTGCCGACCGTGGCGTTCGCGATGGTCGCGGCCACCGGGGATATCTACTACGGCTTGTGGTACCCGATTGTCATCGCGGTGATGACGGCGATTCTCGGCATCTTCTTCTTGCCGGAGACCAAGGATCGGGAGATTCATCACACCTGACCCGACTCCGCTCGATGCTGTGCATAGCGCCACGCACAGCATCGAGCGTTGTCACATCGGCGTCATTGTTGGTTGCTAACGTCCTCGCGCCTCTTTGCTCCGACTGCCAAGGTGACCTTCCCGGTGTCCTCAAGCCCGACGCGCCAGACCATCATCCTCAGATCCGCCGATATGTCCTGCGACGACTTCGGCGCGTTGTTCTCCCGTATGTTCGGCAATCGTTACGGCGACACACCGCCGCCGCCCAAGGACATCATCATCGGCGGCGTGTACGGCCGGCACGACGGGGTCAGTTTCCGGCGCATGCATTACCGGGGCGATTTCACGGTGGCGTTCCCCGAGCCCTACGACGAAATCACCTTCGTGATTCCCACCGCCGGCCGGATCATCTTCAACGACTCCGCCGAATCCCTGGGCCTGCCGCACATCGGGCTGGCCATCGACAAGGCGGATCTGCGCTCGATGCGCTTCGTCGACAATCATGCCCAGCACGGCATGTCGATCAGCCGTGCGGCGCTCACTGAACGGCTGTCGTCGCTGTTGGGACGACCGATCGTGCACAAGCTGCATTTCGAGCCGAGGGTGGATCTGAACAGCCCGGCGTTTCAGGGCATTCGCGCATTGATCGACCTGGCCACCGGCACTGAATTCGACCTGTTGTTGAACGCCGGTTCGCTGATGCCGTCGCGCCTGCGGGAAATGCTGGTGGACGCCGTGCTGGAAGCCTGGCCGCACAATTTCAGTGAGGCTTTGCGCCGACCCGAGGCGCAGATTGCCCCTCGGCATGTTAAACAGGCCATCGAGTACATTCAGGCGCATCCCGAACAACTGGTCAGCGGGACGGATCTGGCGGGGCTGGTGAACGTCAGCCTGCGGGCCTTGCAGGAAGGTTTCCGGCGCTTTGTCGGCACCTCGATTGTCGCTTACCAACGCCAGGTCAGGCTGGAGCGTGCCTGCGAAATGTTGAAGCAAGACCAATCGTCATCCGTAACCGACGTGGCCCTGCAATACGGATTCAGCAACGTCGGCCGGTTCTGCCAGTACTTTCAGGATGCCTACGGTGTGAGCCCCGCAGAAATGCGAAAAGGACTGCGCTGAGGCAGTCCTTTTCTTCACCTGTGGTTGATCAGAACTGATAGCTGGCCTTGAGCCCGCCGCTGAAACCGTGGCTGTCGCCTCCACCACTGGCGCCGATTTCGGCACCCAGGCTCAGGGCTCCGAGGTTGGCCATCAGGTTGACGCCGCCGCTGAACTGATCGCGGTTTTCGAACGCCGCGCGCTGTTCGATATCCAGCCCCAACAAATGGCCTTCGCTGTCGACCTGATAATCGCCCAGCACACGCTCGTAACCGACCCGCACACCCGGCACCAGTTGCCACGCGCCCATGGGCATCGGGGCGAACGAGACGTCGAGATTGGCCATTGCGCTGCGGCGGGTTTGCTGGAGACTGTCGACGTCGAGGGCCAGTTCGCTGCCCTTTTCCTGGAAGCCCGACAGGTCCAGACGGCTGACCCGCACGCCGAGGCTCGGCTCCAGAACCACATCGTTCATCGGCAGGCGATAACCCAGCGCCAGCGTGGCGCCGCTGAGGTTGCCGTGAGTGTCGCCCTTCGCCGAGCCAAGACCGCCGCCGAGGTCGCGTTTGCTGTCGTAATCGACGTAACCGGCGCTGAGGTTGGCATCGGCAAACAGGCCACGCTCAAGGCTGGTGAAGCCATAACGCGCACCGATGTCGAGGAAAGTGAAATCGGTATCGGCCTCGCCACCTGCGCCCCCCACCGAACCTTTGCTGTAACCGATCCCGCCGCGCGCGCTGAGCTGTTCGGAGAAGCGCTGAGTAACGCCAACCATCAGGCCCTGACTGTGTTCGTTGCTGCTTTGCGCATGGGCCGAGCCGTCGGTGCCCAGGTAACCGGCGAGCGCGGTGCTCCACAAACGGTATTGGCCGGTCTTGAGGTCGGTACCGCTGGCGAATGGCGCGGCGGCCTGCTCGATCATCGCGTTCTGACGCAACAGGTAACTCGCCGCATCGGCGTGTACCTGACCGCCGACCGTGGACTCGACACCGCCAAGCGTGCCTGCGTCGATAGCCGATTGCAGGTAATAGTTGTAGGCGCTGTAGGTGCCCGACAGTTTGCTGTTCTGCAACTCCTGCAACAGTTGCGCGCCGGCAGCGGCGTTGCCGATCAGGCCGGCCTGACCCGGCAGGCTGTTGTACTCGACCATTTTGCCGCGCAGCACGTAAATGGTTTCCTGGGACAGACCCAGGCCCTGCTTGAGGTAGTTGTCCATGCTGCCGTATTGCGCGGTCACCTGATCCAGGCCCGCTTGCAGATAACTGGCTTCCACGCCCAGCAGCGGCGCGTAGATCGCGGCCATGCTCGGCGGCATCATCGCCAGGGTCTTGGCCACGCGGGCGGCGGTGTAGTCGTTGGTCGCCAGGTAGTTGCTCATGATCGTCGTGTTGTCCACCCCGGCGATGCTTTGCAACACGGCGGCCGTCCAGCCGGTGCGGTCCTTGCCGGCGGTGCAATGGAACAGCGCGGCACCGTCGACGCCCGCCAGTTCATTGAACAGCACGCCCAACTGACCGCGCATGCCGGCGTCGCTGACAAAGGCGCGGTTGGTCTCCTGCATCATCGCGATCGCATCGGCTGCGCTCTTGAACGAGACCGTGGTGATGTTCGCGCCCGAGGTGGTGGCGCCGATGATGTCGATGTTCTGGTAAGTCGCGCCGCTGATCATGGTGTCCGGCGTGGCCGCGATTTCGCTGGGTGTGCGCAAGTCAAAAACGGCCTTGATCCCCAGACCGTTGAGGGCTGTCAGATCCGAGGCCGTCGGCGTCAGCGCGTTGGAGCGGTAGAACACACCGGCGCGCATCGTGCCGTCATGGGTCGTGGAGTAGGCCGTGGTGATACCGGCGACATCGCGGAAGTTGTCGATGCCCTGCAGGCGCGGGGTATCAAGGGTGGCCGCGTGGGCGGCGGCAATGGACAGACTCAACACGGACAGCGAACACAGAAGACGTGGAAACACGATGCAGCCTCATTGGAAACCGGTTGGGCTGCCCACTATCTATAACGAAATGTGACTGAATATGGCAAAACCTCGAAAAGCGTAAATGGCGGCGCGATCTGTCCGGTGGGCGCGCGTTCTGTCCGTCAGGCAGGCTAAATCCCTGTCGAACTTTGACGTTTTTTTTGCAAGAGGCAGGTTAAAGTGCCCTCTCCGGCCATCCTGGAAGCAGTCAATGAACCTCCAAAGCCCTCAAGACGCCGACGATGAAATCCTCAATCAGGCAGCGCACTGGTGCCTGCGTCTGCAAGACGAAACCTGCACACCTGACGAACGCCAGGCGTTCCAGCACTGGATTCAGAGCAGTCCGCGCCACGCCTTCGAGTACGCGAAAATGCTTGAGGTCTGGGAGTTGAGCGATCAATTGCCAGACGAGCACGACAAGTCGAAAAAACGCAAAGCCACGAGCCTGCCTTGCAGCTTCGAAGAATTTCAACGCAACCTGGCGCAGCGCAATTAGCATCGTGCGAGGATCGACGCCAACAGCAGAAGGCGTCATTTGAGACAACGCCTTGTTCTTGATTCAGGTTTAGAATCCCCCGGGTTCGGCTAACCAGTTTAAGGATGATCCCGGCATGTCCCTCCTCGACACCTCCCTGCAAGACACCGCCGCCCCCGACGGCGTCTGTTTCGGCTGCGGCAGCAGCAATCCGCACGGCTTGCACATCAAGAGTTTCTGGCACGAGGATGGCGTGCACGTCATGGCCGAGCATGTGCCCGAGGCCAAATACTGCGGCTGGCCGGAGCTGGTCTACGGCGGTTTGATCGCGATGCTGGTGGACTGCCATTCCAACTGGACCGCGATGGCTTACCACTACCGCGCCGAAGGCCGTGAAGCCGAAAGCCTGCCGCGCATCAACTGCGTCACCGGCAACCTTGGCATCAAATTCATCAAGCCGACGCCCATGGGCGTACCGCTGACATTGAAGGCAAAAGTCGAAGGCGAAGTCGGGCGCAAGAGCCGGGTTATCTGCGAGGTCTACGCCGGGGATGTGCTGACGGCGGTGGGTGATTCGGTGTTTGTTCGGGTCGATACCGAGCAGTTGGCAGCGGCCGCCCATGGTCGCTGAGATCTGTCACTGAAGGAGAACAGCATGCCCGATCGCAAAATCATCATCCCCGAATCCATGAAACCCATCGTCGAACGCGCCGGTTACGCCCCGGCGGTGCTGGTCGGCGATACGCTTTACTGCGCCGGTCAGGTAGGCCGCACGGCAGATCTGAAAGTCATCGAAGACCCCGAGCAGCAATTCGTTCGCGCCTGGGAAAACCTCGATGAAGTGTTGAAGGCCGGCGGTTGCACCTTCGAAGACGTGGTGGAGATGACCACTTATCACGTGGATATGGGCCTGCACATGCCGGTGTTTCGTGAAGTGAAGAACCGCGTGTTCCCCAAAGGCTTCTGCGCCTGGACCTGCATCGGCGTCAGCGAACTGGCCCATCCGGGGCTGCTGGTGGAAATCAAATGTGTGGCAGTGCGCAGGCGGGCTATACCTGTGTAGTGTTTTTCACTATCTCCGCGAGGCGTTGAACCATGGACTTGACCCTCTACTACCATCCGTTGTCGTCCTACTGCCACAAAGCCCTGATTGCCCTGTACGAACACGGCATCGCCTTCGAAAAACGCCTGATCGACCTGTCCAGCGAAGCCGAGCGGGCCGAGTTGCGGGCGCTGTGGCCATTGGTCAAGTTCCCGGTGCTGCAGGACCGCGCCCGCCAGCGCAACGTGCCGGAGTCGAGCGTGATCATCGAATACGTGGACCGCTATCACGCCGGAGCAGGCCGCTTGATCCCCGACGATTGGGACACCGCGCTGCAGGTTCGACTCTGGGACCGTTTCTTCGACAACTACGTGATGACGCCGATGTCGCAGATCGTCGCCGACCGCATCCACAGCAGAAACGCCGACCTGAGCAGCCAGCGCACCTTGCTGAACACCGCCTACGACATGCTGGAAAACCAGTTGGCGACCCATCAATGGATCGCCAGCCCGGACTACAGCATGGCCGATTGCTCGGCCAGCCCGGCGCTGTTCTACGCCAGTACGCTGGTGCCGTTTGGCGCCGACCGCCCTCGCCTCGGCGCCTATTTCGAGCGACTGGTACAGCGCCCGTCTTTCAGCCAGGTGATCGACGAAGCCAGACCCTGGTTTGACTTCTATCCCTTTGCTGAAGCGCTTCCCCAACGGTTTCGCTGAGGAACGGCCTCACGCCGGCTGGTGACTGGTCACGCAGTGAATGCCGCCTCCGCCGGCCGCGATGGCGTCGATGTTGATCTGCAACACGTCGCGGTTCGGGTAGAGTTTTTTCAGCAGGTCGAAGGCTTTCTTGTCGGCGTCCTTGTCGCCAAACTCCGGGGCGATCACCGCGCCGTTGATCACGAAGTAGTTGATGTAACCGGCCGCGAAGTCGTCGTTGTCCTTGTTGAATTTGGTGCTGCGCGGTTTCAGCGGTGGCGATACGGTGTGGATCTGCAACGGGCGGCCATCAGCGTCGGTGGCCTTCTTCAGGATTTCCAGGTGCGCCAGGGTGACCTTGTTGTCGTAGGAGCGCGGGTCGGTGTCGAGGTTGGCGATCACCACGCCGGGCGTGACGAAGCGCGCGTAGAAATCGACGTGGGCATCGGTGATGTCCTTGCCCTTGATGCCCGGCAGCCAGATGATCTTGCGCAAACCGAGGCGCGCTTTCAGTTCCGCCTCGACATCAGCCTTGCTCCAGCCGGGGTTGCGGTTTTCGTTGACCCAGCAGCTTTCGGTCATGATCGCGGTGCCGTGGCCGTCGACTTCAATGCCGCCGCCCTCGCCCACCAGTTCGCTGCGAATGTAGGTTGCTTGCGCGTCTTGCGCTACACGTTTGGCGATCTTCGCGTCCTTCGAGTGCTGCTGCTTGTTGCCCCAGCCGCTGAAGTTGAAGTCCACTGCGCCCAGGCCGTTCTTGTCGTCGATGACAAAATTGGCGCTGATGTCGCGCATCCAGATGTCGTCGAGGTTGGCGATCTGGTAAGTGATGTTGGACGTGCCGCAAATCTCTTCCGCCAGGCTGCGTTCGCTGCTGCGGCAGTAGATGGTCAGCGGTTCGTAGCGAGCGATGGCACGGGCGATCCGGCCCAGCGCTTCCTGGACGTCTTCGGTGAAGTCTTCCCAGATTGCGTCCTGCGCGCCGAAGGCCATGTAGGCGCGTTCGTGCTTGTCGCCCTCGTCGGGCATGAACCAGCGACCTTCGCTGGCCGCCAGCACGCGTGCCGGTGACAGGCCGAGGCCCATGACGGCAGCGCCTACGCCGGCGGCGACTGAAACCTGTTTGATGAACTCGCGACGAGTCGGCATGTGTACGTTCCTGATGTGTAAGGGGGCCACCGAAGCGGCCCGGAAAAATCACTTGGCAGTGGCGGTCTTGAACTTGGTCCAGGTGCGCATGCGGGCGCGCATGTCAGCCTGGGGAATATCCTTGCCCGGTATCAGACGAGCATAGGTCGCATCGTCGAGGTAGATGTCCGGGTTGTTGCGCATCGCCTCATCCACGCTTGGCCGGGCCTTGGCGTTGGAGGTCGGGTAACCGGTGAAATTGCTGATCGCAGCCATGTTCTCCGGACGCATCACGAAGTTGATGAACGCGTAAGCGTATTCCGGATGTCTGGCATCGACCGGAATGGCCATGGTGTCCATCCATACCGTGGTGCCCTCGCGGGGAACGCGGTACTGGAAGCGGGTCTGCTTGCCGGCGCTGTCCGAGGTGCGGAGGGCCTGGGTCATGTCGCCGCTGTAGCCGAGGGACAGGCACAGGTTGCCGTTGACCAGATCGGTCACCGGTTGCGACTGGAACTTGCGAATGTACGGCCTTAGCTTCATCAGCAAGTCACTGGCCGCTGCCAGATCCGCCGGCTTGGCGCTGCGCGGATCGCGCCCCAGATAATTGAGCACCACGGCCAGCACTTCGTCCGGCGAGTCGATCATCGAGATTCCGCAATCGGCGAACCTGGCCGCCAACTCCGGTTTGAACAGCATGTCGAGGCTGTTGACCGGCGCATCGGCCATGCGCTGCTTGATCTGCTCGGCGTTGTAGGTCAGGCCGATGGTGCCCCAGGTGTAGGGCACCGTAACCTTGTTTGAATGCTCGTAATGGCTGCGCAGTTTTTGCAGGCCCGGTTCGATGTCGTTGATCGCCGCGACTTTCGAAGGATCCAGCGGTAACAGGCTGCCGGCGCGCATCAGGCGTTCAGCCACGGTGTCACCGGGGAAGATCAGGTCGTAGCCGCTGCCACCGGAGAGCATCTTGGCTTCCAGGGTTTCGCTGCCGTCCATCACGTCGTAGATCACCTTGATCCCGGTTTCGGCGGTGAACTTTGTCAGCGTGTCTTCGGCGAAATAATCCGCCCAGTTGTACAGCCGCAATGTCTTGTCTTCGGCGTGCACGGCCGGCATCAAACCGGCCAGCACCAGACCCAGAGCGCCCAGCAACCACTTGTGTGAGGTGTGCATATCAGACTCCTTGAGGATTCCAGCGAGCGTGAAGGTGACGGCCGTCCTGGCTCAACAACGCGCCGTACATTTCCGGACGCCGGTCGCGATAGATACCCCAGCTCAGACGCTCTTCGCGCATGGCCGACAGATCCAGGCTTTGCACCAGCACGCCGGTGCTGGCGCGGTCGGCTTCGGCGAGCATTTTTCCCTTGTGGTTGCAGATGAACGACGAGCCGTAGAAATTCATTTGCAGCGCCGCATCGGTACCCGCCACTTCGCGGCCAACACGGTTGGAGGCGATCACCGGCAACAGGTTTGCGGCGGCGTGGCCACGCATGGTCATCTGCCAGTGGTCGCGCGAATCCAGATCCGCGCAGCCCGGTTCCGAGCCGATGGCGGTCGGAAACAGCAGCACTTCAGCGCCCATCAACGCCAGGCTGCGGGCGGTTTCCGGGAACCACTGATCCCAGCAGATGCCCACGCCGAGGCGGCCGAACGCGGTGTCCCAGACTTTGAAACCGGTGTCGCCGGGGCTGAAATACTCCTTCTCCTGATAGCCGATGGCGTTGGGGATGTGGGTCTTGCGGTACACGCCCAACAGGCGCCCGTCGGCATCGGCCACGCTCAGGGAATTGAAGTAGGCATTGCCGGCCTTCTCGTACCAGCTCAGCGGCAGCACCACGCCCAGTTCACGGGCCAGCGCGGCGAAACGCGACAGCACCTGACTGTCGCGGTACTCCTCGGCCAGCGCCATATGGTGGTGGCTCTGCTCGATGCAGAAATACGGCGTGGCGAACAGCTCCTGCAACAGGATCACTTGCGCGCCCTGCGCCGCCGCTTCACGCACCAGTTGCTCGGCGCGGTCGAGGTTGCTTTTAAGATCCCAGGTGCACGGCATCTGGGTGGTGGCGACTTTGAGCATCGTCATCGATCACCCCTCCACCGGCCAGGCAGGCTGCTGTTGGGTGATGCAGTGCACACCGCCGCCGCCATGGGCCAGGTGATTGATCTGCACCGGCACCACTTCGCGGCCAGGGAACGCCTTGGCCAGGGTTTCTGCCGCGACATGGTCGGCCTCGATGCCGTACGCCGGCATGATGATCGCGCCGTTGGCAATGTAGAAATTGGTGTACGAGGCGCAGAACACTTCGGCTTCGGTATCCACCGCGTCGGTGGCTTCGTACAGCTCGATCAACTCGAATTGGCGGCCCTGAGCGTCGGTCGCCAGTTCCAGTGCACGGCGGTTTTCCCGCACGACTTCGGCGTACACCGAGCTGCGATCGTGAGTCGCGTCCACCAGCAACACACCGGGACGGGCGAAGGCGCAGACGCCATCGACGTGGCCATCGGTCATGTCGCCGGTAACGTAATCCGGATCGCCCGGCAGCCAGATGGTTTTCTTCACACCGAGCAGGCGGCTGAAGATTTCCTCCATCTCGGCCTTGCTCACGCCGGGGTTGCGGTTGGGATTGAGCAGCACCGATTCGGTGGTGATCAAGGTACCCTCGCCGTCCACGTGGATCGCGCCGCCCTCGTTGCTCAGCGCCGTACCGAAGCACTCGCCGCCCAGGTGATTGAGCACGCGACGGGCCAGACTTTCGTCCAGCTCGTGGGCCGACTTGCCACCCCAGGCGTTGAAGCGCCAGCTCACCCCGGCCAGACCTTGCTCAGGATGAATGACGAAGCTCGGACCGGAGTCGCGGCACCAGCTGTCGTTGACCGCCAGCGGGATCAGTTCGATGTTCGGCCCGCACAAGGCTTGAGCGCTGGCGATGGCCGACGGATCGACGACCATTTTTACCGGTTCGAACCGGGCGATAGCATTGGCAACGCGGGCGAAATCTTCCTGCACCAATGGCAGGGTCACGCGCCAGCCCGACTCCCACAGGGCCTTGTTGTGGGGCCAGACCATCCAGGTCGCGGCGTGCGTCACCCACTCTGCCGGCATCATCCAACCGCTGTTGTTGTTTTTGTTCTGCTGCATGGTAAAAAGCCCTCTGAGTTAAGCCATTGTGTTCAATGAAAACAGCCTTGGCGGCGTTGACGTGCATGCTAATGGCGGCCTGAAGGGCAAACAAACGATGGATTTAGCGGAAAACTGATTAGAGGAACTTATCGATCATGCTGAAACACTGGCCACCCCTCAGTTCATTGCGCGGCTTCGAAGCCGCTGCAAGATTGGGCAGCTTTCACAAGGCCGCCGAGGAACTGAGCCTCACGCAGTCGGCCATCAGCCAGCAGATCCGCAGCCTTGAGGCGTACTTGGAGCAGCCGCTGTTTTTCCGCCGCGGGCGCAGCGTCGCCCTGACCGACGCCGGCCACGACCTGCTCAGCACCACTCAGGCGATGTTGCAGCAACTGTCGGTGGGCATTCGGCGGCTGGGGCAATACCAGAAGCCCAATCAACTGGTGCTCAACACCACGCCGGCGTTTGCCCGGCACTGGTTGCTGCCGCGTCTGGCGGATTTCCGACAACAGCACCCGCAGGTCGATCTATGGATCTTCAGCACCGACGAAGTGCCGGACATGGCGACACAAACCATCGACATCGCCGTGCGCGACGACATCAGTTCCCAGGCTGAATGCAGCTTCAAGGTGCTGCACGCTGATCGGCTCTATCCGGCGTGTCATCCGAGCCTGCTGGGCGTACCGGGCGCGCAGCGGACAACGCTGCACGGCGAGCGGGAAATGGACTGGAGCCATTGGGCGGTGGAATCGGGAATCGATGTCGGCCAGCAGGATCAGGGTTTGAATTTCTCTGATCCGGGCCTGTTGCTGGATGCGGCTTGCTCAGGTCTGGGGATTGCGCTGGTCAGTCAGTTGCTCAGCCGTAAGGCCCGGGCCGACGGGCTGTTGCAGCCCTTGGTGGACGACACCATACGCGGCCCGAACTGGGCGATGCTGACCCATCGCGACAGCGAGAATGACCCTATGGCGCGAAGTTTCAGTCAATGGCTGTCAACTCGACTGGCAGAACCCGACCTGCAGGCTCAGACCGTCGTGAAATGACCTGCGCCGAGCCGGCCTTCCAGCCGACCGAACAGAACGTAGTGCTGATAACCGCTGGTGAATGCCCCGGTGGAAATCGCGTTTTTGACGTCCTGGTTCATATGCAGGTATTGCGCTTCGTCGAAGTTCTCGGCACTGACTTCGCCATTGCGACCAAGTTTGTGGCTGTCGACCGGCACGCCCATGATCGTGTGCCGCTGGAAGTCGATGATCCGGTTGACGGCGTGACTCTCCAGAGGCCCCCGATTGGAGTGCGCCGAGTAGATGTGCAATCCGTTGTTCGCGCAGCGATTGCACATGTCGATGCAGTTCGACTGAGTGGACTTGCGTTCGGTCAATTGCGCCAGCGGCATGTCGAGATATTTGCCGACCTGATATTCGGTCTGATTGAAAATGGAACAACACAGGATGGTGTTGCCATTGCAGTCGAGCACCAGCCAGTCATCCTTGAGCGTGCAGGCCTGCTGCGGGTAATGGCGGACCAGATTGACCAGATCGTCGTAGGGCGGCAGCGCGAGCCGCTGCAAGGTTTCGCGATCGGTGTCGGTTACCGACGGGTCACGCTCGATCAGCGCCAGCGTTTTCTCCAGCGGCATCATCACGGAATAACCTGTCGAGAACTCGAAGCCCAGACGCTGGCTGAATTCGCGCATCAGCCCTTCTTCTTCCATGTTGTCCAGGTAGCGGTGGTAATAGACCTCGATCCGCGTGTTCAAGCCATGTTGCTGCTTGAGTTCATGCAGTTTGATCATATTGGCCTTGACGACTTCGATATCACCGCCCACATGCCCTTGTTCGTACGTCTGCTGATAAAACCCGGACAGCGAGATGCGGAAAAACCATGGATTGGCGAGCATCGCCGTCTCCATGTTTTTTGCCAGATTCAAATTGGAACTGATACCGCTGCGCAAACCGGCCGCGTTGATGATTTCGACAAACTCACCGATTCGCGGATGGATCAACGGCTCGGTCCAGTTATACAGAAAGATCGACTCGACTCCTTCGCCTCGAGCCTTCTCGACAATCTTCCTGAACATGTCAACTTGCATGGCTTTTTTGAAGTTGACGTTTTCCGAGTTCCCCATCGGACACGAAGGGCAGCTCAAATTGCACGCGCCGACAATATCGATGTACATGTTCATTGCGGGTGACGCTCCATGTGTGAATAGCGGTGCATCCAGACTGTCGACTGTTGTGATTGCCGTTATTCGCTATTTATTTGACAGTCCGGGAGCGCAGCGAGCAAGTTCCGGGCCATTGGCATGCTCGGCCATCAACTCCACGATCCAATCGATAAATACCCGCAGCTTTTGGCTGATATGCCGGTTCGGCGGATACGCGACGTACAGCGGCATCGGCTCAAGATCCCAATCTTCGAACAGCGCCACCAGCTCACCCCGTGCCTCATGTTCAGCCGACATGTAGCGAGGCAGCCAAAGCACACCCAGACCGGCAAGGCCGGCCGCCAGATAGGCGTTGCCATCATCGACCGCCAGCACATGCCGGCCCTTGATCAGGAGAGACTCGTTGGCGTTGCGCAAGGCGTAAGGCACCGGTTTGCCGGTGCGCGCCCAGAGAAATCCCACCACCCGATGCTGCGTGTCTTCCAGCTCCGCCGGATGCGCAGGAGTGCCGGCGCGCGCCAGATAGCTCGGCGCCGCAAATACCCCCAGTTGCAGATCGGCAACCCGACGGGCCATCAGCGACTGATCCAGCAACTCGCCGCCGCGCACCACGCAGTCCACGTTTTCATCGATGATGTCGACGATGCGATCACTGACACCCATGTCGATCTGAATGTCCGGATAACGCCGGTGAAAGTCCGGCAACGCCGGTATCAGGATCAGGCGCGCCAGCGGGCTCGGCACATCCACCCGCAACCGCCCGCGGGGCGCCACAGAAGCCTGGTTAAGACCGGTTTCAGCATCGTCCAGGTCCGCCAGCAATCTGACAACCCGCTCGTAGTAAATAGCACCGTCAGCGGTAACGTTGACCTTGCGCGTAGTGCGGTTGAGCAACTTGACCCGCAGCCGCGCCTCCAGTTGCTGGACGAGCTGAGTCACGGTGGTCTTGCTCATGTGCAGGGTTTCGGCGGCCTTGGTGAAACTGCCCGCCTCCACGACACGGGCGAAGGCTTGCATCGCATCAAAACGGTCCATACCCCACCTCTGATAGCGGTTCGATTGTTTGGGATTTGCAAACAGTGAACGCCAAGGTTGCGCGTTTATCGTGTCAGCGCAAGCCCCTAAAGTTTCTCCATCGCAGGTTTTCAACCCATTGAAGGAGACACCTCATGACCCGTGCCCAACCAAAACGCGACGTGGTTTTCCCACCTGGACGCCATGCCCTGTACGAACGCAATCGCTATTCGCCGGCGGTTCGTTCCAACGGATTTCTGTTCGTTTCCGGCCAGGTCGGCAGCCTTGAGGACGGTTCGCCGGAACCTGATCTCAAGCAACAGGTGCGACTGGCCTTCACCAACCTCAACGCCATTCTGGGCGCGGCTGGCGGCAGTTTCGACGACGTGGTCGACGTGACGGTGTTCATGGTCGACCCGCAATCCACGTTTGAAACCATCTGGGAAGTGGTGCCGGAGTTCTGGGGTGAAGCGCCGCATCCGACCATCACAGCGGTCGGCGTGACGTGGCTATACGGGTTTCAATTCGAGATCAAGGTGATTGCCAAACTGCCGGAATGACCTGATATCGCATCGATTTGCAGCACGGGCCGACAGTCTTCAGACTGTCGGCCCGCATTCCTTCTGCGATCCATCGCCATGCCCGACATCTTGTTGAAGCCCAGCCTGCCCGGCATCGCCCTACGCCGCTGGCGCGTGCTGCACCGCGTCAAGCAGGGCCATGCCGCCGAGTTGTTCAAGGTCACTCAGTCGACCATTTCTCGCTGGGAAAGCGGCGTGCAGGCGATGGACCCGGACGCCCATCTTCAGCTCGAAAGGCTGCTCGCGGCGCGACTCGACAGCGCCGCCGATCAGGCCCTCGCGCGACTGGTCACGGACAACGCGCGCCCGGTTCACCTCGTCTGCGACCTGACCCATCGCCTGCTGGCCTGTTCGCCGGCTCGCGCCGCACAGTTCGCCAGCCCGCTGAGCGATCTGCTGGGGCAGTCGCTGTGGCGTTTTGCGACAGTGGAAATCCGGCACAAGGAATCCTTGCTGGATGACGCCGGTTGGCGAGAAGTCCAGGCGCCGCCGGCTCTGGAATTTCTGACGGGCAGCAATGACTCCGCCCTCGTACCGATCCAGCCGGGCCTCTGCCGCTGGACGCGGATCGCCCTCTCCGACGGCACCGCCGCACGGCTGGTGGAAACGCTGTAGGCCATCCGCCGCATATTTTATGCGTGGACGATAAACGAGGCCGGGCCTAGGCTTTGAGCCCTGCTCTCTTTATCCCGGCCACCGTATGAACCTCGAAAAAATCAAGGGACGCCTCGACTTCCTGCGCGAAGCGGAACGGCTCAAGGACGTCCTCAGAAGCGCCCACACTTCTTCCGGACGCAGCGAAAGCACCGCCGAACACAGCTGGCGCCTGTGCCTGATGGCGATCGTGTTCGCCAACGACCTGGCCGGGCTCGACGTGCTGAAAGTCCTGAAGATGTGCGTCATCCACGACCTCGGCGAAGCCATCAACGGTGACATTCCGGCGGTCGATCAAGCCGGTTTTCCCGACAAGGGCGAACAGGAGCGCAACGACTTGCTGCTGCTCACCCGCTCTCTGGACGACGCGTTGAGAAACGAAATCCTCGCGCTCTGGGACGACTACGAAAACGCCCGTTCTCCCGAAGCCAAAGCCGTGAAGGCCCTCGACAAGCTGGAAACACTTTTACAACACACGCAAGGGAAGAATCCGCCAGACTTCGACTATGGCTTCAACCTGGCCTACGGCAAGCAATACACCAATGCCGATCCGCTGTTCGAAACCCTTCGAACCCTGATCGACCGCGATACCCGAGAGCGCATGAACACAAACATCACAATCCGCAACGAACACCCCGAAGACATCGACGCCATCGCCCGAATCACCGAGGCCGCGTTCCAGCACGAAGAACACTCCAGCCACACCGAACAATTCATCGTCAACGCCTTGCGCCACGCCGGCCAGCTCAGCGTTTCGCTGGTGGCAGTGGAGAACGACACGGTGGTCGGCCATGTGGCCATTTCACCGGTGACGATTTCCTCCGGCACTCAAGGCTGGTATGGCCTGGGCCCAATCTCCGTGTGCCCGACCCGCCAGCAGCAAGGCATCGGTTCGGCGCTGATGAAAGCTTCGCTGGCGGAGTTGCAGCGTATTGGCGGCGTTGGCTGCGTGGTACTGGGTGATCCGGGCTATTACGGACGTTTTGGCTTCAAGGCCCATGCCGGTCTGGAGTTGCCGGGGATTCCGGCGGAGTACTTTCAGGCGTTGGCGTTTGGCGGGGAGTTGCCGGTGGGCGTGGTGAAATATCACGAGGCGTTCGAGGCTACCGAGTAGCGCCCCATCGCTTTTGATTGCTCACATTTCGTGGTCTATGGCTTCACCAAAGCGCTCTTGATGCCGTTTCGGCGATCAATGACTCTGTCCGTACGTTGTTTTTGCACTGACAGAAAAGAGCCAACGCCATGCCCAGCCCCAGAACCCTGTATCAGAAGCACATCGACAGTCACACCGTCTGCACCCTCGACGATCAGGGCCACGTGCTGCTTTACATCGACCGCCAGGTCGCCAACGAATACACCAGCCCGCAAGCCTTCAGCGGATTGCGCGAGTCCGGGCGCGATGTCTGGCGACCTGCTGCGACACTGGCGGTGGTCGATCATGTGAATCCCACCGCACCGAAACGCATCGCGACCATGCCTGACGCCGGGGGCGCGCGGCAGGTGTCGTACTTCGAAGAAAACTGCCGCGACTTCGGCATCGAACTGTTCGATGTACTGGACAAACGCCAGGGCATCGAACACGTGGTGGCGCCGGAACAAGGCTTCATTTTGCCGGGCATGGTGGTCGCGGCCGGTGACAGCCACACCACCACTTACGGCGCACTGGGCGCGTTCGGTTTTGGTATCGGTACTTCGGAAATCGAGCACCTGCTGGCGACACAGACTCTGGTTTACAAACGCCTGAAAACCCTGCGGGTGATGGTCAACGGTGAGCTGGCCGAAGGCGTCACGTCCAAGGACATCATCATGGCGCTGATCGAAAAGATCGGCGCGTCCGGCGCCACCGGTTACGCCATCGAATTCACCGGCCCGACCATCAGCGCCCTCAGCGTCGAGGCGCGCATGACCATCTGCAACATGGCCGTCGAAGCCGGCGCCCGAGGTGCATTCATGGCGCCCGATGACAAGGTGTTCGCGTATCTGCAACTGAAGCCGCGTGCGCCCAAGGGCAAGATCTGGGAACAGGCCGTCGAGCGCTGGAAAACCCTGCACAGCGATCATGGCGCGGTGTTTGATCGTGAAGTCAGCCTCGACGTCGCCGCGCTGGAGCCGATGGTGACCTGGGGCACCAGCCCCGATCAGGCCTCACCGGTCAGCGGACACGTGCCGGACCCGGCCTCGCAGCCCGATCCGATCCTGCGTCAGGGCCTGCAGCGCGCCCTCGACTACATGGGACTGAAACCCGGCATGCCGCTGAACGAAGTGACGATCAGCCATGCCTTCATCGGCTCCTGCACCAATGCGCGGATCGAAGACTTGCGTGACGTTGCCCGCGTGGTGCGCGGCAAGCGTGTGGCGGCCCACGTGCGGGCGATGATCGTTCCCGGCTCGACGCTGGTGCGCAATCAGGCCGAGGACGAGGGCCTGGCGCAGATCTTTCTCGACGCCGGTTTCGAATGGCGGCAATCAGGCTGCTCGATGTGCCTGGCGATGAACGATGACGTGCTCGCGCCGGGTGATCGCTGTGCGTCGAGCACCAATCGCAACTTCGAAGGCCGTCAGGGCGCCGGTGCGCGCACCCACCTGATGAGCCCGGCAATGGTCGCAGCGGCGGCCATCACCGGTCATTTGACTGACGTGCGCAGCGTCGCGCTGGAGGCTTGAACCATGCAACCTTTCGACACTGTCAGCGGCAGCGCCGCGCCGTTTCTTGCGTCCAACATCGACACCGACGTGATCATGCCCAAGCAGTTTCTCAAGGGCATCGATCGTCGGGGGCTGGATCGCGGGTTGTTCTTCGATCTGCGCTTTCTCGCTTCCGGCGAACCCAACCCTGAATTCGTGCTCAACCAACCGGCCTGGCAAGACGCGGCGTTTCTGGTGACCGGCCCCAACTTCGGCTGCGGTTCCAGCCGCGAACATGCGGTGTGGGGCTTGAAGCAAGTCGGCATCCGGGCCTTGATCGGCACCTCGTTCGCCGGAATTTTCTACGACAACTGCCAGCGTAATGGCGTGTTGGCGATTCAGCTCGACGAGGCTCGATTCAAGCGACTTGCCGATGTCATCAGCGACCCGGCGACCGCACAGATCAGCGTGGACTTGCCCCGACAGACGATCCGGCTGGCAGACGGCACAGAGGTCACGTTCGAGATCGATCAGTTGCGCAAGCAATCACTGCTGCTGGGACTGGACGCCATCGGCACCACGCTGCAACGCACCGAGCAGATCCGCGCCTTTGAAGCGCGGCATCTGGCGGACAATCCCTGGCTGCGCTGAACACAAAAAACGGGCGACTCACTTGAGTCGCCCGTTTTCATTCCACAGACAAATCGCGGAAGTACTCTTCCAGAAATTCCACGCACACCCGCAATTTCGCCGACTCACTGAGCCGCACCGGATAGACCGCCCAGACGTTGGCGCTTTGGGTGTACTCCTCCAGCACCTGCACCAGCCGCCCTTGCTCGAGCATCGGTTTGACGTCCCACATCGAGCGCAACAGAATCCCGCCGCCGCTCAAGGCCCACTCCAGCACGATTTCGCCGCTGTTGGAGGACAGCGGGCCATTGACGCGCACCGTCTCCTCTTGCCCGTCCTTGCTCAGGGCCCAGATACCGAACGCGTTGTTACGTTCCTTGAGTACCAGACAATCGTGGTCTTTCAGGTCTTCAAGGGATTGCGGCGTGCCCCGGCGTTCAAGGTATTCGGGCGTGGCGCACAGCACGCGCCGGTTACTGACCAGTTTGCGTGCGATGTGCTGACCCGGCACGTCGTCCCCGACGAGGATTTCAAGATCAAAGCCCTCGCCCACCAGATCGACCACGCGGTCGAATACGTCCAGCCGGATATCGAGTTTCGGGCACGTTCGAGACAACTGGCTGATCGCGGGCGCCACATGATTACGGCCGAAACCGAAGCTGCTGCAAATGTGCAGCGACCCCGCCGGTTGATGCCGGGCCTGGGAAATCTCGCCGAGGAACTGATCGAAATCTCCCAGCAGTTTCTCGGCCCAAATCCGCACCCGCTCACCGTCGTCGGTCAGCGCGATGCGCCGGGTGGTGCGGTGCAGCAGTTTGCTCGCCAGCGTGGTTTCCAACACCGAGATGCGTTTGCTGACATAGGCCGGTGAGAAGCCCAACTCATCGGCGGCGCTGGCAAAGCCGTTCTTGCGGATGACGGTAAGGAAGACCCTGAGGTCTTCTGGCAGGGGAAACTGGTCACGATTCGTGTTCATAGGCCGGTCGCCCTCGCTGTTTGTCGCACATTTTGCGAAGGATAACATCGAATCAACGCCTCGCCAGCCGGGGCCCGGCGTGGGCTGAGCCCCGGCGCCGTGATCAGGGTTGTCGAGTACTGGCGGTTTGCGTGCCCGGCTCGAACATTGCTTCGAACCGCGATTTGTTAGCCGCGTAATAGGCCGCGACCGCCTGGTCCGATGAGGTCTGGCGTGCCTGCATCATCAAGGTTTCCAGATCTGCCTGCGGGATCGAGTAGTGAGCGAAAAAGTACGCCACCTGCGGATATTCCTGGCTGAACCCCTTGCGCGCCATCGCATGGATCTGCTCGGCACCACCGAAAATCTGCTTCGGATCATCCAGGTAGCGCAACGACCATTTGGAGAACATCCAGTGCGGGCTCCAGGCATTGACCAGTGACCATTTGTCCCGCTTCAGGTTGCGATCCAGCTCATTGAGCATGCCGCTTTCCGAAGACGCCACCAGTTTGTAGCCATCTAGCTTGTACTCCTCGATCGCCTTGACCGTGAGCTTGTACTGGCCGTTGCCCACCTCCGAGGTGAGGATCTTGCCTTCGAGTTTTTCCTTTACTTGCGGCTTGTTCAGATCCTCGACACTGGCCACTTCACTGATCGGCACCGAGGTCGGGACGGCCATGCCGATCCGCCCTTCATACAGCACGCCGAGGTCTTCGAGGCGATCTTTGTATTTGTCGTAGAACGCCTTGTGGGTACTCGGCAACCAGACCATCGGGATCAGGTCGATATTGCCGTTGGCCAAGGCCTGAAACTGAATGCCGATATCGGCCATCACCAGTTTCACCGGTTGTTTGAGGTGATCCTGAAGCGCGGCGCTGGCGAGTTTGACAGTGATTTCGGTGTCCGACCAGTTGACCCAGCCAATGCGCACGGGTGCAGGTTCGGCGGCCTGGGCCTGTGCAGCGAACGTGGCCAGAATCAGGGCGAAAAGCGTATTTCGATAAGGCGAATGAGCGTTCATCAAGCGTCTTCCTGTGGAGGTGGGATCGGCAGGTATGTCTCAATCTGGACGGCCTTGCGGTTGAGGCGTCTGGCGCAATCCTATGCCTGGCCGAAGCACCGCGCAAGCAAAATGTACACATGTGTCAACCATGATTGACACGCCTGTACAGTTGACCTAATTTCAAGTCGCCGAGCCTGATCAAGCCCACCCCGGAGCGCATTACCATGTCCAGCGATCCCCTGTTGCAGCCTTACAAAATCAAGAACCTGACGCTCAGAAACCGGATCATTACCACCGCTCACGAACCGGCCTACCCGGTAGACGGCATGCCCAAGGATTTGTATCGCGCCTACCACGTCGAACGTGCCAAGGCTGGTGTCGCGCTGACCATGACGGCCGGTTCCGCCGCCGTTTCCAGGGACAGCCCGCCGGTGTTCAACAACGTGCTCGCCTACCAGGATGAGGTGGTGAAGTGGCTCAAAGACCTGACCGACGAATGCCACGAGCATGGCGCGGCGGTGATGATCCAGTTGACGCATCTGGGCCGCCGCACCCGCTGGGACAAGGCCGACTGGTTGCCAGTGGTTTCGCCGTCGCACCATCGCGAAGCGGCGCACCGTTCCTTCCCGAAGAAAATGGAAGACTGGGATATCCAACGCATCATCAAGGACTATGTGGACGCCGCCGAGCGGATGCATGCTGCCGGCATGGACGGTCTGGAGTTGCAAGCCTACGGGCATCTGATGGACCAGTTCTGGTCACCCTTGACCAACGAACTCGACGGGCCGTACGGCGGCTCGCTGGAAAACCGCATGCGCTTCACCTTCGATATTCTGCGCGGGATTCGTCAGCGGGTCGGCGAGGACTTCCTGCTGGGCGTGCGCTACACCGGCGATGAAGGCTTGCCCGGTGGCTTCGATGCCAGCGAGGGTTTGCAGATTTCTCACCTGCTGAAAGACAGCGGGCTGGTGGATTTTCTCAATGTCGTACGCGGCCACATCGACACCGATGCGGGCCTGACCGATGTCATTCCGATCCAGGGCATGCGCAATTCGCCGCACCTGGATTTTGCCGGTGAAATCCGCGCGGCCACCGGTTTCCCGACCTTCCATGCGGCGAAAATCCCTGACGTCGCCACCGCTCGCCATGCCATCGCCTCAGGCAAGGTCGATATGGTTGGCATGACCCGGGCGCACATGACCGATCCGCATATCGTGCGCAAGATCATCGAAAAACGTGAGGACGATATCCGTCCCTGCGTCGGCGCCAACTATTGCCTGGACCGCATCTACCAGGGCGGCGCCGCTTACTGCATCCACAACCCGGCGACCGGCCGGGAAACCACCATGCCCCACGAAATTCCCAAGGCCGCACGCAAACGCAAGGTGCTGGTGATCGGCACCGGCCCTGCGGGACTTGAAGCCGCGCGGGTCGCGGGTGAACGCGGTCATGACGTTACGGTGCTGGAAGCGGCGGATCGCCCCGGCGGGCAGATCCGTCTGTCCGCCCTCAGCGAACGGCGGCGGGAGATGATCAGCATCATCGACTGGCGCATGGCGCAGTGCGAACGTCTGGGCGTGAAGTTTCACTTCAACACCTGGGCCGAAGCCGACACGGTGCTGCAGCATGAACCGGATCTGGTGATTGTCGCCACCGGCGGTCTGCCCCACACGGACGTGCTGAGTGCCGGCAACGACCTGGTGGTTTCAACCTGGGACATCATCGCCGGTGACATCAAACCGGGCCGGCATGTCTTGATCTATGACGATGCCGGCGACCACGCTGCGCTACAGGCTGCCGAGGTCATCGCCGCCAGCGGTGCGAGTGTCGAAATCGTCACCCCCGATCGCAGTTTTGCTCCGGAAGTCATGGCGATGAATCTGGTGCCTTACATGCGCAGCCTGCAGGATCTGGATGTCACCTTTACCGTCACTTATCGCGTCGATTCGGTCGAGCGCCGCGACGGGCGCCTGGTGGCAACGCTCGGCAGTGATTACGGTACGGTGCACAAGCAGCGGGTGGTGGATCAGGTGGTGGTCAATCACGGCACGATTCCGCTGGATGATCTGTATTTCGACCTGCGCGCGCATTCGAGCAACGGCGGCGCGGTGGAACAACACAACCTGATTGCCGGCAAGGCTCAGGACATCGTCACTCACCCGCAGGGACGTTTTCAGCTGTTCAGGATTGGTGACGCCGTGGCCGCACGCAACACCCATGCGGCCATTTACGACGCGTTACGGCTGATGAAAGACCTTTGAAACCGGCCTTCCCTCCTGTTGCGGGAGGGAAGTTGCCGTATCGACCAACTACAGGCCGCGCCGGGCAACCTGGGCGCCGGCCTGTATGGCTCGTCCCACAATGTCTTCGATGTTCTGAACGGTCATCGACTGCAACGCTGCCGCCGTGACGCCGCGATAAGCCATCAAGGCATCCAGCAGAGCTTGCGGTTCCCGCTCGGCCAATAGTTGACCGCCGCCCACCACCACCGCCCGTGCCGCCCGCTGCGCAATCCGTGCGGGAATGCCGGCCGCTTCGGCCTGACTGGCGAGCGCAGCGCACAGCAGCGCCGGAAACGCCGGCCCGGTGCCGGACAACGCGCTCAGATAATCGATGCAGTCTTCATCGGGCACCTCGTCCGCCGTGCCCACGCACTCGAACAATCGCTGCAACCAGTCGCGCTCCTCGTCGGCCAGGGAGCCGGCCACGAACCACGGTGTATAGGATTGGCGGATATCCACCGCCGCGTTCGGCATGGCCCGCACCACCACTCGCGCGCCTGTCGCGGCACTGAGGGCGGACGCTGAAATGCCAGCCATCAGCGATACCACCGGTTTGCCCCGCGCATCGATCTGCAACTCGCGAAACTGCTCGGGCCGCACAGACAGCATGACGATATCGCTGCGGTCGACCAGAGACTGGTTGTCACTCAACACGCGCACTCCCGGCGCAACATCAGCACTGCCCGAACGGTTAGAGATCAGCAGCTCGCTCGGCCTGATGAACCCCGGAGCCAGCAACGACTCGGCAATCGCCTTTCCCAGCCAGCCCGTGCCGCCGATGATTCCCAGCGTTCTATTGGTCATCGGGCAGCGCCTCTTCGAAGGTTTCCACCAGAGGGACAAACACCCCCGGCTCCGTCTCGGCATAGCCGAACTGACCGAAAAACCGATCCAGTTCGCGTCGTTTTGGGGACTTTCCGGTGAACACGGTGACGTACTGCGGGATTCGCCGGAATCGCACGATCACGTCTTCGGTGGTTTTCATCGAGATGTAGCCGATCTGCGTCAGATAGATCGTCCGGGCGCGGGCATCGGCCGCCCCTGGCTCGTAACCGAAACGGCGAAACATCGCGGCCAGCGCATTGATCCGCGCGTCGTCGGCCAGCGCGATTTGCGCGGCGACTTCATCCGATTGCAACGCCCAGCTGCGCACTGCGAATTCAAACTGCGAATCGAACAACGCGGGGTTCAGCCAGCACTCGAAAACATTGAGGATCGCCTCGGACACGCTTTCGGCATAACGCTCGCACTGCCCCACCAGCCCACCCGTGTTCTTGTCCCGCCAACGGGCCAGCAGCGCCGCGAGCAGTTGCTCTCGATCTTCGTAGAACCAGTAGAAGCTGGTGCGCGACAGGTTCAGGCGCTTGGCCAGCGGCATCACCCTGACTGCGTCGACTCCGGATTCCTTCAAAGCCTCATACGCGGCGTCCAGCCAGACGTCCACGGAACCGCGCCATCCTGAATCCTGAGCCTTGTTTTTTGTCCGTCCTGCCTGCGTCATTGCAATGCACCTGTCTTTGAGACTTTGACCGGACTTTACACGCGCCGTACACGCAATGTACATCGGCGTACATTTTTCATTTCCGAACGCGCTTCAGCGCCCATGTCGATCTTGTTTCAATCGCTTGAAAGCGCCGCCGAAAGGCCGACCGAGCCTGCGCCAGAATTCCTGCGTTGAACAGAAATGACCGTTCGGCGCTTTTTCTGGCAGCCCTGCAAAAACGGGTCTAGGGTTGCGTGGCTGGCAAAATGCTGGCCATTTGGCAAACGTCGCTCGACGAGCGCCATCAGCAGCACTGGAAGAAAAATCAGGGATGGTTTTTGTGCTTGCGCGGGTATTGCACTCTTGAAGAGTGAACGACCTATCCCTGTGTTTCGTTGCTTTCTATCAAGGACAGAAAGATGACCAACGTACAGGCGAGATTCCCCCGATTGCCCCACCGGCAACCCCCTTCATTGACGCCCGAAGCCAGGCCTGACGGTTTTGGCTGACGATCTGGGCCGGCGTTGCGGCGCCGTCCCTGCGCGAACCCTGTTTACGGATTGATCAGATCCCGACGGATCAGGCTGTCACGTCCCCGAGAATCCCGGTTGCCGGTGATTGCGGCCGATGTCGTTCGCCTGCCTGTCAGGAAAGGCGCCCCTTCTGCGCAAGGGGTCGAGCGGCAAACACCCACGAGGAAGGCCTCGATATGACTGGTTCAAATCACAACATCCCGCCCTACGGCGTCGCCATCCAGAGCGCGATCACCGGCGGCGATCTGCAGAAGATGAAGACTTTGTTGAAGCAGCGCGATTCAACGAAGCCGGAAGCGAAGGAGCTACAAACCGCGTACGAAAACCTGGCCAAAGAAGTTTCCAGACTGGAAAAACCCTAAGGCCATTTCCCACATTGCAATGGAGGCAATCAACATGTCAGCTACTCAGCAAAATGTCGGCTTGTTCCCGGTGAGCTACCGGATCGGTACGGGTCAGCCAGGGGCGCAGAGCCTTGCGCTGAACCTGCTGGTGTCCACGCCGCAGCAGCATGTCACCGGCAACGCCGCCGTGACTCAGGCGACCAATCCGCCGCTCGATATCGACTCGGACGTCTGGGGCGAATACACCTACATGACGGTGATGAAGCCCGGTGTCAGCAAGATCCTGATCACCGCCCAGGGCAACCATGGCGGACCCGGCTCCAACTCGATCATCAACTTCAAGATCCACCTGGTGGTTGGCACCGACTGGCGCGAAGGCGTGGCCAACTATGAGTACTTCGACGGCCAGCGCTGGCACGAACTGAACAACGTGCCGGCGCATCTGGTGGAGGTGCCTTCGAAAGTGCTTCAGCCGTTCAATCCCGGCCCGGTGATCGAGCCGCACAAACCGGTTCTGCCGCTGTATGCCGCGCCGATTCAGGGCGCCATCGCCAGCGGAGATCTGGCGCAGATGAAAAGCCTGTCCGCGCAGGCCAGGCAGCAGCTGGAGCAACTGCCGCTGTTGCGCAAAGCGGTGGACGACGCCAACAAAGAAATCAGCCGCGTGCAAAGTCGCTGATCGGCTAATGGAACCATTACTTTCACAAGGAGCAGCATCATGTCGATCGGACTTTTTCACACCCGCCTCATCGCCAGTAACTCACTGCTGGGCGCCCCGGTTCTGACCCTCGATATCGTGGTCGATACCGTTCGCAAAAAAGTCAGCGGAACCGCGAGCGTGTTCCAGAGCACCTGGCCACCGGTGAATTTCCATGCCCGGGTCTGGGGCGACTACTCCGAGGCCAGGCTGACGCCATCCACCGAGACCTACATCATTCTCACACTTGATGGCAGCCCGAGCGGCCCGCTGAGTCAGATTGCCCAGACCTTCCACCTCAAGGGCATCCTGAACGACTGGACCAGCGGTTTTATCGATTACCGCTACAACGACGGCGGCCAGTGGCAGGACGTGCGGCACGTCGCCGTGCATCAGGCACCGAGCGTCGAGCCTCTTCCGCCCGAGCATCATGTCCAGCCGCTGTACGCCGTGGCCGTGCAAACGGCGAAGGAAAGCGGTGATCTGGCGCAGTTGAAAGTCGCGGTGCAGCAAGGCGAACAACAGCTGGCCCACGAGGGTGCCTTGCGCAGTGCCCTTGAACAGCTGAATGCGGAAATCGCGCGACTGGAAGCGCGCTAAGTCGTACGGCCCGGGGGCGGTCACGGGTGACCGCCCCCGGTCTTCCAGCCAATCGAGGTCAGTCCAATCGTGCCGCGCACAGGCCCGTGCGCAAGGATCTCCCATGACAGACAACCGCCCTGCCCGCTACCTCAGCGACACCGATCTCAAACGCTACGTGCCGGTGCACGTGGTCTGGGAAATCACCCTCGCCTGCGACCTCAAGTGTCTGCATTGCGGCTCCCGCGCGGGGCATCGGCGCCCCGATGAACTCAACACCCGCGAATGCCTCGACGTGATCGATTCCCTCGCCGCCCTGGGCACCCGCGAGATCACCCTGATCGGCGGCGAAGCCTATCTGCGCAAGGACTGGACGCAACTGATCCGCGCCATCCACGACCACGGCATGTACTGCGCGATCCAGACCGGTGGACGCAATCTGACCCCGGCGAAGATGCAGGCAGCGGTCGAAGCGGGGCTCAACGGGGTCGGCATTTCCCTGGACGGACTCGCGCCGCTGCACGACAAGGTGCGCAACGTACCCGGCTCGTTCGACAAGGCTGTCGATACCCTGCGCCGGGCCAAGGCGTCAGGGCTGGCCGTCAGCGTCAACACCCAGATCGGCGCGGCCACGTTGCCGGATCTGCCGGAACTGATGGACACCATCATCGAGCTCGGCGCCACCCATTGGCAGATCCAGATCACGGTGGCCATGGGCAACGCCGTCGACCATCCTGAGTTGTTGCTCCAGCCGTACAAGCTGCTGGAAGTGATGCCGCTACTCGCCCGGTTGTACCGCGAAGGACTGGATCGCGGCCTGCTGATGAACGTCGGCAACAACATCGGTTATTACGGCCCTTACGAACATCTGTGGCGCGGCTTCGGCGACGAACGCGTTCACTGGAGCGGCTGCGCGGCCGGCCAGACCGTGCTGGCGCTGGAAGCGGACGGCACGGTTAAAGGTTGCCCGTCACTGGCGACCGTCGGGTTTTCCGGCGGCAACGTGCGCAACATGAGCCTGCACGACATCTGGCACTACAGCGAAGGCATGCACTTCGGCCGCCTGCGTTCGGTCGATGACCTGTGGGGTTACTGCCGAAGCTGCTATTACAACGACGTCTGCCGGGGCGGCTGCACCTGGACGTCGCATTCGCTGCTGGGCAAACCCGGCAACAATCCTTACTGCCATTACCGAACCCTGGAATTGCAAAAGCAGGGTTTGCGCGAGCGCATCGTCAAAGTCGAAGACGCCGCCCAGCGCTCGTTTGCGGTCGGACGTTTTGACCTGATCACCGAACGCATCGACACCGGCGAAAAAGTCAGCAGCGTCAGCGACAGCGGGCAAGTGATCAAGCTCGCCTGGATCAATCAGGGCCAGTCCTCCCCCGAGGAAGGACGCCTGCCGACGCAACTGGCCCTGTGCCGCGACTGCCTGCAATACATCCACCCGCACGAATCGATCTGCCCGCACTGCCATGCCGATGTCGCCGCCGCCGAGGCCCGGCACCTGACCGACCGGGCGCGTCAGCAGGCGATCATGAAGACGCTGACCGGTTTGCTGGCGGGAATGCCGAGTTCGGTGAGCTGAGACGGCAGCGGCTGCCGTTCGCCCGGTTGCCGCTAAAAATCTCGAACTCGCCCGGTGGCGCTGTATCCAACATTTAAGCCAACGGAGGTCAGCGCCATGAACAACGACAGCAAAGCCCCACCCACTGATACGTCCGGCAAACCGGTCAATGTGGTGAAACGCGATCTTGAGGATCGGGACGACGCCACCCGCGGCGTGGATGAGGTCATCACGCCCTCATCGACCCGCACCAAGGAGCAGGACGCGGAGGAGTTGCAACGCAAGGTCGACGAAATCGAACGCAAGGTTGCGGACGGCAACTGATCGGTTCGTCGAGGCAGGTTTTCGCCAGGTTTTCGGGCTACAGCGCTCGCGCCAGTTTTGATGGCGCTCGCTGAAAAGCCCGAAAAACCTGAGCGGCGATGCCGTCCGGGAAATAAGTAGCTGTTTTCCATGAAATTTATCTGTTTCAGGGGTTCACAGATCGAAAGAGCGCTGGTAAAGTGCCGCCCACTGTTGCAGAGGTCCTCCCGGGACTGAAACCAATAGCTACAGGGGCGTCGCCAAGCGGTAAGGCAGCAGGTTTTGATCCTGCCATGCGTTGGTTCGAATCCAGCCGCCCCTGCCATTTTTTCCTCGTTTCACCCTCTCCAGTTCCCTCTCGTTTTTTCGTTATCGATCCTTTCCTGTTTGCATGTGCACCTGGCGTATTTCTTCACGCCCGAACAATCAATAAATCGCCGCTTTCATCAGCCCTCGCGTTTCGTTTGCAGAGCTGATGAAAGCGGCGATTTTTTTTGGGCAAAAAAAATGCCCCGCAAGGTGCGGGGCAAAGAATTGGTTGGTTGCGGCCAACCAAAGGAGCATCTTCAAAAGCGTTAACCGACAGGCGTTACAGGCACTCCTGGGCAGCCCGTTCAAAACTCGACGGCAGGAAACTCGACGCCAGCAAGTGGCGCTCATACAAAAACACTTTGCCGCCGTCCTGTGCCTTGTAGGCTTCCAGCACGTTGTCCGCCGCCACCTTGCTCGGCACCACGATCCGGTAGCTGCGCTGGGTCTGCGACACCGTCGGGTTCAGCGCGCTGCCCTGCAGTTTCGGCACCACGCATTCGGCGTACTGGGCAGGCGTCTTGTGCGTCTGCAGGGTCAACGTCGGGTCGTTCGGCGCGGAGGCGCAAGCGGTCAGCAACAAAGTGGCGCAGGCCATGACAGGGATAACAAAGGTACGCATGGAAAAAATCCTGAAAATAAAAGGTTCGGTTCTTCGGCAACGTTCAGTGTCACGGGCACTGACGTTGCCGTTTTTGATCAAGGGGTTCAGCCTGCACTCACCAGGGCCTTGAGCGAGTCATCGAACTGTTTCAAGGCGCTCAGTTGCAGGTCGCGCTGCTGTTCGATCCCGGCAGCGATTTCAGGCGCTGCCTTGTTGTGTACCCACACCGACGGCAGTTGCTTCTCCACCGCGCCTTCAGCCTTGCCGATGTATTGCAGGTTGGCGTCGTAGAAGCGTGCGGCGAACCGCGCTTCGACCTGACTGTTGCGTTGGGTCAGCAAGCGGTTGTGAGTGTCGAGCATCACCACTACGTCCGGATGGGCCTGCACCAGCGCATCGAGGCTGTCATAGACGGTTACCGAGAGAAATTGCTGTTGCAGCGAACTCATCAGCCAGTCGATGGCCAGCTCCGGATCGGAGCTGTCGACGAAGGCGTCACGAATCCGCGCATCGAGCGCATCCTTGGCGCCGTTCACCGCCACATCGTGGTAACGCTCGAGGTATTGCAGGTTGTCCAGAGTGTTTTCGCTGTACAGCACACCGACGGTTTGCGAGTGCTGCAGCGCGGCGCTGCTGGCGGCGACGGGCAGAAAATGGCACGACTGGGCATCATCTGCATAAGCCGGGGCTACGGTAGCGGCCACCCCGCCCATCAGCAGGGCGACTACAGCCAGTCGGGTCAAAGTCTTCATCGCGCAAATTCCTTCAGCGGCGTGTTCGATGGAGGCGATTTTCCGCCCATCGGCGCCAAAGCAGAACTTGCGTTTCTTGATGGTCACTATTACTTGAAGCAATAGTTGAACCGCATGCAGACTGCGCCACACTCAATCACAACGAAAACAGATGAGGATTACCCGTGCGAACCTTTGACCTGATCCGCGATGCCGTCCTGCCCGAGTTCCGCGACCGGGTGGCCGAATACCTGGTCGAATACGAAACCGTACTGAGCCAGTCAGCGGACAATTCAGAGTCGGTACAAGCCGTGGCCAATCAGTTGCGCGGTTATCTGCGCGGCCTCAATACCACCCGAGTGCTGGGCATGGCGGACTGGGAAGAGCTGGACCGGCGCGTGCTGAACACCTGGCTAGCGCCCGCTCGATGACACGCTAGACTCTTCAGGCTGCGCCCGCAGCGCCAGACCTGGAGGTGTCCCATGAGCAATAACACCGAACCCACGACATTCACCGGCTGGGCCGCCACCTCGGCCGGCGCGCCGCTGGAGCGCTTCAGTTACGACCCCGGCCCGCTGGGGGACGAAGAAGTCGAAGTCGCCGTGGAATATTGCGGCGTCTGCCATTCCGACCAGTCGCTGATCGACAACGACTGGGGCATCAGCCAATACCCCTTCATTCCCGGCCATGAAGTGGTCGGCCGCATCGTGCGCACCGGCCCGCAGGTGCGCGGTCTGGAAATCGGTCAGCGCGTGGGAATCGGCTGGTACAAGGGCAGCTGCATGCATTGCTCGTCCTGCATCGGTGGTTCCCATCACCTGTGCGCCACCGCAAAACCGACGATTATCGGCAGCCACGGCGGTTTCGCCGATCGGCTGCGCACGCATTGGGCCTGGGCGCTGAAACTGCCGGACAACCTCGACCCGGCACTCGCCGGTCCGCTGTTCTGCGCCGGCTCCACGGTCTTCAATCCGCTGGTGGAATTCGACATCAAGCCGACCGACCGGGTCGGCGTGGTGGGCATCGGCGGCCTCGGCCATCTGGCACTGCGATTTCTCAATGCCTGGGGTTGCGATGTCACCGCGTTCACCTCTTCCCTGAGCAAACAGGACGAAGCCAAACGCCTCGGCGCCCACAAGGTCGTCGCTTCCACCGACAGCGAGGCGCTGAAAGCGATTGCCGGCACCCTGGACTTTCTGCTGATCACCGCCAACGCCAACCTTGACTGGACGGCCATGCTCGCCACCCTGCGCGGCAAGGGGCGGCTGCACTTCGTCGGCATCGTGCCCGACGCGATTCCTGTGCATGTGTTCAACCTCATCCCTCAACAGAAATCCCTGTCAGCCTCCCCGGTCGGCTCGCCCGCCACCGCAGCGACCATGCTTGAGTTCTGCGCGCGGCATCAGATCCTGCCGCAGGTCGAGGAATTTCCGATGAGCAAGGTCAATGAAGCTGTTGACCATCTGCGCAGCGGCAAGGCGCGATACCGGATTGTGTTGAACGCCAGCAAATGAACCCAAAGGCGCGTGAGCCAAAAACTCACGCGCCTTTTTTGCCTGAGAAACACCTTCAAGCCCGTGCAGATCTGAGCTTTCGAACTTATTCCATAAGCGCAGCACCTGCCGATTTAGCATTACGTTTTTCAGAAGAGAGGGAGCCATGGGCTCCCTTTCCTGCCTTCAGACGTCCTGCAATGCCCTCGGGCGCTGGCTGCGCTGTTCAGCCAGCGCATCAGGCGCCTGCTGCAACTGGAAGTCGAATTTCAGTTCGGCTCGGCGTCCCGCTGCATCCTCCAGAAACTCGACCTCCCCGACCAACCCTTCCCGGGTCGCGTACGCGAAGTCATCCCACAGGTATTTGTCCCCCGACAGATTGATCTGCGTCGTCAGGTGTCGATGCCCCGGTGCAGAAATGAAGAAGTGAATGTGAGCCGGGCGCTGGCCGTGGCGGCCGAGCAGGTTCAGGCATTCCTGGGTCGGGCCTTGCGGGTCGCAGCCGTAACCGGATGGCACGATGCTGCGGGCGCGATAGCGGCCTTCGGCGTCGGTGATGATCCGCCGACGCAGGTTGTACTCGGACTGGCTCTGATCGAAGAACGAATAGGTGCCCCTGGTGTTGGCGTGCCACAGGTCGACCGTGGCGCCGACGAGCGGCTGACCCTGCGGGTCGAACACCTGGCCTTCGAGCAACATCAGCGTGGCGACGCCCTCTTCGCGGCCGTCGTCCATCCGGCATTCACCTTCGTAGAGTGGCGCGCCGGCCACGTACAACGGGCCTTCGATGGTGCGCGGCGTGCCGCCGGTCAAGCCGATCTGCGCATCCTTGGCGTCCTGCAGCAGGTCGAGGAAATGCTCCAGACCGAGGCCGGCCACCAGCAGCCCGGCCTCCGAGCGGCCACCCAGACGGTTGAGGTAGTCGACGGCTTTCCAGAATTCGTCTTCGTTGATCTCGAGGTCTTCGATGATCCGGGCGGTGTCCTGCAACACCCGCAGGACGATGGTTTTCAAGCGTGAGCTGCCGCCATCGTTGGCAAAACCGGCGGCTTGTTCGAAGAACTTTTGCAGTTCGGCAGTGTGGGCAATCTTCACGGTCATGGTGTTCACCTCATCTTGTTGTTGTGTTTACTCAGCTCTCTCGGATCAACCACAGGTTTCAGCGGTGGATTCATTTTTTGGGCTCAGCGGTCGTCGGCGTGGATCGACGAGGGATGGCGGCAGAGGCCGTCGATTTCGATTTCCATGTAGGGAAACAGCGGCAGCAGCATCAGGGTGTTGTGCAAGGCTTCGACGCTCGGAACGTCGAACACGCTGTAATTGGCGTAGTGCCCGGCGATGCGCCAGAGGTGGCGCCACTGGCCTTCGCGTTGCAGGCGCTGGGCGAGTTCCTTCTCGTCGGCCTTGAGCCGGGTGGCAACGGCCGGGTCCATGTCGGCGGGCAACTTCACGGTCATTTTTACGTGGAACAGCATGGCGTTCTCCTTGGGGAATCAATGCCGGCGAAAACGCGCCAGACGCTCTTCATCCAGCGCGAGGCCCAGGCCCGGGGTGCGTGGAATGTGCAGGTGGAAGTCGCGGTATTGCGGGCGCTCGGTGACGATGTCTTCGGTCAGCAACAGCGGGCCGAACAGCTCGGTGTCCCAGGTCAGTTGCCTGAGGGTGAGGAAAGCGTGGGCCGAGGCCAAAGTGCCGACGGAACCCTCAAGCATCGTGCCGCCGTACAAAGCGATGCCGGCGGCTTCGGCGATTTGCGCGGTGCGCAACACGGCGCCCGGGCCACCGTTCTTGGCAATTTTCAGGGCGAATACGCTGGCGGCGCCGTCGGCGGCGAGGCTGAACGCGTCCTCGACGCTTTCAATCGATTCGTCGGCCATGATCGGCGCCGGGCTGCGCTGGTTCAGGCGAATCTGCCCGGAGCGGTTGACCCGCGAGATCGGCTGTTCGATCAGGTCGATGCCGTTGTCGCCGAGCATCTGACAGCCACGAATCGCCTGCGACTCGTCCCAGTACTGGTTGACGTCGACCCGCACACTGGCGCGTTCGCCCAGGGCTTTTTTGATCGCCACGACGTGTTTGAGATCCTGCTCCAGCGGGTTGGCGCCGATCTTCAACTTGAAGATCCGGTGCCGCCGCGCTTCCAGCATTTGTTCGGCTTCGGCGATATCGCGGACGGTGTCGCCGCTGGCCAGGGTCCAGGCCACTTCGAGGCTGTCGCGGACCCGGCCACCGAGCAGTTCGCTTACGGGCAGGCCGAGGCGTTTGCCTTGGGCGTCGAGCAAAGCGCTCTCGATGCCGGACTTGGCGAAGGTGTTGCCCTTGGCGATCTTGTCGAGTTTCTGCATCGCGGCGTTGATGTTGTCTGCGTCCATGCCGATCAGCGCCGGCGCCAGGTGCGCGTCGATGTTGGCCTTGATGCTTTCCGGGCTTTCGTAGCCGTAGGCCAGGCCGCCGATGGTGGTGGCCTCGCCGATGCCTTCGATACCGTCGCTGCAACGCAGGCGCAGGATCACCAGCGTCTGGTTCTGCATCGTGTGCATCGCCAGTTTGTGCGGGCGGATGGTTGGCAGGTCGACGATGATCGCCGACAGGTTTTCAATCAGGATCCGGTTCATTTCAGTGTCCAATCAAGCGTGATCAACCAAGGTCACCGCCGCCGACCGGCAGGGTCACGCCGGTGATGTAGGAGGCGTCGTCCGAGGCGAGAAACAGGATCGCGCCGACCTGTTCATCAATGGTTCCGTAGCGTTTCATCAGGCTGCTATCGAGGGTTTGCGCGACGATTTCCTGGTACCAGGCCTGTTCCTGCGCGGACTGTTCGGCGGTGTTGCGCGGAATGCGCCGGGGCGGCGCTTCGGTGCCGCCGGGCGCGGTGGCGTTGACCCGGATCCCGCGCTCGGCGTTTTCAAAGGCCAGGCAGGCAGTCAGTGCATTGATCCCACCTTTGGCCGCGCCATACGGAACGCGGTTCAGGCTGCGGGTAGCAATCGACGACACATTGACGATCGCGCCGCGTCCCTGCTTGAGCATGTATGGCAACGCGGCGTGGCAGCACCACAGCGTCGGGAACAACGAGCGGCGCACTTCGGCCTCGATCTGCTCGACTTCGTAATGCTCGAACGGCTTGGCCCAAATGGTGCCGCCGACGTTATTGACCAGCACATCCAGACGCCCGAACGCATCGATGGCGGCGTTCATCACCCGGGCGCAATCGGCGTATTGCTCAAGATCGGCGGTCAGCGACAGCACGCCCTCGCCCTGCAGTTCGTGAACCAGCCCGGAGCGGTCGACGGCGATGACCTGCGCGCCCTCCTCCAGCAAGCGCTCGCACACCCGGCGACCGATGCCCTGCGCCGCGCCGGTGACCAGCGCGACCTTGTTGGCGAATCTGTTGTTCATGACAACCTCGCAATTCAGAAAGAAGACTCAGGCTGCCGCGAATTTCTCGTAGTAGAAGTTCGCCGGCGTGATGCCCTGCTCGCGGATGTACTGGCTGACCGCCTCGACCATGGGCGGCGGGCCGCACAGGTACACGTCGACATCGCCTTCGTTGAGGTGGCGCGGCTCGATGTGCTGGGTGACGTAGCCCTTGAGCGGGTGCTGGCTCTGCGGATTGGCCACGCAGGCGCCGAAGCTGAAATTCGGAATCCGCGCAGCGAAGGCTTCGAGGCGGTCGAGTTCCACCAGATCGAAATCGTTGGTCACGCCGTAGATCAGGTGAACCGGGTGCTCGCTGCCCTGCTCGGCGATCTTCTCCAACATCGCCGTGAATGGCGCCAGCCCGGTGCCGCCGGCCAACAGCAACAGCGGCCGCTTGATCTCGCGCAGGTAGAAACTGCCCAGCGGCCCGGCCAGATTCAGGCTGTCGCCAGCCTTGGCCAGCCCGGTCAGGAAACTGCTCATCAAGCCGCCGGGGACATTGCGGATCAGGAAACTGACCTCGCCGTTCTTCTGCAACGAGCTGAAGGAATAGGCGCGCGATTGCTCACTGCCCGGCACTTGCAGGTTGACGTATTGCCCCGGCAGGAATGCCAGTTTGCTCAGGGACTCACCCTTGAGCGACAGCGCGATGGTGCTTTCGGAGAGCTGACGAACATCGCTGATCGCCGCCTGATAACTCGCCTGCCCGGTCTTGCAGACCTGCGAGCCCACCGGCACCCGCACCACGCAATCGCTTTCGGCGCGCATCTGGCAAGTCAGGACGTAACCCTGGGCCAGTTCGTCTTCACTCAAGGCGTCTTCGATGAAGTTGTCGCCCATGTCGTATCGCCCGGCCTCGGCGAAACACTTGCAGGTGCCGCAGGCGCCGTCGCGGCAGTCCAGCGGAATGTTGATGCCCTGGCGGTAGGCCGCGTCGGCAACGGTTTCGTGGCCCGTGGCCTCGATGAAACGGGTGATCCCGTCTTCGAAATTCAGTGCGATCTGGAAACTCATGGTGCACCTCGCTCACAGCGTCGAGCCCGGCTCGCCGCCGTCTCGATCAGATGTGATAGATGTCGATGACCTGACGGACGTAATCGTTCTTCAGCACGACTTTCTTGGCCTTGATCAACGGCTGTTCGCCGCGCAGGTCGAGGGTGTAGAAGCTGGTGCCGAAGTAACTGTCGGTGACCTGATAGCGAAAGCTCAGGGTGTGCCAGTTGAAGCGCACCTGACATTGGCCTTCGCCCTGCTCGACGATCTCGATGTTGCTGAGGTTGTGCGAGGTGCGGGTGTCGGGAATCGTTGCGCTGGAGCGCTCGGTCTTGATCCGGAATACCCGGTCTTCGAGGCCGCCACGGTTGCCGTACCAGATCAGCGAGATTTCGCTTTGCGGGTCTTCGGTCAGGGTGTCGTGGTCGTCCCAGGCCGGCATCCAGAAACTGGCGTCGGCGGCGTAGAGTTCCAGCCACTGGTCCCACTGGCCGTCGTCCAGATAGCGCGCCTCGCGGTAGAGGAAATCGCGCACGGTGTCGTAGAGATTGCTCATCACACAGCCTCCACGGGAATCAGATCCGGCTCGGTCGAAGCAGCCTTGAGCATGGTTTCCTGCCAGTACTTGTGTTGCAGCACGAACAGGCCTTCGTCCTCGGTGCGCATGCCGGACAGCAAGGGCTTGAGGTCGATTTCCTCGGCCGCCGCGTCCGCGCCTTCGACCCAATGCGTCGCACCACGGGACATATCGTTCCAGCCGCGCCCGGCGCCGTAGCCGGTCTGACACGAGCGGAACTCTTCGAGGTCATCCGGGGTGGCCATGCCGCTGACGTTGAAGAAGTCTTCGTACTGGCGGATGCGTTTGGCTCGGGCCTCTGCGCTCTCGCCTTTGGGGGCGATGCAGTAGATTGTGATCTCGGTCTTGTCGACAGAGATCGGCCGGGCGATGCGGATCTGCGAGCTGAACTGATCCATCAGGTACACGTTGGGGTACAGGCACAGGTTGCGCGAGTTCTCGATCATCCAGTCGGCACGGGCCTGGCCGAAGTCCCGCGCCAGCTCATCACGGCGCTCGTAGGCCGGACGGTCTTCGGGGTTGGCCCAGCGGGTCCAGAGCAGCAGATGGCCGTGGTCGAACGAGTAGAAACCGCCGCCCCTCTTCGCCCAGCTGCCGGCGCTCATGGTCTTGATTTCTTCACCGGCGTCGCGCTGCTGACGCTGGTTCTGAGTAGCGGCGTAGTTCCAGTGCACGGAGCTGACGTGATAGCCATCGGCGCCATTTTCGGCGGTGAGTTTCCAGTTGCCTTCGTAGATGTAGGAACTGGAACCGCGCAGCACTTCCAGGCCCTCGGGGGACTGATCGACGATCATGTCGATGATCTTGGCCGACTCGCCCAGATGCTCGGCAAGCGACTTCACATTGGCATTCAGGCTGCCGAACAAAAAGCCGCGATAGGATTCGAAACGTGCGACTTTGGTCAGGTCGTGAGAGCCTTCGCAGTTGAAGCCTTCGGGATAGCCGGCTTCGCTTGGGTCCTTGACCTTGAGCAGTTTGCCGCTGTTGTTGAACGTCCAGCCGTGGAACGGGCAGGTATAGCTGGAACGGTTGCCGGACTTGTGCCGGCACAACATAGCGCCGCGATGGCTGCACGCATTGAGAAAGGCATTCAGCTCACCGGCCTTGTTGCGGGCGATGAACACGGGTTGGCGACCCATGGTGGTGGTCAGAAAATCGTTGGCGTTGGGGATCTGGCTTTCGTGGGCGAGGTAGATCCAGTTGCCTTCGAAGATGTGCGCCATCTCCAGTTCAAACAGCCGCGGATCGGTGAACATTTCCCGTTTGCAGCGGTAGGCACCCTTCTCGGGGTCCTCTTCAAGCATGGCATTGAGGTAGTCGATTCCCAGGGACATGGCCGGGGCCTCCATTGTTATTGTTCAGGCCAGGCCAGATTAGGGAGGCAACGCGGGCGGCAATATCCGAATCCTGCAGAGCGCTATCCGTTTTGTGCAGGACGGCGCGGCAGGTGCTTCAGATTGTTTCGGGGCGGGGATTCAGTGACGGCGTTTGAAGGTCACGGACGGCAATTCGCCGAACTGTTGGCGATAGCTTTCGGAGAACCGGCCGAGGTGCAGGAAGCCGTAGTCCAGCGCCAGTTCGGTGAGGTTGCGCACCGGACAGCTCGGGTCGCTTAGGCAGGCATGAATGCGTGCCAGCTTGCGCTGGCGGATGTATTGCATCGGGGTCACGCCGAGCTGGCGTTCGAACAGCGCGTACAGGGAACGCGGGCTCATGTTCGCCTGGGCCGCCAGGTGTTCGGCGGGCAGATCCCGCTTCAGGTTGCGTTCGATGTAGTCGAGGATCCGCTCGAAACTGACGCTCGGCGAACTCAGGCATTCACGGCTGACGTTGGTGTTCATCAGCGAAATCAGTTTGCTGCCGACGATCTGCGCGTAATGCTCCTGCACCCGCAGCAACGGGTCGCTGGCTTCGGCTTCCTGGCAGATCATGCCCAACAGGTGGGTAAACCCTTCCAGCTCGTCGAGCCGGTAATGATTGCGCAGAAACCGGATGCCGCCGGCAGGATGCAGCCAGCGCTGCTCGTCGCACACCGACTCCAGCACGCTGACCGGCACCTTGAGGATGAATTTCTCGCAATCGTCGGAATAAGTCAGGTCGACCGGATCGTCCGGGTTGATCAACAGCAATTCGCCCGGCACCAAATGATGCTCACGCTGGTGCCCGCGCCACAGGCAGTTGCCTTGCAGCAGGACTTGCAGGTGATACACGGTTTCCAGCGCCAGCGACGTCACGCGAACGCTGCCGCCATAGCTGATGCGGCACAGATCGAGGTCGGCGAGTTTGCGGTGGTTGAGGCTGGCTTGCGGGTGGGTGGTTTTGGACAGGCCGATGAAATGCTGGCCGACGTGCTGGTTCACATAGTCGGAGACGGCATACGGGTCAGCGTGGCGAAACACGCTGCTGCGGTCGCTCAGCAGGCGGCTGTCCATGGGCAAGGCACTCGATCTTGTCGTTATGGTGATGGTCACGGTTTGCGCCATCACCGGTCACAGTACGCCGGCGTGCCGGATCGGGCAATTGGACGAAGGTTTGGCTGTCCGGTGATCGAACGGTTTCAATCACCGCGCTTTCGTCGGATCAAAGCAGACTCCACGACACCCCGACATACATCGCCATGCCCTCGCCCGGCGTGGAGCGTGCGGCGTCCAGTCCTTTATCGTCATAGCCCGGCGTAACGGTTGCGGCGTAGTGCTTGTCGGTCAGGTTGCGCATGTCCAGCCAGGTCTGCCAGTCGCCTTTGGGTGCGTTGTAGCCCAGCGTCGCGCCGAAGGTGGCGTAAGGATCGGCGTAGTAACTGTTGGCGTAATCCACTGCGGTTTTCGAGACCAGTTGCGTGTTGACCGCCGCGAAGAAGCCCTGCGGGAAGTCGTAGCGCAGTTCGCCTTGGTAGTAATGCATCGGCAGGCCCGGCAGGCGGTTGTCGCCGAAGCGATCGTCGTCGCGGTAGTGGAAGTCGCTGAAGGTGTAAGCCTGACGCAGGCTCAACTTGCCACCATCGTTGGCTGACCACAGATTGCTGTTCAGGCTGGCTTCGACACCTTGGTGCACGGTCGGGCTGGCGTTGAGTTCGTAAGGCGTGGTGGCGTTGGCGTCCGGCAACACCGAAAGCAATTCGTGGCGCACCTGGGCGTAGTACCACGCCAGGCTCCATTCGCCGAGCGCGCTGTCGCCACGGCCGCCGAGTTCCAGAGTGGTCGCGGTCTGGTTCTGCAGTTTGATGGGGTCGCGCTGGGTGCCGGTGGCGGCACCGCTGCCGGCCGGGAACCGCACGTTGGAGCTGTAGATCAGCGACCACGGATGCGGCGCTTCGACCGAGCGGCTGAGGTTGCCGAACAGTTGCAGGTCCGGCGTCACCTGATAGCGCAGGCCCAGACGGGGCGCGTAGTCCCAGTCACCGAGGCTGGTCTTGCCGCCACCTTCGGGATAGGTCACGGCGCTTTCGCGGCGGGTGTAGATCGCGGCGAGGCCGGTGGTCAGCCACAGGTCGTCGGCGATTTCCAGATCGTTGCCCACGTGCAGGACAGAATCCGAACCCTGATAAGTGAAGTTGCGCATAGGCGTGCCCGGCGCATAGCGGGCGGTGTTGCCGGCAGGAATTCGCACCCGTTCGCTGGCCCCGTCGTTGGGCAGGTGTTTGGTCACCCGCAGGCCCACGGTGCTGTTGCTCTCCATGCCCCAGAGCGTGTCGCGGCGCTTGTAGTCGAACGTGCCGCTGACATCGGTGTACGCGACCTTCAAGCGGTTCGGGCCTTCGCGCAGGTCCATCGGGTAATCGTGATAAACCAGACCGGTCTGGATACTCGAATCGTCATCGATGTAGTACGTGGTCTTGTTGCCGATGAAGGTGCTGCCGGGCTGATCGCGGCTGTCGTTGCGCGTCACGTAGGCCGGGTTGGCCGCGCGTGGATCATGTTCGATGGAATGTTTGGTCACCCGGCCGGCGAGGTCGTTGTCGGTCTCGCGGTGACGGATGTAGAAGCGGGTTTCCAGATTCGGATTGAAGCGATAACCGAAGTTGGCGATCACGCCCTGGCTCTTGCTCGCGGTGTGATCCTGATAACCGTCGGAATGCGCGTCGGTCATCGACAGGTAGTAATCGAAATCGCCCAGCACCTGACCGGAGCTGACTTGTCGCTGGGCATAACCGTGGCTGCCCATGACGTAGCGCACATTCAGCAGCGGCGCGTTATAGCCGGTGTGGCTGACGTAATCGACGGCACCGCCGAGCGCCAGCGCACCGCGATCAAAGCCGTTGGCGCCGCGCAGCACTTCTACATGGTCGAGCCACAGCGGCTCCAGCAATTCGTAAGGCGTGCCGCCGGGACCGGTAAGCGGCAGGCCGTCGAGCATCGTGTACAGCCCTGACGCGTGAGCACCGGGAGCGCGGTTGATGCCCGAACCACGGATCGAAATCTTCGTCCCTTCGTTGCCCGCCGACTGGGCATAGACACCCGGCTGGTACGCCAGCACGTCCTGATTGCTGGCAACCCGGCCCTGTAATGGCTGGCGCATATCGACCACGTTGCTGCCACCCGGCACCTGGGCCAGACGAGCCTTCGCCTCCTCCACCGACGCATCCTCACCGCTCTGATCCTCGGCCCCGATCAGCACTTGCCCCAGCTCCAGTCCCTGGGATTGCGCCTTGACCGGACAGACAAGGGCCAGCCCCAGCAAGGCAGCGGGCAGGGTTTTGAGCGAAGGCATCGAGAGAACTCCAGACAGGCGGGAACGGACAGTGACAACTGCGACGTATGAAAGAACGAAGGAAACACATGGCGATTTGGTTTTTTGTCAGGTGCTCAGGCCGCTGAACTGCCCATTGGAGCTTCGTGAAACCCGCCCCCCGTCAATTCCTGCATTTGGCCAACACCACCTGACAGGTGTCCGGCGTTCCCCCGGAACGTCCGGCGTAACGCATGCAGTTGGCCATGGATTTTTGCCGGGCCATGTTCAGGCTGGAGCCCCAGGCCAGACCACCCTCCCCGACCGTCGGCAACGCCTTGGCGTAACAGCTGTCGCCAACACCTGATGGCGGATAGTGCGTTCTGTTCGAGCATCCCGAAGCCAGCATCACGCTGAAGGCGATCAAGAGCCACGACGAGCAGTGAAGCGCGAATGTTCTGCTCATCCCGTTTCCCCCTCGAAAGACGACCGCGATCCGTTGAGTCTAGTCGCTGCGTCCGTATTCACTGGGCGGTCGCCTGTCGATACTGACGCGGTGTGAACCCGGTCGAAGCCTTGAATTGGCGAGTGAAGGCGCTGTGATCGGTGTAACCGCATTGCAGCGCCACCTCGGTGATCGGCAGATCGGTGTGCAACAACCGATGGGCCTGTTCCAGCCGCACTTTCTGGATCATCTGCCGAGGCGTCAGGTGGAACACCCGTTTGCAGTAACGCTCCAGTTGCGCCACCGAAATACCGGCGATCCGGGTCAGTTCGCCCAAAGTGACACGCCGATTGAAATGCGCGCGGATGTGTTCGTCGACCGCCGCCAGACGCTGAAACGCCGGGTGGGTTTCGCTGGCCGATTGCAGATCCACCGAAATCCCCGCCAGACCGATGATCTCGCCGTCACGGTTGTACAGCGGACGCTTGTGCGTCAGGCACCAGCCCGGTTCGCGACTGCCGTACAGGTGCAGTTCCAGCTGATCCTCCAGCACGAATCCCTCCTCCAGCACCCGCCGATCCTGCTCGGTGTAACCCGGCCCCAATTGCGCCGGAAATACCTGCGCACTGGTTTTGCCGAGCAAGGGTTTCAGGTCTTTCAGCCCGCAGCGCTGCACCAGTGTGCGGTTGGCCAGGACGTAACGCGCCTGCACATCCTTGATGAAGATCGCCGCGTTGGGGATCACGTCGAGCATCGGCAACAGCGGTGCCACCCCCGCCAGCAGTGCCTCGAGGGTGTGCGGACGATTGTGCTCATCGCCCTGGCACAGGATCGCAAATGCGTTCTGCATGGTGACGGTTTTCCCCGGTGAGTGGATCGGGCTGAGGCGTTCGCGTGCAGATTGCAGCAACGTTTCAGGCGTGTCGAGCGCCGCGGACTTTCTTCGCAACTGTGCCGATTTCGTCATCCGCAGCTGCGCAAAACATCAATCGCCCGACGCCTGATGAGTTCACTGTTTAGCCGTTCCAGTGACTTCACACCTGCCTATCCAATAACTCACAAGAAGGCGATGCCATGTCAGGCCAAGGCAAGTTCAAAAAACAACTTTCATTGATCGACCTCACCTTTATCGGGCTGGGGGCGATCTTCGGTTCCGGCTGGTTGTTCGCGGCCAGTCACGTGTCGGCGATTGCCGGGCCGGCGGGGATTTTTTCCTGGTTGCTGGGCGGGTTTGCCGTGTTGCTGCTGGGCATCGTCTACTGCGAACTGGGCGCTGCGCTGCCCCGGGCCGGCGGTGTGGTGCGTTACCCGGTTTACAGCCACGGGCCGTTGCTCGGTTACCTGATGGGTTTTATTACGCTGATCGCGTTTTCCAGTCTGGTGGCGATCGAGGTGGTTGCTTCGCGCCAATACGCGGCGGCGTGGTTTCCCGGCCTGACCAAGGCCGGCAGCGGAGATCCGACCCTGCTCGGCTGGCTGGTGCAGTTCGGCCTGCTCTGCGTGTTCTTCCTGCTCAACTACCGCAGCGTAAAAACCTTTGCCAAGGCCAACAATCTGGTCAGCGTGTTCAAGTTCATCGTGCCGCTGCTGGTGATCGGCGTGCTGTTCACCTTCTTCAAACCGGAGAATTTTCAGGTTCAAGGTTTCGCCCCTTTCGGGCTCTCGGGCATCGAGATGGCCGTCTCCGCTGGCGGCGTGATCTTCGCCTACCTCGGCCTGACCCCGATCATCTCGGTGGCCAGCGAAGTGAAGAATCCCCAGCGCACCATTCCGATTGCGCTGATCCTGTCGGTGCTGCTCTCCACCGCGATCTACGTGTTGCTGCAAACCGCCTTTCTCGGCGGCATCCCGACCGAGCTGCTCGCCAATGGCTGGGCCGGGGTTTCCAAGGAATTCGCCCTGCCGTACCGCGACATCGCCCTGGCGCTGGGCGTGGGCTGGCTGGCGTATCTGGTGGTCGCCGACGCAGTGATCTCCCCCAGCGGCTGCGGCAACATTTACATGAACGCCACGCCTCGGGTGATCTACGGCTGGGCGCAGACCGGCACGTTCTTCAAGGTGTTCACCCACATCGACGCGAAGTCCGGCATCCCGCGTCCGGCGCTGTGGCTGACCTTCGCCCTGTCGGTGTTCTGGACCCTGCCGTTCCCGTCCTGGGAAGCGCTGATCAACGTGGTGTCCGCCGCGCTGGTGCTCAGCTACGCCGTGGCGCCGGTGTCCGTGGCTGCGTTGCGTCGCAATGCGCCTGATATGCCGCGCCCGTTCCGGGTCAAGAGCATGGGCTTGCTGGGGCCGGTGTCGTTCATCATCGCTGCGCTGATCGTTTACTGGTCGGGCTGGAACACTGTGTCCTGGCTGCTTGGCCTGCAAATTCTGATGTTCGTCGTCTACCTGCTCTGCGGCCGCTTCGTACCGACCGCTCACCTCAGCCTGTCCCGACAAGTGCGCTCGTCCGCGTGGCTGATCGCCTTCTACGCCGTGACCATCGTCCTGTCGAAACTCGGCACCTTCGGCGGCCTGGGCATCCTCACCCATCCGTTCGACACCCTGGTCGTCGCGGCCTGTGCGATGGGCATCTATTACTGGGGCGCCGCCACCGGCGTACCGGCACACCTGCTGCGTCTGGAGTCCGAAGAGGATGAGAGCGAAGTCGCTTCGACGTCCTCAGCCTCCGCCACCAACCCGCGCACTGCCGGCGCTTACTGAAATCACTCAACGGGACCTGCCCATGAAACGAGTACATGTCATTGATTCCCACACCGGCGGCGAACCCACGCGCCTGGTGATGAAGGGTTTTCCCGAGCTGTCCGGCCGCACCATGGCCGAGAAGCGCGACGCCCTGCGCAACCAGCATGACCAGTGGCGCCGCGCCTGCCTGCTGGAACCGCGCGGCAACGATGTGCTGGTGGGCGCGCTGTATTGCGAGCCGGTGTCGCCGGACGCCACCTGCGGGGTGATCTTCTTCAACAACGCCGGTTACCTCGGCATGTGCGGCCACGGCACCATCGGCCTCGTTGCATCGCTGCAACATCTGGGGCTGATCGCGCCGGGCGTGCACAAGATCGACACCCCGGTCGGCCCGGTCAGTGCCACGTTGCATGAAGACGGCGCAGTGACGCTCGGCAACGTGCCCGCCTATCGCTCGCAAAAACAGGTGGCGGTGGAAGTGCCGGGATACGGCCGCTTCCTCGGTGATGTGGCCTACGGCGGCAACTGGTTTTTCCTGGTCTCCGAACACGGCCAGACGCTGACGATGGACAACGTCGAAACCCTCACCGACCTCACCTGGAAAATGCTCAAGGCCCTGGAAGACCAAGGCATCCATGGCGAGGACGGCGCGCTCATCGATCACATCGAACTGTTCGCCGATGACGCCGAGGCCGACAGCCGCAACTTCGTCATGTGCCCCGGCAAAGCCTACGACCGCTCCCCTTGCGGCACCGGCACCAGCGCCAAACTGGCGTGTCTGGCCGCCGACGAAAAACTCGCGCCGGGAGAGCGCTGGGTGCAGGCGAGCATCACCGGCAGCCAGTTCGAAGGCCGCTTTGAATGGGAAGGTGAGCGCATCCGCCCCTACATCACCGGCCGCGCCCACATGACCGCCGACAGCACATTGCTGATTGACGAAACCGATCCGTTTGCGTGGGGCATCTGAGCCGCTGCGCTGTTGTTTCAAACCCATCCGAATGACCGTTCCAAGGAGAACAATAATGAGCGACAACATCTTCACCGGCTGCATGCCCGCCCTGATGACCCCTTGCACCGCCGCACGCAAACCGGACTTCGATGCCTTGGTAGCAAAGGGTCGCGAGCTGATCGACATCGGTATGAGCGCAGTCGTGTATTGCGGCTCCATGGGCGACTGGCCGCTGCTCACCGAAGCCGAGCGTCAGGAAGGCGTAGCGCGACTGGTGGCCGCCGGCATTCCGACCATCGTCGGCACCGGCGCGGTCAACACCCGTGAAGCGGTGTCCCACGCCGCCCATGCGGCGAAAGTCGGCGCACAGGGTTTGATGGTGATTCCTCGAGTGCTGTCCCGCGGCGCTTCGGCGGCAGCGCAAAAAGCCCACTTCGCGGCGATTTTGCAAGCCGCACCGAACCTGCCGGCAGTGATCTACAACAGCCCTTACTACGGCTTTGCCACCCGCGCCGACCTGTTCTTCGAACTGCGCCGTGAATACCCGAACCTGATCGGCTTCAAGGAATTCGGCGGTGGCGCCGACCTGCGCTACGCCGCTGAAAACATCACTTCCAAGGACGATGACGTGACCCTGATGGTCGGTGTCGATACTCAGGTCGTGCACGGTTTCGTCAACTGCAACGCCACCGGCGCCATCACCGGCATCGGCAATGCCCTGCCCCGCGAAGTGCTGCAACTGGTGGCCCTGAGCAAGCAGGCGGCCAAGGGCGACGCCAAGGCCCGACGCCAGGCGCGCGAGCTGGAATCGGCGCTGGCGGTACTGTCGTCCTTCGACGAAGGCACGGATCTGGTGCTGTATTACAAACACCTGATGGTGCTCAACGGCGACAAGGAATACACCCTGCATTTCAATGAAACCGATGCGCTCAGCGATTCGCAGCGTCGTTACGCAGAAGCCCAGTACACGCTGTTCCGTCACTGGTACGAAAACTGGTCGGCGGAACAGAACTTCGCCTGACCTGCCGCTGCGCTCAAGCCCGCCGCCAACCACGGCGGCGGGCCTTATTCGTGACCTGCTCTATTGATAAGGAATGCGCCATGACCCTGACGGGCCAACTGCTGATCGGTCAGCAAACCCTCACCGGCGACCGCGACGTCATCCACGGGATCAACCCCGCTACCAACACGCCTTTGCAACCGGCCTACGCCGGCGGCTCTGCCGAACATGTCGAGCAGGCCTGCGCGCTGGCCTGGGCGGCGCTCGACCGTTATCGCGAGACAACGCTCGAGGCACGGGCCGAATTCATTGAGTCCATCGCGAGCGAAATCGAAGCCCTGGGCGACGAACTGATCGACCGCGCCATGGCCGAAACCGGCCTGCCGCGACCGCGCCTGCTGGGCGAACGGGGCCGCACCTGCCAGCAACTGCGGCTGTTTGCCCGCACCGTGCGGGCCGGTGAATGGCTGGATGTGCGAGTCGACAACGCGCAACCGGAGCGCCAGCCGATGCCGCGTTCGGATCTGCGTCAGCGGCAGATTCCCTTGGGCCCGGTGGCGGTGTTTGGCGCGAGCAACTTTCCACTGGCGTTTTCCGTGGCCGGTGGCGATACCGCTTCGGCGCTGGCTGCTGGCTGCCCGGTGATCGTCAAGGCCCACGGCGCCCATCCCGGCACCAGCGAACTGGTCGGCCGCGCCGTAGCACGGGCAGTCAAGGCCTGTGGTTTGCCGGAAGGTGTGTTCTCGTTGCTGTACGGCTCGGGCCGTGAAGTCGGGATTGCACTGGTCAGCGATCCACGGATCAAGGCGGTCGGCTTCACCGGTTCGCGCAGTGGCGGCCTCGCGCTGATCAGAGCGGCTCAAGCCCGGCCCGAGCCGATTCCGGTGTATGCGGAAATGAGTTCGATCAATCCGGTGTTGCTGTTTCCGGCGGCGCTGCAGAATCGCGCCGAAGCCTTGGCCCAGGGTTTTGTTGCATCGCTGACCTTGGGTGCCGGTCAGTTCTGCACCAATCCCGGTCTGGTCATCGCCCGCAAGGGGCCGGCGCTGGACGCCTTCATTGGCGCCACCGCCGAACTGATCCAGCGCAGCCCCGCGCAGACCATGCTGACGCCGGGGATCTTCAATGCCTACGAATCCAGTGTGAATGCCTTCGCGGAAAATGCCCGGGCGCGCATTGCCGCGGTCGGCCAGCGAGCCACCGATCCGAATCAGGGCCAGGCCCATGTGTTCGTCACCGATGCCGCCGACTTCCTCGCCGATCATTCGTTGCAGGCCGAAGCCTTCGGCGCCGCTTCGTTGATCGTGCAATGCGCCAGCGACGCTGAAATCCGTCAGCTACTCGAACAGCTGGAAGGTCAGCTGACCGCCACGCTGCACCTGGATGACGAGGATCTGGAGCAGGCCCGCGCATTGCTCCCGACCCTGGAGCGCAAGGCCGGACGGCTGCTGGTCAACGGCTGGCCGACCGGGGTCGAAGTCTGCGATGCGATGGTGCATGGCGGGCCATTCCCGGCGACCTCCGATTCGCGCACCACGTCGGTGGGTACAGCAGCGATCCTGCGTTTCCTGCGCCCGGTCTGTTATCAGGACTTCCCCGACAGCTTGCTGCCGACCGCGCTCAAGCACGCCAATCCACTGTCGCTGCGCCGTTTGCTCGATGGCCAAAGGGAAGCCGCGAAAGATGCAGAATAACCCGCACGACATCGCCGTGGTCGGCGCCGGCATCATCGGCGTCGCCAGCGCTTTGCGCCTGGCCCGTCAGGGCTTGCGGGTGGTGGTGATCGACCCGCAGGATCCCGGCCACGGCGCCTCGTTCGGCAACGCCGGGCACCTGGCGACCGAGCAAGTGTTTCCGATTGCCGACAGTTCGATTCTCAAACGCCTGCCGGCCATGCTCATGGACCCGATGGGGCCACTGCGCCTGGACTGGAAATACCTGCCCCGCGCCCTGCCCTGGTTTGCGCGGCTGCTGCTGAACCTGCGCTCGGCGCCGTTCCAGCGCACCGTTGCGGGGTTGCGCGCGCTCAATGAAAGCTCGCTCGACGCCTGGCAGCGCTTGCTCAATGACATTCAGCGTCCCAAGCTGTTGAAGATGGAAGGTTCGCTGCTGGTGTTCGAACGCCCCGACTCACGTCCGACCCTCGAAGCCTTGCAGCGCCGCATGCAACAGCAACAGGTGCCGGTCGATTGGTGGCAGGGCGGTACGGTACGCGAGATCGCGCCGCAACTCAGCGAACAGATTCAGGGCGGGCTGTTTTTTCCGAACACCGGGCATTTCATCGATCCTTACCGCGTCGTTCATGAGTTGGTCGAGGCGGCGAAAGCCCTCGGCGTGCAGTTTGTGAAACAGGCGGTTCAGGGCGGGCAACTGCACGAGCATGGCGTCAACTTGATGACCGGAAGCGGCGCGCTGTCCGCTCGCCAGGTGCTGATCGCCTGCGGCGCCCACTCGGCCAGACTCACCGCCGCACTGACCGGCAAAAAAGTCCCGCTGGACACCGAGCGCGGCTATCACCTGATGCTGCCTCACGAACACAACCGGCTGCCCTTCCCCGTCACCTCGCTCGAACGCAAGTTCATCATGACCCCGATGTCCGACGGGCTGCGCCTGGCCGGCACCGTTGAATTTGCCGGCCTCGAAGCCCCGCCGACCATGGCCCGCGCCTGGCAGTTGCATCGGTTGAGCAAGGGCTTGTTTCGTGAGGAATTGAGCGTCGAGGCGGCCACGCCGTGGATGGGGTTCCGGCCGTCGCTGCCTGATTCGTTGCCGGTAATTGATCGGGTGTGTGACGGGAGGGTGTTGCTTGCGTTCGGGCATCAGCATCTGGGGCTGACGCAGGCGGCGGTGACGGCGGAAATGGTTGGGAGAATGGTTTTGCCGTCGGCGCAGAACACGGCTCCTATTCTTGCGTCGAGCGAGCCCTATCGGCTGGATCGCTTTTGAGTGGCCGTCTATCGGGCGCCCTGCTGATATTCCCGGGGCGTACAACCGAACTCTCGGCGAAACACCGTGTGCAGGTACTGCGCGGATTTGAAACCGCACGTGCGGGCAACGTCCGCAATTGCCGTGTCGGACTTTTCCAGCCCGCGAGTGGCCGCCGCCAGTTTGAAACGCAGAATCTCGTCATGCACGCTACAACCGCGCACCGCGCGAAAGTGCGACTCCAGCGAGGAACGCGACACGCCGACATACGCCGCCACTTGCGCGGTCTTGATGCCCTGGCAGGCATATTGACGGATAAACAGCAGCGCCTGCATCACGTAGGGGTTACCCAAAGGTTGATGCAGGCTCGACACCTGCACGTTGATCGCTTCAGGCGGGATCAGGAAATGTGCGCCCGTTGACGGCTTGCCGTGCAGCATCTGGTGCAGCAGTTGCGCGGCGGTGCGGCCCATGGTTTCGGTGCCCTGGATCACCGAACTCAGGGGAACCCGGGTCAGGCTGCGGGTCAGCGGGTCGTTGTCGATGCCGATCAACGCCACCTGCTCCGGAACGGCGATGCCGGCGGTCAGACAGGCTTGCAACAACTGCCGGGCGCGGGCGTCACTGACCGCGATGATGCCAATGGGTTTGGGCAGGCTTTGCAGCCAGGCGATCAGCTGTTCGACGGCGCTGTCCCACAGCGGCGCGCTGGTGCCCATGCCGCGATAGACTTCGGCGTGCAAGCCGTCCCGCTGCATCAATCGTAGAAAAGCCTTTTCGCGCTCCTGGGCCCATCGATTGGCCTGCGCCTCAGGCAGGCTGAAGCAAGCGAATCGCTGCAGCCCGGCCTCGATCAGGTGTTCATAAGCCAGCGTGATCAGCGCGTTATTGTCGGTCGCGACGTACGGAATCCCTTTGGGATAGGCCCGCTCATCCTGATAAGAACCGCCCACCGCCACCACGGGCAACTTGATGTCGGCCAGCGCCTCGCCAATCAGCGGATCGTCGAAGTCGGCAATGATCCCGTCACCCTGCCAGCGCTCGATGCCTTTCAAGCGGCAGAGAAAGTCCTCTTCCAGGAACAGATCCCAGGACGCGCGCGTGCTGCTCAGGTAGTTGCCGATGCCGCTGATGATGCCGCGGTCATAGATCTTGCTTCCGTTGAACAACAGGGCGATGCGGTGAACGGGCGGTACGGTTTTCATTGTTTTTATGCTTGTGCCGGGCCTCTTGCCGTAGAGGCGGTCTGCACAGACTAGGCGCGCCGAAGGTGAATCTCAATACGCAAAATCGCACTCGGTGTTGGTGATTTTCGTAATCGGCAGGCACAGGGCCGTTGCTAGTATCGGGACACGCCCCCCCACAACAACAACCAAGAACAACAACCAAGAACAACAGGACATTGCCAATGCCGTACTTCCCCGATGTCGACCGGATTCGCTACGAAGGTCCTGCCAGCGATTCTCCCCTGGCCTTCCGTCACTACGACGCCGACAAGATCATCCTCGGCAAGCCCATGCGCGAACACCTGCGCATGGCTGCCTGTTATTGGCACACCTTTGTCTGGCCGGGCTCCGATGTGTTCGGTGCCGGGACGTTCAAGCGCCCGTGGCAACACGCCGGTGACCCGATGGAAATGGCCATTGGCAAGGCTGAGGCCGCGTTCGAGTTTTTCACCAAGCTGGGTATCGATTACTACTGCTTTCACGACACGGATGTCGCCCCCGAAGGCAATTCGCTGAGGGAGTACCGCAACCACTTCGCACAGATGATCGATCACCTGGAACGCCATCAGGAAGAAAGCGGGATCAAGCTGCTGTGGGGCACCGCCAACTGCTTCAGCAATCCGCGTTTTGCCGCCGGCGCCGCCAGCAACCCGGATCCTGAAGTGTTCGCTTGCGCCGCTGCCCAGGTCTTCAGCGCCATGAACGCGACTCAACGCCTCAAAGGCTCCAACTATGTGTTGTGGGGCGGTCGCGAAGGTTACGAAACCCTGCTAAACACCGACTTGAAGCGCGAGCGCGAACAACTGGGTCGCTTCATGCGCATGGTGGTCGAGCACAAGTACAAGATCGGCTTCAAAGGCGACCTGCTGATCGAACCCAAACCGCAGGAGCCGACCAAGCACCAATACGATTACGACAGCGCCACGGTGTTCGGTTTTCTCCAGCAGTTCGGTCTGGAAAAGGAAATCAAGGTCAACATCGAGGCCAACCACGCGACCCTGGCCGGCCACAGTTTTCATCACGAGGTGGCGACGGCCGTCTCGCTGGGGATTTTCGGTAGCATCGACGCCAACCGGGGCGATCCGCAAAACGGCTGGGACACCGATCAATTCCCCAACAGCGTCGAGGAAATGACCCTGGTCACCTATGAAATCCTTAAGGCCGGCGGGTTCGGCAATGGCGGGTTCAACTTCGACTCCAAGGTGCGCCGCCAGAGCCTCGACGAAGTCGATCTGTTTCACGGTCACGTCGGCGCCATGGACGTCCTCGCCCAGTCGCTCGAGCGAGCCGCCGCCATGGTCCAGAACGATCAGCTTCAGCGTCTCAAGGACCAACGCTATGCCGGCTGGCAGCAGCCATTCGGCCAGTCGGTGCTGGCGGGTGAGTTCAATCTCCAGTCACTGGCCGAGCACGCCTTCGCCAACGAACTGAACCCGCAGGCCGTCAGCGGTCGGCAGGAAATGCTTGAAAACGTCGTCAATCGTTTCATCTATCGCTGATCGCCCACGAGGACTACGGGCGCTGTGACATTTGCGCGACAAATCTGTAGTCCGTTGTGTCTGCTGATTCTCTACAGTTCCACCAGCCCGATATTCATCGTCAGGCCGTGTCTTTCAAACAAAAATAAAAGGACGCACCACCATGAAGAACGTAAAACGCACGCTGTTTGCCGGCGCCCTGGCGTTGCTTTCGCTGCCGGTTATGGCCGACGCTGCCCACCCGAAAATCGGCTTCTCCATCGATGACCTGCGGCTGGAACGCTGGTCCCGTGACCGGGACTACTTCGTCGCAGCGGCGGAAAAAATGGACGCCAAGGTCTTCGTGCAGTCTGCCGATGCCAACGAGCAAAAGCAGATTTCGCAAATCGAAAACCTCATTTCCCGTGGCGTCGATGTCATCGTCATCGTGCCGTTCAACGCCACCGTGCTGACCAATGCGGTGGCCGAAGCGAAGAAGGCCGGGATCAAGGTCGTGTCCTATGACCGCCTGATACTCAACGCCGATATCGACGCCTACATCTCCTTCGATAACGAAAAGGTCGGCGAAATGCAGGCCAGCGGTGTGCTGCACGCGGCGCCCAAGGGCAATTACTTCCTGCTGGGCGGTGCGCCCACCGACAACAACGCGAAAGTCCTGCGTGAAGGTCAGATGAAAGTGCTGCAACCGGCCATCGACAAGGGCGACATCAAAATCGTCGGCCAGCAATGGGTGAAGGAATGGAACCCTACCGAGGCGCTGAGCATTGTTGAAAACGCCCTGACCCGCAATGACAACAAAATCGACGGTATCGTCGCCTCCAACGACGCCACGGCCGGCGGCGCCATTCAGGCTCTGGCCGCTCAGCAACTGGCCGGCAAGGTGCCGATCTCCGGGCAGGACGCGGACCTGGCAGCGGTCAAGCGAGTGATCTCCGGTACTCAAACCATGACGGTTTACAAACCGCTGAAACTGATTGCCTCCGAAGCCGCCAAACTCTCGGTGCAACTGGCGCGCAACGAGAAACCCGCCTACAGCTCGCAATACGACAACGGCAGCAAAAAAGTCGACACCATCCTGCTCACCCCGACTCCGTTGACCAAGGACAACATCGACCTGCTGGAACAGGACGGCTTCTACACCAAGGCGCAGATCGCCGGACAGTGACACTTGAGTAATGCCCCGCAGGCGTTCTGCGCCTGCGGGTTCAGTCCTGTATCTGCCGCTTGTGAGTCTCTGCCATGTCCGACTTTCTGTTGCAAATGAACGGCATCGTCAAAACCTTCGGCGGTGTCAAAGCGCTCAACGGCATCGACCTCAAGGTCAGACCCGGTGAATGCGTCGGGCTGTGCGGCGAGAACGGTGCCGGCAAGTCCACGCTGATGAAAATCCTGTCGGCGGTCTATCCCCACGGCACCTGGGACGGTGAAATCCTGTGGGACGGTCAGCCGCTCAAGGCGCAATCGATCAGCGAAACGGAAGCCGCCGGCATCGTCATCATTCACCAGGAACTGACGCTGGTTCCCGACCTCTCGGTGGCCGAAAACATTTTCATGGGCCATGAGCTGACGCTGCCGGGTGGGCGGATGAATTACCCGGCGATGATCCACCGCGCTGAAGCCCTGATGCGTGAACTGAAAGTGCCGGACATGAACGTGTCGCTGCCGGTTTCGCAGTACGGTGGCGGTTATCAGCAACTGGTGGAAATCGCCAAGGCCCTGAACAAGCAGGCACGGCTGCTGATCCTCGACGAGCCTTCTTCGGCCCTGACCCGTTCGGAAATCGAGGTATTGCTGGACATCATCCGCGACCTCAAGGCCAAGGGCGTCGCCTGCGTCTACATCTCCCACAAGCTCGATGAAGTGGCCGCTGTGTGTGACACCATTTCGGTGATCCGCGACGGTAAACACATCGCCACGACCGCCATGGAAGACATGGATATTCCCCGGATCATCACCCAGATGGTCGGCCGGGAAATGAGCAACCTCTACCCCACCGAACCACACGACATCGGCGAGGTGATTTTCGAGGCGCGCCACATCACCTGCTACGACGTCGACAACCCCAAACGCAAACGGGTCGACGACATTTCGTTCAGCCTCAAACGCGGGGAAATCCTCGGCATCGCCGGGCTGGTCGGCGCCGGTCGCACGGAGCTTGTGACCGCGCTGTTCGGCGCCTACCCCGGCCGCCACGAAGGCGAGGTCTGGCTGGACGGTCAACCCATAGACACCCGCACACCGCTCAAATCAATCCGCGCCGGCGTGTGCCTGGTGCCCGAAGACCGCAAGCGTCAGGGGATCATTCCCGACCTGGGGGTTGGCCAGAACATCACCCTGGCCGTGCTGGACAGTTTCTCGAAACTGACCCGCATCGACGCCGAAGCCGAACTGGGCAGCATTGATCGGGAAATTTCGCGCCTGCACCTCAAGACCGCGAGCCCGTTCCTGCCGATCACCAGCCTGTCCGGGGGCAATCAACAAAAAGCCGTGCTGGCGAAGATGCTGCTGACCCGGCCCAGGGTTCTGATCCTCGATGAGCCGACCCGAGGGGTGGATGTCGGCGCCAAATACGAGATCTACAAGTTGATGGGGATGCTGGCCGCCGAAGGCGTGTCGATCATCATGGTGTCTTCGGAGCTGGCCGAAGTGCTCGGTGTTTCCGACCGCGTACTGGTGATCGGCGAAGGCCGGTTGCAGGGCGATTTCATCAACCATGAACTCACTCAGGAACAGGTGCTCGCCGCGGCGCTCAGCCAGCCCGACAGCCATAACAATAAAGTTCGGAAATCCGCGTAAATGAATCAGGTCAAACAACTCTTCACCCGCTACAAGATGCTCGCACTGGTGTTTGCCGTGGCGTTGATCTGGCTGTTCTTCAGCTGGCAGACCGAGGGCGGATTCCTGACACCCCGCAACCTCTCCAACCTGCTGCGCCAGATGTCGATTACCGGGCTTCTCGCCTGCGGCATGGTACTGGTCATCATCAGCGGCGAGATCGATCTGTCGGTCGGCTCATTGCTGGGCCTGCTCGGCGGCGTGGCAGCCATTCTTGATGTTGTCTATCACATACCGCTGCTGGCGAACCTGAGCCTTGTGGTGGTGTGCGGGCTGCTGATCGGCCTCGCCAACGGCTACATGGCGGCGTACCTGCGCATTCCGTCGTTCATCGTCGGGCTGGGGGGCATGCTGGCTTTCCGGGGCATCTTGCTGGGGATCACCGGAGGCACGACCATTGCGCCGGTGTCGCCGGAACTCGTCTACATTGGCCAGGGTTATCTGCCACATACGATCGGCGCCGGTCTGGGTGTCCTGCTGTTCGCACTGACGCTGTTCCTGACCTGGAAACAACGGCGCAATCGCGCCCTTCACGGCCTCGCGGCACACTCATTAGTGCGTGACGTGGCACGCGTGTTGTTGATCGGCGCGGTGCTGGCCGGTTTCGTCCAGACCCTCAACAGCTACGACGGCATTCCCGTGCCGGTCCTGCTTTTGCTGATTCTGCTGGGCGGATTCAGCTACGTGACCAGCCAGACCGTGTTCGGCCGACGCGTCTATTCGGTGGGTAGCAACATGGAAGCGACGCGCCTGTCCGGTATCAATGTGCAGGCCGTGAAGCTGTGGATTTTCGGGATCATGGGCGTAATGTGCGCCCTCGCCGGCGTGGTCAACACTGCGCGCCTGGCCGCCGGCTCGCCCTCGGCCGGCAGCATGGGCGAACTCGACGCCATCGCCGCCTGCTTCATCGGTGGCACCTCGATGCGCGGCGGTTCCGGCACAGTCTACGGCGCCCTTCTCGGCGCACTGGTCATCACCAGCCTGGACAACGGCATGTCCATGCTCGACGTCGACAGTTACTGGCAGATGATCGTCAAGGGCAGCATTCTGGTGTTGGCTGTCTGGGTGGATGTGAGTACGCGGACCGGTCGGCGGTGAGCAGGTTTTGACTACCCGAACGCCCCCCGCACAAAATCAATGAAGCTCCGCAGTTTGGGTGTCAGCCTTGGATCCGGTGCATACAACAGATTCATCGGCGAAACCGGCACCCTGTACTGCGGCAGCAGACTCACCAGTGTGCCGCTCCTCAGCGAATCCTTGACCAGTTCCAGCGGCAGCATCACCACCCCCAGCCCTGCCACTGCTCCGGACAGCAACGGGTCGCCCTGATTAATCGTCAATCGGCTTTTAATCGGCACGTCGATGCAGCCTTCCGGGCCTTCGAATCGCAGATGTGAGCGGCCGTCCGAATAGGCGAACGCCAGGCATTCATGTTCCTGAAGATCCCAGGGCGTGGTGATGGGTGGGCGGCGTGCGAGGTAGGACGGTGCTGCGCACAGCACCATGTGATAGGGCATCAGCGGCAATGCCTTAAGCCCGCTGTCGGCGAGTTCGCCGATGCGAAACACTGCGTCATAACCGCCGTCCACCAGGTCGACCAGTTCGTTCGACAGCGTCAGATCCACCGACACTTGCGGATAACGAACCATGTACTCCAGCAGTTTCGGCGACAGCGTGCTGACACCGAACGTGACGGGTGCATTGATCCGCAACCGGCCGCTGGGCACGCCTCGAGTCACGGCGGCCATTTCTTCGGCGGCGTCCATGTCGGCCAGAATCAGTTTCGCCCGCTGATAGAACGTACGGCCGAAATCCGTGAGGCTTTGCTTGCGGGTGGTGCGGTTGAGCAGCGAAACGCCCAGGTGTTGCTCGAGCATTTTCACCTGCTTGCCGACCATTTGCGGGGACTGGTTGAGTTCGTCCGCCACCGCGCTGAAGGAGCCCAGCTCCACCGCTTTGACGAAGGTGGCCATGAGTGTGAGGCGATCCATTGGAAACTCGTTGTTTCTAGTGTTGCGCCATCCTAGGCCTTTATCCGGAACAGGCCAAAGCCTAAATTGGCGTCCATGGCACCGGTTTACGCCGGTGCAATTTCATCGATAACCGAGGAAGTACAGATGGCACGCATTGTCAGGATTCATGAATACGGTGACGCGAGCGTCCTGAAACTGGAAAACGTCGACGTCCCGGCACCGGCGGCGGACGAAGTGCAGATCGAGGTCAAAGCCTTTGGCCTGAATCGCGCCGAAGTGATGTTCCGCAATCACGCTTATCTGCAGGAAGCCGAGTTTCCCAGCCGTCTCGGCTACGAAGCCGCCGGCGTGGTGGTCGCGGTCGGCGCCAACGCCAGCGAATTCAAGATCGGTGATGCCGTCAGCCTGATTCCGCCGCTGGACATCGCGCGCTGGGGCACTTACGGCGAGCTGGCCAATGTGCCCGCCCACCTCACGGTCAAGCACCCGCAGAACCTGTCATTTGAACAAGCGGCGGCGTCCTGGATGCAATACGTCACCGCGTGGGGTGCGCTGGTCGAACAGGCCAAACTGCAAAAGGACGACTTCGTGATCGTCACCGCCGCCTCCAGCAGCGTCGGCCTGGCCGCCTTTCAGATTGCCAAAATGGTCGGTGCCACTTCGATTGCCATCACTCGAACCCGCGCCAAGAAACAGGCCTTGCTCGACGCCGGCGCGGCGCACGTGATCGTCAGCGACGAGGAAGACATGGTTGCAGCAGTCATGGCCTTGACCGACGGCAAAGGCGCGCGAGTGGTGTTCGATCCGGTGGGCGGCCCGTCGTTCGAACCGCTGACCCAAAGCATGGCGCGCGGCGGCATCCTGCTGGAGTATGGCGCCCTGAGCCCGGAGCCGACGCCGTTCCCGCTGTTTACCGTGCTCGGCAAATGCCTGACCCTCAAGGGTTACCTCTACGCGGAGATCGTCTCCGATCCGGCCACCCTGGCACGCGCAAAGACCTTCATCGGCGATGGGCTGGCGTCCGGCGCGCTGCAACCGATCATTGCCAGGACATTCGCCCTGGATGAAATTCAGGAGGCGCATCGCTTTCTTGAAGCCAATCAGCAGGTCGGGAAGATTGTCGTCACGGTTTGAGGTGACAGTCCCCTGCTCTCCTGTTTGCGCTAGAAACGACGAAAGCCTGCTTTTTTCAAAGCAGGCTTTCGTCTATCCGGCATCCGGTTATTTCTGATGCGCGGTCAGCGCTGCATAACCATTCATCAAGTTGCGGTAGTTCGGGATGCGCTGGGACAGTAGGTTGCCCAGGCCTTCGATGTCGTTGCGCCAGTCGCGGTGCAGCTCACAGGCGACCGAGAACCAGTTCATCATTTGTGCGCCGGCCTGGGTCATGCGGTTCCATGCGGCCTGTTGCACGGTGGTGTTGAAGGTGCCGGAGGCGTCGGTCACCACGAACACGTCAAACCCTTCCGCCAATGCCGACAGGGTCGGGAACGCTACGCAGACGTCAGTCACGACACCGGCAATGATGATCTGCTTGCGGCCGGTGGCCTTGATTGCCTTGACGAAGTCTTCGTTGTCCCAGGCGTTGATCTGGCCTGGGCGGGCGATGTACGGCGCGTCCGGGAACATTTCCTTGAGTTCCGGCACCAGCGGGCCGTTCGGGCCTTGTTCGAAACTGGTGGTGAGGATGGTCGGCAATTCGAAGAACCTGGCCAGATCGGCCAGCGCCAGCACGTTGTTCTTGAACTCGTTTGGCGAAAAGTCCTGAACCAGAGAAATCAGACCGGTCTGGTGGTCGACCAGCAGAACCACGGCATCGTCTTTGTTCAGGCGGTTGTAGGTTGGAGTGCTCATGTTTGAATCCCTTTTTAGTTGTGGAAGTGCGTTTGCGTTCAAGATGGGCACAGATTACTGACTCGCCTGAAAGCGATAAATCGTCTGAAACGCGTTTCACCGTCAACCCAAAGAGGACAATCCACAATGCTTGCTTCCAGACTGAGTGCCGGAGAACCCGGTTTGCCGATCAGCGTTTCCGCCAGTCAGCGGTATTCTTTGAAAGGAACTGCCACGTGTGGCCAAGAACTGGAGCCTGATGGTTGGCTTGCCGATAGTGGGAAAACGCCGTAAGACGATGCTTCACGATTTATTTACCGGCTCAACCTTGGAATCGGTCCACACTCCCTCATATGAAGGAACATCTGCGACCCATTCGAGAGGAAGGACAAGCCATGACCACTCAAACCGAAACCGCCATTCTCGCCGGCGGCTGCTTCTGGGGCATGCAGGACCTGTTGCGGCGCTACCCCGGCGTGCTGAAGACGCGGGTCGGCTACACCGGCGGCGATGTGCCGAACGCCACTTACCGCAACCATGGCAATCATGCCGAAGCCATCGAGATCGTCTTCGATCCGGCCGTGATCAGCTATCGGCAGATCCTCGAATTCTTCTTCCAGATCCACGATCCGAGCACGCCCAACCGTCAGGGCAACGACCTCGGTCCAAGCTATCGTTCGGCGATCTATTACCTGAACGAGCAACAACGCGATATCGCCGAAGACACCGCAGCCGATGTCGATGCGTCAGGCCTTTGGCCAGGTCGTGTGGTCACCGAAATCGAACCGGCGGGACCGTTCTGGGAGGCGGAACCGGAGCATCAGGATTACCTCGAGCGCATACCGAATGGCTACACCTGCCACTTCATTCGCCCGAACTGGAAACTGCCCAAACGCGGTTGAGGTCCAGCGCGGTTCGGTGCTTTAACCCATTCATCTATTGCTGCAGCGACACCTGACTGCTTGTATCCTTGCACGCGATGAGGACAAGCGACTGCCGTCATTGCCTTGATCCAATAGCCTCTGGAACGGACTTTCCATAAGGTAGTGACGTGAAGCGAGATACCCACCTGGTTGTGCTTTTGCTGTTGGTTATCGGCTGCTCCCTGGCCTCACTGACTGTCTGGAAGGTGCTGGCCTCTCGAGAGCGAGCGCTGGAGGAAGTGGACATTCACGGGTTGAACCTGACCCAGGCGCTTGTCACCTATTCCGAAGGCATCGTCCGCCAGAGTTCGGCGCTTTTGCTCGGGCTCGTCGAACGCCTGGAAACCGAAGGCAGTGGCCCCGTTCAGATCCAGCGGATCAGTTCGCTGATCGACCGGCAGGAGTCGCTGATGCCACAGCTCAGCGGCATCACCATCTACGACAGTCAGGGACGCTGGCTGATGTCCTCCAACCGGCCGATTCCGGCCGGGGCCAATAGCAGTGATCGCACCTATTTCATTCATCACCGCGATGATCCCTCCCCCGAGACCTTTATCGGTCCGCCCATTCAAAGCCGCACCAATCAGGAATGGGTGATTACCGTCAGTCGACGTTTCAATGATGCTCGCGGTGAGTTTGCCGGAGTGGTCGCGGTGACCTTGGGCATCGAGAACTTTCTGCGGCTGTTTGGAAAGATCGATGTCGGCCAGGAAGGTGCCATCGGGTTGTCCTATACCGACGGTACGTTGCTGGTTCGCTACCCCTTTCGCGAGCAGGACATGGGGCGCAATTTTTCAAAGTCACCGATCTACGCCAAGTACCTGGTGGATCACTCTGTCGGCACCGCCTCGTTCACCTCCAGCCTGGACGGTGTGGAAAGGCTCTACGCCTTTCGCAAAAGTGACCGGCTGCCGCTGATCACGACTGTCGCACTCGGGAAACGCGAAGCCCTCGCCGCGTGGCGAACGGAGGCGCTGCTATCGGCCGTGGTGGTGACGGGCCTGCTGGCGCTTACGGGTCTCATCGGCTGGTTTTTGATACTGGATATTCGACGCAGAACCCAGGTAGAAGCGGAGTTGATGGGCACTCAGCAGCAGTTGCTTTCGTCAAACAGGCAACTTGAGCTGTTGGCGATGAAGGACGCCCTGACCGGTCTGGCCAATCGACGCTGCTTCGATGTGACACTGGACGTAGAGGCGCGACGAGCGCAGCGCGACGGCACATCCTTGGCATTGCTGATGATTGATATCGACTACTTCAAACTGTTCAACGATTCCCACGGGCATGTTGCCGGCGACGATTGTCTGCAACGCGTTGCTAACGTGGTGGAGGCGTGCGTGCGCCGTCCCTCGGATCTTGTGGCGCGGTATGGCGGTGAAGAGATGGGCGTCATCATGCCCAATACCGACAGCGAAGGTGCGCAGATCGTGGCGCAACTGATCCTCGACCGATTGAAGCAAGCGAACATTTCCCACGAATCCAGCCCGTTGGGACGAGTGAGTGTCAGCATCGGGATTGCCACTGCCACCGGCTCCCGGCTAACCCCCGTGCAAGGTTTGATCGAAGCCGCCGATGAAGCGCTTTACAGTGCCAAGGCCCTGGGGCGAAACAGGTGGGTGAAACTGCCCAACTTGATCTAGCCTCAAGTGAAACCACGCGGGAGAAAACCACCATGCCCCTCCCCGAGCCACTCGCGTTGACAAGCCGTAGATGGAATGCCTGTGAATGGGGCAACGCAAATGAAAGGTTCTTCACGGATTACCGGGAAAGACGCTCTTGATCTTCATGAAAAAGAATTCGCTATCCCGGTAACCGTACG
>NZ_JAKUMP010000040.1:0-396 GCF_026341415.1 Pseudomonas sp. MCal1
GCGCTTGAGGTCATAGTCGCGGCGCACGACCGTGCTGGTGCGGGTGCCGGTACGAATGCTGAAACGGCTGACCACCGGATGCTCGGCCACCATGCCGGAGTCCTGCCGATAGGGCGTGGCGCCGAGCTTGGGTAAAAACACCTGGTCATCGGTGAAGACCAGCCGATGCCCGTCCACCGAGTGCTGGTGATGCCAGGCGATACCGTCCTCGGCGCACAGTCGCTGGATGAACTCCAGATCGGATTCGCCGTACTGGGTGCAGTAATCACGGGGCGGATTCGCCGCGACATGAAAGCTGAAGGCATCCGCTTGAATGCCATGCCCCTTGAGCACCTGCGCGATGATCTGCGGCACCGTACGCTGCTGGAAAATCCGCTGATCACGACTGAACTGCAA
>NZ_JAKUMP010000041.1:0-391 GCF_026341415.1 Pseudomonas sp. MCal1
CATGACCGTTCAGCGCGTCGTTCGGCGCGGTGGTGGTCACGGTGCCGGTGGTCTTGCCGACTTCGATGGTGATGGTCTGGCCGTTGGCCAAAGTGACAGTCACTGGCGAACCGGTCACAGGCGCACTGACCGTCGCGGTATAGGTGACAGTGCCGCCCTCGGCCACCGATGTATCGGCGCTCAGCTTCACCGTGGTGGTGTCGATGGTGTCAGTCACTTCAGTGACAGCCGGGACGGTGCTCGGAACAAGGTTCTCGAAGTTGCCGCCGGACGCATCCTTGATGGTTACTTCGACCTTGCCGGCGTCCTTGTAGACGTCATCGGCCGGCGCAGGAACAGTCACGGTGCCAGTGGTTTTGCCCGCTTCAATGGTAATGACCGAGCCGTTGCT
>NZ_JAKUMP010000042.1:0-316 GCF_026341415.1 Pseudomonas sp. MCal1
AACATCACCATTGGCCAAAGCACCATCACTGCCGAGCCAATGCTGTAGTTACCAATATCGAGAAACACCTCGTTTTTACGCCAGATGGTGTTGAGCACATCACAAGGCTTTTCCCCGGTAGGAACAGGCAACGGCGCCAAATAATCATTGCGGGAAAAAATCCCGTTCTTCGTAGCGCCTGCGGGTCGCGTGCTCATCGCTTGTCCTTTGGTTGCAGGTAAATGGCGCCGGGGTGGTCCTCACCGAGCGGGTAATTCGGTACACGATCAAGCTCGGGCGTCGGGTCGTTTCTCAGGGCGATGACACCTGTGGAGTT
>NZ_JAKUMP010000043.1:0-288 GCF_026341415.1 Pseudomonas sp. MCal1
CAGCCATTCCTGTTCATGGTTGATATCGCGCAGCACGCCAGGATCGTCATCCAGACAGGCGAAGACGGCGAACAGGCCGTCGCTTTGCGCCCTGGCGTTGTCCAGCCAGTCCCGGGTGCCCTGACCGTCCCATGGCTCGGCGCTCCACTCGCCGGGCGGCTGGTCGCTGGCATCGGGGTGTTGAGCGAGCACCTTGTTGCGCTCGCGGATCCGGTGCATGGCATCGGTGTAGGCCTTGATGTTGGCCACAGTCGGATCCTTCAGCAGTGTCGCGCCGAGGGCGTCGGT
>NZ_JAKUMP010000044.1:0-255 GCF_026341415.1 Pseudomonas sp. MCal1
GGCGTCCCCTAGGGGACTCGAACCCCTGTTACCGCCGTGAAAGGGCGGTGTCCTAGGCCACTAGACGAAGGGGACACGCTACCCGGAACACATGGTGTGTGTTTCGGTGTCCAGATCCGCCTCCGAAGATTGGGTTCTGGTTTCACTCAGCACCGCCGTTAAGCGTCGCTGTTTAAAATTGGAGCGGGAAACGAGACTCGAACTCGCGACCCCGACCTTGGCAAGGTCGTGCTCTACCAACTGAGCTATTCCCGC
>NZ_JAKUMP010000045.1:0-253 GCF_026341415.1 Pseudomonas sp. MCal1
GTTAGCGGGAGGCGAATTCTACAGCGTTACACGCTGCTGTCAACACCTCTTTTTCTTCGCTTTCGACCGAGAAGATCGAACCGTTGAAAGCGCCCCAACAAACCGGCATTTCCAACGCCTTCCAGGCTTCGATGAACTGAAGCGGCCCGCCTTCGAAACCTGCTTAACTCATTGAATCTCAAGGAGTTTTCCGCTTCGACTGCGCCGGAAGTGGGGCGAATTATAGAGACTCAGAATCTGCCGTCAACACTTA
>NZ_JAKUMP010000046.1:0-244 GCF_026341415.1 Pseudomonas sp. MCal1
TTTTTAAAGAACGATCTAATCAAAAGACTAGAAATCAATATTCAAATCGAATATTCATTTCTAAACTCTCAAACTTCGAAGCAGTTTATGGTGGAGCCAAGCGGGATCGAACCGCTGACCTCCTGCGTGCAAGGCAGGCGCTCTCCCAGCTGAGCTATGGCCCCATAACAAAATTGGTGGGTCTGGGCAGATTCGAACTGCCGACCTCACCCTTATCAGGGGTGCGCTCTAACCAACTGAGCTA
>NZ_JAKUMP010000047.1:0-234 GCF_026341415.1 Pseudomonas sp. MCal1
CTCGGCGCCCTGGGCGCGGATGCACTGGGCGGTCAGGCAGCCGGTGGCCAGCTCGGTCAGCCACTGGCGCGCCGCCAAGTCGTTGAAGTCGACAAACCAGGTGCCGCTGGACGAGCGTTTGAGGTACAGCCCCCGGTCAGCGAACAACGCCGCGTGGCGCTCTTCGAGTTGTTGAAAGTGGGCGGCGGCCGTGTCGCTGAACCAGGTGTTCATCGCGTCGAGATCGATGTACTC
>NZ_JAKUMP010000048.1:0-232 GCF_026341415.1 Pseudomonas sp. MCal1
CGCAGGTTGGCGCCTGAATTGAGCGCTGCGGCATCCGGCGATGCTTCTGGCCCGATCTCCATGTAACTGCGCATGCATTCCCACAACGCCATCGCTGTCGTGCCACCGCCGCAATTGAAGCCCAGCGAAAAATGCTTGTTGTCTTGGGTGGCATTCGGGTCGGGGTTTTCGAATCCGATGACCAGTAAGCCCATGGTGTTTTTACCGGCCTGACTGACCGACGACTGCTGGG
>NZ_JAKUMP010000049.1:0-230 GCF_026341415.1 Pseudomonas sp. MCal1
TCGCGGTACAGGTCTGCCGGAATAAACGCCCGCACCGGCGCGACAATCGCTGCGATGCGGGCATCGCGGGCGGCGGATTCTGCATGACTCGGCTGACCGCCATACTGCCGGGCCCGGGTTTCAGCCTTGAGCTCTTCCTCCAGTCGATGCTGGGCGTCGAGCATGACCCGGCCCTGCGCCGGCGTGAGGCTGATGTCTCGATCCTTGTAGCGGTAGCTGAGATTGCCGGC